>NZ_CAKKMI010000036.1:0-63179 GCF_918698105.1 Pseudomonas brassicacearum | reverse complement strand
CATTGGAACCACCTGATCCCATCCCGAACTCAGCAGTGAAACGATGCATCGCCGATGGTAGTGTGGGGTTTCCCCATGTGAGAGTAGGTCATCGTCAAGATTAAATTCCGAAACCCCTATCTGCTGATGCAGGTAGGGGTTTTGTTTTGTCCGCGGGAAAGTTCTTACGGCAAGCGCGGACAGCTTCCGGCTGTCACAACCCCCCGACAGTGCTAAGGTTCTGCCCCTAGCTTTTGCATTTTCAAGGATGCCTTTCATGCCGGACGCTACGTCCCTTAGCCCAGCTTTCATGGTGGTTCACGGGAATCGCCTTGATGAATTGCGCAGCCTGGTGATCAGCTTGATGCGGCGCTATCCGCTGGCCCCCCTTGAAAATGAAATCGCCCTGGTACAGAGCAACGGCATCGCCCAATGGCTCAAGCTCGCGCTGGCTGAAGACCCGCAAGACGATGATTCCGGCGGCTGCGGTATTGCAGCAGCCATTGATGTGCAACTGCCGGGCAGTTTCATGTGGCAACTTTATCGAACAGTCCTGGGACGCGACGAAATTCCGGCCAAGTCTCTGCTGGATAAGGCTCCGCTAACCTGGCGCCTGATGCGCCTGCTACCGCAGTTGATCGAGCAGCCGCATTTCGAACCTCTGCGACGATTCCTGACCCACGACACCGACTTGCGCAAACGCTATCAACTGTCCGAGCGTCTTGCCGATCTGTTCGACCAGTACCAGGTCTACCGGGCCGACTGGCTTGAGGACTGGGCGGAAGGTCGACACCAGACCCGAAATGTCCGAGGCGAAATCAAACCGCTCGCACCGGCAAATTGCTGGCAAGCGGAACTGTGGCGAGCCTTGTTGCTGGATGTGGGGGAGCAAGGCATGGCGCAAAGCCGTGCCGGCGTTCATCAGCGCTATATCGAGCGTATCAACAGCCTGCAAGTCGCTCCGAAAGGCCTGCCCGCACGGGTCATCGTGTTTGGTATTTCTTCGTTGCCTGCCCAGGTCCTGGAGGCGCTCGCCGGCCTTTCCCGGTTCAGCCAGGTTCTGCTCTGCGTGCATAACCCGTGTCGCCATCATTGGGCGGACATCGTCGCCGACAAGGACTTGCTGCGTCACCAATACAAGCGCCAGGCACGCAAGGCGGGCATGCCCGTCGTCCTCGATCCGCAAACCCTGCATCAACATGCCCATCCGTTATTGGCCGCCTGGGGCAAGCAAGGGCGCGACTATATCAACCTGCTCGACAGCTACGATGACCCCAACAGCTATCGCTCGGTATTTCGCGATGGGCGCATCGACCTGTTTACAGATGGAACGCCCACGACCCTTCTCAGCCAGTTGCAGGATGACATCCTGGAGCTGCGCCCCCTGGATGAAACCCGGGAACACTGGCCTGTCGTCGATACGGCGCGAGACGGTTCGATCCGTTTTCATGTGGCCCATGGCGCCCAGCGTGAAGTCGAAATTCTTCACGACCAATTGCTGGCCCACTTCAGTGCGGATCCGACCCTGCGCCCACGGGATATCATCGTCATGGTCCCGGACATCGACAGTTATGCCCCGCACATTCGCGCAGTATTCGGCCAGCTCGACAGGAGCGACCCGCGTTTCATTCCCTTCACGCTGACCGACCAGGGCCAGCGTGGACGTGATCCCCTGCTGATCGCCGTCGAACATTTGCTCAAGCTGCCGGACAGTCGTTTCCCGGTCAGCGAAATCCTCGATCTGTTGGATGTTCCGGCGTTGCGCGAACGGTTTGGCATCGATGAGGCCGACCTGCCGACACTGCACCGCTGGATCGAAGGGGCAGGCATTCGCTGGGGGATGAGCGCCGAACACCGTGCCGGCTTGGGCCTGCCTGCCGAGCTTGAGCAGAACAGCTGGCATTTCGGCTTGCGTCGCATGTTGCTGGGGTATGCCGTCGGCAGTTCGAGCGCTTATGAGGGCATTGAGCCCTATGACGAGATCGGTGGCCTGGATGCGGCGTTGATCGGTCCCCTGGTTGCTTTGCTGGATGCCCTGGAAGTCGCCCATCAGGAGCTCACCCGGCCGGCATCGCCACAGCAATGGGGTTCACGCCTGCAAGACCTGATGCAGCTGTTTTTCCAGGCAAGCAACGAGCATGACGACTATTTGCTGGCCCAGCTCGAAGACTTGCGTGAAACCTGGCTGGAAACCTGTGAATCGGTGGGGCTGCACGATGAATTGCCGCTGACGGTGGTGCGTGAGGCGTGGTTGGCCGGATTGGATCAGGGGCGATTGTCCCAGCGTTTCCTGGCCGGCGCAGTCAACTTCTGTACCTTGATGCCGATGCGCGCGATCCCCTTCAAGCTGGTGTGCCTGCTTGGGATGAATGACGGTGATTACCCGCGAGCCCAGCCGCCTTTGGACTTCGACCTGATGGGCGGCGATTATCGTCCGGGCGATCGTTCACGCCGCGAGGACGACCGTTACCTGCTGTTGGAAGCGCTGCTTTCTGCCCGGGAAAAGCTCTACATCAGTTGGGTGGGTCGCAGCATTCGCGACAACAGTGAGCGCCCGGCATCGGTGTTGATCGGCCAGCTGCGCGATCATCTCGCCAGCGGCTGGCGGTTGGCAGATGACAGCAAGTCTCTCCTTGATGCCCTGACCGAGGAACATCCGTTGCAACCGTTCAGTGCACGTTATTTCCATCAAGGAGACGCGCTGTTCAGTTACGCCAGCGAATGGCGGATGCTCCATGACGCTTGCGATCAAACCGATAAAAACCAGGTGCTGGAACCCTATGTCCAGGAGGAGCCCTTGGGCCTCGGGCAGTTGCAGGATTTCCTGCGCAATCCTGTCCGCCATTTCTTCAGTCAGCGATTGAAAGTGTTCTTCGAGGCTATCGAAGCGCCCTTGGCTGATGACGAACCTTTTGTGCTTGATGCGCTGCAACGCTACAGCCTGAGTGACAGCTTGCTCGAGGCCGCCCTGGTACGCCTGGACCAGCCGGACCTTGCCCTCACCGCCCACGCCAAAAGGCTGCAGAATAGTGGCCTGTTACCCATGGCCGGGTTCGGTGAATGCATGCAGCGTGAATTGATCGAACCCCTGCCGGATCTGCTCCAGCGATACCAACAGCTCCTGGCGTTATGGCCGACGCCGCTGACAAGTGCCATGCCCGTCAGCCTGCACTTGCAAGGCGTGAATGTCGAAGGGTGGCTCAGTGGCCTGCACCAGCGCTCCGACGGTGCGGTCCTCGCCATCACGGCCATCCCCAACAGCATTGGCTCCACCAAGACCCGCAAGTGGCATCGCCTGATACGGCCCTGGGTCAACCATCTGGTGGCCTGCGCTAATGGCTTGTCGTTGACGACGGCGCTTGTGGCCAGTGATGACAGCTTGCTGCTGGCACCTTTTGAAGAGCCTGTCGCACAAAGGCTGCTGGGCGACATGCTGCAGGCTTGGCAAACCGGTATGCGCCAGCCTCTGCCGATTGCAGTGAAGACGGCTTTCGCCTGGCTCGGCCAGACTGATCCGATCAAGGCCGAAGCGGCGGCTCGCAAAGCTTATGAAGGCGATGGGCAGACGTTTGAAGGCGAACGACGGGAAAGTCCGGCGTTGGCTCGACAGTTTGCTGATTTCGATGCCTTGATGGCTGACGAAACATTCCCCGATTGGTGCGATGCACTCTACCGACCGTTGCTCGAGGCCCCTTGGCGTTCATTGGTCGGCGAGGAGGCCCGCTCATGAGTCGACAGACACCATTGGCCCTGGCCTTCCCATTACGGGGCAGCCAACTGATTGAGGCCAGCGCCGGTACCGGCAAGACCTTTACCATTTCGGCGCTGTACCTGCGCCTGGTGCTGGGCCATGGCGGTTCGGCGTCCGGTTTTGGCCGCGAGTTGCTGCCACCGCAGATCCTTGTGGTGACCTTCACGGACGCTGCCACCAAAGAGCTGCGTGAACGAATTCGAACCCGTCTGGCCGAAGCGGCGCGTTTCTTTCGTGACGAAATTCCCGCGCCGGATTCGCTGATCGCCGCGTTGCGCGATGAGTTCAGCGTTGACCAATGGCCTGGCTGCGCAAATCGTTTGGACATCGCCGCACAATGGATGGACGAAGCGGCCGTCTCGACCATTCACAGTTGGTGCCAGCGCATGTTGCGCGAGCATGCCTTCGACAGCGGTAGCCTGTTCACCCAAACCCTGGAAACCGACCACAGCGAATTGCTGGGCGAGGTGCTGCGCGATTATTGGCGATTGTTCTGCTATTCGATGCAAGGCGAGGCGCTGAACTGGGTGCGTACCCATTGGGGGGGGCCTGCTGCGCTGTTGCCGCGGGTGCGAGGCTTGTTTTCCAGCGAGCGTGGCGACGGTGACGGGCTTGAGCCTGCCGAACTCATCGCCGCAGCCTTGCAGGAGCGCAGTGCCTCCTTGCTCGATCTCAAGGCGCCGTGGCGGCAATGGGCGGTGGAACTGTTGGAGATCTGCCAGCAAGGCGTTGCCAGCAAGTCTGTCGACGGGCGCAAGATGCAGGCGCGTTACTTCGAACCGTGGTTTCAGAAAATCACAGCCTGGGTCGATGACGAAAGCCTTGAGCTGTTGGACATCGGCAGCGGGTTCACGCGGTTGACGCCCGAGGGCATGGCCGAAGCCTGGAAAGGTGAAGTGCCCAACCACCCTGGGCTGGACGCCATGGCCGGTCTCAAGGCCAGCCTGGACGCGTTGCCCACACCAGATGCCGCCGTGCTGCAGCATGCTGCGCAATGGGTCGGGGCGCGCTTCGAGGCAGAGAAGCGTCGCCGCGCCGAGATGGGCTTCGATGACATGCTGCTGCGCCTCGACGCGGCCCTGCAGGCCGACGGAGGCGAGCGTCTGGCGAGCCTGATCCGCGAGCAGTTTCCGGTGGCGCTGATCGATGAGTTCCAGGACACCGACCCGGTTCAATACCGGATCTTCGAAAGCATCTACCGCATCGAAGACAACGACCCCGGGACCGGACTTTTCCTGATCGGCGATCCGAAGCAGGCGATCTACGCTTTTCGCGGTGCCGACATCTATACCTACCTGCGCGCTCGCGAAGCCACCGCTGGCAGGCTGCACACGCTGGGCACGAATTTCCGTTCCAGCCATGCCATGGTCGGTGCGGTCAACCATGTTTTCCAGAATGCCGAGTCCCGCCCGAAGGGGCGTGGCGCCTTTCTGTTCCGTGAACCTTCGGGCGAGAACCCGGTGCCGTTCCTGTCCGTTGAATCCCAGGGGCGCAAGGAGTCCTTGCAGGTCGCAGGGCAGGCGGTTGCGGCGCTGAACATCTGGCACCTGTCGTCGGACCAACCGCTTTCCGGTGCGGTGTATCGACAATCCATGGCGGCTGCTTGCGCCAGTGAGATCACGGCGTTGCTCAACGGCGGCCAGTCGGGACGCGACGGCTTCACGGTCGATGGCGAAACGCTGCGCGGGTTGCGCCCGGCGGATATCGCGGTCCTGGTGCGCGACGGTAAAGAAGCCCAGGCGGTGCGAGATGCCTTGTCGGCGCGGGGCGTGCGCAGTGTCTATCTGTCCGACAAGGATTCGGTCTTTGCCTCGCAGGAAGCGCGTGATCTGCTGATCTGGCTCAAGGCCTGTGCCGAGCCGGATGCCGAACGACCGCTCCGGGCGGCCCTGGCCAGCATCACGTTGAACCTGTCGCTGACGGAACTGGAACGTCTCAATCAGGATGAGTTGGCCTGGGAAGCCCGGGTCATGCAGTTCCGCGGTTATCGTACGGTCTGGCGCAGCCAGGGCGTGCTGCCGATGTTGCGGCGCTTGCTGCATGATTTCGAACTGCCCCAGGCCTTGATGGCGCGCAGCGATGGCGAGCGGGTGCTGACCAACTTGTTGCACCTTTGTGAACTATTGCAGCAGGCAGCCGGTGAATTGGATGGCGAACAAGCGTTGATCCGGCATTTGTCCGAGCACCTGGCCTTGTCCGGGCAGGCGGGAGAAGAGCAGATCCTGCGCCTGGAAAGCGATGAGCAACTGGTCAAGGTGGTCACGATCCACAAGTCCAAGGGCCTCGAATATCCATTGGTCTTCTTGCCCTTCATCTGCTCGACGAAACCGGTAGACGGCAGTCGATTGCCATTGCATTACCACGATGAGGCCAACAAGGCGCAGATCAGCCTCAAGCCCACTGCCGAATTGATCGCCAAGGCCGATGACGAGCGCCTGGCCGAGGATCTGCGGCTTCTCTACGTGGCACTGACCCGTGCACAACACGCCTGCTGGCTGGGTGTCGCGGATCTCAAGCGGGGCAGCAATAACCGCTCGATCCTTCATGTGTCCGCGCTGGGGTATCTATTGGGCGGGGGCGCACCGCTGGCCGAATCGATGGAGCTGGGGGGTTGGTTGCAAGACCTGCAACAAGGCAGTGACGCAGTGAGCTGCCAGCCAATGCCCGAAGCCACCGACGAGCATTACCGGCCCCCGCGCAACGAAGCCGTGTTGCTTGAACCCTTGGTGCCCTTGCGAAAAGCCAGCGAAAACTGGTGGATCGCGTCCTACAGTGCCTTGCGCATCAGCGAAAGCCTGAGCGAAGGCAGCGATACCGCGCCAGAGAATCCGCAAGCACAGAAACTGTTCGACGATGAGCGACTGGACCCGGACGCTCCCAGGGAGACTATCGCTGTCGGTGGCGACATCCACCGCTTTCCCCGTGGTCCCAGCCCCGGCACTTTCCTGCATGGCCTCTTGGAATGGGCGGCGGGGGAGGGTTTTTCATCGGCGCCAGCGGATATCGAGGATGCGATTGCTCGACGCTGCAATCGCCGAGGCTGGAAAGGCTGGATCACCACCTTGAGCGACTGGCTGCAGCACTTGATCAAAATGCCCATGCACGTCGGCAACGACCAGGCGCCAGTGGTGCTCGAAAACTTGAGCCGATTTCAGGTGGAGATGGAGTTCTGGTTCGCCAGCCACAAGGTCGATGTGCAAAAGCTCGACCAGCTGGTTTGCCGGTTCACCCATGGCGGTGTCGCTCGCGTCGCGGCGGAGCCGGTGCAGCTGAACGGCATGTTCAAGGGCTTCATCGATTTGACGTTCGAGCACGACGGTCGCTACTACGTGGCCGATTACAAATCCAACTGGCTGGGCGTCGATGACATGGCCTACACCGTACCGGCCATGGAACAGTCGATCCTGGACCATCGCTACGACCTGCAATATGTGCTGTACCTGTTGGCCCTGCATCGCCAGCTCAAGGCGCGGCTTCCCGATTATGACTACGACCGGCATGTCGGCGGCGCGCTCTACCTATTCCTTCGCGGCACCCGCTCAACCAGCCAGGGCGTGTATTTCACCAAGCCGCCACGGGCGTTGATCGAACAACTGGATCGCCTGTTCCAGGGTGCGCCCGAACCCAAGGCCGAACCGGCATGGGTACAGGGAGAATTGCTATGAGTCGTTCTTTTGCCGACCTGCTACCCAAATCGTCCGACGACGAAAGCCAGGTGGAGTTGGCGCCCTTGAGCCGTGCGCAGGACCTGCTGTTGTTACTGACGCGCTGGGTCGAGCGCGGCTGGTTGCGCGCCTTGGACAAGGCATTCGTGGCGTTTCTCCATGAGCTGGCGCCCGACGATGATCCTTTGGTCCTGCTCGCCGCTGCGTTGACCAGTCATCAACTGGGTCACGGGCATGTTTGCCTGGATGTGTTCGAGACCCTCAAGGAGCCGGATTTTGCGCTGTCGCTGCCTCCCGAGGGCGACCTGCAGACGGGCGTGATGCTATTGCCATCGCAAATATTGGCGACACTGGACGGCGTCCATTGGTGCAAGGCCCTGGCGTCCAGTCGCCTGGTGGCCCTGGCCGTGGATGGGAGCGAAGAGGCGCAGCAACGTCCGTTGGTGCTGTCTGGCAAACGTCTTTATCTGCGCCGCTACTGGAGTTATGAACGGCGGATTGACGAGGCGTTGCGTCAACGGCTTATCGAGCATGAAGTGGCGCCCGGCGACCTGCGCGAGCGTTTGGACGGGCTGTTCGGGCCGGCCAACGCCAGCGGCCCGATCGATTGGCAGAAACTGGCCTGCGCGCTGGCGACTCGCGGGGCGTTCAGCATCGTGACCGGCGGCCCGGGCACCGGCAAGACCACCACCGTTGTGCGCCTGCTGGCGTTGTTGCAGGCTCCGGCCGTCGAGGCCGGGAAGCCGCTGCGGATTCGACTGGCAGCGCCCACTGGCAAGGCGGCGGCGCGCCTGACCGAGTCCATCAGCCAGCAGGTCCGGACCCTGGATGTGGACGACGCTGTGCGCGAACGCATTCCTTGCGACGTCACGACAGTCCATCGTTTGCTGGGCAGCCGCCCTGGCACCCGGCATTTTCGCCACCATGCAGGCAATCGCTTGCCACTGGATGTGCTAGTGGTCGATGAAGCCTCGATGATCGACCTGGAGATGATGGCCAATCTGCTGGATGCACTGCCGGCCCATGCACGGTTGGTGTTGCTGGGGGACAAGGACCAGCTGGCCTCTGTAGAGGCCGGTGCGGTGCTCGGGGATTTGTGTCGAGACGCCGAGGACGGCTGGTACAGCCCCCGGACCCGAGCCTGGCTTGAGTCGGTCAGTGGTGAAAACCTGGCGGCCAGTGACCTGCAACAGGACCTCGACGGCACTCATCCCCTGGCACAGCAAGTGGTCATGCTCAGGCATTCCCGGCGCTTCGGCGAAGGCAGCGGGATCGGTCAGCTGGCTCGCTGGGTCAACCAGCAGCAGCCTGAAAAAGCCCGTCAGTTGCTGGAGCAAGGGCAGCATGCCGATCTGTCTTCCCTGAAATTAACGAGTGAACACGATACGCAGCTGGAAAAACTGTTGCTCGACGGCAAGCCAGAAGGGCCCCAGGGTTATCGGCATTACCTGAGCCTGCTACGGCAGCAACGCCCGGCCATTTCTCACCCGCTGCAAGACCGTTGCTGGGCCGATTGGGCCCGGGAAGTCCTGGCGGCCTTCGACGAATTCCAATTGCTTTGCGCGGTGCGCAAAGGTCCGTGGGGCGTCGAAGGACTGAACCTGCGAATCACCGCCGCATTGCTCAAGGCCCGCCTTATCGATAGCGATCATCAGTGGTACGAAGGGCGCCCGGTGCTGATGACCCGCAACGACTATGGACTGGGGCTGATGAACGGCGATATCGGTATCGCCCTCAAGTTGCCTGAGCGAGACGGCCCGGATGCGGGCAAACAGGTTCTGCGGGTTGCTTTCCCGCGCAACGACGGCCAGGGCGGTGTGCGTTTCGTCCTGCCCAGCCGCCTGAATGATGTGGAAACCGTGTATGCCATGACGGTGCACAAATCCCAAGGCTCGGAATTCACCCATACCGCGTTGATCCTCCCGGATGCGCTCAACCCGGTATTGACCAAGGAGTTGGTGTACACCGCCATTACCCGGGGCAAGCAATGGTTCAGCCTGATAGAGCCGCGCGCGGGGGTATTCGAGGAAGCGGTGCGGCGCAAGGTCAAGCGCTTGAGCGGGCTGATGCTGGAGTTGGAGCGTGATGACTGAATGATCAGCTTTCGTGATTCAATGCCAGGGTCACGATTTTGACTGTTTTCTGTCAGATATGTCCGTAGGGCGCCAGCTCGCTGGCTTTTTGGCACTGTGCTATCGTTCCGACACTTATCGTATTACCAAAGAGATTTTCCATGAAAGTGGCGGTTCGGGAGACTGTGCGCAGCAAGGACTGGGGGCATTATCTGCTTGCCGGTTTTCTGTGGCTGCTGTCGCCTGCGGTGCTTGCCGAAGACCCGCCCTCCACGAGCCGCGCTGAGCAGCGGGCCGAGTCGGTCACTCAAGTTGTCTTGGGCATTCTCAGCTACGCTCGCTGGCCCGTGGAGCCTGCGCAGTTGCAACTGTGCATCGTCGGCCCGACTCAGTACACCGACGACCTGGTCAAAGGCACCACCCAGGCCACCGGTCGACCGGTGACCGTGCAGCGATTGCTGGCCGATCACCCCGACATCGCCACGGACTGCAACGCCGTCTACATCGGCAGGCTGACCAGCGACGAGCGCACCCGTCTGTTTGATTCCCTGATAGGCAAGCCTGTGTTGAGCATCAGCGAAGGCGGTGACCAGTGCACCGTGGGTAGCCTGTTCTGTCTGCGGGTCGGTGATGAGCAAGTATCGTTCGAGGTCAACCTTGACTCGGTAGCGCGCAGTGGCGTGCGTATCCATCCGAGCGTTCTGCAGCTTTCCCGTCGCAGGCCGGCAGTCCCATGAGCCTGTCCAAATCGCGGATCCGTCCCACCCTGGGCGCGGTCATCGGGCGCGGCCATCTGATTGTCGCGTTGGTGGCGATCACCATGGCCAGTGTTTCCCTGACGCTGCTGGGTGTGCTTGCGCTGCGGGTCTACGCCGATCACAACCTGCACCTGATCGCTCGCTCGATCAACTACACCGTGGAAGCGGCCGTGGTGTTCGATGACGCGGCGGCGGCCACCGAGGCGCTGGCGTTGATTGCCTCCACCGAGGAGGTCGCCGATGCCCAAGTGTTCAATGAGCACGGCCGCCTGTTGGCGCGCTGGCAACGCCCGGATACCGGTCTGTTGTCGGAACTGGAAATGCACATTGCGAAGGCGTTTTTGGAAAAGCCCATCAACCTGCCGATCGTTCATCAAGGGCGGAACATCGGCAGCATTCTATTGGCGGGGCATGGTGGCAGCCTGTTGCGTTTTTTGCTCAGCGGTCTGGCCGGGATCATTCTGTGCACGGCGGTGAGTGCCTGGGTGGCGTTGTACCTGGCGCGGCGTCAGCTGCGGGCGATCACCGGACCGCTGCGCAGCCTGGCCGACGTGGCCCACGCGGCACGCAGCGAGCGGGTCCTGGACCGGCGCGTGCCGCCGGCCGCTATCGCCGAGCTGGATAACCTGGCCAATGACTTCAATGCACTGCTCGACGAACTGGAGTCCTGGCAGACCCACCTGCAAAGCGAAAACGAAACCCTGGCACACCAGGCCAGCCACGACAGCTTGACCGGCTTGCCGAACCGGGCGTTTTTCGAGGGCCGGCTGATCCGTGCCTTGCGCAACGCCAGCAAGCTCAACGAGCAAGTGGCCGTGTTGTACCTGGACAGCGACCGGTTCAAGGGCATCAACGACAATTTTGGTCATGCCGCCGGTGACGCGGTGCTGACGGCCGTGGCAACCCGGGTCCGGGCCCAGTTGCGTGAAGACGACTTGGTCGCGCGCCTGGGAGGCGATGAATTTGCCGTGCTGCTGGCCCCCCTGCACAAGGCCGAGGACGCCGAGCGGATCGCTGAAAAAATCATCGCCAGCATGGAAATGCCGATTCAATTGCCCGGCAATGCTTCAGTGCTGACGTCCCTCAGTATCGGCATTGCCGTTTACCCCGACGACGGTGCCACACCGGGCACCCTTCTCCATGCCGCCGATGCGGCGATGTACCAAGCCAAACGCCTCACCCGAGGCGGACAACATACGGCGGAGTCGGATCACTCCGTCGCTGATCTTCAAACCAGGAGCTGACTCGTGCGTTTATATCCTCAAACTTCACTGCTACGGTTCATCGCGTATTTGTTCATGGCTGTGCTGGCCCTTACCGGATGCCAGACCGCGCCGCAAAAAGGACTGAGTCCTGCGCAAATTGCCGTACTCAAGGAGCAAGGCTTCAAATTGACTGACGAAGGTTGGGCTTTTGGTTTATCAGGCAAGGTACTGTTCGGCAGCGACGTGGAAAGCCTTAACCCAGCCAGCACCGAGATCGTCGAGCGAATTGGCAAGGCGCTGCTGGGAGCCGGAATCGAGCGGGTGCGGATCGACGGACATACCGACGCATCGGGCTCCCAGGCCTACAACGAACAACTGTCGATGCGCCGGGCCGTCAGCGTGAGCAAGGTGCTGACAAGCGTCGGCATGCGCGAAGAGAACGTCCAACTGCGCGGCCTGGGCAGCAGCAATCCGGTCGCCTCCAACGACACGGTCGAGGGCCGCACCGAAAACCGTCGTGTCGCCATCGTGGTCATCGCCGACTAGTCGGCGAACACCACCTCCCGACTGTCGCCCATCAGCAGTGGCTGGTTCTGTTCGGTCACTTCGCGGATGTAATCCCACAACAACGTAATCCGCTTCAGCTTCCTCAAGTCCTCCCGGCAGTACATCCAGAACTGCCGGGTGACGGTGATGTCCTCCGGCAGCACCGGCAACAGCCGTGGGTCCTGGGCGGCGAGGAAGCAGGGCAGGATTGCCAGCGAGCGGCCTTGCTGCGCTGCCACGAATTGCGCGATCACGCTGGTGCTGCGCAGGTGGGCGTTGGCGCCCGGCAGGACGTTGGCCAGGTAGAGCAATTCGGAACTGAACGCCAGGTCATCCACGTAGCTGATGAATGAGTGCTGGCCCAGGTCGGCCGGGCGCTGGATGGGCGGGTGATTGTCCAGGTATTGCTGGGTGGCATAGAGCTGCAACCGGTAGTCGCACAATTTGCAGCACACGTACGGGCCATGTTCGGGGCGTTCGAGGGCGATGACGATGTCGGCTTCGCGCTTGGAGAGGCTGATGAAGTGCGGCAGCGGGAGGATATCTACCGAAATGGCCGGGTAGGCGTCGACGAAGTGGCTCAGTTGCGGGGTGATGAAGAAGCTGCCGAAGCCTTCGGTGCAGCCCATGCGCACGTGGCCGGACAGTGCGACGCCAGAGCCTGAAACCTGTTCGCAGGCCATGTGCAGAGTGCTTTCGATCGACTCGGCGTAACCCAGCAGGCGCTGGCCTTCGGCCGTCAGGACAAAACCGTTGGTCCGGGATTTCTCGAACAGCAGCGTGCCCAACGAGGCTTCCAGCGAGCTGATGCGTCGCGACACCGTGGTGTAGTCGACGGCCAGGCGCTTGGCGGCCGTGCTGGCCTTGCGGGTGCGGGCCACTTCGAGGAAAAACTTGAGGTCGTCCCAATTCAGCGACCCCAGGGAGGTGATGTTTTTTTGCATGTTGGACCGGTTTTTATGTGCGTTCTTATTAGAAGTTTGCACATCTATACTCCAAAAACCGTCTCATCACCAAAGGTGTCTATGCACCTTGGTCCCAGCGCTCTCTATAAGAACAATCCCGGAGGCCAGCATGAACGTTTCCCTTACGCCCAGCGACACCACCCTGCAAACCGTCAGACTGTTGATCGATGGCGAGTGGGTTGAATCCCAGTCCAGCGAATGGCACGACATCGTCAACCCGGCCACCCAGCAAGTGTTGGCGAAGGTGCCGTTCGCCACGGCCTCGGAAGTCGATGCCGCCATCGCCGCTGCCCAGCGTGCTTTCCAGACCTGGAAACTGACGCCCATCGGTGCGCGGATGCGCATCATGCTCAAGCTCCAGGCGTTGATCCGCGAGCATTCCAAGCGCATCGCCGCGGTGCTCAGCGCCGAACAGGGCAAGACCATCGCAGATGCCGAGGGCGATATTTTCCGTGGCCTGGAAGTGGTCGAGCATGCCTGTTCCATCGGCACCCTGCAGATGGGCGAGTTCGCCGAGAACGTCGCCGGTGGCGTTGACACCTACACGCTGCGCCAGCCGATCGGTGTGTGTGCGGGCATTACCCCGTTCAACTTCCCGGCGATGATTCCGCTGTGGATGTTCCCGATGGCCATCGCCTGCGGCAACACCTTTGTGCTCAAGCCGTCGGAACAGGACCCGCTGTCGACCATGCTTCTGGTGGAGCTGGCCATCGAGGCCGGCGTGCCGGCGGGTGTGCTCAATGTGGTGCACGGTGGCAAGGACGTGGTGGATGCGCTCTGCACCCACAAGGACATCAAGGCGGTTTCCTTCGTCGGTTCGACGGCGGTCGGCACCCACGTGTATGACCTGGCGGGTCGTCACGGCAAGCGCGTGCAGTCGATGATGGGTGCCAAGAACCACGCAGTGGTGTTGCCCGACGCCAATCGTGAGCAGACCCTCAACGCCTTGGTCGGCGCCGGTTTCGGCGCGGCGGGCCAGCGTTGCATGGCCACTTCCGTGGTGGTGCTGGTGGGCGCGGCCAAGCAGTGGTTGCCGGAGCTCAAGGCCCTGGCACAGAAGCTCAAGGTCAATGCCGGCAGCGAGCCGGGCACTGACGTCGGCCCGGTGATTTCCAAGCGCGCCAAGGCACGGATCCTCGAATTGATCGAGAGTGGCGTGCAGCAAGGGGCGAAGCTGGAGCTCGATGGCCGCGGCATCAGCGTGCCGGGTTTCGAGCAGGGCAATTTCGTTGGCCCGACCTTGTTTTCCGGCGTGACCACCGACATGCGCATCTACACCGAAGAAATCTTCGGCCCGGTGCTGGTGGTGCTGGAAGTCGACACCCTGGATCAGGCGATTGCCCTGGTCAACGCCAATCCATTCGGCAACGGCACTGGCCTGTTCACCCAGAGCGGTGCGGCGGCGCGCAAATTCCAGAGCGAAATCGACGTCGGCCAGGTGGGCATCAACATCCCGATCCCGGTGCCGGTGCCGTTCTTCAGCTTTACCGGTTCCCGCGGTTCGAAACTCGGCGACCTCGGTCCGTACGGCAAACAAGTGGTGCAGTTCTACACTCAGACCAAGACCGTGACCGCGCGCTGGTTTGATGATGACAGCGTCAATGACGGTGTGAACACCACCATCAATTTGCGTTAAGGAGCCGGACATGAACATCGCATTTATCGGCTTGGGCAACATGGGCGCCCCCATGGCGCGCAACCTGCTCAAGGCTGGCCATTCGCTGAACCTGTTCGACCTGAACCAGACGGTGCTGGCTGAACTGGCGGCGTTGGGCGGCACGATCAGCGCCTCGCCGCGCGACGCGGCCCAGGGCGCTGCTCTGGTGATCACCATGCTGCCGGCCGCCGCCCATGTGCGCAGTGTCTGGCTGGGTGAGGACGGCGTGCTGGCCGGTATCGCCGCCGGCACACCGGCGGTGGATTGCAGCACCATCGATCCACAAACCGCTCGCGACGTGGCGGCTGCCGCGGCGAAACAAGGGGTGGCGATGGCCGATGCGCCGGTCTCGGGCGGCACCGGTGGTGCGGCGGCGGGCACGTTGACCTTCATGGTCGGCGCCACGGCCGAGTTGTTCGCCACCTTGCATCCGGTGCTGGCGCAGATGGGCCGTAACATCGTGCACTGTGGTGAAGTCGGCACCGGGCAGATCGCCAAGATCTGCAACAACCTGTTGCTGGGGATTTCCATGGTGGGCGTCAGCGAAGCCATGGCGTTGGGCGATGCTTTGGGAATCGACACCCAGGTGTTGGCCGGCATCATCAACAGCTCGACGGGCCGTTGCTGGAGTTCGGACACCTACAACCCGTGGCCAGGAGTGATCGAAACGGCACCGGCGTCCCGTGGCTACACGGGGGGCTTTGGCGCCGACCTGATGCTCAAGGACCTGGGCTTGGCGACCGAAGCCGCACGGCAGGCCCATCAGCCCGTGGTGCTGGGGGCGGTGGCGCAGCAGTTGTACCAGGCGATGAGCCAGCGGGGCGAGGGCGGCAAGGACTTTTCGGCGATTGTGAACAGCTATCGCAAGCCGCAGTAGAACCTGCTGTGCTCTGAAGCTTTTGTGGCGAGGGGATTTATCTGTGGGAGCAAGGCTTGCCCGCGATTACAGGCGATGCGGTCTCTGAGGGAACGAGGTGCCTACATCGCGGGCAAGCCTTGCTCCCACTGATGTCTGCCTCGCCACAGAGGCGGTGCAATCTAGAAAGTTGTTTTCCGAGAGACCATGTCGGGTGGTCTCTCAGTTTTTTGTTTCAGGCAAAGACGAAATACTTGCGCACGGTCTCGACCACTTCCCACGTGCCTTTCATGCCTGGCTCGACGACGAAGATGTCACCGGCGCGCAGATGGATCGGCTCCATGCCCTCAGGGGTGATGATGCAATAGCCTTCCTGGAAGTGGCAGTACTCCCACTTCACGTATTCCACATACCATTTGCCGGGTGTGCAGATCCAGGTGCCCATGATCTTGCTGCCGTCATCGCTGGTGTAGGCGTTGAGGTTGACGGTGTGCGGGTCGCCTTCGAGTTTTTCCCATTTGCAGGCATCGAGTACGGGCAGCGGATGGGTGTCGCGCAGGACGGTGATGGGTGCGGTCATGTGAGCTCCGAAAGGGGCAGAAGAGAACAGGCACCCTAACGCGCGGCATGAGCGGGTAGATGTCTGTGGTCGACACCGGGCTATCCAGAAGCGCGCATCAATCGGCCAGATGCCGAGCCAGGGCCGTGGCGTAGGCCGGCAAACCGTCGAAGTGGCGGGCGCACAGCAGTAACGCCCGGTGCGCCCAGGCTTCTTGCAGCGGGACACATTGATACGAAGGCTCGGGTGGGCGCCGGTCGATGGCAGCCTTCGGCACGATGGCAATGCCTGCGCCATGGGCCACCATGCGAATCATCCCGTCGAAACCCTCGGTGCGAATGCGCACTTGCATGCGTGAGCCGATGTGCAGGGCCTGCTCTTCCAAGTGGATCGCCAAGGCGCTGGATGCGTTCAGGCCGACATAATCGTGGCTGAGGGTCTCGCTGAAACGTACGACGCGTCCGTCAGCCAGGGGGTGTCCGGTCGGTAGGATCAATACCAGCGGATCATCGCGAAAAGGCCAGGCCTGAAGGCCCTCGGTGTCCACTGCGTCGGAAACGATCCCCAGGTCTGCCGCGCCTTGGCGCAGCGCGTGAGTGATCCGTGAGCTAGGCAGTTCCTGCAGGTCAATGTCGAGGTTGGGATGGGCCTGGAGAAAGCCGGCCAGCAGCTCGGGCAGGTATTCGGTCATGGCGCTGGTGTTGCACAGCAGCCGCACCCGGCCTTTGACACCCTTGGCGTATTCGGCCAGGTCCTGTCGCAGGCGTTCGGCCTGTTGCAGCAGGACCCGGGCGTGCTCGGCCAGGGCTTTGCCCGCGGGAGTGGGCGTTACACCACGCCGCCCGCGCTCAAGCAGGTCGATGCCCAAGGAGGCTTCCATGGCTCGCACTCGTGCGCTGGCCGCGGCCAGGGACAAATGGCTGCGGGCTGCACCGGCGGTGATGTTGCCGGTGTCGAGGATGTTCAGGTAGAGGCGCAGGTCGGTGAGGTCGAAGTGCATGGGCGGGGATCCTGTCTCAAGTGCTGTGGCGCTTGGTTTATCGTCATCGCGAGCAGGCTCGCTCCCACATGGGATTGCATTTCAACTGTGGGAGCGAGCCTGCTCGCGATGGCGTCGGCCGCATCAGCGAATTCACAGCCTCTTGCCGCAAGAGAGGCAGCCTCAGTATATGGCAGATTTTCAAGCCAAGTCCCGGGGCGCACGATACCCCCATGGACACACCCATCGCTTTCTATCAAAACCTCGGCCTGGCCCTTTCCCTGCTGGTTATCGGCACCTTCCTGCTGGCCGGCACCATCAAGGGTGTGATCGGCCTCGGCCTGCCAACCATCTCCATGGGCTTGCTTGGTCTGGCTATGGCCCCGGCGCAGGCAGCGGCGCTGCTCATCATCCCGGCGACGCTGACCAATCTCTGGCAGCTGGCGTTTGGCGGCCATCTGCAAGCCCTGCTCAGGCGTTTGTGGCCGTTGTTGCTGGCGATTTTCATTGGCACCGGGCTGGGTACGCTGTGGCTCGGCATGATGGGCGGGGCCTGGGTGGTGCGGGCGTTGGGCGCGGCGCTGGTGCTGTATGCGCTGAGCGGGCTGTTGCTGCCAACGCTGCGGGTCGGTGCCCGTGTCGAGCCGTGGATCGCTCCGCTCTGCGGGCTGCTCACCGGCCTCATCACTTGCGCCACCGGCGTATTCGTCATTCCGGCGGTGCCCTATCTGCAAGCGCTGGGCTTGAGCAAGGACGAGCTGGTCCAGGCCCTGGGCCTGTCATTCACCGTTTCTACCCTGGCCCTGGCCGCCGGCCTGTTGTGGCGTGGCGAGCTGGGCGGGGGGGAATTGAGCGCTTCGCTGCTGGCGCTGGCGCCAGCGCTGCTGGGGATGTGGCTGGGGCAATGGTTGCGCCAGCGGATCAGCGCTGTGTTGTTCAAGCGGGTATTTTTCATCGGCCTCGGCGTGCTCGGCGGCCATCTGCTGGTCAGCGGCTAGCCGAGGACGGGCTGAGCATGTCGACGCGGCGGATTTCGAAGTCGCGCTCCAGATACTCCATGCGTTGTTCGAAGAACGCTTTCATGTGCGGCAGGTTCGAGTGCACCTCCAGGTGCGCCTGGGAGGCCCAGATCTCATAGAAGATAAACAGCGTCGGATCCTGCTGGTCTCGCAGCATGTGATATTCGATGCAGCCGGGCTCGGCACGGCTTGGCTCGACGTAGGCGCGAAACAGCGCTTCGAAGGCTTCGGCTTTTTCCGGACGGGTCTTGGCGTGCAGGATGAAACCGTGCAGTTTGCTCATCGAAATGGCCTCTTGAAATGAAAGAGGTGTCGGAGTTTACGGTAACAATCGGCCCTCCATTCTTGCGTATTGGTCAAATCAATTTTGCCGTTGCGATGCTTATTCCGCGCGAAGCTCGTCGGTACTCTGCCGCCATCATTTTCAACCTTCCCATACAGCGGCCAGCCAACGGCTCACGCTGTGGAACCCGATGAGGCTCCCCATGAAAAAAATCCTGTTGCTCAATGGCGGCAAACAATTCGCTCACTCCGACGGTCGCTACAACGCCACCCTCAACGACACGGCGCTCAGCGTGTTGGACCGTGGTGGTTTTGATGTGAAAACCACCTTCATCGACGGCGGCTACGACATCAAGGAGGAAGTCGCCAAGTTCCTCTGGGCCGACGTGATCATTTACCAGATGCCGGGTTGGTGGATGGGCGCGCCCTGGACCGTGAAGAAATACATCGACGAAGTCTTCACCGAAGGCCACGGCAGCCTCTACGCCAGCGACGGCCGGACCCGTTCCGATGCCTCGCAGAAATATGGCAGCGGCGGCCTGATCCAGGGTAAGCAGTACATGTTGTCCCTGACCTGGAACGCCCCGCAGCAAGCCTTCGACGACCCGACCGACTTCTTCGAGGCCAAGGGCGTGGACGCGGTGTACTTCCCGTTTCACAAGGCCAACCAATTCCTCGGCATGACCGGCCTGCCAACCTTCCTGTGCGTGGACGTGATGAAGCGCCCGAACATCGAAGAAGATGTGGCGCGGTATGAACAGCATTTGCGCGAGGTGTTCGGCCTTTCGCGGTAATCTGGCTACTATCGGGAATTACCCGAAAGCAATCCTGTACCCAAGGCGAGCGCGCTTTTGTGGCGAGGGAGCTTGCTCCCGCTGGGCTGCGTAGCAGCCCCCAAAAAAAGCGGTCGCTGCGCGCTGGAGCGCTAGCCCGGCCGAGCGGGAGCAAGCTCCCTCGCCACAACGGCATCTTCATCACATTGAGTGTGCATTCCACGAGAGGATGTTTGTGAAAGCCAGATCCGACGAATTGCAGATTTTCGTCTGCGTGATCGAATGCGGATCCATCTCCGCCGCCGCCGAGCAGGTCGGACAGACGCCTTCGGCGGTCAGCCGCACGTTGTCGCGGCTGGAGGCCAAGCTCGACACCACGCTGATCAACCGCACCACGCGGCGCATGGACCTGACCGAGGAAGGCAAGTATTTCTTCGAGCACGCCAAAGGCATCCTCGACCAGATGGATGAGCTGGAAGAGCGCCTGTCATCCCGCCAGAAAAACCCGGCCGGTCGGTTACGGATCAACGCGGCCTCGCCGTTCATGCTGCACGCCATCGTCCCGCACATCGAAGAATTCCGCCGGCTCTACCCGGACATCCAGCTCGAACTCAACAGCAACGACCTGATCATCGACCTGCTGGAGCAAAGCACCGACATCGCCATCCGCATCGGCACCCTCACCGACTCGACGCTTCACGCTCGGGCCCTGGGTTGCAGCCCGTTGCACATCCTGGCCAGCCCCGCTTATCTGAAGCAGCACGGCACGCCATCAAGCGTCGCCGAGCTGGCAGGCCACGCGCTGCTGGGGTTTGCCCAGAATGAGGGCCTCAACCAGTGGCCGCTGCGCCACGTACACGGTGATCGTTGGCCGATCCAGCCAGCCATCAGCGCGTCCAGCGGCGAGACCGTGCGCCACTTGGCGCTGCAGGGGCAGGGCATTGCCTGCCTGTCGGACTTCATGACCCGCGAAGACATCCGTGCCGGGCGGCTGAAAGTGCTGCTGGCCGATGCCAACAGCGGATATCGCCAGCCGATCAATGCCGTGTACTACCGCAACTCGCAACTGGCCTTGCGGATCCAGTGCTTCCTGGACTTCATCCAGGACAAGCTCGCCGGCTATGCCGCGCGGGATTTCAAGGGCTGATTCGTGACTTCAACGCAAGAGTGATTTGGGCAATGTGGACTGTTTCGGCAAGGACCAGTCCTCGATACTCGTCCCATCACTGATGTTGCCAAGGAGTTATCCATGAACGTATTCATCACTGGCGCTGCCGGTTTTATCGGCGGTTCCATCGCCACCGGCCTGGTACGCGCCGGGCATCACGTCAGCGGTCTGGTGCGCAGCGCCGAACAGGCGAACGAACTGACGGCGCTGGGCATCGAGCCGGTTATCGGCACCCTCGAAGACGGCGCGCTGCTGACCGAGCAGGCCCGTGCCGCCGATGCGGTGATCAATGCCGCCAGCAGCGACCACCGCGGTGCGGTCGAAGCGTTGATCGAAGGGCTCAAGGACTCGAACAAAGTGCTGCTGCACACCAGCGGTTCGAGCATCGTCGGCGACGCGTCGGGCGGTCGTTCCAGCGATGCCATCTACTACGAAAATGACCGGCCGGCACCCACTGCCGACAAGGCTGCCCGAGTCGGCATCGACAACCTGGTCCTGGACGCGGCGAAGCAAGGCGTGAACTCCGCGGTGATCTGCAACACCTTGATCTACGGCCACAGCCTGGGCGTCAAGCGTGACAGCGTGCAACTGCCGCGCCTGCTCAAGCAGGCAGCTAAAAGTGGCGTGGTGCGGCATGTCGGGCCGGGACAGAACATCTGGTCCAATGTGCACATCGAGGACGTGGTCCAGTTGTACAAACTGGCCCTGACCCGCAACCAGCCGGGCACCTTCTACTTCGTCGAAAGCGGCGAGGCCTCGTTCATCGACATGACCACCGCCATGGCCCGGGCGTTGAACCTGGGCGAACCGCAGGACTGGCCATTGGCCGATGCCGAAGCGGAGTGGGGTTATGAGATGGCCAATTATGGCCTGGGCTCCAACAGCCGTGTACGCGGCAAGAACGCCCGTGAGCTGCTGGGTTGGACGCCGAAAAGGACGTCGGTGGTGGAGTGGATTCTTGATGGGATGGTGTGAGATCCATCAGTAGATCATAGGACATGTGGGAGCGAGCTTGGTGGGAGCAAAGCTTGCTCGCGATGACGTCGTTACATTAAACAGATAAGTTGATGTCAGACCGCTATCGCGAGCAAGCTTTGCTCCCACCGAGCCCGCTCCCACAGGGTGTGTGTCGGCATGTCGTCAGTCGTGGTGCACGCCCGCGCGCTTGAGCATTTGCTTGCAGCGCTCGGACAGGTGGAACACACGCAGGTGCTTGCCGGCTCTGCTGTAGCGTTCACGCAAGGTCTTGAGTGCGGCGATGGCCGAGTAGTCGACGAAGCTCAGATGCCGGCAGTCCAGGGTGACCTGGGCCGGGTCGTTGGCCGGGTCGAACTGGTTGAGGAACGGCGTCGTCGAGGCGAAGAACAGCGTGCCGTGCAGGCGATAGAGTTTGCTGCCGTCGGCTTCCTGATGCGTGTCGGCGTACAGCTCCCGGGCCTGTTGCCAGGCGAAGTTGAGCGCCGCGATGACGATGCCGCAGAGCACGGCCACCGCCAGGTCGGTGAACACCGTAATGACGGTCACCGCGATGATTACCAACACATCATTTTTCGGCACCTTGTTGATCACCCGCAGCGAGGCCCAGGCGAAGGTCTGCTGCGCAACCACGAACATCACGCCCACCAGCGCAGCGAGCGGGATGCGCTCGATCAGCGGCGACAGGAACAACACGAACAGCAACACCATCACCCCGGCCACCACGCCCGATAACCGTCCGCGCCCACCCGAGCTGAGGTTGATCACCGTCTGGCCGATCATGGCGCAACCGCCCATGCCGCCGAACAGCCCGGAGGCGATGTTGGCTGCGCCCAGCGCCACGCACTCACGGTCCGGATAACCACGGCTCTGGGTGATTTCATCGGTCAGGTTCAGGGTCAGCAGGGTTTCCAGCAAACCGACCATCGCCATGATCACCGCATAGGGCACGACGATCTGCAGGGTCTCCAGGTTCCAGGGAAGCTCGGGCCAGGCGAAGGCGGGCAAGCCGCCGGCGATATGGGCCATGTCGCCCAGCGTTCGGGTGGGCAGGCCGAGCAGGTAGACCGCCAGGCCGACACCGAGGATCGCCACCAGGGCCGGTGGCACGCTGCGGGTCAGGCGTGGCAGCAGGTAGACGATGGCCATGGTCAGGGCTACCAGGCCGGCCATCAGGTACAGCGGATCGCCGCTGAGCCAGGTTTCACCCTGCTTGAAATGCTCCAATTGGGCCAGCGCAATGACAATCGCCAGGCCGTTGACGAAGCCGAGCATCACAGGGTGCGGGACCATGCGCACCAGCTTGCCCAGCCGCAACAACCCGAACGTCATCATGATCAACCCGCCCAGCAGCACGGTCGCCAACAGGTATTGCACGCCGTGCTGCACCACCAGCGCGATGATGACCACGGCCATCGACCCCGCCGCCCCCGACACCATGCCTGGCCGACCGCCGAACAATGCGGTCAGCGTGCAGATGATGAACGCGCCGTAGAGCCCCATCAGCGGATTGAGGTGGGCCACCAGGGCGAAGGCGATGCATTCGGGGAGCAAGGCGAAAGAAGTGGTGAGGCCGGCGAGGGCGTCGGCGCGAAGACGTGCTGGTTTCATGATTTACCTGAGTGGGCGCCGGTGGAAAGTCGGCTGCCGGGGAGTGGTGCAAAAGCAGGTGCGAATGGTACGGAATTGAGTGCGGGGCGGCCAGCCGTTGGTTGATTGTGTTGATGAGTTTGGGGCCGCTTCGCAGCCCAGCGGGAGCAAGCTCCCTCGCCACAAGAGCGATGAAAGTCTTGCGCCGGATTTTCATCAACGCCGTGTCGCGATGTCCATCAGCGACAAATTTTATCTGTGCGCGAAAATTACTTTCAGTGGGTTTGAAGAATCTCCGTCGAAATGATTTATGAGTTTCACAACACATCGACGTGACCCCATTCGAGGAGTAACGCATGGCCCCTGCTTTCGGTTATTGGCTACTGGTCTACGCGGCCATCGCGATCATTGCGCTGATCGTGCTGATCGCCCGTTATCGGCTCAATCCGTTCATTGTGATTACCCTGGTGTCCATTGGCCTGGCGCTGCTGGCCGGGATGCCGCCCTCGGGTGTGGTGGGGGCGTACGAGGCGGGTGTCGGCAAGACGCTGGGGCACATTGCGCTGGTGGTGGCCTTGGGCACGATGCTCGGCAAGATGATGGCCGAGTCCGGCGGCGCCGAGCGCATGGCGCAGACGTTGATCGAACGCTTCGGCGAGCGCAACGCCCACTGGGCGATGGTGTGCATTGCCTTCCTGGTCGGGCTGCCGCTGTTCTTCGAAGTCGGTTTCGTGCTGCTGGTGCCCATCGCCTTCACCATCGCCCGGCGTGTGGGCGTGTCGATCCTGATGGTGGGGCTGCCGATGGTCGCCGGGCTGTCGGTGGTGCATGCGCTGGTGCCGCCGCATCCGGCGGCGATGCTGGCGGTGCAGGCGTTCCAGGCTTCGGTGGGGCAGACCTTGCTTTACGCGATCCTGATCGGCATTCCCACCGCGATCATCGCCGGCCCGCTGTACGCCAAATTCATCGTACCGCGCATCCAGCTCCCGGCTGAAAACCCGCTGGAGCGACAATTCCTCGACCGTGAGCCACGCGCCAACCTGCCGGGTTTCGGCGTGACCCTGGGGACCATTCTGCTGCCGGTGATCCTGATGCTGATCGGCGGCTGGGCCAACCTGATCTCCACGCCGGGCAGCGGTTTCAATCAATTCCTGCTGTTCATTGGCAACTCGGTGATTGCCCTGTTGCTGGCGACCATCCTCAGCTTCTGGACCCTTGGCCTGGCCCAGGGCTTCAACCGTGAGTCGATCCTCAAGTTCACCAACGAATGCCTGGCACCGACCGCCAGCATCACGTTGCTGGTGGGGGCCGGCGGCGGCTTGAACCGGATCCTGGTGGACGCCGGGGTTACGCAACAGATCGTCGGCCTGGCCCAGGAATTCCAGCTGTCACCGCTGGTCATGGGCTGGCTGTTCGCCGCACTGATGCGCGTCGCCACCGGGTCGGCCACCGTAGCGATGACCACAGCCTCGGGCATCGTCGCCCCCGTGGCGATTGGCCTGGGTTATCCCCATCCTGAACTGTTGGTGCTGGCGACCGGCGCCGGGTCGGTTATCTTTTCCCACGTCAACGACGGCGGCTTCTGGCTGATCAAGGAATACTTCAATATGACCGTCACGCAAACCTTCAAGACCTGGACCGTGCTCGAAACGCTGATCTCCGTCATCGCGTTCGCGTTGACCCTCGGGCTTTCACGCTTGCTTTGAGCACAACGCGCCCCAACAGGAGCCGCCATGGACATCCTCTACCAGATCCGCTCCCGCCAGGATTCCTTCAGCGCCGGCGAAGGCAGAATCGCCCGGCTGATGCTCGACGACGTAGGCTTCGCCGCCTCTGCCAGCCTCGATGAACTGGCCCAACGGGCGGAAGTCAGCAGTGCCACGCTGTCGCGCTTCGCCCGTACCGTTGGGTGCCGCGACCTGCGGGACCTGCGCCTGCAACTGGCCCAGGCCAGCGGTGTCGGCAGCCGTTTCCTCGACCCGGCAGGCGCGCCGGAGCAATCGGCGTTTTATGGACAGATTGTCGGCGATATCGAAGCGACCCTGCGCCAGCATTTGTCGGCGTTCGAAGAGTCGCGGTTCGCCGATGCGGTGCGGATGATCGGCAAGGCGCGGATGATCCATGCGTTCGGCCTCGGTGGCTGGTCGGCGTTATGCGGTGAGGAGTTGCAGGTACGGCTGGTGCGGTTCGGCTACCCGATTGCCGCCTGTCGCGACCCGGTGATGATGCGCATCACCGCCACCTCGTTGAGCGACCAACATCTGCTCATCGCCTGTTCACTGACCGGTATCACGCCGGAGCTGTTGAGCGCGGTGGAACTGGCCCGCAGCTACGGCGCAGCGATCCTGGCCATCACCCGCGCCGACTCGCCACTGGCCCAATTGGCCGACTGCGTACTGCCCCTGCAAGGCGCCGAAACCTCGTTCATCTACAAACCCACGGCGGCACGCTACGGCATGCTGCTGGCCATCGACGTGCTCGCCACCGAGCTGGCGCTGGCCCACCCCGAAGACAATCAAGAGCGCCTGCGGCGGGTCAAACTCGCCCTGGACGATTACCGCGGCGGCGACGATCACTTGCCGCTGGGAGACTGACATGCTGTACGACACGCTTATCCGCAATGCGCTGGTCATCGATGGCAGCGACACGCCCGGCTACCGCGCCGACGTCGCTATTCGCGCCGGTCGCATCGAACGCATCGGCGACTTGCGCGATGCCCGCGCGGTGGACGACATCGACGCCGCCGGCCGCGTGCTCGCGCCAGGCTTCATCGATGTGCACACCCACGACGACACGGTGGTCATTCGCCAACCGCAGATGCTGCCCAAGCTCAGCCAGGGCGTGACCACGGTCATCGTCGGCAATTGCGGCATCAGCGCTTCACCCGTGAGCCTGCGGGGCGATCCGCCGGACCCGATGAACCTGCTCGGCACGGCCCAGGCGTTCGCCTACCCGCGCTTTACCGATTATCGCAAGGCAGTAGAGGCCGCCACACCGGCGGTCAACGTGGCTGCGTTGGTCGGGCACACGGCGCTGCGCAGCAATCACATGGACGATTTGTTGCGCACCGCCTCGGTGGGAGAAATCGCCGCCATGCGTCGGCAGTTGCGCGAAAGTCTGGAGGCCGGAGCGCTGGGTTTGTCCACCGGCCTGGCCTACGCCAACGCGTTTTCGGCGTCCACCGACGAAGTCATGCAACTGAGCGAAGAGTTGAGCGCGTTCGGCGCGGTCTACACCACCCACTTGCGCAGCGAATTCGAACCGGTGCTCGACGCCATGGACGAGGCCTTCCAGATTGGCCGACACGCCCAAAGCCCGGTGATCATTTCCCACCTCAAATGCGCGGGCGCCGGTAATTGGGGACGCAGTCCGCAGGTGCTCGCAGCGCTGGAAAACGCGGCGAAAACCCACCCGGTCGGCTGTGATTGCTATCCCTATGCGGCCAGCTCCTCGACCCTGGATCTCAAGCAGGTGACCGATGCCCATCGCATCACCATCACCTGGTCGACAGCGCATCCGCACATGGGCGGTCGCGACCTGGCCGACATCGCCAACGATTGGGACGTGTCGTTGCTGGAGGCGGCCCGGCGCCTGCAGCCGGCCGGCGCGGTGTACTACGGCATGGATGAAGGCGACGTACGACGGATCCTCGCCCATCCGTTGTCCATGGTCGGCTCCGACGGTTTGCCCGAAGACCCGTTCCCCCATCCGCGCTTGTGGGGCGCTTTCCCACGGGTACTGGGGCATTTCAGTCGTGACGTCGGGCTTTTTCCGTTACACACCGCCGTGCACAAAATGACCGGCCTTTCAGCGGCGCGCTTTGGCCTCAAGCACCGGGGTGAAATTCGTGAAGGCCATTGGGCGGACCTGGTGTTGTTCAATCCCCAAACCATTCGCGACGTTGCTGATTTCAACGTGCCGCAACAGGCCGCCGAAGGCATCGACGGGGTGTGGGTCAACGGTGTCCTGAGTTATGGCGAGGGCCAGGCGAATGGACGCAGGGAAGGTCGGTTCCTGGCGCGCGAAGGCGATCTGCGCAGCGGATTCGGTTCATCGGAGCGTATTTGACGGCGTGTCAGCAGCTGGAATTGGGTTAATTGACGCCACAATAATGGCACTACGACACTAAAGAAGCGCGCCCCAAGGCCGAAGCACTAAGTTCAACCCAGCTAAACTGGGTCTTTTTAGCCAGGGAGCAACCCATGAGCTTCGGTAAAACCACCCCGATCCTGCGGATCTTCGATGAAGCCAAGGCGTTGGCGTTTTATGTCGACTTCCTGGGCTTTACCGTCGACTGGCAACATCGTTTTGGCGACGATTTCCCGTTGTACCTGCAAGTCTCCCGCGGCGACTGCGTCTTGCACCTGTCCGAACACCATGGCGATTGCACACCGGGCTCGGCGTTGCGGATCGAGACCGATGAATTGGAAGCGTTCCAGCAGCAATTGCTGGCCAAGCAATACCGCTACGCCCACCCCCAGATCCAGGCCATGCCCTGGGGTAGCCAGGACATGGCGATCAGTGACCCGTTCGGGAATCGGTTGGTGTTTACCAATGCGATTAATGTCTGAGCCGCTTGGCGCTCCCACCATGGGGCGGGGGTTAGACGCGGAAGTGGCTGACCATCATCTGCAACTGATTACCCAACCGCGCCAGCTCAACACTTGACGCGGCGGTTTCTTCGCTGGCGGCGGCGGTCTGTTCGGACACGTCGCGCACGTTGATGATGCTGCGGCTGATCTCCTCGGCGACGGCGCTTTGCTGCTCGGCGGCCGCGGCGATCTGCTGGTTCATCGACTGGATGTTCGACACCGTGCGGGTGATGTTTTCCAGTGACGCGCCGGCCTTGCGGGTCAGGGCCACGCTGCTGTCGGTGAGGCTGCGGCTGTTGTTCATCACGGCGGCCACTTGTTGGGTGCCGTTCTGCAGGCCGGCCACCAGGCCTTCGATTTCCTCGGTGGATTTCTGCGTGCGCTGGGCCAGGCCACGGACTTCGTCGGCCACCACGGCGAAACCACGCCCGGCTTCACCGGCGCGGGCTGCTTCGATGGCCGCGTTGAGGGCCAGCAGGTTGGTCTGCTCGGCCACGGCCTTGATCACGTCCATGACGCTGCCGATCTTGTCGCTTTCCTGTTGCAACACGGTCATGGCGTCGGTGGAACGCACCACTTCGCTGGCCAGGCGCTCGATCTGGGCGATGGCTTCGCTGACCACCTGATCGCCGGCACGGGCTTCGCCGTCGGCGGCGGCCGCGGCCTGGGAGGCCTCTTCGGCGTTGCGCGCGACTTCCTGAACCGTGGCGGTCATTTCGTGCATGGCGGTGGCGACCTGATCGGTCTCGACTTTCTGGCTGTTGACCCCGGCGCTGGTCTGCTCGGTCACGGCGGACAGTTCTTCGGCGGCGCTGGCGATCTGGGTCACGCCATCGCGGATGCCGCTGATCAGGTCGCGCAGGGTCACGCCCATGCGCGCGATGCCTTGTTGCAGCACGCCCAGTTCATCACGGCGGGTGACGATGACGTTCTGCGACAGGTCGCCGCCGGCAATGCGTTCGACCACGGCCAAGGTATCGCGCAGCGGGCCGGTGATCTGGCGAGTGATGATCACGGCTGCAATGACGCCGACCAGCAACGCCAACAGGGTGCTGACCAGTTGCAGGGTGCGGGCCTGGGCGCTTTCGGCGTCGCGGCGGTCGAGTTGGATCTGGTACAGCTGCTCGCTCAACGTCACGATTGACGCGCCCTGTTCGGTCATTTCCTTGCGGGCCTGTACCGCGTCGGCGGTGGCCAGCTTGAAGGCCTGCACGGCGCTGCGGTATTGGGTGAGGGCTTTTTCCAGTTGGCGCAGTTCATCCTGGCGGGTGCTGGAGAAATGCTCGTTCAGCGGCTTGAGCGAAGCGATGGCAGCGTCCAGCTGGGTGACGGCCTTGCGTTCGGTATCGGCGTTGCTGTTGGCGGTGTAGCCGCGCACTTCATAGCGGGCCAGCATGAAGTCTTGCTTGGCCTGGGTGATGGCCTGGAACTGGGCGAAACGCTCGTCGCCGAGGGCCATGTTGCGCACGTCCGAATCCAGGGTTTCGATCAGCTTGTAGGCGATCTCGGCGTTCGTGCCCATGACATCGCGGGCGGTGTTGCCGGTACGGTAGGCGCTGCGCATTTTGTTCAGGGACACCTGGTAGGCGCTGATGACTGCGCTCTGCTCCTTGAGCAGCTTGACGTTTTCCGGGCTCTTGAAACTGCTGAGCAGGGCATTCTGTTGCGCCACGAAACCATCGAGGGTGGTCTGCACGTTTTGGGCGGCGGTCTCGTCGCCGTTGGTCAGCATGTATTGCAGGCGCGTGACCCGAAGCTTGGTCAGGCCGGCGTTGAGCTGGGTGATGTCGCTCATCCAGTTGCTACGGTCGATCAGACCGCCCAGGCTGGTCCAACTGGTCAGGGCCAGCAGGCAGGTCAGTACCAGTACCAGGCCGAAGCCCAGGCCCAATTTCATGTTGACGCTAATGTTGCCAAACCAGCTGTTCATCAAATTCCTCCAGGAACGTTGCGTTGCTTGATCGTCGGTACGCTGGAAGATTGTTGTTGTTAAGAGCCAGCAAGAGCATGTAACAGGGCTGTATCGGCGATGGGGCCTGGATCTGAAGCTTTTTTTCACATCTGTTTCACTGCCTGCCTACGTCGGCCTCTCTACTGTCGCGCCAACGAATGACTGGGTGGATGCCGTTGGGGCGGCTTGATGTGGAACTGAGACTGAGCCTTTTCGGCCTGAGGCGCTCGATCAATACGCGCCGCTTTGCCCGTTACCGAAACGCTGTGGTCGTGCTGGCTTCGGCGCTGCTGGTCATCCCGTTGACTTTCTGGCTGTTCAGCCCGGCGGCGATACCGGACCTGGCCCACGGCAACATTGCCGGCGCCCGGGCCTTGGCCGATGGCTGGGCCAAGGGCGAGATGATCGTGCTGGTGCGCCATGTCGAGCGCTGCGATCACTCCAAGGCCGCGTGCCTGAACGATCGTGAAGGCATCACTGACCGGGCCCGTGCCGTTGCGGTGGGCCTGGGGGCGCGGTTCGAGCGACTGGGCCTGGACAACGCCGACCTCTACAACAGTCCTCTGGTGCGTGCGGCCCAGACGGCGAGCTACATGTTCAACAAGGTGAGTGCTGGCGATGATTGGCTGATCAATTGCCGGCATGATCTGCTGCGTAACGCCCTGGCCCACAAGGTGGCCGGGCGCAACCTGATCCTGGTCACCCACAGCGAATGCATGCAGGCATTGGAAACCACGCTCCAGCGGCCCACCTCGACGTTTGGCTACGGCGCTTCGCTGTTCGTCTCCACCACCCAGCCACAAGCGCCGCAGTTGCTCGGTTTTATCGAAGCCTCTGACTGGCGCTCGGTGGCGTTTCAGTAATTTTTCCCACGATTAGGACCGCCCATGCTGACGTCTGCTCGCGCCCGTTTCTACGGACTCAATCTTGGAATTCCCCTGGTCTGCGCCATGGTGGTGTTCTTGCTGTTCGACATGACTCGCATCGACATCGCCTTCAGCGACTTATTCTACGACCCGCTGCACCAGGTCTTCCCGTTGGAGCACGTGCGGCTGTTCGAGAAAATCACCCATAAGTGGGCCAGGATCATCCCTAACTGGACCGGCGAGGCGGCGATTATCGGGGCGCTGTTATCGTTTGCCTGGCCGATTTTCAAGCCGCATAAGCGCCCGGGCTTACTTCGTCTGTTGGAGAAAGCCCGGTTGGCCGCGCCGTTGCGTTTTGCCCACAAACATCGACGCGATTTTCTCTATGTGGTGTTCGCCTTTTCCCTCAGCACCGGGGTGATCCATTACCTCAAGGGCCACACCAGCGTGTACTGCCCAGTGGAAACCACCCAATACGCCGGCAAGATCGAGCACAGGGAATGGTTCCAGAATTTCGACCTGCTGAAAGTCGCCGGTGACGGTCGCTGCTGGCCCGGCGGTCATGCGTCCGGCGGCTTCACGATGCTGGCGCTGTATTTTGTCGCCCGCCGCTACCGCTGGCGTCATTCGAAAGCCTTGATGCACGGGGCACTGGCCCTGGGGTTTGTCTACGGCACGACGCGGGTCCTGCAGGGCTGGCATTACATGTCCCACACGTTCTGGGCGGGGATATTCGTCTGGTTGAGTTGTTGGCTGATGGCGCTGCTGTTTTATGGGCGCGTGGCCTTGGAGCAGCCTGTGCTGCAACCACAGCGAGCGACGGCGGCGGTCTTGCCTGCGTCGGGCAACGCACGTTCGTCGGCCTGAATGCCAGGCAAAAAAAAGCCCGCTGGGAGAGCGGGCTAAAACCTTAGTTTCTTGAATGAGCGAGGCGACTGTACCCAATCACGCGGGGGCGTGGGGTGAAGAAAAGTTCATGAGCTCGCCTCCTGCCAGACCTCGTGCCCGAGGACGCTATTCACCTGAGATCAAATCGATCCAGGTTCATCACCTTGACCCACGCCGCGATGAAGTCCTTGACGAACTGCTGCTGCGCATCCGGGCTGGCATAGACTTCGGCCACGGCCCGTAGCTGGGCGTTGGAGCCGAAGACCAGGTCGACACGGGTGCCGGTCCATTTGACCTGGCCGGTCTTGCGGTCGCGGGCCTCGAAGGTTTCCTGGGTGTCGGAAAGCGGTTTCCACTCCACGCCCATGTCGAGCAGGTTGACGAAAAAATCGTTGGTCAACGTCCCGGGCCGTTGGGTAAAGACACCGTGCGCGGTGTGGCCGACGTTGGTGTCCAGCACCCGCAGACCGCCGATCAATGCTGTCATTTGCGGGGCGCTGAGGGTCAGCAGTTGGGCCTTGTCGATCAGCAACGCCTCGGCAGACACGCGGTACCGGCCCTTGAGGTAGTTGCGAAAGCCGTCGGCGATGGGTTCAAGAAAACCGAACGACTCGACGTCCGTCTGCGCCTGGCTCGCGTCCATGCGTCCCGGCGCGAACGGTACCGTCACGCTGAGCCCGGCATTTTTCGCGGCTTGTTCAATACCGGCGCTGCCGGCCAGCACGATCAGATCCGCCAGGGAAATTTTCTTGCCGTCGGCTTGGGCGGCGTTGAACTCATCCCGGAGCTTTTCCAAGGTCGCCAGCACTTGAGTCAGTTGCTCGGGCTGGTTGGCCGGCCAATCTTTCTGCGGGGCCAGGCGCAGGCGGCCACCGTTGGCGCCGCCGCGTTTGTCGGAACCACGGAAGGTGGAAGCCGCGGCCCATGCGGTAGACACGAGCTGTGAAACCGTGAGGCCCGAGGCCAGTAGCTGGCCTTTGAGGGCGGCGATGTCGCTGTCGTTCACCTGCGGATGGTCGACCGCCGGGATAGGGTCTTGCCACAGCAGTTCTTCGCTGGGCAGTTCCGGGCCGAGGTAGCGCGAGAGCGGGCCCATGTCGCGATGGATCAGCTTGAACCAGGCGCGCGCGAAAGCGTCGGACAACTGCTCCGGGTTCTCCAGGAAGCGCCGCGAGATCTTTTCGTAGATCGGGTCGAAGCGCAGCGCCAGGTCGGTGGTCAGCATCGTGGGGTTACGCCGTTTGGCCGGGTCATGGGCATCGGGGATGATGCCCGCGCCTGCGCCGTTTTTCGGCGTCCATTGATGCGCGCCTGCCGGGCTCTTGGTCAGTTCCCATTCGAAGCCGAACAGATTCTCCAGGTAGTTGTTGCTCCAGCGGGTGGGTGTGGTGGTCCAGGTGACCTCCAGGCCACTGGTGATGGTGTCGGGCCCCTTGCCGGTGCCGAAGGTGCTCTTCCAGCCCAGGCCTTGCTGCTCCAGGCCAGCGGCTTCGGGCTCGGCGCCGACATTGTCCGCAGGGCCTGCGCCGTGGGTCTTGCCGAAGGCGTGGCCGCCAGCAATCAATGCCACGGTTTCTTCATCGTTCATCGCCATGCGGGCGAAGGTTTCGCGGATGTCCAGCCCGGCGGCGACCGGGTCCGGCTGGCCCTCGGGACCTTCCGGGTTGACGTAGATCAGCCCCATCTGCACGGCGGCCAGCGGGTTCTCCAGGTTGCGTCCATCGTCAGTGCGACTTTCTTCATTGCCAGGTTCGGCCACCAATTGGCCTTCGCCGGGGTCTTGCATGGCGGCTTTGTCGGGCTTGCCGTAGCGAACATCGCCCCCCAGCCATTTGTTTTCCGAACCCCAGTAGACGTCCTCATCCGGCTCCCAGACATCGGCGCGGCCACCGGAAAAACCGAAGGTCTTGAAGCCCATGGATTCCAGCGCGACGTTGCCGGTGAGGACGATCAGGTCGGCCCAGGAGATATTGCGACCATACTTCTGCTTGATCGGCCACAGCAGCCGACGTGCCTTGTCGAGGCTGACGTTGTCGGGCCAGCTGTTGAGCGGCGCAAACCGCTGCTGGCCGGAACCCGCGCCACCGCGCCCGTCGCCGGTGCGATAGGTGCCTGCACTGTGCCAGGCCATGCGGACAAACAGCGGCCCGTAATGACCAAAGTCCGCCGGCCACCAGTCTTGCGAGTCGGTCATCAGTGCATTCAGGTCTTGCTTCAAGGCCTGGAAGTCCAGGCGCTTGAACGCTTGGGCATAGTTGAAATCCTCGCCCATGGGGTCGGACAGCGAGGCGTGCTGGTGCAGGATCTTCAGATTCAGTTGGTTCGGCCACCAGTCGCGGTTCGTCGTGCCACCGCCAGCGGCGTGATTGAACGGGCATTTCGATTCATTTGCCATGAGAAGCTACCTTTGGTCGTATTCATCCAGCTATCCAGCCCGGCGGGGCTTTGAATAGCGACAGGCGAAATAAATGACACAGGGCGCAGGGCTCACAGTTCGCTCAACTGATCGTGTGTGGCCACACGGCAACGCGCGACGGCGGTCGGGTTGCCAGTACGGTGGCCCACGGCAAGCCCAGTACGGTTCTGAACGCTTCGTATCTTTTTGTCAGGTTTCATGGGCCGGATTGCACCAGCCTGAATTCAGGCTAGTTCCCCTTTGCCAGATAGCTAATAGGCGCAGTATTAGCGGTCGATAGGGATAGTCTTTTATCGGAGCCCAGCGGGAGCAAGCGCCCTCGCCACGGATTTCCGACTGCCTTAGTGAACTGCGTTACTGGCCGGCTCGGGCCTTACAGATGTGTTTTTTCGCTGTGATTGTCGACGCTGTCTGTGAGACGCGTCTCTTTTTTGCGTAGAAAATTTCCTCCCCCTTGAACCGATGGCGATATGCAGGGTCTGGTGTGCGCGCAGTGCTATGCACGCCTGCTGTCATTTCTGTATCGAGGGAACGAACATGTCCGTATTTGCCTTAGGGACGAGGCTAGTTGTTGCGTCGCTGTGTTTTCTGGCGATGAACATTGCTGTCGCCGCGCCAACCCCCGGCGACACGGACCTGATCCGTGAGCGCCAGGACCGTCTGCTCGAAGAACAGCGTCGACGTCTTGAAGAACTCAAGGACCTGCCCGGCAAGGAGGCGAAGCCGGCCCAGCCCACCGCACCTGCCGATACCCGTTGCTTCCCGATCAAGACCATCGAACTCAAGGGCGCCGATGCGTTGTCCGATGCGGAGCGCGAACGCCTGCTCAAGCCCTACATCGGCCAATGCCTGGGCGTGCCGCAGCTGAACGAGCTGCTCAAAGTCATTACCGACCATTATCTCGACAAAGGCCTGGTCACCAGTCGCGCCTACTTGCCGCAACAGGACCTGTCCAGCGGTCACCTGCAAGTGCTGGTGGTCGAGGGTCGCCTGGAAGGCCTCAAAGGTGCCGAGAACAGCAAACTGTCGGATCGCGAGTTGGCGATGGCGTTTCCCGGCAAGACCGGCGACTTGGTCAACTTGCGGGAGATCGAGCAGATGGTCGATCAACTGAACCGTTTGCCGTCCAACCGAGCACAAATGGAACTGACCCCGGGGCAGAACATCGGCGGCAGCGAAGTGCGGGTCGATAACACCCCGCAAAAACCTTGGCGCGCCGGCCTGTCACGGCATAACGATGGGCAGAAAAGCACCGGCGAGCAGCAATGGGGCGCCTCCCTGGACTGGGACAGCCCCCTGGGCCTGGCTGACCAACTGGCCTTGCGCGGCGGTCACGATGCCGTCAGCGATCACCAGAAAACCTCGCGCAATGGCATGCTTTATTACAACCTGCCGTTTGGCTGGTGGAACCTGAGCTACACCTACAGCCAGAGCGAGTATCGGGCACTGGGCCAGGCCAACGGTTTCAATTTCAAACAGAGCGGCGACAGCCAGAACCATCAGGTGCGCCTGGAACGGGTGATCCATCGCGACGCGCTGAGCAAGACCTCCCTCAACACTGGCCTTGCGTACCTGCGCACCAACAACTTCATCGAAGACAGCAAGCTCGCCGAGAGCAGCAATCGCATCAGCGAGGCGCAGTTCGGCATCAACCATGGCCGGCGAGTGGGCAATGCCTTCGTCAACCTCGACCTGGGCCTGCAACAAGGTATCGGCGCCCTCGATGCCCAGGGCGATCACGAGCCGGGCCCTGGAGTGCCGGATGCGCGCTACCGCAAATACACCGCGACCCTCAGCTATTTGCAGCCCTTCATGCTCGGCGGCGAATCCTTCAGTTTCAGCAGCCTGATGACTGGCCAGCGCAGCGAAGACGTGCTGTTCAGCCCACAGCGCATGAGCCTGGGCGGCCTGTCGTCGATTCGTGGCTACAAGGACCAGACATTGTCCGGCGACAGCGGCGGCTACTGGCGCAACGACCTGCGCTGGAGCCGCCCGGTGACCCTGGAATGGCTGCGCCCGGTATTCGCCGAATACGGCACCAGCCTCGGTTATGACCAAGGCGTGATTCGCGGCGATCGCTACAACGGTAGCGAGCACGGGCGCATGTCGAGCAACTCGCTGGAGCTGTTCGCCCGCGGTGAGCACCTGAGCGCCAGCGTCACCTTCGCACACTCCCTGGAACGCCCGGATGCCCTGACCGAGCGTGAAGCGCCGATCTACTTCCGCTTGGATGTATCCATCTAATTTTTGCTGCAACGAGACCTGATCATGGATGACCGCCAATACGCCTTCCTGGCCCGCCAGCCTTCTGCTGCCCTGAAAAAACGCGACGCCTTCTGGGGCATGCCCAAGCGCGGCCTGGCGTTCCTACTGGCCAACGTCATGTTCTGGCAGCCGATGTGGGCCCAGGCGGGCGGCATCGTGGTCAGTGCGCCGGGCACCAGCCTCGGCCAGGCCGGCAATGGCGTGCCGGTGGTCAACATCGCCAAGCCCAATGGCAGCGGCTTGTCTCACAACCAGTTCAAGGACTACAACGTCGGCAGCAACGGCGTGATCCTCAACAACGCCACCAACCCCGCCCAGGCCACGCAACTGGGCGGGATCATCCTCGGCAACCCGAACCTCAAGGGCACGGCCGCGAAAGTCATCCTCAACGAAGTCAACGGCGGCAACCCCAGCCAGCTGCGCGGCTACACCGAAGTGGCGGGGCAGTCGGCCCATGTCATCGTCGCCAACCCCTATGGCATCAGCTGCAATGGCTGCGGTTTCATCAACACGCCCAAGGCGACCCTGACCACCGGCAAGCCGATCATCGAAAACGGCCAGGTGGGCCGCTATCAGGTGGACAAAGGCAGCGTTGCCATTGAAGGCGCGGGCCTGAACGCCAACAACGTCGACCGCTTCGAAATCATCACCCGCAGCGCCAAGATCAACGCCGAGATCCAGGCCAAGAACCTGACCATCGTGGCCGGGCGCAATGACGTCAATGCCAATACCCTGAACGCCACCGCCCGGGCGGATGACGGCAGCGTCAAACCGGAGCTGGCCATCGACTCCTCGGCCCTGGGCGGCATGTACGCCGGTGCGATCAAACTGGTGGGCACCGAGGCCGGGGTTGGCGTGAAGCTGGATGGCAAGATGGTTGCCAGTGGTAGCGACATCCAACTCGACGCCAACGGTCATCTGAGCCTGGCGCAGACCACGGCAGCAGGCGCCGTCGATATCAAGGCTCAAAGCCTGGACGCCCAAGGGACGATCTATGCCGGCAGCCATGTTCAGGCGACGACCAAGGGCGCTCTCAACAACCAGCGCGCCATCGCGGCGCGCGAGAAGGTCACGCTGACCACCGACGGCCAGCTCAACAACCTCGGCATCATCGAAGCGGGCGTCAACGTCGATAACACCCGCAACCAGATTGGCGATGTCGTGCTGACCGCGGCGAATATCGACAACCGCGGGCAGAGCGTCATCGCCAGTCGCGACCTGAAAGCCACGACCACGCAGACCCTCGACAATCGCGGCGGCACTTTTTCCGCTGGCAAGAGCCTGACGCTGAACAGTAAGGACATCGACAACCGCGCCGGCACGCTGGTCAGCCAAGGCGGCATTCAGGCACAGGCCACTGGCGCGTTGGATAACCGTGATAAAGGGATCATCGCCAGCGACGGCGCGCAGACCCTGGTCGCCGGGGCGCTGAAGAACAGCGCAGGCGTCATCAGCAGCAACGACCTCCTGAAGCTCCAAGCGAAAACCCTGGATAACCGCGGCGGCAAGATTGCCTCCGATGCCGCACTGACCCTTGGGGGCGGTAGCGTTGAAAATAGCGCAGGACAAATCACCAGCCAGGGTGATCTCGTTGCCACGCTGAAAAGCTTCAACCAGAAGGACGGCAAGTTGGTCAGCCAAGGGAAACTGACCCTGACCGCAGACCACATCAACAACAGTGACAATGGTTATATCGCCTCGGTCAAGGCGATGAGCCTGACCGCTTACCAGCAACTGCTCAATAACGGTGAGGCGATCATCAGCACTGAGCAGGGGCTGACGATCAGCGGCGGTGGTCTCGATAACACCAAAGGCAGCCTGCTCAGCCAGGGTGACCTGAAGGTCGATATCACTGGGGATTTCCTCAACCAGGATGGCAGCGCCATTACCCAGGCCGGGAACGTGGATATCGAGGCGAGCAGTCTCGATAACCGTGGCGGTGTCCTTGCCAGTGTCGGTGGTTGGCTGAAAGCCACGCTGGACACAGTGTTGGATAACGGCGAGTCGCTCACCTCGGCCGACGCAGCTGGGTTGATCCAGGCACAGTCCGTCGATCTCGATGCGAAACAAGCGCTGCTCAACAATGGCGGGCAGGTTTCGGCTTTGTCCGATGACGTTGATATCACCACCGCCACGCTTGAGAACCGCAACGGTGCAGTGCTCGCCAAACAGGCCTTGACTGTACGCGCTCGGAATCTGGACAACAGCGACGGACGCGCAGCGGCAAACGCCATTGATTTCGGTTTGACCGGAGCTCTGAACAACCAGCGCGGTCTGGTGGAAGGCTCCAATGGCCTGCTGATCCGTGCTGCGTCAGTTGATAACCAGGGCGGCAAGTTGCGCTCGGTGGGCAAGCTGGGGACCGCGACGCTAACGGTTGACCAATTGCTGGACAACCAGGGCGGCGTCATTGAAGCGGCTACCCAGGACCTGTCCTTGCAGATGGCAGGCTTCAAGAATGCTGACGGCAATGTTCGTCATGTGGGCACCGGCACGTTAGGCGTGGACCTCGCCAGGTTCAGCAACATCGGCGGCAGCCTGATGACCTCAGGCACCTTGACCGTCGACGCGGCGCGTTGGGACAACAGCTCGGATATCCAAGCCAATGTCCTGAACCTGAAGGTGGGCCAGCTCAATCAGACCAGCAGCGGCAAGTTGATCGCGGTGCAAAGCCTGCTGGCCACGGGCGGCACCTGGAACAACGCGGGCACCATCAGCAGCGACGTTGATTTGGATCTGAAGCTGACCGGCGCTTATGTCGGTACCGAAAACAGCCGCCTCAACAGTGTCGATCAATTCGATCTGAGCGTCGCCAGCCTCGACCTTTCCAGCGGCTCGCGCCTGGCTGGCGGTGGCACCACCACCGTCACCAGTCTCGGCGCACTGAGCAATGCCGGACGGATCACCGGCGGCGGCAAGTTCTCCCTGGCCGCCACGAGCCTGGTCAATACGGGCACGCTGGGTGGCGCCGACACTGTCGAACTGGTTGCCAACGAGGCCCGCAACGATCGCGGCCTGATCTTCAGCGGCGCGGACATGGCCCTGCGTTTCAATCGCTTCACCAACTATCGTGCGGACGTCTACAGCCTGGGGGCACTGACTGTCGCGGCTCGAGATGGCGTCGCTCGCAGCGTGTTGCTGGAGAACATCTCCGGCACCCTTGAGTCGGCAAAGGACATGTCGCTGCGCAGCGACACCCTGATCAATCGCAAGGACATTTTCTCCACCACCGATGAGATGGTATCGGGCTCCATCAGTGTCAAATGCTATGACTGCGGTGGTGACTACCACAACGTCGACTATATAGCCCAGGAGACCTACCAAAGCGCCGTGCTTGAAGACTCGGCCAGTGCCACCCTGATGAGTGGGGCGAAACTGACCGTTGATGGCTCTGCGGTGACCAACCAATACAGCGTGATGGCCTCGGCCGCCGACCTGCTGATTACCGCAGACAACTTCGCCAACGTTGGCGCTGCTTCCGGCACTAGCGTCAGAACGCGGACCTGGAACACCGGCCGGGTCACCGATGGCACCGACGAGCGTTTCCGCGCCAGGATCATCGTCCCCTACAACGCCCAGGCCAATCCGAAACAAGTGCCCGTCGATGCGCTCAACAACTTCCATCAGGTGAGTGACATCACCACTGTGACACCGGGGGAGTCGCTGGCACCGGCGGTGGTTCAATCGGGCGGCAACATCAGCATCCAGGCTACGCAGCGGCTGGAGAACAGCAGCATCGTGCAGTTCCAGGCACCGCTGGCGGGTGCAGCGAAGTCAGCTGCCACCGATGTGGCCAACGCCGCACAGCCAGCGGTCGTGGTGCTCAACCCGCAGTTGCCGCCGGATCTGGCCCAACAACAGGTCAACCCGACCACCATGCCCGGGTTCACCTTGCCGACTGGCGAGAATGGTTTGTTCCGTGTCGTCGACAGCGCTGCCGCCGCGCAAGACAGCCACGACCAGAGCCGGGCCACTGTCCAGGGTTCGGACGCCAGCCGGGTCATCACCGGCCCCAAATACCTGATTGAAACCAACCCCGCGCTGACCGACCTCAGGAAGTTCATGAGCTCGGACTACCTGCTGGGCAACCTGGGTTATGACCCCGATACCAGCTGGAAGCGCCTGGGCGATGGTTTGTACGAACAACGCCTGATCCAGCAAGCCGTGATCGCCCGCACCGGCCAACGCTTTCTCGATGGTCAGACCTCCGACGAGGGCATGTTCAAGTACCTGATGAATAATGCCATCGCCAGCAAGGAACAACTGAACCTGGCCGTTGGCGTGACCCTGACTTCGCAACAAGTCGCCGCGCTGACCCACGACATCGTCTGGATGGAAGGCCAGGTCGTCAATGGTCAACATGTCCTGGTGCCGGTGCTTTACCTGGCACAGGCCAACAACCGGCTGATGGCCGATGGCGCGTTGATCCAGGGCAAGAACCTCACCCTGATCGCGGGTACCGACCTGAAGAACGCCGGGACGCTGCGTGCCAGCGAGAACCTCTCGGCGGCGGCCGGGAACAACCTGATCAACACGCGCCTGGCCGAGGCTGGCGAGCGGCTCAAGTTGGTCGCGGGCAAAGACCTGGTCAACATGCAAGGCGGCATCCTCAAAGGCAAGGACGTCGAGCTCTCGACCTTGACCGGCGACATCCGCAACGACCGGACCATCACCACCCTCGAGAACAGCGGCAAGGGCTTCAGTTCGAAAACCTCCGTTGTCGACAACGCCGCGCGCATCGAGGCCGGCAACAACCTCACCATGCGTGCAGCGGGCGATCTGCTCAACGTGGGCGGCGCGATCACCGCGGGCAACAACGCGGACCTGAGTGCGGGCAAAGACGTTGTCATCTCCGCAGCTCGCGAAGAAAGCGGCTCGATGCGCCAGGACAAACGCCACTTCTGGGAGCAGAGCCAGACCGTCCAGCACGCCAGTGAAGTCAAGGCGGGCGGCAACCTGAACGTCACCGCCGGCAACAACCTCACCGTAGTCGCCAGCCATCTCCAAGCCAAAGGCGATATCAACCTGAGCGGTAAGGATGTCGCCATGATCTCGGCGGCGAACGAGAATTCCAGCGAATACCGCTACAAGCGCAGCGGCAAGAAGATCAACAAGGAAGAAGACCATGTCTCGCAGCAGGCCACCACCCTCGATGCCGGGGGGGATGTAAGGGTTGCTGCGCGCAATGATCTGTTGATGGTCGCGAGCAAGATTGCGGCGGGTAACGAGGCGTATCTGGTGGCGGGTAAGCAGCTGAGTCTGTTGGCTGAGCAGAATCGTGATTACTCGCTGTATGACATGAAGAAGAAGGGGAGCTGGGGCAGTAAAGCCGCACGGCGCGATGAGGTGACGCAACTCACCCATATCGGAAGCGAGATCAACACCGGGGGCGACCTGATGTTGGTCAGCGGTGGCGATCAGACCTACCAAGTGGCGAAGCTGCAAAGCGGCAACGATCTGATCATCGACAGCGGCGGGCGCATCACCTTCGAAGGGGTCAAGGACTTCCACGACGAGAGCCATACCAAGAGCAAAAGCGACTTGGCCTGGTACAAGATGAAAGGCGAGGGGCGGACTGACGAAACCTTGCGCCAGAGCGCTCTGGTTGCCCAAGGAAAGTTGGTGATCAAGGCCGTCGATGGGCTGCGCATCGATGTCAAACAAGTGGATCAGCAGAGCGTCAGCCAAACCATCGATGCAATGGTGAAGGCTGAACCGGACCTGGCCTGGATGAAAGAGGCCCAGGCCCGGGGCGACATTGACTGGCGCCAGGTGAAGGAAATCCACGACAGCTTCAAGTATGACAACTCCGGTCTGGGAGCCGGGGCCAAGATTGCCATCGCGATTTTGATGTCGTTCATCATGGGGCCGGCAGGTTTCGGACTGTCGGGCACCAATCTTGCGGTCGCCACCAGCCTGAGCACCACGGCGGTCACCAGCACCATTGAGAACAAAGGCAACCTGGGACTCGCGCTGAAGGAAACAGTCAGCGCCGATAGCTTGAAGAGTGCGGCGATTGCCGGTTTTACTGCCTATGCATCCGCATACGCGGACCAAGAATGGTTTAGTAGTACCGACAGCTCCAGCACGACCACTCAAGGCGTCGAGCCGTCGACGGGTTCGGCGGGGTCGGCAGGTTCGGCATCGAGCGCGAGTAACTCCTCCAAGGATATCTTCCGTTGGAACACCGCGACTGACACTGCAATCCGCACAACCGGGCAAGCAGTGATCTCCAGCAGTATCTCCACCGCGATCGGTGGTGGCAGCTTTGGCAGCAACTTCAATGCTGCCCTGCTGGGAGAGGCCGGCAATGTGGCGATGGCGACCGGCTTCAACTGGGTGGGCGATACCATCAAGTTCCCCGATGGCGGCCCACAGAAAATTGTTGCCCACGCGATCATGGGTGGCCTGCTGGCTGAGCTGACAGGCAGCGACTTCAAGACCGGTGCGGTTGCCGCCGGTTTGAATGAAGCGCTGATTCCCGGCATGGCCAAGGTGGAGGGTGAAAACAAAGATCTGCAACTGATGCTGTCGCAACTGACGGGGCTTCTGGCAGCGGCTGCGGTCGATGGCGATCTGAATACAGGTTCGACGATCGCCAAGAAAGCGACGGAATTCAACTATCTGTTCCATGCCGAACTGGTCGAAAGAGAACAGAAGCTCAATACGTGCGTCTCCCCAGCGGATTGCCAAGCTGTCAGGGACCATTACAACAACCTCGATACGGCTCGGAACAAAGAGTTCGGACAGTACTGCCGGAATAACCCGGCGAGCTGTTTGCAAGTGACGAAGCAGTTGGTGGATGAGATTCCGGCTAATGAGAAGATGCTGCATGACGGCAGGAGCGCCGGGCTTGATCGTTCGGCAGCGCTTTGGGAAATTACTCGAAGTAACGAGCGGGCCATCAATACCGGCATCATCGAGAAGACGCGTACCGATAAAGGCGATGGGGCTGCCTTTCTGACGGAGCTTGCGGCGGATGGATTGAGTCCGGATCGGGGGCTGTTCTCGTCGACGGCTGAGGGTAAGGGTGGTACAACCGGGGTTAAGGTTGGGGTTGTCTCAGGAAGTGGTAATGGTTCTGGAATAAAAAATGTCTATGAATCGATAAAGAAGGCTCCTCTGTATCCGGAAGGTTTTAGGGAAAAAAACGGTGGAACGACAAAGAACGCCGTGAAGAACACCGACGCGCTAGCTGACCTGCGGCAAGTTGAACCTGGAAAATGGACAAAGATTTACAAGGATGGCTACGACGCAAATGGATCTAGAGTGTCTGTACATTATTTTCAAAGTGAAAGTGGTAAGGTTTTCAACGTAAAAACCAAGTCGGGCTGGAGCAATAACTAGATGAAAGATATGTCTTTGGTGTTAGAGGTTTTTGAAGGCGAAGAGTCTGCTAGGTTTTTGTCTGCTTTATCGATAGGCTTGTTAGTGTCTGTTCAGCGCGGTGCAATGACATTAGAAGAGGCTGAGCGGCTTCTTTTTTCGCCAAGAAGTTCGAGAATTTTGAAAGAGAAAGGTGTTCCTTCCGAGGTTGGTGATTTGATAATGGATTGTTGTGAGTTGGAGGATGTGCTCGATCTGGTGCCGTCCAAATTCGATATCAATGTGCAAATTCTTTTGGATAAATTTGTAGGCTTTTTGAAAGCGTCCAAATGTCGCGACACTGACTTGAATTTTGTTGAGCTAAAGTAGACTGAAGAGGGGGGCGGGGGCAGGCTATGTTTTCTATGAGACCGACGGAGGCTTCTTCAAATCGATCATGATTTTAGCTAAAAACGTGGTCTGTCCCTGACATACCCCTGACATACCCCTGACATGCCGCAAACCATATCAACAGGGAACTCAGGCTAATTTTGAGCAGCGGTTTCCAGGTCAAGAGACAAAAAAGTGGCAGTCAAACGCTAACTTGGATATCACGGACTAAACTATGAACGCAGAATTAAAGCGGGTCCATAGCCCCGATATTTACAATCTCGAAAGTTACCATTCTGAATGCTCGGATTGTTTTGGGTTCCTCCTTCAAGCGATGATTGGCCCAGCAGGTGAGGATGGTGAGGAATCATTTGATATTGAGGTTTGCACTCCGAAGTGGATTGAAAAAAATCTTGGAGTGGATGAGGTTCTTATAGGAGTGCATCACCTTGTCGTCCGTGAGTACAATTATCAAAAAAACGTTCTCGCTATTGAGAAGTTTTTGCTGAGTTGTTCAGGCGCGAACTGGAACGAGGTTTCAAGAAAAGTATCAAGATTAGGCTTTTGGGAGTTTGAGGCCTACGAAGATGGAAGGGTATGAGTGAGGCGGGTCACTCCCTTCTACACTGACCAGGGTCGCAGAGACTGGGATGTAGACCATCAGCCCCCTTGGCATCAGCGTGACCTTCCCGGGAAGACGCGCTCAGAAGTTTTGGATGAATACAATCAGGGTACGAGGCTCGAATGTCCGGGCTGTAACCGTTCGCGTGGGGCGGGGCCTGCTGAGTAATGACTTTAATCTCACACATAGAGAATACGCTTGGGCTACTAGAGCAGGGTTGGAGTTTTAGAGAAGGTTCCAACCCAGTGCAGGTTGTTCGTGTTAGAAATCAGCCCTTTGATGGTGTGGTGACCTATGTCACGCTTGGTCTCAGTGATTTTTTGTTATCCATGCCCCAACAGCGTGCAATTAGGCAAGAACTTGTTTTTACCACCTATGAGACGTTTTCCGCTGAAGCGATTGCATCTTTTATGCTTTCTTTTTGTGATTATATTTTGGCTTGCAATAAAGCATTGCTTCGTGGAGATGTTGTAGGGCCAAGTGTTCCGTTGATTCCGGGTGTAGCGGTAAATTCAGTTTATGCCTCAATTCCAGTTGTATTTGATGAAGTTTTTTCGGTGTATAAAAAATCTTCACCCCATACTGTGATGGTATGGTTGATTCCATTGCTCAAAGAAGAGGCGGATTTTGTAAAGGCTATTGGTTGGAGTGAATTTGAGGATGTGCTTGAGCGTGCGAATCCTGATCTTATGGAGCTGAATAGAGAGTCAATTGTTTAATAAGTGGTAAAGTAGGTTTGAGTTGGTCAGCGTTTTTTGAGTCCTTTTGGTTGGAGCCAAAGAGGGACTGGTGGGGATGATGGGATGGCGCTGAGGGACTCTCTACAATCTACTCCAGTTAAAAAGTCTCTCAGGTATCAGGACATGCAGGAAAAGGATATGTCAATTGAGCAAGTTGGTGCTGTCGATGTCATTGGTATTGATAAAGAGATGGGGGAAGTCTTTTAACAATTAGTGATCATTTGGAATGGAGCAATGAACATTTACTGCTACTCCAATGAAAAGGGGACAGATTTATTTTGTGAGGTGCAGAGGGTCAGGCTCATTGCTTTTCTTGGTTTATAAATAGATCTGTCCCCTTTCCTGCTTCCTTTCCTGCTTCGAAATATTGCTGAATCGCCGTCGAGCATGTGGGGTAAATCGATCGATGATATCAAGCAGTCGCTAATGCTTGATGGAGCGAGTCTTACGCCGAAAGCACCATTGGCTGGTACTTCAGGTAAAGCACAAGTCTTTAATGTTGAAGGACACTCGAAAATAAAAGAGGTAGAGTTTCATCCGGGCGGTGGAACCCACGGTGATAGCCCATACTATAAGCTTGTTAGTACTGAGAAGGTTGGCAATAAAAATGTAGAAATTCGAGTGATTAGTTCGTCGCCTGATTTTAGCCCGGTCACTATTACTCGCTACCAACAATACTATGATACCCAAGGAAATCGTCTGAAATATGAGGGCGGTGAGTGGAAGGGGTGGAAGTGATCTATGAGAAATTTATTCCCTAATTTGTACTCTGACCTTGTTCCAGGTGTAGCAGCAGCAGGGTTTTCTCTAGGTGAGTCGTTCTCCGATGTTAGCGAAAAAATTGGGAGGGTTGAGTGGTACGGTCCGGAGGTACCTGTGCGTGATATTCTCCTTAAGAATACCTCTTGGGTCGGGGTTGAGAGAAGGATCGGTTTTGGTGATGAAATTTTATTGTCTTATCGATATATGAATGAGATGGTCTCGCTATACTTTGAAGCGAGCGGAAGGCTTTATAGAGTTGCCGTGGGCGACGGGTATCTTGGGAAATTTAATAGTGTCAGCGTGGGTGATGATCTTCGGAGCTTGGAAAGGGGGTTTAGTATATTGTTTAATGATGCGGATGATGATTTTCTTCTTGAAAAAGATGGAGGAGTATTGACGGGGATCAGTTTTGTTACAGACTACAGAGCTTCCTTGGAAGATGCGCCGGAACAGGTTATCAAGTTTATATCAATACATGACTGGTCCCTTCGATAAAACGAAAAGAGCAAAAAGGGGACAGATTTATTTGACACAAAGGGGACAGATTTATTTTGTGAAACGCAGAGGGGCAGATTTGTTGGTTTTGCTCGGTTTATAAATAGATCTGTCCCTTTTCTCTCCTTCTTTTCTCTGAGTCGAGATAAAAGCGTGCCTTGGAGGGCCATAGATGCGACACGATATTGTTTTACGCTTTGTGGCGATGATTTTGTTCTGCTTCACACTGACGGGCTGCATTCATTACGAACATAAAAGCGCAGAAGGAAAACCCTGGGCCGAGGTCGCGACCATTCGGCAGTTCGACAAGCATTTATCGATAGACAAGATCGATGACGATACGTCGCTATATTGGCTAGCCCGCCAAACCGAGTATCGACTTGGCGCAGGAAGGCATAAACTTTCCGTTAAGTACGCTATTGGAACCGGATATTCACGTCCAATTGAAATGACCGTGGATTTGGTCGGGGGCCGTACCTATGGGCTGTATGGCGTTTCTTCGATGAAATGGTGGTATTACGAAGTTCGTGATGTCGAGACAGGGCGTTCCGCGAAAGTTATAGAGCCGGCGGTCACAACGACGCCTTCTGGATCAGCCGGGCAGGCGGTCCAATAGTTTTATCGTGGAAAGGGCGTTTGCTCTCTGTCGGTTGGCGTAGCCGTTGGCGATGAATAGCGAGGGCTGCTTCGCAGCCCAGCGGGAGCAAGCTCCCTCGCCACAGAAGCCGGATTGTTGATCGCTCGCCCATGGCGCAGTTTTATTTTGCTATCCCCTTCTTTTGTGGTTACAGCGGGCACCACGGGTCTTCCCCCTTCGCGCTTTCCAGGATCTTCGGAAAATTTCGTCCAAATCCCCAGCCTGAGGCCACGGCAGTCATGGTGGTTTTGCAGGCGGGGTTCTTTTCCGAGACGATCACGTTCATATAGAACTGGCTGCCGTAGATTGTCGGCGCCCATAGCACCATGTCGCTTCTCTCGGCATTGCTGTCGACTTTCAATTGGATGGTATTGACGAGTCTCCCACCCGTTGTGAGCTCGGTCACTTGCGGGTGAAAGCAGTGGGTCAGGTAGCCTTGCACCCGCTCTTCGACCACCGCCCGCTCTTGCGTCAGGCAGTATTCGGGGCTGGTTACGCCAGTGTTCAGCAGCTCGTCCTTGGTATACGGATGCAGTGAGCAGCCGCTCAATAGCAGAAAAACAATCCCTGTAAATTTCTTGTACAAAACTCATGCTCCGTCAGAGGTTGTGGGCTGCCAAAACTGATTGCCGCAAGGGCGGCGGGCGGGACTATACGCAATTTGTTCCTTTAGAGAATCGTTAAACGGGCTTGTCGTAGGAATCGACGGAACGAATATTCCCCATTGACTTGCAGGACATTTCCTAGAAAATTCCAGTCCCTTGCGCCTGCTGATTTCGGTGCCTAGTCTTTGTCCACCGCTGCCAATTAGCGGTCGGGTTTAGCAGCTCGGAATCACGTTAGGCGCATGGCAACTGCCTTCAATGCGGGCATTTTTATTGCTCGAATTCTTATGGCAGCTATGCGCAGGGCATCCTCGGGTGCGCCGGTTTCCTAACGTACCGGTCTGCTAACCTGCGCACGGCTGCCACCCACTCGTTTAGCAGCGAACGTGGCGGCTCTTACTTACGTTAGGAGCATTCCATGGACAAACTCATCCCCGACCCACCCGTTCCACCGCTGCATCTGGACATCGCTGCCGACGCCAACGCCGAACGTGTCATCGATTCCTATCTGAACCCCAAACCCGGCCAGCCTGACAAGAAGCCGCCTCCGGACCCGTTGTTCGCCGTCGTGGAGGGCGTCGATGCGGAAAGCCTGTTGGCCAACCTCAGCGAAACCCTGGCTTCCGCCAATGCCATGGCCAGCGACCTGGCGTTCGATCTGGAGGATTCTCGACGGCATGTTGCACTGGGGCTCCAACAGTTGATCGAGCTGAGTCAGCTATTGGCAAACCGGGGCCTGGATGTCATCGACCCTAGATAAACGCTGAAAACTGACAGGGGATAGGCCACGTTTGTCCAAGAGGAAGTGACAGCGCTTCTTCGAGCCGTGGCCTGTTCCTGAGGGATCTGAGACGTCGTTCTTGTTGTGTTTTTCGACACGGCCTGTGAGACGCGTCTCTTTTTTGCATGGAAAAGTCCCGCTCCCTTGAACCGAAAGCGATAGGCAGGGTCTGGTGTGCGCGTGGTTTGCGCATCAGCAACGTGAGTGTTTTAGAAGGGAAGCCGGTTTTTGGCTGTTCGTCCGCTCACGAGTTTGCTGTCATTTGCATATCGAGGGATCGAACATGTTCTTACCCGCCCATTGGGCGAGGTTATGCCTGGCGCTGCTGTGCCGTTCTCCGCTAACACTCGCTTTCACCTTCCTGGCCCGCCAGCCTTCTGCTGCCCTGCAAACCCGCGACGCCTTCTGGGGCATGCCCAAGCGCGGCCTGGCGTTCCTACTGGCCAACGTCATGTTCTGGCAGCCGATGTGGGCCCAGGCGGGCGGCATCGTGGTCAGTGCGCCGGGCACCAGCCTCGGCCAGGCCGGCAATGGCGTGCCGGTGGTCAACATCGCCAAGCCCAATGGCAGCGGCTTGTCTCACAACCAGTTCAAGGACTACAACGTCGGCAGCAACGGCGTGATCCTCAACAACGCCACCAACCCCGCCCAGGCCACGCAACTGGGCGGGATCATCCTCGGCAACCCGAACCTCAAGGGCACGGCCGCGAAAGTCATCCTCAACGAAGTCAACGGCGGCAACCCCAGCCAACTGCGTGGCTACACCGAAGTGGCGGGGCAGTCGGCCCATGTCATCGTCGCCAACCCCTATGGCATCAGCTGCAATGGCTGCGGTTTCATCAACACGCCCAAGGCGACCCTGACCACCGGCAAGCCGATCATCGAAAACGGCCAGGTGGGCCGCTATCAGGTGGACAAAGGCAGCGTTGCCATTGAAGGCGCGGGCCTGAACGCGAACAACGTCGACCGCTTCGAAATCATCACCCGCAGCGCCAAGATCAATGCCGAGATCCAGGCCAAGAACCTGACCATCGTGGCCGGGCGCAATGACGTCAATGCCAATACCCTGAACGCCACTGCCCGGGCCGATGACGGCAGTGCCAAACCTGAGCTGGCCATCGACTCCTCGGCATTGGGTGGTATGTATGCCGGCGCGATCAAGCTGGTGGGCACCGAGGCCGGGGTTGGCGTGAAGCTGGACGGCAAGATGGTTGCCAGCGGGGGGGATATTCAGCTCGATGCCAATGGGCATTTGAGTTTGGCGCAGACGGCTGCCGCCGGTGCCATCGACATCAAGGCCAAAAGCCTGGAAGCCCAGGGGCAGGTGTACGCCGGTAGCCGTCTGGACGTGAAGACCCACGGCGACCTGACCAGCCAGAACAACCTGGTGGCGCGCGACAGCATTCGCCTGGACAGCGGCGGCACGCTGAGCAACAACGGCATTATCGAAGCTGGGGTCAACGCCGATAACAGCCGCAATACCACGGGTGATGTCACCCTTACTGCCAAGCAACTGAGCAACGGCGGCAAAACCGTCATCGCCAGTCGCGACCTGACTGTCACGACCGCAGCGGCGCTGAACAACCAGGGCGGTACGCTCAGTGGGCAGCGCAAGACCACCGTCACCGGCAACGTTGTGGATAACCGCAATAAAGGCCGGATCCTGGGCAACACCGAACTGCACCTGAGCGCCGATCAAGTCCTCAACAGCCAGGGCGGCCTGATCAATAGCCAGGGCCTGCTGACGGCCAACCTGGGTCATCTGGAAAACAATTCAGGTGAACTCTCGAGCCTGAACAGCGCGACGCTGATCCTCGGCAGCCTGGACAACCTGACCGGCCTGGTCATGGCCGGCAAGAACCTCGACATCACCAACGCGGACGCAATCAACAACCAGGGCGGCGAGTTGTCCAGCCAAGGCAGCGTGACCGTGCGCACCGACAGTCTGGACAACCGCAACAAAGGCACGGTTGCCGCCAATGGCAAGCTGCTGGTCACGGCGACCGGCAAGGTCAACAACGCTGACCAAGGCCTGATCGCCAGCCGCAGTGCCGGCGTCGAGCTCAAGGCCGCCAGCCTGGACAACGCCAAGGGCACGCTGCAAGGCAAGGGCCTGGTAACCGTGGATGTAACGGGCGATATCGATAACCAGGGTGGCAGCATCATCGCCCAGGACGCCAAGTTGAGTGTCTTCGCCACCAACCTGGACAACCGTGGCGGCGTGCTGTCCAGCGTCAAGGCCGCACTGGAGGCTCGCACTACCGGCGTGCTGAAAAATGGCTACGACCTGAATAACCAGGGCGGCACGATCCAGGCCCAAGGACTCAGCATCAAAGCCTTGGCTGGGCTGTTCAACGACGGCGGACGCATCGCTGCACAAGCCGGCGATGTCGTGATCACCAACGCGGCTGCGGATATCAACAATCGCAACGGCGGGATATACGCCACGGGCAAGGTCCAGGTCATTGGCCGGGACATGGACAACAGCGGCGGCGGGCAGGTCAGCGCCAGTCGCATCGACTTTGATCTTTCCGGGGCACTGAACAACAACGCCGGCATCATCGAAAGCCAGGACAGCCTGGATATTCTGGCCGCCAGCCTGAGCAACCAGAAAGGCCAACTGCGCACCCTGGGCCAGAACAGCACCACGGTGTTCAACATCGGTGGCCTGTTCGATAACAACGACGGCACCCTGGAAACCGCCAGCCAAAATGTCGGCCTGGACACCGACAGCCTCCAGAACGTGGGTGGCAAGCTGTTGCACACCGGCCTGGGCGTGTTCGGCATCAGCCAGGCCAACCTGGGGCAGGCCGGCGGACAGCTGGTGACCTACGGCAACCTGACGGTGACGGCTGATCGCTGGACCAACAGCACGGCGATCCAGGCCGGGCACCTGGTCGTGGATGTCGACCAGTTGACCCAGACCGCCACCGGCCAGCTACTCAGTACCGACAGCCTGGTGGGCCGTGGCAGCAACTGGCGCGTTGACGGCTTGATCGGCAGTGATGGTGCCATCGACCTGCAATTGACCGGCGCCTATACAGGCAACGGTCGCTTGAGCAGTCTCGGCACCTTGGGCCTCAAGGCCGCGCTGATCAATCTGGAGCAAAACGGCAGCATCGCAGGCGGTGGCAACACAACCGTCGTGGTCGATGGCGTCCTCAACAGCTACGGTCGCCTGACCTCGGCGGCGGACCTGAGCGTCACGGCTGCCACGCTCAACAACTACGGCGCGCTGGGCAGCGCCGGGGCGCTGGGTGTAACGACCGGCGATCTGCTCAACGAACACGGATTGATCTTCAGCGGCGGCAATACCAGCCTGCGCGTAAACAGCCTGACCAACCGCTATGCCGATATCTACAGCCTGGGTGACCTGAGCATTGATCGCGATGGCCTCGGCACGCGTGCCAGCCACATCCTCAACAGTTCCGGCACGCTGCAAAGCGACGGCAACATGCGCCTGGCGGCCAGCACGATCGACAACGTCCGCGAGGTCTTGACCACCCACGATGCAGGCATCTACACCGCCTCGATCAGGGAAGTGGCCTGTATCCCAGGTGATTGCGATGGCCCCAAGCAAAACCACGTCTGGCAGATCATCCAGCGCGACAAGTTCGAAGTCACCGCGGCCAGCGCCGCCTCCAGCATCACCACCGGCGGCAACCTGAATATCCAGGGCGACACCCTGACCAACCGGAGCAGCAGCATCGGCGTCGGCGGTGCATTGACCGCCAACCTCGTCAGCCTGAACAACATCGGCATCGAAACCGGCGAGACCGAAACCTCGCGCACCTTCAGGTCCCAACGCACGCGCCACCCGAGTGGCTGGCGCGCCGCCGCGAATGACTTCACCAACAAATATTGGTTGCAGAGCCCGGGTTACAACGCCAACGACCTGGGTGGCCTTGAAGCAGCGATGAGCCGCTTCATTGGCATGACCGAGAGTGAGTTTCTGGAGTTTCGCACCCAAACCAGTACGACCGATAACCAGACCTATGCCGCGATTATCCAGGCCGGTGGCGCCATCGACATTCCTACCCAGGGCGACGTCAACAGCGGCGTCGTGCGTGGCGGCTACCACTACGTCGGCGCTGGCCCACGCACCGACACCCAGGCCGACAACGCCTTCTCGACCCGCATCAGCGTCAATCGGCAGCTACCCCCGAGCCTGACCCAGCAACAAGTCGATCCGCTGACCTTGCCGGGTTTTGACTTGCCCACCGGGCAAAACGGCCTGTTCCGCATGAGCGGCGACGGCTCCACCACGCCGACCCAGAGCACGGGCCTGACGCAAGTGCGTGGCCTGCCGGATCGCTCGTTCCAGGCCAACCCGCAAAAGTACCTGATCGAGACCAACCCGGCGCTGACCGACATGCGCCGGTTCATGAGCTCCGATTACCTGCTGACAAACCTGGGCTACGACCCGGACACCGCCGCCAAGCGCCTGGGCGACGGCTTCTACGAACAACGCCTGATCCAACAGGCGGTGATCGCCCGCACCGGCCAACGCTTCCTCGACGGCCAGAACTCCGACGACGGCATGTTCAAGTACCTGATGAACAACGCCATCGCCAGCAAGGACGCCCTTGCCCTGTCCCTGGGCGTCAGCCTGACCGCCGAACAGGTTGCGGCCCTGACCCATGACATCGTCTGGATGGAAACTCGGACGGTGAATAATCAACAGGTATTGGTGCCGGTGCTTTACCTGGCCCAGGCCAATAATCGTCTCGCGGCGAATGGGGCGTTGATTCAGGGTTCCGATGTGAGCCTGATCGCCGGTAAGAACCTGAACAATGCGGGCACCTTGCGTGCGTCCAGCAACCTGAGGGCGACGGCGGGCGACAGCCTGGTTAATAGCGGGTTGCTGGAGGCGGGGAACCGGCTTGAGGCGTTGGCGAGTAAGGATCTTACCAACCGGGCTGGCGGGGTTATTGCTGGGCGGGATGTCAGTGTTGTTGCCGTGGCCGGTGATTTGACCAATGAGCGAACCATCACTCGGCATGCCAGCAGCACTGGCTACAAGACTGAGCAACGCGAATTTGCCGACAGTGCGGCGCGGATTGAGGCGAGTCATGACCTGACGATGGGTGCAGGGCGGGATATCGCCAACAAGGGGGGCGTGCTCAAGAGCGGTAATGACATGGGCTTGCAGGCGGTGCGTGATGTAAACATCACCTCCGCCGAGCAGGTGGACAGCAACACGATGGGGAGCAGGCACCGGGACCAAACCATTACCCAAAATGGTTCCAGCGCTACTGCGGGCCGGGAGATGAAAGTGACGGCCGGGCAGGATCTGCGGGTCGTTGCCAGCAACGTCATCGCCCAGAGCACCCTGGCGCTGACGGCCGGACGCGATATCGCGATCACGTCTGCCGCCAACGAAAGCCATCGCTCGTCCCAGAGCAAAAAAGTCAAAAGCAGCAGCGATCTGGTGCGCCAGCAGTCTTCGGTTATCCAGTCGGATGGTGACCTCAGCGCCAAGGCAGGGCAAGACCTGAGTCTCGTCGCCAGTCAGCTGAAAGGGGCCAAGGACGTTGCGCTCGATGCCACGCGCGACATCAGCCTGCTGTCCGCAACGGACGAAACCGCAGAGTTCTACTCGAAGAAAAGCAAAGGCTCCTTTGGCCGCAGCAAAAGCGAACAAAGGGAAAGCTATGACAGCACCAACGTCGCGTCGGTGGTGGAGGCGGGGCAAGACCTGACGGTCAATACCAGCCAGGCCGCCAGTGGCGGTGTCACGCTGGATGGCGGCCGCAACGTCACGGTGATCGGCAGCCAGTTGAACGCCGGCAATGATTTGGTGGTGGGGGCCACCGGTGATGTGGCGGTGCTCTCGGGTATCGAAGAGCACGGCTCCTACAGCAAGAAAACCAAATCGGGTTTCCTCGGCTTGTCCAAGAGCGGAAAAAGCGAGTTGAAAACCACGGCCTCCCAAGTGGCCAGTGAGCTGGAAGCAGCCAACGATGTGGTGCTGGTCGCGGGCAACGACTTGCGTTTGCGCGCCAGCGAAACCACTGCCGGTAATGACGTGGAGCTGCGTGCGGGGTTGGTCAAGGATAGCGGCGACATCAACCTCGTCGCGGCCAATGACACCGCTTACAACCATAGCGAGCAATACAAGAAGAAAACCGGGCTCTCGGTCTCGGGTGGTTTCCTGTCGTTCTCCTCGGCGAAAGAGTCGGGCCGGATCGCGCAAAGCAGCACCAGCGTGGGCAGTCAGGTGACGGCGGAACGCGATGCGACTTTGCAGGCAGAGCGCGATATCAACCTGGTGGGCAGCGGAATTGAGGCTGGGCGTAATGTCAGTCTGAATGCCGGGCGTGATGTGAATGTTCTGGCGGCGCAGAACAGCCGATCCGAGCGGGATTGGGAGAAGAACAAGCAGGCTGGGATTGGTGTTTCTTCGGATGCTAATGGCATCAATTTCTTTGCAGGTGCCGACAGCCTCAAAAACAAGAACCGCCTGGAACAGCAAACCGCGGCCGCCAGCCAGATCAGTGCGGGGCAAGATATTGCCATCAACGCTCAGCGCGATGTCAACCAGACGGGTTCCGATCTGCGTGCCAGCCGTGACATAGGCTTCACGGCTGGACGCAATATCAACATTGATGCCGCGCGTGAAACCCAACTGACCGAGCAGGAGCGCGAAGCCAGTCGTAATGGGCTTGGCATTTCGTTCAATCATAACTACGGCAACACCAAGGATGCGGTCAGTGGCGCCGGGAAAGGGGAGAACGGCGTTAGTAAGACGTCCAGCACCCTAAAAGGCGTCGATGCCGTCGCCCAATTCGTCAATGGACCGACCGTCGACGTCAAATTCGGCAACAGCACGCAAACCAGTAACCAGCAGGTCATTGAGCAGACCAATCGCGCGTCGACGTTCGATGCGGGCAACGACCTGAATCTCAATGCCGGCAACGACGTCACGGTCAAAGGCGGTCAGCTAAAGGCCGGGCGGGATATCAACGTCAAAGGTCGCGACGTCACGCTGGATGTGGCGAAGGGCAGTGTCAGCCAGGAAAGCACTGATCGCCAAAGCTGGAGTGGGATTCATGGCGGCACCAGTGGTGGCTTCAAGCTAGGCGCCGGCGGCAGCTACGGTGTTGCCACCGAGGATGGCGTTCACGGCAGTTCGACGGCCACTCAGGTTGCCGCTGGAAGGGATGTCAACGTGGACGCCCGCCACGACATCAACCTGGTAGGCACTCAGGTCAAGGCTGGGCGAGATATTGCGCTCGATGCTGGTAATGAGCTGAACATCAGGTCGGCGCAGAATGCCAGCGACAGTGAGAGCAATCGACACAACGGTGGTGGCGAGGCGGGCCTGACGTTCGGCTCTCAAGGCGTAGGCGTCTACGTCAGCGTGAACATCGGCAAGGGCAATCTTGATCGGGAAGGTAACCGACAGCAAGAAGCCTACCTCTACGCGGGCAACCGTCTGGGCTTCAGCAGTGGCAAAGACACCAACATCAGCGGTGCCACCCTGCGCGGCGATGAGGTCGTTGGCCGTGTCGGCGGTGACCTGAACGTCTCCTCGGTGCCTGACACAGGCGAAGTCAAAGGCAAGGAGTTCGACCTCAGCGTCACAGCAACCTTTGGTCCAGGGGCCGGCGTCAGTGGCTCTGTGGGGTATGGACAGACAACCGGTGAGACCCATTGGGTCGAGCAGCAGACCAAAATAACCGGCAAAAACAAGGTCGATATCCGCACCGAGGATCACACCCAGCTGGACGGTGCCTTGATCGCTGCCGATAACGGCAACCTCAAGCTGGACACTGGAACCCTGGGCTTCAGTGATATCGCCGGTAAGGACAAGGAACATGGCTATTACCTGAACGTGGGTGGCAGCTACTCCCAAGGTGGCGGCGGCGCTCAAGACAGCAGTCAGGTTGGTAAAGGCGAGAAAGATAAAAACGGCTGGAGCATCAGCGGTTGGGAGTATGAGAAGGATCGTCAGCAGACCGTCCGCGCCACCGTTGGGGCCGGCGAAGTCGTGGTGCGCAATGACTCTAAAACCGGGGCTGATTCGACGGCTGGGCTCAATCGGGATGTGAGCAAGGCCTACGAAATCACCAAGGATGATGAATCTCGGACCGACTTGTACGTCACCAAGTCTTCGGTGGACGCGGTGATGGATCCCTCTGGGACGGTGCAGGCTTGGAAGAGCAGCATCAAAAGCTACCCCGACAGCAGCCTGAAAGCGTATGAGGACGCACTCAAGCTGGTTAGTGGGCCGGTACAGGCCACCAAGCAGATCTGGACCAACATCCAGGCGCAGCGGGTTTCAATTGATGAGGTGCCTGCTTCCGCGAGGGCTGCGTTGGGGGATGAGGTTGCGCTGAGTATTGCGAAGAACCTTGTTCGCAATGGTAAGGATGCTGGGGATATCAAGGATCTGAAGCCTGAGGATGTAGCCGCTATCCAAAGCTTCGCGAAGAGATTTGCAGAATTTGCCAAGCTGCAGGAAAGCTGCGATGCCAAGGGGGGCTGTATCTCAAATGATTCGGAGAAAAAGCCACGTACTCTTGCTTGGTATACGGATACCGATGGCACCTTGAAGTGGAGGAAGGTCGAAGACGTGCGGGTGGACACGCCGGGCAGAAAGCTGCTGCAAGAAACTGCGCGATTGCAGACGTACTTGGACGGTCTTCCAGTAGAACAAGCTCAGCTCTTGGGCTTGGGGATTCAGGCAGTCATGGGACCCGCCAAAATGGCGGTCGGTCTCGCCGGGAACGTGGTGGTCGACAAGCTGTTTGGCGACAAAATCGCTGCGGCAAAAGATTCAATATCGAAATCGATTGCAAGTGAACTCAGTGACAAAGCTAAGTCTGATCTGGAGATTAGCGATAATCTTTTCAAGATTCGCCACGAGCAGGGCCGGGATAAACAGTCTGGAGATGTGTACGTTCGTGGCGCAACGACGCTGCTGAATATCGCCTTGGGGACGGTTACAAACGCTGCAGGTGCTGCGACAGGTAAGGTCGTCGGGATTGTAGGTAAGGGGCCTTCGGATGGTATAACGAAGGGTGCTGATGGGCTGGAGATTGGTCGGGGAGATCCTGATTGGGATAAGAAGTTTGGGGAGAGTCCGCCGAAGGGATGGGTGGAAGAGGGCGGTCTAAAAGCGACTGCGACAGCAGGGAAGATTAAGATTGAGCCCGGTGCAATACCTGACGCAAACGAAACACGCGCAGGACAAGGATTATCTGGTCTTGGGTACGATGTTACGCACCAAACCACAGCGTCAGCTAAAGGTATTCAAGGACAGCGAACTGCAGACTTGCATGTTGATGGACTCGGTTCCATTGATGTGTATACGCCGCAGAATCTTGATCCGACAAAGATAGTTCGAGCGATAGAGAAGAAGTCGAATCAAGCCGGCGGGGTTTTTGTGCAGGCGGACCTGCCAAGCACTGACATGTCGTCCATTGCTGCTCGTATGTGGGGAAAGGCTAACGCTCAGAGTATAAAAACTATATTTTTCCAGAAGCCTGATGGATCATTGGTCCGGTTTGATCGACCTGCTGGAGGAGATTAATTATGTCGAAGTACACGTGTGCCTGTGGCTACGTTATGAACCTTTCGCAAGGATGGTCAGGTTATGAGTTGACTCTAATTCCTGAGTCAACGATAGAGGGTCTGGGGGACAGACTAGATAGTGAGGGTAAGCTGTCATCTGATCAGTTATATGAGGCTATTGATGAAAAGGCCATTACAGTGTATCGGTGCCCGAAGTGTAGACGGTTGCACTTAGAGGAAGAGCCAAATAAATTCACTACCTATATAGTTGAGTAGCTATTGATCGAGCAAAAAGGGGGGGGTATTTGGTTGCTAACCCTAAATAGGATTAACAAAAAAGAACAAAAAAGCACAAAAAAGGGGACCAAAAGATAAATAAATCTGAGAATCATCTGGCCGGCCTCCCCACCTCACGGAGGTGGCGCAAAATTCAAGGTGCGAACTTAGACTTTTGCTGAGGAGGCCGTGATGAAATTCTGTGGCATAGACCTGCATTCGAACAACAGCGTTGTCGTGGTTACGGTCGAAAGGGGACAGATTTATTTTGTGAGGTGAGCAGGCCTGTTGGTTTGTACGTTGATAAATAAATCTGTCCATTTTTTCAATTGTTACTTTAATTGTGCTGCGTTCCAATGAGAGGAAACAGATTTATTAGTGTGGTGGTGCTGGCTTTTTCATTGTTGGCTATCGCGTGGGGGGGTGAGTACTTTTCTTGCGATGATAGTTGCAGTGTTAATTTCACTGTTGTTTCAGACTGATTCAAACTGGGTTTTTATTTGGCTCGGGTTCCCTCTGTCATGGATATTTGCATTGTACTGGGTTGTTACTCGTTGGGACTACGTAAAGTCTTTTATCTCCGGGCGGGGGATGTGAGAGAAAAAGGAAAAAGAGGAAAAAGGGGACGGTTTTATTTTATAAGATGCTGAGGGGCGAGTTTATTGAACTCTCTCGGTTTTAAAAAAACTGTCCACTTTTCTCCAGATCTATAATTTTTTAGGATGTACTTGGAGTTACTCATGAAGAAAGCATCACTACTAATGTTGAGCCTGATCCTGACGTTGCCAGGCTGTAAATCCAACGTCAGAGACTCTTCCCCCACCGTGCTCAACGACGGCATCCAACTGCACCAAAACAAAGTGACCGTAGACTCCCAGCACGCCAAGGTGATCATGAAAGCGACGGGCAATGTCGTCCCTGTGGAATTTGCAATCAGGCGAGCGACGGACCCAGACCGGCGTATGGATGTGCAGGGGACAGTGGTGGATTCCGGTCGCGGCAAAGTGTTCGGCTGGATTGCCAAGCTCAACGAAACGGCCCACAGCGCGACCTTGAAGCATTTCCCTCAGTTGGAAGTGCAAGCTGATCCCGATCAGCCATTTGAGGTATCGGGTTACGCCACTGGCGAAAGTATCAACCGCGGTTATCGTTGCGGTCCGATCAGCACCATTTTCACGCCGGAGAAAGGCAAGGTTTATCTGGCGGAACTCCAGTTTGTTGGTGGAGGCTGTGAACTGCATACCTATGACATTACGCAGCCTCAGGAGCGTATTCCTGTCGTAGGTAGCGCGCAAAACGGTGGCTTCGCCAACGCAGTCCCGGGTTGCAAGTCGGCAACGGCCTCGGTGAATAATCAGCCGGTCACAACACAGTTTTGCATCAAATCCATCATGCTCCAGCCTTCGCAGTATCGCGTTAGCGTCAACGATCAGACTGTTTTCAGCGGTACCGATTACGAGCGCGTTGCTTTTGTAAAAACCGTTAAGGAAGGGGCCGTAACCGGTGGTTGCAATGAAATGATCGAGGCGCAGGCGGGCACTACTCAAAAGCCTGTCGCCTTTAAAGACCTGCCAGCTGATTTAGTAGCGGGCTGCCACATTACTGCGGACGCTGAGGGCAGAGCCCAACCGTTTAGTAAAGATGAAGCCTGTGACAAGGTGTTCTACAAGGCCATGATGCCGGTTTTAGGCAAGGTAGTACCCGTCGAGGTGGCACGGCAATGTGTCGTCAGAATAGGGGGGCAGACAGTATTTGAGGACCGTTTCAGTTTCTGACTTAAGATTTGAGATGCGTTTATATGAGGATGTGGTCCTCCATAATATTTCGTTTGTCTTCGTTGCTAATTCTGTATCTATATACCTAAGGAGTAGTAATTCATGTGGGAGAAAGGGGGCGGATTTATTTGCTTGCTCAGTTATTAAATAAATCCGTCCCCTTTTTCCCTCACGGTGCTTTTGGGCTGGAACTGCCAGCGTCGTTTAATCTGGAGAGAACTCTTATCTCGGTTACGACTAACCCTGAAATGGCCAAATTTTTTGCTGGCACTGGTGAGGTTTATAGTGGATATGTACCCCGTTCGTGGCTGATTGAGCAGAGTTTGTCAGGTCCCGGAGAGAGCGAATTTTTGCTAAAGCATGGCTCTGATCTTCTGAAACCAATAGCTCCAACTGGAAAATAAATTTCTGAAGAGGTCTATGTGAAAGAATATACAGAGTTGGTGGTTGATGGTCAGCTTGTAATTGCTCCCAGTGTCAGTGAATGGGAGGAGATCTTGAAAATAGGAAAATATAAAGATGGAACTATTTTCAATGGCAATCTTGAAATTATTGTGCGCAATATGCTTGATTTTGTATCTGGGCGCGACGGTGAATTCTGTTTGGGGCTACATTTAACTAAATCGTTGAAACCTTGGGTGCCATTACATTTATATCGTATGGGTGAACGATGGCAGCGAGTGCTCATTGAAAGGGTGGCTTGCGATCAATGTAACTGGGTTGGGGAAGTTGCTAATCCCTCAGATCCAACTTTATATTTCGGAGTTGATGGTGAGTTGGGAGTTGCTTATAAGGCATTATCGCTTCCTCGCTGTAATTGCCCGAAGTGTGGAATGGCGCTACCTCGGATAGCTGTGTGGGTCGAAGATATTGAAGCAGGGCAGGAGTAATTTTGTTGCAGGTACAGAGGATCGAAAGGGGACGGATTTATTTTATGAGGTGAGCAGGCCTGTTGGTTTGTACGTTGATAAATAAATCTGTCCCCTTTTTTTCCATACTATTGATGGTAAAAGTCGAACGGTATCCTTTGAAAATGAAGCTGACAAAATTCCAGAGGTGAGTAATGGTTACTAAAGATTTAGAAATTGTGAAGGAGATATTTTCTTTGATTGAATCTGGAATAGTTTTTGGTTATGACTATTTCTGTTATGAGGTTGAGGTGGGTGAAGGGTATATGGAGTCGGTGCTGACTGTTGAGAAAGATGGTGTTGAAGTAACCGATGCTGATACCGATTTTAATAGTGCCAAACTATATAGGCTAATAAAGGAGTTGAGGGCAGAGGGCAAGGCGCGAGGTGAGGAATGGCTTTCTTTCGCAATATCCTATCGCCGTGAGGGTGAGGTGAAAACGAAATTTAATTACTGACGCTTAAATGCCCGATACCAGCAAAAAGGGGGCCGAGTTGAATGGCACTTACTTAACCTTCTTCGGGTGTCCATTCTTCCTGACCTCTGCCCTTGCTGATCGACGTGTTTCCATCAGCATGGGGTAAGGCTTGGGCCTTCGCTTTATGGCGCGCGGCTCTATCCTGCCGGGACGCTTTCCGACACGTTTCTGGCTAATCAGCTCAAGCAGATTCAGCATCTGATCTTCTTGCCCTTGAACCCGTACTGCCTCAACGCAAGGCACAGCTGAAGGCTATGTTTGAAGCTCAGTTCACGAGGCAGGCAGTCGGCCAACAGAGCTGATTGCACCATGAGCATCCGTATCAGGTTGTGCGCCGGCAAGTAGATCCACAACTCCTTGACGGCCATACCCGGCGTCTTGCAGCTCAGTGCTTCAAGCCCCAGCGTAGTCTTGAGGTTGCGCAGATCCAGCTCCACATGCCATCGGTCTTTGAACAGTGATTTGAGGGCAGCTTTGGGCACCTGCTGTGGACAATTCAAAGTAGTGACCAGGATTTTCCCTCCGGCCTTCAACTCACGTACTGTCAGCGTTTCAGGTGCCTCGTCGTAATAGGCCTGGCTCATCCAGGACGGCTTTGCCTTGGGCTTTTTCAACTCAACCAAATGATCTTCCGACCCCAAGGACTTTCCCAATTGAAAGTCCGTGCTACGCCGTCGAGCGCCGTATTGTTCGAACACCCCGTCCACGCCTCGATGTTGCAATTCACACAACAAAAAGTAGGTTGCGTAGTAGGCATCGCCCAGCACAACGTCACCTCGTTCCAAGGTATCGAGCATGGTCCTGAGCAGCGTCTGCTCATCACCTCCTTTACCGCGAAAACGTCCCAACGAGGCATCCAAAACAGCACCGCTGGCGAGGCAAACAATTCCCACCAACCGGCAGATGGGAAAGCCCAGTCCGGCTTTCTGCCCACGAGATTGCGGATAGGCCTCTTGGTTGGCCGGCGTATCCGGCAGGGTGACCGTAGTGCCATCCACGAGACGCACAGGTCGCCCCCTCCAACGCCATGATGACGGAGCCCGGTTGCTCATCGATGACCCCGTGGAGCGCAACAAGGTTGGAACCATCTCCACCGGCAACCGCGCTCTGGCTTTGCAGTAAGCACCGGTATGAATACTGTTGGGTTTCAAACCCTCGCAGGAGCGTTTGATAGAAAAATCATTCACGGCATTCTGACAGGAGCGATCGGCGCTCATCGCCTGGGACAAAAACAGGGACAGTGTTTCGGTCGGGGGGAATAATCGCTGGCGATGCTTGGGTATCGACGACTCGATACCCCGCAATAGCTCTGGATCGGTGAGCAGCTTGAAGAAAGCATGGGCATTGCTGTTCGTGGCGTGCTGGCGCATACGGTGCTGTTGATGTCGGACGATTTGGCGTCTACGATTCACTCGGGCTGTGTCCTTGCTTGATCGGTGTGTGTTCGCAACTATCACCGTAGACCAAGGCCAGCCTTTTTTCATTTTTTGCAGCCGTATCAGCTAGTTAGCCGTTAAGTAAGTGCCATTCGGGACAGATTTATTTTGTGAAACGCAGAGGGCCGATTTGTTAATAAAAAAGGGGGCGGATTTATTTAAGGCGCGGAGAGCGATACCCATGCTTTAGTGTTAAATAAATCTGTCCCCTTTTTTCCTTGAACGCGATATTTTCCAGCAGTTGAGTCACGGTGCGGATGCGGTAGTCAGCGGTTTCGAAGAGGACATCAAGCGGGGCTTCGGTGTCGATCAGCAGGGTAGCGGGGGTGCAGTCGATGCCGGTGATGGGCATGTATCGGTTCATCGGTAGGACCTCATTCAGTTGAAAGGAGCTACCTCGTTGCCGGGTCGCCAAACCCGAGTCGCCATTGGGGCGACGAGGAACTATAGGCCGCCCCGCTCAAGTGCCACAAGACACCGCTTTCCGAGCTTCATGTAGGAGCTTTGGCCGTTCAGCGGCGGTATTTCCCTACATCGCTTTGTGGCTATCAACAAGGTCGAAACCAGCCGTCCGTTAGGCACATCGTCATGGCTAGAGAGGTGACCGTGGCGAGGGAGCTTGCTCCCGCTGGGCTGCGCAGCGGCCCCGAGATTTTGCGGTCGCTGCGCAAC
>NZ_CAKKMI010000035.1:0-63187 GCF_918698105.1 Pseudomonas brassicacearum | reverse complement strand
TCGCAGGCCCCTGTGGGAGCGAGCTTGCTCGCGATGAGGCCAGTACAGACAACAACCCTCTCCCTGCATAAGCGGATTCCCGCCCACACCCCCAGCCACAATGAGCGGCTTTCCGCTCATCCAGCGCCATGCCCCCCTCTAAACCGGCCTTCTGCCACCTGGCACAGCTCCTGCTATAGCCCTGTCAGGCTGCGTTCCCACGCGCTCCACAAAAACAATTAAACGAAGGATCCTTCAATGGACAACTCCAACGCCCTGCCCATTGGGTCGGCTGCCGTGCCCGCCCGTGAAAGAACCACCGCCAGCCGGATCAAATCGATCTTCAGCGGCTCGGTCGGCAACATGGTCGAGTGGTATGACTGGTACGTCTACGCCGCGTTCTCGTTGTACTTCGCCAGAGTCTTCTTCCCCAAGGGCGACACCACCGCCCAATTGCTCAACACCGCCGCGATCTTCGCCGTGGGCTTCCTGATGCGCCCGATCGGCGGGTGGTTGATGGGCCTGTACGCCGACCGTGCCGGCCGCAAACGGGCGTTGATGGCTTCGGTGTACTTGATGTGCTTCGGCTCGCTGATCATTGCCTTGAGCCCGAGCTACGAAACCATCGGCGTCGGCGCGCCGATCCTGCTGGTGTTTGCCCGCTTGCTCCAAGGCCTGTCGGTCGGTGGCGAGTACGGCACCTCGGCCACCTACCTGAGCGAGATGGCGACCAAGGAACGTCGCGGCTTCTTCTCCAGCTTCCAGTACGTGACCTTGATCTCCGGCCAGCTCATCGCGCTGGGCGTGCTGATCGTGCTGCAACAATTCCTCACTACCGAACAACTGTATGCCTGGGGCTGGCGTATCCCGTTCGCCATCGGCGCCCTGTGTGCGGTCGTGGCGTTGTACCTGCGTCGCGGCATGGAAGAAACCGAGTCGTTCACCAAGAAGGAAAAAGCCAAGGAAAGCGCGATGCGCACCTTGATGCGCCATCCAAAAGAGCTGATGACCGTGGTCGGCCTGACCATGGGCGGCACCCTGGCCTTCTACACCTACACCACCTACATGCAGAAATACCTGGTGAACACCGTCGGCATGAGCATCTCCGACTCCACCACCATTTCCGCCGCCACGCTGTTCCTGTTCATGTGCCTGCAACCGGTGATCGGCGGGCTGTCGGACAAGATCGGCCGCCGGCCGATCCTGATTGCCTTCGGCATCCTCGGCACCCTGTTCACCGTGCCGATCCTCACCACCTTGCACACCATCCAGAGCTGGTGGGGCGCGTTCTTCCTGATCATGGCCGCGCTGATCATCGTCAGCGGCTACACCTCGATCAACGCCGTGGTAAAAGCCGAGCTGTTCCCCACCGAAATCCGCGCCCTGGGCGTCGGCCTGCCGTACGCACTGACCGTGTCGATCTTCGGCGGCACCGCTGAATACATCGCCCTGTGGTTCAAGAGCATCGGCATGGAAACCGGTTACTACTGGTACGTGACGGCCTGCATCGCCGTGTCGCTGCTGGTGTACATCACCATGAAAGACACCCGCAAGCACTCGCGGATCGTGACTGACTGACAGCCACGTCGGACAAACAGAAAAGGGGCGCACCTGAACAGGTTCGCCCCTTTTCTCGTTCCGCATACCCAAAGATTTATCTGACATTAATCTCTGGTTAATGCCTGGCTTCCATCCTCACTCTCAACAGAACGCAATTCGGAACGTCGGTGATAAGCCTCATCAACCGTTTTGCGTCGACGGACAACGCATCGATTAAATCGATTTGTTTAAGCGTTTTTTTGCGCTTTTTAATCAAATTAGCAAGCGTAATATGAACTCCACACCCAAGGCGCTCACGCCAAAACATTCTGGAGCACGACCATGAAAACCAAACTGATCATCGCCCTGACCCTGTCCGTACTGGCCGCCAACACCTTCGCTGCCGACGGCTTCGACCGCACCAGCTCGGCCATCGCCGCCGACGGTTATGACCGTACTGGCGCTGCCACTGTTGCTGCTGATGGTTTCGACCGCACTAACGGCGCCACCGTTGCTGAAGATGGCTTCGACCGCACTGGCGGCGCTACCGTTGCCGAAGATGGCTTCGACCGCACTAACGGCGCCACCGTTGCTGAAGATGGCTTCGATCGCACTGGCGGCGCTACCGTTGCCGAAGATGGCTTCGACCGCACTAACGGCGCTACCGTTGCTGAAGATGGCTTCGATCGTACTAACACTGCCGCCATCAGCTAATCCGTGAACGACACCCTCACAGCCCGGCTTCGGCCGGGCTTAGTTGTTTTTGGAGCAAGTGGAACCAACACAGCCATGACAGCGGAGCACAGTTTGTCTGACCCCAGAAATCCAGTGTGGGAGCGAGCTTGCTCGCGATAGCGGAGTTTCAGTCAACAACGATACTGGCTGATCCACCGTTATCGCGAGCAAGCTCGCTCCCACAGGGTTCCATGGATGCTGACAAAAACAGTGAGGCCCTGCACTATCTTCAATCCCTCGAAACTCCACTGCAGGACCTTCTTCAGCCATGCCCGACGATATCCACTACTACGAACCCGCCAACGGCCACGGCCTGCCCCATGACCCGTTCAACGCCATTGTTGGCCCGCGCCCCATCGGCTGGATTTCGTCCCAGGATGCCGAAGGCCGCCTGAACCTGGCGCCCTACAGTTTCTTCAACGCCTTCAACTACATTCCGCCGATCATCGGCTTCTCCAGCGTCGGGCGCAAAGACAGCTTGAACAACATCGAACAGACCGGAGAATTCGCCTGGAACCTGGCCACGCGCCCGCTGGCCGAGCAGATGAACCAGAGCTGCGCGATGGTTGCGCCAGAGGTCAATGAGTTCGAACTGGCGGGTTTGACGACGGCGGCGTCACGGGTAATCCAGGTTCCACGCGTCGCCGAAAGCCCGGTGTCCTTCGAATGCAAGGTCACGCAGATCATTCAACTGCAGCGGGCGGACAAAGGGCTGGTGCCAAGCTGGCTGATCCTCGGCGAAGTGGTCGCCGTGCATATCGCCAAGTGGCTGTTGAAGGATGGGGTATATGACACCGCCGCCGCCGAGCCGATCTTGCGCGGTGGCGGGCCGGCGGATTATTTCCAGCTGGGGCCTGAGGCGTTGTTCAAGATGCATCGCCCTCGATAAGCAGTAAATCTTCCAGCAAGCGGCTCCCTCGCCACAAAAGCATTATTGGGGAATGCTGATTTACCAGACCAACCCGCCCTCGAGGTCGACGTCCTTGAGGTGAGTCAGCTGCACGGCTGCAGCTTCATCAGCCTTGGTAGCGGTCTCGAAGGTCTGCTCTTCAAGAATCTTGTTGAAGCGCGGCGCACCCGAGCCACCGAGGGCCTTGGTGGCAATGGCGGCATGGTAGCCGCCGCCTTCCCTGGGAACGACGGCGGAAACAGCTTCAAAGGTTTCAAAGGCTTTACGTGCCATGTCTGGTGCATCCTGGCGGTGGAAAATGACGCTCATTAAACCTTCAACCGGCCAGTTTGTGTACCTGCGCCCGGCACCCTTCGGTCGCCTGGGCGGCGGAGACTTCCCTGAAGGTGTGAAAATCCAGGCTGCTGACCACCAGGTCCTGCACCAGCTCGGCGAAAATCGCCATGGCCGGTGAATTGAAGTAGGCGTCCATCGACGGCTGATTGACCCAGAGCCCGGACACCAGCCACAAATCAGCGTCGCATTGCGATTGCTGCAAGGCAAAGTGCAAGCAACCGGGAGCCAGGCGCGAGGGCGCGATCAGCGTACTCAGGCGCGCCCCCAGTTGCCTGGAGCAACCGCCGCGGGCCCGGATAAAAGCCATGTGACTGACGGGGATCTGTGTAGTCATGTTCAACCCTCCCAGGTAATCCATTGTGCAGCCGGGGACAGGCTGCGACAGGATCAAAGGTTAAGCGCCACGACGCCAGCTTCGTTAGTCGATTCCTGCCGACCCATTGCACAATCCTGCGCATCGGCATCACAAAATTTGCCATCGATCCGGTCGAAACCCGGGAAGTTGAAACAAAAGGTTTCAAGCAAGTTTCGGCTCCATTGCACCGTCATGGCCCCTTGCGCCGTGCAGGATCAGGCAAGCTTTCAACAGGATGTTGCTACCGCTGCGCCTTGCACAAACATATGCTTTTGTTCATCGCTCCTATCGCCTGAGGATCCCGGCATGTCGCCACTCGACCACGCCAACGTCCCGCTGGACACGCACTTGGAACAACAGCGCGCCGAATTGGCGTCGATCATCGACCGCAACACCAGCGAAGACGGCAGCTACGCCACGGCCATCGGCTCGCTGAACCTGTCGCGCCACAGCAAGCCCCAAAAGTTCGCCCCGGTGCTGGCGCAACCGGCGCTGTGCATCATGGCCCAGGGCAGCAAACAGGTGCGCCTGGCAGATGAGTTCTTCAACTATGACCCGCTCCATTACCTGGTGGTCTCGGTGTCGATGCCGTTGAGTGGTTGCATCGCGGACGTTTCGCCGCAAGAGCCGATCCTCGCCCTGCGCCTGGACATCGACCCGGCGGAAATCACCGCGTTGATCGCCGACGCCGGCCCCCTGGGTGTTCCGACCCGCCCCGCTGGACGCGGGCTGTATGTCGAACGCCTGGACACGCCGACGCTCGACGCTGTGCTGCGCCTGGCGCGATTGCTGGACAGCCCGAAAGACATTGCCATGCTCGCGCCGCTGGTGCGCCGGGAGATTCTGTACCGCCTGCTGCGCAGCCCACAGGGCTATCGGCTGTACGAAATCGCCATCGCCAACAGTCAGAGCCATCGCATCAGCCAGGCGATCAAATGGCTCAACGGCCATTTCGAACAGCCGCTGCGCATCGATGACCTGGCCCGGGAAGTGAACCTCAGCGTCTCGACTCTGCATCACCGCTTCAAGGCCATGACCGCCATGAGCCCGCTGCAATACCAGAAGCAACTGCGCCTGCAGGAAGCCCGCCGGCTGATGCTCGCCGAAGGGCTGGAAGCCTCGGCGGCGGGGTATCGGGTGGGTTATGAAAGCCCTTCGCAGTTCAGCCGCGAGTACAGCCGGTTGTTCGGTGCACCGCCGTTGCGGGATCTGGCGCGGTTGCGGATGACTGTTTGACCTGGGGTTTGTGTTGACTGGGCCGGCCCCATCGCGAGCAGGCTCGCTCCCACAGGGGTTCGCTGTTCATAACAATCAACTGTGGGAGCGAGCCTGCTCGCGATGAGGCCAGCAAAAACACCTCATCTCTTGAACTCAGGCACCGAGCAACCGACACGCCTGCGCCGGTATGGTCACCGACACCGCGTGCCCAATCCCCAGGTCCATGCCCTGGCAAGGCGTGCTCAGCGCCGTGAACGAAATCCCGGAACATTCCACTGTGGTCTCGACGGTCGCGCCAATGTCGCGCACGAACGTCACCTTGCCCAGCAACCGGTTACCCGCCGTGGCCTGGGGCGAGGACAGTTGCAGGTCTTCGGGGCGCACCAGCAACTTGATCTTCTCGCCAGCGATGACGCTATGGCTGGCCGGCACGTCCAGCGTGTCCCCGCCCGGCAGCCCGACCCGTCCGTTGCCCAGGGTGGTCGCCGGGAAGATGTTGCCTGAGCCGATGAAGTCGGCGACGAATTCATTGGCCGGGTGCCGGTAGATCTCGATCGGCGTACCGACCTGTTGCACCCGATGTTCCCCCAGCACCACGACGATGTCGGCCATGGTCATGGCTTCGCGTTGATCGTGGGTCACCAAAATAGTGGTGATGTTCAACCGCTGTTGCAGTTGGCGGATTTCCACTTGCATCGACTCACGCAACTTCGCGTCCAGGGCCGACAGCGGTTCGTCCAGCAGGAGGATTTTCGGTCGGGCGGCAATGGCCCGGGCAATCGCCACGCGCTGGCGCTGGCCACCGGACAGTTTCGCCACGGGCCGGTCGATCATCGCCTGGAGCTGGATCAGTTCCAGCAACTCCACCACCCGCGCCTGTTGCTCGGCCTTGCCGACGCCCCGCAGCTTCAGCGGATAGGCGATGTTCTCGCCGACGGTCATGTGGGGGAACAACGCCAGCGATTGAAACACCATGCCGAAGTTGCGCAGGTGCGCCGGGGTGTGGCCGATGTCTTGGCCATCCAGGCGGATTTCGCCGCCACTGAGGCTTTCCAGGCCGGCGATCATGCGCAGCAAGGTGGTCTTGCCGCAGCCCGAAGGCCCGAGGAAACACACCAGTTTGCCCTCGGGCAAATGCAGGTTCACGTCCGTCACCGCGCAGGCCGAGCCGTAATGTTTCTCGACGTTTTCCAGTATCAGTCCAGTCATGTCTTCACCTCGAAATCAAAAGGAAACGCCGCCCTCGCCCACCAGTTTCTCCAACGCCCAGATCAACACGAAGTCGATCAGCACGATGAGCACGGCAAACGAAAAAACGGTGGGGTCCAGCGACGACACGGTGCGGCTGTACATCCAGATCGGCACGGTCATGACATCGATGGTGTAGAGGAAATAGGTCACGGTGAATTCGTTGAACGAGACAATGAACGCCAGCAGCATCCCGGCGAGAATCCCCGACTTCATCAACGGCACCACCACATCGACGATGGCCCGCCGTGGTGTCGCCCCAAGCATGCGCGCGGCTTCTTCGACTTCACTGCCGATGCCGAGCATGGCGGCGGTGCAGTTTTTCACCACAAACGGCAAGGCGAGGATCACGTGGGCAATGACCAGCCGCGAGGTGGTCATCTGGAATGGCAGGCTGTCGAACACCAGCAGCAGCGCCAACCCCAGCACCACCATGGGAAACACCAGCGGCAGCGACATCAGTTGCAACGCCACGGCCTTGCCACGGAACTCGCAACGGGTCAGCGCGTAGGCCGCCGGCACCGCGATCAACGTGGCGAAAATCATCGTCAGGCAGGCCACCCACAAACTGGTGCCCAGGGCCTGGCCCAGGCTCAGCACATCGCTGGCATCCGGCGACACGAAGGTGTGCCAGGCGGCCCGATACCATTGCAGGCTGTAGCTGCTCGGCGGAAAGTCCAGGTTCGCCGCGCCACTGAAGGACATGACGATCATGGTCAGGATCGGCAGCACCGCCAGCAACAGGATGAAACCCGACAGCAGCCCCACTGCGCGCCCGGTTTCACCGGGCAACAGCGCCTGGCGCTTTTTGCTCAACACGCTCATTGGGAAGCCTCCAGCATCCGCCGACGACGGCCGGTGAAATATTCGGACAGGGTCATGATCATCAGCGTGGTGACAATCAGCACCACCCCGGCGGCGGACGCGGCGGGCCAGTTCATCAATGGGGCAATCTGGTCGTGGACCATCACCGCCAACATCGGCACCCGCCGCCCGCCCAACAGCAGCGGCACGACAAAACTGCTGGCGTTGTAGGCAAACACCAGCGTCGCGCCGGTGATGATCCCTGGCAGGCTCATGGGCAGCACCACTTGGCGAAACACCTGCAAGCGACTGGCGCCGAGGGTGGCAGCGGCCTCTTCATAACTGCGTGCCACGCCACGCATGGCGCTGGCGATGGGCAGCACGGCCAATGGAAAGGCCGTCTGGACCAGGCCCATCAACACACCGTTTTGGTTGTAAAGCAGCATGATCGGCCGCTTGATCAGGCCCAGGCCCATGAGCGCCTGGTTGAGCATGCCGGCAGGACCGAGGATCACCAGCCAGCCGTAGCTTTGCAGCAGCAGGTTGACCAACAGCGGCAACAGCACCGCCGCCAGGAACACCCGCCGCAACAACGGCGAGGCCAGGCGCGACATGGTGTAGGCCACAGGGATCGCCAGCAGCACGGCGATCACTGCGCTGATCAACGCAAGGCGCAAGGTCAGCAGCAGGGACTTGAGGTAATAAGGCTCCAGCAACTGCCCGTAGCTGGCGAGGCTGAACCCACTCCACTCCGCGCCCTTGGTGCCGACGCTCATGCGCAGCACCAACAGGCTGGCAGCGATCAGCACACCGAGAAACAGCATCGACGGCGACAGGAACAGCCAGGCTCGGCGGGTGGGTGACATACCCCGGGTGGCGCGCATGGGCGCAACACCCTGGGGCTGGGTTAACGGTAGGTGTTCCATGGCAAGATCTCGTCAGTGGAAAACGACAGAACAAACACAATCTCAAAACAACCACTTCCCTGTGGGAGCGAGCCTGCTCGCGAAGACGGCGGCACAGTCAGCATCTCCATCAACTGAACCACCGCTATCGCGAGCAAGCTCGCTCCCACACTGGGCCCTTGGTGCATGCAAAAACTCATGAACACCCCAGATCCTTGTGGGAGCTAGCTTGCTCGCGAAGGCGACAGCACAGTCAGCATCTCCATCAACTGAACCACCGCTATCGCGAGCAAGCTCGCTCCCACACTGGGCCCTTGGTGCATGCAAAAACTCATGAACACCCCAGATCCTTGTGGGAGCGAGCTTGCTCGCGAAGGCGGCGGCACAGCCAACATCTCCATCTACTGAACCACCGCTATCGCGAGCAGGCTCGCTCCCACACTGGGCCCTTGGTGCATGCAAAAACTCATGAACACCCCAGATCCTTGTGGGAGCGAGCCTGCTCGCGAAGGCGACAGCACAGTCAGCATCTCCATCAACTGAACCACCGCTATCGCGAGCAAGCTCGCTCCCACACTGGTTCTCGGGTGGTCACAGAGGCCGCATTGCTAGGCAGCCGGTGTCTGGCATGCGTTTCAGGAAGAGAAGATTTCCGTGTACCGGCGAATCCATTGGTCATGCACCGTCGCCAGGAAGGCGTTGTCGTGCATGATCGCTTTGTCGGCGATTTGCTCCGGGGTGAGGATGTAGGGACTCTTGCGTGCTTCGCTGGAGATGATGGCCTTGGCGTTGACCGGGCCGTTGTAGATGTCTTCGGCCATCTTGCCCTGCACCAGCGGGTCGAGGGAGTGGTCGATGAAGGCGTAGGCCAGGTCGGTGTCGCCCGGGCGGTTTTTCGGCATGACCGAGAGCATCAGGTCGGTGTAGAAACCTTCCTTCATGCCGAATGTTGCCCCCAGGCCGTAGGCCGGGTCGCGGATCTGCTTGGGGAAAAACGCCGGCGCGTACAAGCCACCCATGTCCAGGGAGCCGGTGCGAAACAACTCGGCGATCTGGTTCGGGTTTTCCCCCAGGGTCACCACCCGGTCCTTGAGCTCGGCGAGCTTCTTGAAGCCGGGTTCGATGTTGTGTTCGTCACCACCGGCCAGCTTGGCGGCGATGATGATCAGGTCCATGGCCTCGGTCCAGTTCGGCGGCGGCAGGAAAATGTTCGGCGCCAGGTCCGCATCCCAAAGCGCGGCGTAACTGTCCGGCGCCTGACTCAAAGTCCGGGTGCTGTAGACCAGGCTGTTGCACCACAGCAAATAACCGATGCCATGGCCGCCGGCACCCGTGCGGTATTGCGCCGGCACGTCGGCCAGGTTGGGAATGCGGTTGAGGTCGGGCTTTTCCAGCAGTCCGGCGGCGGCCAGGCCCTCGGCGCCGACGCCGGCCAGGGTGATGATGTCGTACTGCGGCCGGTCGCCACCGGCCTTGAGCTTGGCGACCATTTCCGAGGTACTGCCGGTGCGGTCGGCAATGACCTTGGCCCCGGTCTTGGCCTCGAAGGTGGCCGCGATGTTGCGCAACGCCGCCAGCCCGGTGTCATCGGACCAGGTGAGCAGGCGCAGGGTCTTGCCGACGAACCGCGTATCGCTGGCCCGGGCGCTGATGAAGGGCACGCTCATGGCGGCCGCCGCTACCGAAACCACACTTGCAGTCTTGATGAATTGACGTCTGTTCAGATCATGCTCGCCCATGGAGGACTCCCTTTATTCTTTTAAGTATGAGGTGGGTAAAAACCGTTGCGCCCGCACCGTTCGACGTCGAGCAAAGCCCCGTACAACAAGGGCTTCACCGCCACCTGCGGCCATCCTGAGGTTGTGCAAAATCCCTGACTATCGAAAAAAACTCATTGGAGCCATGTTCCTGGCGCATGCCTTTTTTCGAGGCATGCGTGACCTGATAACGTGCTATCAGACGGCCCGGATCACATGCTTGATTTCCTGAAACGCGGCCAATCCCCAAGGCCCCAATTCGCGACCGAGGCTGCTCTGCTTGTAGCCACCCCACGCCGCCTGGGGAAAAATCACCTGGGGTGCGTTGATCCACACCAGCCCCGCCTGCAAAGCGTTGGCAACCTCTTCGGCAGCCGTCGTATCACGGCTGACCACGCTGGCCACCAGGCCGAAACGACTGTCGTTGGTCAAGGCGACGGCCTGCGCCGGGGTGCTGAAACGGCGTACACACAACACCGGCCCGAAGATCTCTTCGCACCACAACGCACTGTCCAAGGGCACGTCGGTGAAGATTGTCGGCTGTAAAAAAAAGCCCCGTGGCAGATGCGCGGGCCGCTGCCCACCGCATACCAGCGTCGCTCCGGCGCTCAAGCCACGGTCGATGTGTCCCAGCACTCGTTGGTACTGCGCCTGGTTGACCAGCGCGCCCATCTCCACATCCGGGTCGAACGGGTCGGCCACGCGGATCGCCTCGGCGCGGGTCTTGAGCCGTTGCAGGAATTCATCGGCCAGTTCATCGGCGACCAGCACACAACTGGTGGCCGAACACATCTGTCCGGCATTGAAGAAACCACCGCCACAGGCCAGCTCCACCGCCAGGTCCAGGTCGGCATCGGCCAGCACCAGCAAGGACGATTTACCGCCCAGTTCCAGGCTCACGCCCTTCACTGTTTCCGCCGCCCGCTGCATCACTTGCACCCCCACCGCATTGCTGCCGGTGAAGGAAATCTTTGCCACACGCGGGTCCGCCGCCAAGGGCGCCCCCACTGCCAGGCCCGTGCCGCAGACCAGGTTGAACACGCCGTCGGGCAACCCGCAGCCGGCGATGATCAAGGCCAGTTCCAGCTCCGGCAACGGCGTGACCTCCGAGGGCTTGAGCACCACGCAGCAGCCGGCCGCCAACGCCGGGGCAAGTTTCCAGGCGGTGGTGACCATCGGGAAATTCCACGGCACGATCAGGCCGACCACGCCGCAGGGTTCGCGGCGCAGGCGTGCGCTGAAATCAGCACTGGGCAACGCCAGCGGACTGTCTTGCCGGGCGTCCAGGCCTTCGGCCAACTCGGCGTAATACTCGAAGGTGGCGACCACATCGTCGACATCGATGGCCGCTTCGAACAGCGGTTTGCCATTGTTGCTCGATTGCAGGTGCATCAACCGTTCACGAGCATCCCGCACGCCAGCGGCAATCCGGCGCAGGATCGCGCCACGCTCGGCGCCGCTGGTGCTCGACCAGCGCATGAAGGCCTGGGTCGCGGCGTTCAACGCCTGGTCGACGGCGCGTTCATCGCCGCCATAAACGGTGGTCAGTAGCGCTTCGGTCGCCGGGTTGATCACCCGCAGCGGTTGATCGCCGGCCAACCACTCACCGTTGATGTACAGCCCGTCCTGTGTCGTAGGGAAATTCATTTCGACACCTGCGCCATCCAGGTTGCCTGGTCGATTTCGATCAGCGTCGGGCCCTGCCGGTCGCAAGCGGCGAGCAACGCGGCGTGCAGTTGCGCCACGCCGTCGATGGCTTGCGCAGCGCAGCCCAAGGCCTTGGCGACGCCGATGAAATCCGGGGTGTAGATGTCCACGCCCACCGGTTCGATGGCGCGGTCGACCATGTATTTCTTGATCTCTTCGTAGCCCTGGTTATTCCACAGCAGCACGATCACCGGCGTGCGCGCCTCCACGGCGCTGGCCAGTTCCGGCAGGGTGAACTGCAACCCGCCATCGCCAATCAAACACACCACCGGCGGGCGACCGTGGCCCCGGTCCTTGCCACCGAGCCAGGCACCAATGGCCGCCGGCAAGGCGTAGCCGAGGGTGCCGTAGCCGGTGGATGAATTGAACCAGCGGCGTGGCTGCTCCGGGTTGAAGGTCTGGTTGCCGGTGTACACCGGTTGGGTCGAATCGCCGACGAACACCGCCTCAGGTAGCGCTTGCAAGACGGTGTCGAGAAACAAGGTCTGGGCGCGGGTCGCCGCGTCCCAACTGCCTTGAAGATCCGCGCGCAACCGGGCCACACGTGTCGCGCCCCAATCGTCACGGCGCTCGGCCAAGGGGGGCTGGCTCAAGGCGTCGAGCACGGCCCGGGCAGCGACACGGGCGTCGGCCACCAGCGCCAGGTGCGGCGGGTAGTTGCGCACGGTCTGGTCCGGGTCGATGTCGATGCGCAGCAGTGCACCGGGAATCTCGAAGCCGCCGGCGAAGGTAATGTCGTAGTCGGTCTCGGCCAGTTCGGTGCCGATGGCCAGCACCACATCCGCCTCGGCCACCAACGCGCGAGTGGCGACCAGGCTCTGGGTGGAGCCAATCAACAACGGATGGCGGGACGGCAACAGGCCCTTGGCATTGATGGTCAACGCCACTGGCGCGCCGAGACGTTCGGCCAATTCAGTCATTTCGGCCGCCGCGTCGAGGGCACCGCCACCGGCCAGGATCAACGGCCGCTTGGCCGATGCCAGCGTTGCCGCCATTTGCGCCACGGCACTCGGCGCAGCACCGGCGCGGTTGATGTTCACCGGCACGCTGGCGAGCAAGGCATCGGCGTCTTCGACCAGCACGTCCAATGGAATTTCGATGTGCACCGGCCGCGGACGCCCAGCCTGGAACACGGCGAACGCCCGGGCCAGCACGCCGGGCAATTCAGCGGCGGACATCAGCGTGTGGGAAAACGCCGCCACCCCGCCCACCAGCGCGCTCTGGTTCGGCAGTTCATGCAACTTGCCGCGCCCGCCGCCCAACTGGTTGCGCGACTGCACGCTGGAGATCACCAGCATCGGGATCGAATCGGCGTAGGCCTGGCCCATGGCGGTGCTGATGTTGGTCATGCCCGGGCCGGTGATGATGAAACACACGCCGGGCTTGCCGCTGACCCGGGCGTAACCATCGGCCATGAAACCTGCGCCCTGTTCATGGCGCGGGGTCACATGGCGGATGCTGGAACGGGCCAGCCCGCGGTACAACTCGACGGTGTGCACACCAGGAATGCCGAACACCTGCTCCACGCCATAGGCCTGGAGTAACTTGACCAATACTTCGCCGCACGTTGCCATTGCCATTGCCTTTTTCTTATCGTGAAAAGGGTCGCGCACAGCCTGCGGCGGGACCCTTTTTTGTCTTGGGAATGGCGTTATTGGAACGGTCCGAGCCTAGCGACAACAATGGATAAAAAGTCATACTAGCCATGTCCTCAGGTCATGGCTTGGATCCGAAATGAAACGACTTCCCCCGCTGCCGGCGCTGCACACGTTTCTGATCACGGCCCAATGCTGCAACTTCACCCGGGCCGCCGAGCAACTGCACATCACCCAAGGCGCGGTGAGCCGGCAGATCGCCGGGCTGGAAGATCATTTGGGTTATGCGCTGTTCCAGCGCCAGGCACGTGGCCTGAGCCTGACTGCCGAAGGCCAGGCGTGGCTGCCCCGGGTGCAGCAGGTGTTCAGGCTGATCGGCGAGGCGGTCGAGCAGGTCGGCGAAAAACGCCAGACCCTGCAACTCAAGGCCCCGACCTGCGTGATGCGCTGGCTGCTGCCGCGCCTGTTGCAATGGCAGAAGGAGCGGCCGGACGTGCCGGTGGAGTTGACCACCACGGTCAGGCACGGCGTGGATTTCCAGCGCGAAGCCTTCGACGCCGCGGTGGTCTATGGCCCACCACCCGACGCCTCGCTGGCGTGCGTGCACCTGTTCGATGAACAGCTGACGCCCGTCTGCTCCCGCCCGCTCCTGGAAGGCCCGGTGCCGCTGCGTGAACCCGCCGATCTGCAACAACACCTGCTGCTGCACCCTACCCGTGACGAGCGCGACTGGAACGCCTGGCTGGCGGCGGCCGATGTGCACTTGAGCAATGTCAGCAAGGGCCAGCATTTCGAAACCCTGGACCTGGCGATGTCCATGGCTTCCCAAGGCACGGGCGTGGCGATTGGCGACTGGTCGCTGATCGGCGACGACCTGAGCGCCGGCCGGCTGGTGATGCCGTTCGAACTGAAGGTCAAGACCGGCCTGGGTTATCACCTGGTGCATCCGCACAAACCCCAGGTGTCGGGGCCGTTGCAGGAATTGATGGGGTGGTTGGTGGAGCAGGCACGGGCGCGTTGAATGCCTCGCAAGGCGCTTTTGTGGCGAGGGAGCTTGCTCCCGCTGGAGCGCGAAGCGGTCCCAAAATGTTTCAACCTGAAAATAGGATCAAGGCATGAAATGTTGGGCTGCTGCGCAGCCCAGCGGGAGCAAGCTCCCTCGCCACAAAAGCCAGGCAGGTCGGTGTATCAGAGCAGATTAGGCGCCTGCACCGGTTCGATCTGCGCCCAGTGCGACGTGTCTTCGCGGTGCTGCTGCAGATACGGCAACACGGCTCCGAGCAACGGCGCCTTGAAGGCCTCCTGGAAACGATGGGCCAGGCCCGGGATCAGCTTCAACTGGCTGCCTTGGATGTGCGCCGCCAGATGCACGCCATGCATCACCGGCAGCAACGGGTCGGCGGTGCCATGGACCACCAGGGTCGGCACCCGCAGTTGATTGAGCAGTGCCACCCGGCTCGGCTCGGCCATGATCGCCATGATCTGGCGCTTCACCCCTTCGGGGTTGAAGGCCCGGTCATAGGCCACGGCGGCCTGATGCAGCAAGGCCTGGCGATCATCCACCACCATCGGGCTGCCCAATGCGGCCAGCAGATCGGCCTGCTGCTGCAGGGCCGCTTCGCGATTCGGCGCACTGCGCCGCGACAGCAACTGCACCAGCGCGGCGCTGGGTGCGGGCAAGCCTTCGGCACCGGAACTGGTCATGATCAGGGTCAGGCTTTCGACCCGCTGCGGCGCCATGGCGGCCATATGCTGGGCGATCATCCCGCCCATGCTCACGCCCAACACATGGAAGCTTTGCACCTGCAAGGCGTCCATCAGCCCCAGCCCATCATCGGCCATGTCGGTCAAGGTATAAGGCGCGGCCACGGGCAAGCCGAGTTTGTAGCGCAGGGCTTCGAAGGTCAGGTTGGCGCTGCCGGGGGCCTGGCGCCAGGTGGACAGGCCGACGTCGCGGTTGTCGTAGCGAATCACCCGGAAACCCTGCTCGCACAGGGCGACCACCACTTCGTCCGGCCAATGGATCAACTGCCCACCCAGGCCCATCACCAGCAACAGCGCCGGATCCGAGGCACGGCCAACGCTCTGGTAGGCCAGGCTCACCTGATCCAGATCGACCCGTTGGGTCGCGACATTGATGTCACACCGAGAAGCCGCCATCGACGGCAGGCCGAAAAACAACGCGGCCAGGAAAATGAATACACGCATGAACAAACACCGAAACGCAGAACCCCAGTAGAGCGCGAGTCTGATGAAGTTTGTTCAAGCGCGCTGCCACAGTTGCGTGACAGTTTGATGAAGATTGCCGAATGGTTAGTTGAAGCCATGTAGACAACCCTGTGGCGAGGGAGCTTGCTCCCGCTGGACCGCGAAGCGGTCCCAAAACGCTTCAACCTCGAAATGTGATCAAGGCATGGAATTTTGGGGCTGCTTCGCAACCCAGCGGGAGCAAGCTCCCTCGCCACAAAAAGCTCCCCTGGCCGCAGGTTGAGGGCATGCCTATAGGAGTGTCCGGAGCTTCAGGCCAGCTGGCTACGCAACTGCCGCGCCGCCGCCACCATGTTCACCAGTGCCGCTTCCGCTTCCGGCCAGCCCCGGGTTTTCAGCCCGCAGTCGGGGTTGATCCACAGCCGCTCCGCGGCGATCCGTTTTACCGCCTTGCTCATCAGCGCAACCATCTCGGCCGTGTCCGGCACCCGTGGGGAGTGGATGTCATAGACGCCCGGGCCGATGTCGTTCGGGTAGTCGAAGGCCTCGAAAGCCTCCAGCAATTCCATGTCCGAACGCGAGGTCTCGATGGTGATGACATCGGCGTCCATGTCGGCGATGGCCTTGATCACGTCATTGAATTCGCTGTAGCACATGTGGGTATGGATCTGGGTTTCATCAGCCACCCCCGAGGCGCACAAACGGAACGCGTCCACCGCCCAATCCAGGTACTCCTGCCATTGCCCGCGACGCAGCGGCAACCCTTCGCGGAACGCCGCCTCGTCGATCTGCACAATCCTGATCCCGGCCTTTTCCAGGTCCAGCACTTCATCGCGCAGGACCAGGGCCAGTTGTCGGGCCTGGACCTGGCGCGACACGTCTTCGCGGGGGAACGACCACATCAGCATGGTCACGGGACCGGTGAGCATGCCTTTCATGGCTTTGTCCGTCAGGCTTTGCGCGTAGCGGATCCAGTCGACGGTCATGGCGCTCGGCCGGCTGATGTCGCCATAGATGATCGCCGGTTTCACGCAGCGCGAACCGTAGCTCTGCACCCAACCGAAACGGGTAAAGACGTAGCCGTCCAGTTGCTCGGCGAAGTATTCCACCATGTCGTTGCGCTCGGCTTCACCGTGCACCAGCACGTCCAGGCCCAGGCGTTCCTGGATCTGCACAGCGTGGCGGATCTCGGTGTGCATGGCGTCCTGATAGTCAGTGGCCGACAGCTTGCCTTGCTTGTAGGCCTGGCGTGCCAGGCGAATCGCCGGGGTCTGCGGGAAGGAGCCGATGGTGGTGGTGGGAAAAGCCGGCAGTTTCAGACGGGCGCGCTGGCGCTCGATGCGTTTGGCAAATGGCGAACGCCGCTGGCTGTCCTGTGGCCCGATTGCCGCCAGGCGCGCCTGGACCGCGGGTTTGTGAATGCGTGCCGAGCTGGCGCGACTGGCCTGCACCTCGCGGCTGTCGGCCAAGGCCTGTTGCACAGCGGGCGCCTGTGGATCGTTCAGGGCATCGCGCAGCACCGCCACTTCACCGCACTTCTGCACGGCAAAGGCGAGCCAGCTCTTGAGTTCCGGATCGAGGCGGTCTTCGCGCTCCAGGTCCACCGGGCTGTGCAGCAGCGAGCATGAGGTGCTGACCCAGAGGTTGTCGCCAAAGCGCTCCTGGGCCGGTTGCAACTGCGCCAGCGCCTGTTCCAGTTCGCAGCGCCAGACGTTGCGGCCATTGACCAGGCCCACCGAAAGAATCTTGTAGGTCGGCAGCCGGTCCAGCACTTGGCCCAGTTGTTCCGGGTCACGTACCGCGTCGATGTGCAAGCCATCCACCGGCAGGCTCACCGCCAGGCCGAGGTTGTCTTGCAGGCCACTGAAATAGGTGGCCACGAGCTTTTTCAACGGCGAGTACTGGAGGATGTGATAAGCCCGCTCGAACGCGCTCTTCCAGGCTTGAGGCAGGTCGAGGGTAAGGATCGGTTCGTCGATCTGTACCCACTCCACACCTTGGGCCTTGAGGCGGTTGAGGATTTCACCGTAGACCGGCAGCAAGCGCTCCAGCAGGTCGAGCTTGTCGAACGCCGCGCCCTTGGCCTTGCCCAGCCACAAGTAGGTCAACGGGCCGATGATCACCGGTTTGACCTGATGCCCCAAGGCATGGGCCTCGTCCACTTCATCGAACAACTGTTCCCAGCTCAGGGCGAAGGTCTGGTCGACGGAAAACTCCGGGACCAGGTAGTGGTAGTTGGTGTCGAACCACTTGGTCAGCTCCTGGGCGTATTGCGCCTGGCCGTGGTTGGCAACGCAGCAACTGGCCGTGGCGCCACGGGCCATGGCGAACAGGGTGTCGAGGGTCGGCCGGCCCTGGGCATTCAAGGTACTGTGGAAACGCTGTGGCACGGCGCCCAGGGTCAAGGAGTGGCTGAGCACTTGGTCGTACCAGGCAAAGTCCCCGACGGGCAGCAGGTCGATGCCGGCGTCTTTCTGCAATTGCCAATGCCGGGCCCGCAGTTCGCGACCCACCGCCTGCAACGCGGCCGGAGCGAGGTCGCCCTTCCAGTAGGCTTCGAGGGCTTTTTTCAGTTCGCGGTCGGCGCCGATGCGCGGAAAACCGAGGGTGTGGGCCAGGGCCATGGTATGCGTCCTCCTGTAAAAGATGGCGCCATTGTCGACAGCTGACCCTGCATGAGACAAACTCAACCTTTTCGTGTTGATCACAAGTTTTACTCATGGAGCAACTCCGGTGCTTGAACTCCGTCACCTCAAGACCCTGCACGCCCTGCGCGAAGCCGACAGCCTGGTCGAAGCCGCCGAACGCCTGCACCTGACCCAGTCCGCCCTCTCCCACCAGTTCAAGGAACTTGAAGAGCGCCTGGGCATGCAGCTGTTCGTGCGCAAGACCAAGCCGGTACGGTTTACCAGCGCCGGCCTGCGCCTGTTGCAACTGGCCGATGCCGCCCTGCCCTTGCTGCGCGGCGCCGAGCGGGACATCGCCCGCTTGGCGGGCGGCACCGCCGGACGGCTGCACATGGCCATCGAGTGCCATAGCTGCTTCCAGTGGTTGATGCCGACCATCGACCAGTTCCGCGATGCCTGGCCGGAAGTCGAACTGGACCTGGCCTCGGGCTTCGCCTTCGCGCCATTGCCAGCCCTGGCCCGGGGCGACCTCGACCTGGTGGTGACCTCCGACCCACTGGAACTGGCCGGCATCACCTACGTGCCGCTGTTCACCTACGAAGCGATGCTCGCCGTGGCCAACCAGCATCGACTGGCGGGCAAGCCCTACATCGTGCCCGAGGACCTGATCAGCGAAACCCTGATCACCTACCCGGTGGAGCGCGATCGGCTGGACATCTTCACTCGCTTCCTGGAGCCGGCCGACATCGAACCGGCCCAGGTGCGCACCTCTGAACTGACGGTGATGATGATGCAACTGGTGGCCAGCGGCCGCGGCGTCTGCGGCATGCCGCACTGGGCGCTGCATGAATACAGCTCGCGGGGTTACGTGAAGGCCAAGCGGCTGGGAGAGAAAGGCTTGTTTGCCACGCTGTACGCGGCGGTGCGCACCGACATGCTCGACGCGCCGTACATGCGCGACTTTTTGCTGACGGCCAAGGACACGTCGTTTTCCACACTCGACGGCGTCAGTGCCGTGCGCTGACTGCTTTTTGTGGCGAGGGAGCTTGCTCGCGCTGGGCTGCGCAGCAGACCCGTTTTGTGGCCGCTTCGCGCCCAAGCGGGAGCAAGCTCCCTCGCCACAAAAGCTTCATCACTCAAATCAGTGATCAGCTCAAAGTTCAAGCCACATATGGATTTTGTCGTGGTATTCGTCGCCCACGCAGATCGCCATCGGCTCAAGGCCATACAGGACGAAGCCGCAACGCTGATAGAGCTTGAGCGCCGGGTCGTTGCCGGCGGTGACGGTCAGTTGCACCAGGCGCAGGAAGGGATGACGCCGGGCTTCGGCGAGGGCAGCTTGGACCAGTTGGTAGCCGAGCCCCCGATGGCGCTGTTCATCGGCGACGTACATGCCGAACAGCAGCGCCTTGTGCCGGGCTTTTTCCCGGGGCTCCAGGGCCAGGCCGACGATGCCGACCAACTCCTGCTCGACAAACGCCCCCAGCAGTACATCGAGCCGGCTGCCCAGGCGTGACTCCCACCAGTTGATAGGCAGCTTCGCCCGTTCGCTGACGCTGGAGGTGAAGGCTTGCGGATGCAGTGCATACGCCTGGAGCATCAGTTGGCGATACGCCTGAGCATCGCCGGTCCTCAACCGTCGGATGTTCATGCCGAACGCCGTTGCTCAAACATCAGGCGCAATGCCAGCGCACCGAGGACAAACCCCATGAAGTAGCGCTGCGCCGCCAACCAGGTCGGGTTGTGGACGAACCACGAGGCAATGCCGGCAGCGAACAGGGCGATCAACAGGTTGACGCTGAAACTGACGCTGATCTGGGTCAGCCCGAGGATGATGCTTTGGGTGAACAGCGAACCGTGTTCCGGGCTGATGAACTGCGGGAACACCGACAGGTAGAACACCGCGATCTTGGGGTTCAGCGCGCTGGTGAGAAAGCCCATGGTGATCAACTTGCGCGTCGAGTCCGCCGGCAACTGCTGGGCCTCGAAGGGCGAACGCGCGCCCGGCTTCACGGCCTGCCAGGCGAGCCACAACAGGTACAACGCACCGGCCCACTTCAACACCTCATAGGCCACCGGCACCGCCAGGAATACCGCCGTCAACCCGGCGGCCGCGGCGAACATGTGCACGAAAAACCCCGCCACCACCCCCAGCAGGGAGGTGACGCCGGCCTTGCGGCCCTGGCAGATCGAACGAGAGATCAGGTAGATCATGTTCGGGCCGGGCGTCAGCACCATCAGCAACGCGGCGGCGGCGAAAATCAACAGGTCCGGCAATGGAATCATGGGCATCGGTCCTTGAGGCGTGGATCAGCAGGTAGCGAGAAATGTCGTTCGATAAAACGGCAGGATCACCTCGCCTGTCAACGGTGCCAGCAAAAGATTGCTGTCGCCGGCCGGGTCGATCCAGCACACCTCTTCAATTTCGGCAGCCGGCGAAACCGCAGCGTCGATGCTCAGCAAAAACACCTCGGCCTGCACGACAAACCCCGGCTCGTTGGCCGCCGGCGCGCTGAACACGCCCAGGTGGCGGGCCTGGGTCGGGTCGATCCGCAAGCCAAGCTCTTCTTCCAGCTCGCGGGCCAGCGCCTGCACCGGTTGTTCATGGGCCTCGATTTTGCCGCCCGGCTGCATGAAGGCCCGGGTGCCGCGCTTGCGCACCAGCAGGGTTCGCCCGTCCGGCCCGAGCAACAGGGCGGCGGCGATGCGGATGAGGGAAGTGGTCATGGGTGATCGAAGCCTTGGCCGGGGAAATGCCGGGGAGATTACAGCGCGTAGGGGTGGGAGCAAAGCCTGGTGGTGGACTAAAAATCAACACAGTGTCCTGTGGGAGGCTGATGCTGTTCACTTAAGGTGTGTATATCCGTTTCTTCGGTCACGGCGACTTAGGGTTCCGCCCTTACGGCGGGTCACTTTCGAAAAGCGCGAAAGTAACCAAAGCGCTTCAGCCCCACCACTTGGTGCCTCGCTTAGGCTCGGCATGCCCTCACTCCGGCATTGCTCCGTGGGCCCGCCGCGAAGGGCCATCCATGGCCCAGCGCGGCTAACCCGGCATCCATGCCGGGTTGCCCACTGCGCAATGCCTGCGTTCGGCCATCGTGGTTAACGGGGCCCCGAGATCAACGTCCACCGCGAGGCGGCCTAGTAGCCGACCTGGCTCTTGCGGTCGTACACCTCATCAGATCTGTGGGAACTATCAGATCTGTGGGAGCAAAGCTTGCTCGCGAGGCGGCCTTACAGCCGTCCTGGCTCTCCCGGTCGTACTCCGGTCCAATTGTGGAAGCGAGCCTTTAATGTCTAAGGCAAGGTCGCTGACCATGGCATCGGCTGAGGCCAAAGTTTCGCTGAGGTTGGCCAGCAGGCTTTCGGTGTCGACACCGTCCACGACGGTGAACAGTTGACCTGAGGGCTTTTTCTTTTTGGCTTGAGGCTTGGGGTCGAGATAATGGTCGATGGCGCGCTTGGCGGCTTCATCGAGTTCTTGGGGATCGGTTTCGGGGGGATTGGGTGTGGCTTTGAACATGATGCGTATCCTTCGTTTGCGTAGTGGAACCGCCATCTCCCGTTTCCAGGCGAGAGGGTGGCAGCTATGCGCGGGCTGGAAACCAAGGTCGAAGGAAACCCGGCAGACTTGAAAGTCTCCCGCGCACAGCCGCCGGCCCGGCCGCTGAATTTGCAGCGACGGGAAAAGACTAGCGACAGCCCTTCCCACCCGGCAACCGCCAGAGTTCGTCGGAAAAATCTGCTGCAACCCGGAGGATTGTCCGACCATTCCCACAATCCTGGTCGGCTGTCAGGCCGCCATCGCGAGCAAGCTCGCTCCCACACAGGTTTTTGGTCGTTTATAAGATCCGTGTCCACCGCCGATCCCTGTGGGAGCCGAGCTTGCTCGCGATAGCGATGGGTCTGCTTGCATCCATGTTGAATGTGCCGCCGTCTTCGCGAGCAAGCTCGCTCCCACAGTTGGATCGAAGTACAGCCGCCTGAGACAGGTCGGCTGTCAGGCCGCCTTCGCGAGCAAGCTTTGCTCCCACAGATCTGACAGGTGTACGACCAGGCGAACCAGGTCGGCTATCAGGCCGCCTCGCTTTTGCTTTTGATCTGGGGTGCCCCGTTAACCACGCTGGCCGAACGCAGGCATTGCGCAGTGGGCATCCCGGCATGGATGCCGGGATAGCCGCGCTGGGCCATGGATGGCCCTTCGCGGCGGGCCCACGGAGCAATGCCGGAGTGAGGGCACACCGAGCCTAGGCGAGGTGCCAAGTGGTGGGGCAAGAGCGTTTTGCTTACTTTTGCGCTTTTCAAAAGTGAGCCGCCGTCAGGGCGGAACCCTAAGCCGCCGTTACCGCAGAAACGGATATGTACCCAATCCATCCAATCCAATCCAGAACCCAGTCACCCCAAGATCGGCTTCGGCACCGAAGGGTCGGCCTCTTCTTCGGGAATCTTGACGAACACGCTGTACCGGGCCCCTTCCATTGACTCGAAGGCGATGAGTTTTTCCACCAACGGACCGCTCATCACCTTGCCGGCATTGAGCAGCAGCATGCCGTTGTCGGCGTTGAGGTTGCGCGCCAGGATCATGCCCGCGACCAATTCCCGGGTAGTCACGACCTTCACCGTCGGGTCCGACAAAGTCACGTCTTCCAGGTATTCGGCACACGCCTTGATGAAATCCTCGACCATTTCCGGGTCGTAGAGCTTGCCAGCGTACTTGCGGATGTAGACCAGCGCCTCGTCGCTGTTCATCTGCCGCTCCAGAATCAACCCGCGCTGCAGCTCGATAAAGTCCACCGCCAGCTTCAACAGCCGCGAACCGAACGGAATGGCCTCGCCCCTGAGGTGATCGGGGAAGCCGCTGCCGTCCCAACGCTCCTGGTGATGAAGAATGATGCGCGCCGCGTCCTTCATCGGGTCCAGGGTCATCAGCAGCGATTCGCTCTGCTTCGGATAGGCGCGGTACAGCTCCAGCTCGGTGTGGTGCAGCATGTCCGCCGGCGTGACCATCATATTATCGGTCCAGCTCAGCTTGCCGATGTTGTAGAGCGCCGCGGCCATGGTCAGGTCGCGGTCGGTGGACTCATCGAGGAAATTCAGCCGGCTGTAGACCCTGATCAACTCGATGATCTGCCGGTTGGTCTGCTTGGCCTTGGGCAGGCGCAGGTTGGCAATCAGCGAAAACACTTCGGTGCTGGTCACATAACTGCGCTTGAGCTCGTCATAGGCCAAATCGAGCATATCGGCGGTCTGCTGCAGCTCGGAGGTGCGCGACGCCACGCGTTTTTCCAGGGTGGCGTTAAGGGTCTTGAGTTGCTGGTTCTGCTCGCGGTTCAGCGCTTCGAGGCGCTGGCGTTCGCTTTCGGAATGCTGGTGCGCCAAGGCCTGGCGCAAGGCCTGCACCAATTCCTCATCGTTCCAGGGCTTGCTGAGGTAGCGATAGAGCTGACCCTCGTTGATGGCCTTGGTCATCATGTCCACATCGGCATAACCGGTGAGCAGAATGCGCAAGGTCGATGGGTACAGCTTGCGGATCTCGGCCAGCAGCGTGGCGCCATCCATGTTTGGCATGCGCGCGTCGGTCATCACCAGGTCGACCGGCCGCTCCTTGAGAATTTCCAGGGCCTTGGCGCCACTGTCGGCCAGCAGGATCTCATACGGCTGGCTGCGCAATAGCCGACGCAGGCTATTGAGGATCGACTCTTCGTCATCGACCAACAGCACTGTTGGCTTTCTTACCGAAACATCCGGCGATTGATCTTCCATTTGAAACCCCCTCCTATTCACCACGACCGTTCTACCTTACCCCCGAAATACAGGCTAGTAGATTGAGAACATTTAGACACATTCGCCATCAAGGGCCGAGCGCATCCCGATCAGACGACTATGCTGTATCCCATGAAGGGCCAAGTAACGGCCGAAGACTCATGCCAGCGACAGGGATATCAGATGTTTCCAGGGTTCTATAGTCAGCATCAAAACGGTGCACGGCCATGAGCCTGCCGTTGGATAAAACCAATCGGCGGATCCTGATCGTCGACGACACGCCAACCATCCATGAGGATTTTCGCAAGATCCTCAGCCCCCAGGCGACCACCAATGACAGCCTGAGCAGCGCCGAAGAAGCCCTGTTCGGCTCGCCTGTGGCGGTATCCAGCACGAGTTTCGTGCTCGATTCGGCGTTCCAGGGCATGGAAGCCTTGAACAAGGTCGAAACGGCACTGGCCCAGGGCCAACCCTTCGCCATGGCGTTCATCGACATGCGCATGCCACCGGGCTGGGACGGCCTGGAAACCATCGAACGGCTATGGCGCGCCGACCCCAAGCTGCAAGTGGCCCTGTGCACAGCCTACTCGGACTATTCCTGGGAAGACATCGCCGAGCGCCTGGACCTGGGCGACCGGCTGTTGATCCTGAAAAAACCCTTCGACGCCATCGAGATCCGCCAGATGGCCAGCACCCTGACCGTCAAATGGCAGATGACCGAGGACGCGGCACTGAAAATGGACATGCTCGAGCGCGCGGTCGAGGAGCGCACCCGGGAACTGGCCGACGCCAACATCATCGTGCAGAACAGCCCGACCATTCTCTATCGCCTGCGGGGCGAGCCGCCGTTCGCATTGATGTACATCTCCCACAACATCACCAAGTTCGGCCATTGCGCAGCGCACCTGACCAACTCGCCGGACTGGGCGCAAACCCTGATCCACCCCGACGACCAGGACAAGGTCCATGAGGCCATGGTCCGCGTCCTCGGCCGCGACACCGCAGGGGCGTCCATCGAGTTCCGCATGCGCACCGGCGACGACACCTACCGCTGGGTAGAGAACCGCTACATCCCGGTGCGCAACGAGCAAGGCCTGTTGCTGGAAATAGAAGGCATCATCCTCGACATCACCGAGCGCAGGCTGGCCGAAGAGAAAATCGCCCTGCTGGCCCGCACCGACGGCCTGACCGGGCTGGCCAACCGCGCCACCATGATCGAGCGCCTGCACCAGGCCTTCGCCGCCGCTCGTCGGGGCGCGGCACCGTTTGCGATGTTCTACCTGGACCTGGACCACTTCAAGCGGATCAACGACACCTTGGGCCACCCCATCGGCGACCTGCTGTTGCAGGAAGTCGCGCAGCGGATCAAGGGCTGCACCCGGGAAAACGACGTGGTCGCACGCCTGGGCGGTGACGAGTTCGCGATCCTGCAACTGGACGTCCATGAAGCGACCCATTGCGCCGCACTGGCGGGCAAGATCCGCGATGCCCTCGTGGCGCCGTATGCCCTGGACGGCAACGACGTGCGGATCTCGGTGAGCATCGGCATCGCCCTGTACAGCCCGCAGAGCCTGAGTGCCGACAGCCTGATGGCGCAGTCCGACATGGCCCTGTACCGCTCCAAGGAAAAGGGCCGCAACCAGTACCATTTCCACAATGAAGAAATTAACCAGGAAGTCACCGACCGGGTCGCCCTCGCCAACGACTTGCGCCAGGCCATCGAGAACAACGAGCTGCATCTGCACTACCTGCCGGAAGTCGACCTCGGCAGCGGCAAGATCCTTGGCATGGGCGTGCAAGTGCGCTGGAACCACCCCCAACGTGGCTGGCTGGAACCGTCGGCCTTCATGCCCGCCGCCGAGAAAACCGGGATCATCATTGGCCTCGGGCATTGGGTGCTGGACCAGGCCTGCCAACAAATGCGCCAGTGGCGCGACCAGGGCATGGCGCCGCCGGTGATCGCCATCGACCTGTCCCTGACCCAGCTCAAGACCGGCCCGGAACTGATCTACGACGTGCTGCGCACCACCGCGCGCTGGGAACTGGCGCCCTGGGACCTGCGTTTCGACGTCACCGAAGCCACCCTGGCCCAGACCAAGTGGACCCACAACGACGTGCTGCCGCGCCTCTGCGAATTGGGCGTGCAGATTGCCATCGATGACTTCGGCACCGAGTATTCCTCGTTCGATTACCTCAAGACCTACCGGGTCAATCACCTCAAGCTCGCCCAGCGTTTCCTCGACAGCGCCAACGCCGACCCCGAGAACGCCACGACGTTGCGGGCGATCATCAACTTCGCCCGGGACGTGGGCATCGGGATCATTGCCGAGGGCGTCGAGACCCAGGAGCAGCGCACCACATTGATGTCCAGCGGCGGGGAGATGCAGGCCCAGGGGCATTACTTCAGCACCGTGGTCGACAGTGGCCAGGCCGCCGAACTGCTCAAGGTCGGCACCATCGTCCCCGTGACAGACCATTGGACCCGACCGGCCAGCCAGCTATCGGAGAGCAATCGATGAACCCCATGTCGGTACCTGCCAACCGGCGAATCCTGGTGGTGGACGACACGCCGGCGATCCACCAGGACTTTCGCAAGATCCTCAGCCCCAGCGCCGGCAGCGATGACTCGCTGGACGACACCGAGAGCCTGCTGTTCGGTACCCCACAGGTCAATCGGCTGCAATTCCAGATCGACTCGGCCTACCAGGGCGAGGAAGCGCTGGAACTGGTCAAGCGCGCCCAGGCCGAAGGCCAGCCCTATGCGCTGGTGTTTGCTGACATGCGCATGCCACCGGGTTGGGACGGCCTGCAAACCATCGAGCGGCTGTGGGAGGCCGACCCGCGCCTGCAAATCGCCCTGTGCACGGCGTTTTCGGATTACTCCTGGGAAACCATGTCCGAACGGATCGAGTTCGACGATCAGTTGCTGATCCTCAAGAAACCCTTCGACACCCTGGAAATCCGCCAGATGGCCAGCGCCATGACCTGGAAATGGCAACTGGCCCAGGATGCGGCGAGGAAGATGCGCAGCCTGGAACGCACGATCGAGGAACGCGTCCAGGAATTGCTCAAGGTGTCCCACCTGCTGCAATACGACGTGCTCACCGAGCTGCCCAACAGCATGTTGCTCGGCGATCGGCTGACCCAGGCCATGGCCCAGTGCCGCCGGCACGACCGGCAACTGGCGGTGATGTTCATCGGCTTGGACCGCTTCAAGCGCATCAATAACGCACTGGGCCATCCGGTGGGCGATGAAATGCTCAAGCGAGTGGCCCGGGCACTGGCGACCGAGGTGCGGGAATCCGACTCGGTGTTTCGCTACGGTTCCGATGAATTCGTGGTGGTACTGGGAGATATCGTCGACCCGCAACAGACCAAAGGCGTGGCCGACAAACTGCTGGTGGCCATCAGTTCCCCGCAACCCATCGACGGCCATGACCTGAGCGTCACCGCGAGCCTGGGCATCAGCGTGTACCCCACCGACGGTTTCGACGCCGTGGCGCTGATCAAGAAAGCCGAGACAGCGATGCGCAACGTCAAGGAAACCGGCCCCAACGACTACCGGTTTTTCACCGAAGACATGAACCGCCGGGCCCGGCAGCAGCAGACCATCGAATCCGGCCTGCGCCTGGGCCTGCAACGCAAGGAATTCGTGCTGCATTACCAACCCAAGCTCGACCTCAAGAGCGGCAAGGTGGTCGGGGTCGAGGCGCTGGTGCGCTGGGACAGGCCGGATCATGGCCTGGTCTATCCCTCGGATTTCATTCCGGTGGCCGAGGACAGCGGCCTGATCGTTCCGCTGAGCCAATGGGTGCTTCAGGAAGCCTGCCAGCAGGCCTGCCGTTGGCAAGCCCAGGGCATGCGCCCGCTGTACCTGTCGGTGAACGTCTCGGCCATCGATTTTCGCCAGCGCGGCTTTGTCGAAGGCATCGCCCGCACCCTCAAGGAAACCGGCCTGGCTCCGACACAGTTAGAACTGGAGATCACCGAAAGCGTCCTGATGCAGAACGTCGATACCACGGTCGCCGTCCTCAAGGCCATCAAGCAACTGGGGATACGCCTGGCAATCGACGACTTCGGCACCGGTTATTCGAGCCTGAGCTACCTGCAGAAATTTCCGGTGGATGTGTTGAAGATCGACCAGTCGTTCGTCGGCGACCTGAGCATCGACAGCAACGACGCCAAGCTGGTGAGCACCATCATCAGCCTGGGCAAGAGCCTGAACCTGCACATCATTGCCGAAGGTGTGGAAACCCTCGAGCAGTTGGAATTTCTCAAGCAGCACCAATGCGAGGAGGTCCAGGGTTATTACTTCAGCAAGGCCGTCGAACCGCAGGCCTTCGCCGACTGGATGACCGAGTGGGAAAAACGCCAGAACCCGTTTTCATGAACACCTGAGTGTTATCAACCAAAGTTTCAAGGAAAGCATCCCATGGCGTTACATGGACTGATTCTGGCTCTCGGCCTGCTCGTGGGATCAAGCGTGACCGCTCACGCCGAGCCACTGGACGAACCCCTCAAACCCCTGCCCCCGGTTCCGGCCCTGGACCCCAAGCGCATCCAACTGGGGCTGCGGCTGTTCAATGACCCGCGACTGTCGGTCAACAACACCCTGTCCTGCGCCAGTTGCCATCGCCTGGACAAGGGCGGCGCCGATGACAAGCCGTTTTCCTCAGGCTTCGACGGCAAGCCGGTGGAGCTCAATACGCCCACCGTGTTCAATGCTGGCCTGAACTTCCACCAGTTCTGGGATGGCCGCGCCGATACGCTGGAAGAGCAGGTGCATATCGTGGTGACCAGTCCCACGGAGATGGGCAATACCTGGGAAGTTGTGGTCAAGCGCATCGCCGATGACCCCGGCTATACCAAGGCCTTCGAGGAGGCTTACCCCGACGGCGTGACCAAGCCCAACATCCAGGGCGCACTGGCCGATTACGAGCGCACCTTGCAGACGCCCAATTCGCGCTTCGACCAATACCTGCTGGGCGATACTGACATCCTCACGCCCCGGGAGAAGTTCGGTTACCAGCGCTTCAAGGAATACGGCTGCATCGCTTGCCATCAAGGCGTGAACATCGGCGGCAACATGTTCCAGAAATTCGGGGTCATGGGTGACTACATCGGCGACCGGGGCACCCCCACCCGCGCCGATGAAGGGCGCTTCAACATCACCGGCGATGAAGACGACCGCCAGGTCTTCAAGGTGCCCAGCCTGCGCAACGTAGCCGTCACCGCCCCGTATTTCCATGATGGGTCGGCGCCAACCCTGGAACGTGCGGTGGAGGTCATGTTCAAGTACCAACTGGGTCGCGAGCCGCTCAAGAACGATACGGCCCTGATCGTCGAGTTCCTCAAGACCCTGACCGGCGAATCGGAGGGCAAGCCCCTATGACCATTCTCCGGCGCCTCGGCCTTGCGTTCATCGGCCTGTTGCTGACTTCCATCCTGCTGTTCATGTACATCAATTCAGGAGCCCAGCAGGCCGCCTCGTACATTGAGTCCCGGGACCTGATCCGCCTGCTCAAGCAGCAAGACGCCATCTGGGACAACGAAGTGCTCAAGTCGCGGATCGCCCTGACCCACAACTACGACCCCCTGGTCACGCCCCTGCAGGAAATGACGGGCCTGTGGCAGCGTCTCGACGCCATCGAATCGGAGCCTGGGCGCCATCAGCCGTCACTCTGGCAAGCCCAGCGCGAGGAGTACCTCAAGGCGATCAAGGAAAAAACCCGCCTGGTGGAACAGTTCAAATCCCACAATGCGGTACTGCGCAACTCCATGGCCTTCCTGCCCGCCGCCGAAGACGACATCCAGGCCCAGTTCGCCCGGCTGTCCGACACTGACCGGCTGCAACTGCAAAACGTCGCCATCGACACCTACGACCTGTTGCTCAGCAGCATGGAGTTCGCCCAGCTCAGCACCCCCGAGGTAGCCGCCGAAGTGCTGCTGGGGCTGAACCGGCTGGATGTCAACAAGGAGCGCATGCCCCAGGGGCTTCAAGGCCCCGTTGAAATCCTGAGCCGGCACATCGCGCTGATCCTGCGCGAACAACCGCGGGTCAATGAGCTGTTGCAGGGCATCGAAGCGATCCCCGTTGCCAGTCGCCTGGACACCATTACCGGCTTGTTGGAGAAAGACCAGAGCCAAGCCGCGGCCAAGTACGAGCGTAACCACATCTACCTGCTGGTATTCGCCACGTTCCTGGTATTGATCCTGATCTGGCTGGCGATCCGGCTGGTGCGCAGCTTCGCCGAGATCAAAAGGGTCAACAACGCCCTGCAAAGCGCCAACGATGAGCTGGAACAGCGGGTCGAAGAACGGACCCGCCAGCTCAAGGACACCCAGAGCGAGTTGATGGACACCGCTCGCCAGGCCGGCATGGCGGAAATCGCGACCAACGTGCTGCACAACGTCGGCAACGTCCTCAACAGCGTGAACATCTCCGCCGACCTGGTCAGCCGCAAACTGCGCAGCAGCAAGGCCCTGGGGCTGGGCAAGGCGATGCAACTGATCAACGAACACGCCGATGACCTCGGACACTTCTTCACCGAAGACGCCAAAGGCAAACTGCTGCCTGGCTACCTCAACCAACTGGTCGAAGCCATCGCCGTCGAGCAGCAAAGTCTTACCGACGAACTGGCCCAGTTGAGCAAAAGCGTGGACCACATCAAGGACATCGTGTCCACGCAGCAATCCTATGCCGGGGCCAACAGCCTGCTGGAACCCTTGGTGGTCAGCGAACTGCTCGAAGACGCCCTGCGCATGAACTCGGGCGCCCTGACCCGTCACCATGTTACGGTGATCAGGGAGTACGGCGATGTGCCGCGGATCATGGGCGACAAGCACCGCTTGCTGTTGATCCTGATCAACCTGATCAGTAATGCCAAATACGCCATGGCGGGGGTTTCCAATCATGCGCGAAACATGACCCTGAAGGCCGCCGTCATCGATGGCCAGACCCTGCAAATCAGCGTCAAGGACGAAGGCGAAGGTATCCCGGAGGAAAACATGACGCGCATCTTCGCCCACGGTTTTACCACGCGTAAGGAAGGCCATGGCTTTGGCCTGCACAGCTGCGCATTGGCGGCCATTGAAATGGAAGGCCGCCTCACCGCCCACAGTGAGGGGCCAGGCAGGGGAGCGACATTCCAACTGCAGTTGCCCCTGAAACTTGCAGAAGGTGAGCCATGAACAGCATGAGTAACCGCCGCATCCTGTTGATCGACGATACACCCGCCATTCATGAAGATTTCCGCAAGATCCTCACCCCGGAGGATGACAGCAGCACAGACTTGCAGGACATGGAAAGCGCGCTGTTCGGCGATGCGCCAAAACCTGCCGCCACCGTGTTCGAACTCGACTCGGCCTATGGCGGGCAGGAAGGCCTGGACAAATTGCTGGAGGCATCGGCAAAAGGGCGTCCTTATGCCCTGGCCTTCGTCGACATGCGCATGCCCGAAGGTTGGGATGGTGCCAAGACCATCGAAGAGCTCTGGAAGCGCGACCCATTGCTGCAAGTGGTGGTATGCACCGCCTATTCGGATTATTCCTGGGATGAACTGCTGGACCGCCTGAACGGACATGACCGCTTGCTGATCCTGAAAAAGCCGTTCGACAACATCGAAGTCCAGCAGATGGCCAACACCCTGACCACGAAATGGGAAATGACCTCCCGTGCGCAACTGAAAATGAGCAAGCTCGAAGACCTGGTGGAACAACGCACCCAGGCGTTCAAGCAGGCCAGCGAACTGCTGCAAATGGAGATCGACGAACGCAAGATGCTGGAAACCCAACTGGTGCAATCGGAAAAGCTCGCCTCGCTGGGCCAGTTGGCGGCCGGCGTGGCCCACGAAATCAACAACCCGATCGGCTTCATTTCTTCCAACCTGGGGGCCTTGGACGGCTATTTCGGCAAACTCCAGGAAATGCTCAGCGCCTACGGCAGTGCCGAAGGGGCCATCGCCTCGCCGGAGCTGGTGGTGCAATTGCGCAAGCTGCGCGAACAGGTGGAGCTGGACTTTCTCGTCGAAGACATCCCGTTGCTGATCAAGGAGTCCAAGGATGGCATCGGCCGGGTCGGGCAGATCGTCAAGGACCTGAAAGACTTCTCCCGCGTTGACTCGAGCCAGGAATGGCAGATGGCCAATTTGCAGCAGGGCATGGATTCGACGTTGAACATCGTCGCCAATGAAATCAAGTACAAGGCCGACGTGGTCAAGGAGTACACGCCGTTGCCGGAGGTGGAATGCCTGCCCTCGCAGATCAACCAGGTGATCATGAACCTGATCGTCAACGCCGCCCAGGCCATCGGCCCCGAGCGCGGCACCATCACCCTGCGCAACGGCGTCGGTGATGAAACCGTCTGGATCGAAGTCGCCGACAACGGCTCGGGCATCCCCCCTGAAACCCTGCAGAAAATCTTCGACCCGTTCTTCACCACCAAACCCGTCGGCCAGGGCACGGGGCTCGGGCTGTCGTTGTCCTACGGCATCGTAAAAAAACACCACGGCGAGATCACGGTTAGCAGTGAAGTCGGCGTCGGCACCACCTTCCGCGTGGAATTGCCGGTGCGGCAGATGAAGTAGGCGGGCTGAGCCACTCCCACAGGTTTTTCTGACGGTCATAGACTGATTACTCCAGCCAATACACAACCCCTGTGGCGAGGGAGCTTGCTCCCGCTCGGCGGCGCAGCCGTCGTAAAACCGGCGGATGCGGTCTGCCTGGCCCATCGCAGTGATCCAACTGGGGCCGCTTCGCAGCCCAGCGGGAGCAAGCTCCCTCGCCACAACTGCCCGCGCTTCGCCGCTAATTCAATTGTGGAAGCTTGCGCCCTCGCCACACGCAGCATTCCAAGCTAATGTCTCGCCAATCGCTCCCCCCAAGGAAACCGTATGAGCCTGTCTCTGCTGAGTCGTTACGCCTTCTTTGCCGGCTGTGTCATCTTCACCCTCGCCAGCCTGCCGTTCCTGCAACACGACTGGCTTTGGCCGATCACACTGGTGACCGGGCTGTTGAGCCTGCTGGGGCTGTTCGATTTGCTGCAAAGCCGCCACGCCGTACGGCGCAACTATCCGATCCTGGGCAATATCCGCTACCTGGTCGAAGGCATCCGCCCGGAGATCCGCCAGTACCTGCTTGAATCCGACAGCGATGCCCTGCCCTTTTCCCGGGCCCAACGCTCGCTGGTGTATTCCCGGGCCAAGAACGAAAGCGCCGACAAGCCGTTCGGCACCCTGATCGACGTCTACCAGACCGGCTTCGAATTCATCGGCCATTCCATGCGCCCGGCCCCGTTGAGCGATCCCAGCGGTTTTCGCGTGACGGTCGGCGGCCCGCAGTGCACCCAGCCGTACTCGGCGTCAGTGTTCAACATCTCGGCCATGAGCTTCGGTTCCCTGAGCGCCAACGCCATCCGGGCGTTGAACCAAGGGGCCAAGTTGGGCAACTTCGCCCACGACACCGGTGAAGGCAGCATCAGCCCCTACCACCGCGAACACGGTGGCGACCTGACCTGGGAACTGGGCAGCGGCTATTTCGGCTGTCGCACCCCCGATGGGCGCTTCGACCCGGAGCGCTTCGCCGCCCAGGCGCAGAACCCGCAAGTGCGGATGATTGAAATCAAGATGAGCCAGGGCGCCAAACCCGGCCATGGCGGGATCCTGCCCAAGCACAAGGTCACCCGGGAAATCGCCGAAACCCGTGGCATCCTCATGGGCGAGGATTGTATTTCGCCGTCATGCCACAGCGCGTTTTCCACGCCGATCGAACTGATGCAGTTCGTCCAGCAACTGCGTGAGCTGTCCGGCGGCAAACCGGTGGGCTTCAAGTTCTGCCTGGGGCATCCGTGGGAATTCATGGGCATCGCCAAGGCCATGCTGGAAACCGGGATCCTGCCCGACTTCATCGTGGTCGACGGCAAGGAAGGCGGCACGGGCGCGGCGCCAGTGGAGTTCACCGACCACATCGGCGTGCCGCTGCGCGAGGGCCTGCTGTTCGTGCACAACACCCTGGTGGGCCTGAACCTGCGGGACAAGATCAAGCTCGGCGCCAGCGGCAAGATCGTCAGCGCCTTCGACATCGCCAGTGTCCTGGCCATCGGCGCCGACTGGGCCAACGCCGCGCGCGGCTTCATGTTCGCCATCGGCTGCATCCAATCGCAAAGCTGCCACACCAACAAATGCCCCACCGGCGTCGCCACCCAGGACACCCTGCGCCAGCGCGCCCTGGTCGTCCCGGATAAAGCCCAGCGGGTCTACAACTTCCACCGCAACACCCTCAAGGCCCTGGCCGAAATGCTCGCCGCCGCGGGGCTTGAGCATCCTGCGCAATTGCAGCCTAAGCATTTGGTGCGGCGGATGTCGGCCACTGAGGTGAAGTTGTTCTCCCAACTACACGTCTTCTTGAAGCCGGGGGAGTTGCTGACGGGTGAGGTCAATGGCGCATTCTATTCGCGGATGTGGCAGATGGCGCGGGCGGACAGTTTTGAAGCGCAGGAAATAGCAGCGGCTTAACTTGCGAACACGCACCTGCTCTTGTGGCGAGGAAGGATGCTCCCTCGCCACAGAGTTCTACTGTGCGTCTGCTAACGCGGATCAATGCGGTCCAGCGCTCGGTTTTCGAGCAACCACCCTGTTTGATGAAGTTATCACCGTGGTTTTTCTACGTAGCTTTCAGGATCCGTTATATCTTTCATGACAATAAAATTACCTGCCTCAGTGACATAAAAAGAATAGAATTTTCTATCCACTACCCGCACATATATTTTACCATCGGACGTAGCGGCATCAAACGCTGCTCTCTTCCCATCAACTACATTATTGATACCCTGCCGAGTTAAAAAATGAGGATGCAACAATGCATTATCGTCACTTAAAATAAATCGCAATGTCGGCATATAACTCATCGCGTGATAGCCCTTTGGCAGCCAATTACCAGTAGAAGGAGCCCCAATATAGTAAAGCACCTCGCCCCCCCAGAAACCTTTTGTCCTGTTGATGTCGTAAGCAACAAAAGTAGCCATCGCAGTTTCAAGTTCTTTTTTTGCGATAATGACTTGCCCATACGCATAACAAAAAGAAAACATACACAATACAGGAATGATAAGAAGCAACCTTAACACTTTCCAAGTGCGCCCCAAAAATTCCCAACTCAAGATAAATAAAAAAACCAATACCGTCGAAAAACCCATATAGTTCCGGGCATTTTGGGGCTGCTCCACTAGAAACAGCATAGTACCAGGGACACAAACAATCATCGCTGGGACCACACAAACAAGCAGCATCAGAATCGGGACAATTTTTTTCCACCCTCCTTCCAACGAAAAAACTGTCTTAATAACCACCCCCAATCCAGCGCCTGCCGACAACACCAAAAATAACACTAAGTAAAGATTCCCCGCCGTTACAAGCTGAGAAATATTTTCCAACGAATACTCCATCCTGGCGATCACAATTTCCGGCCATGCATGATCAGACAAAATGAGACCACCTCGAGGATTAGAAATCATCTGAAAGGTAGTCAAATAATACAAGCCCCCACCCAGCATGAGTTGTAATCCGCGTTGTGCAAGTACATGTAAAGTTTCGTTCGCAGCTCTTCCGCTTCGTACATTCCATACGAATTCAATCAAACATAGGCCTACGAACACACTTATGGACAGTTGGTAGAGACTTAAGGTAGCGGTCACAAGCAATACCGCTAGTAGCCGTCGAAATGTACCTCGTTCGAAAGTACAAGTCATTGCATAGATCGCAGCTACTACGGCAAGCATCATTCCCGGACCATCGTACTGATAAGTTATATTTCCAATAAAAAATGGGCTACATAAAATTGGGAGCACAACCAAGCAGGCTGTGAAATCGGGTTTGGGAAAGTATAGAAATGTCAAACGACTCATGGCCAAAGCCAGTGCTAACGTGGCAACCAACAGAGGGAACGGAAATATGTTCAATGTTGCATTATTGAACGTTAGAAATTTCACAAAAATCTCAATAAAAATCCTGCCAGCATTCCGCCAGTCATCACCTGCCAACAAGAGCAACCGCCAATTATCATCTACGTAAGCGTAATCTGCACTAATGAATGGCAAAATATAAATAAAAGATGCGATCGTAAAAAAAGCCAGCACCTCTTTTCCTGTCATTACCTTTTCGGCCCACAGTACTCTGTACCGAAATACCGAAAACAAAATACTCAGCACAGGCTCTCTAATGTTATTCCTGTATTTCCATCTATTTGCCACGGATCACCTCCCTAATGACATACCTTGGCCGATGCTTCGTCTCCAGATAGATCCGTCCGATGTACTCACCCAACACCCCAATACCAATCAGCTGCACGCCTCCAAGGAATAGGATCGCGGTCATAAGTGATGGATAACCAGGCAAATCGGTTCCATTGAGCAACTTGTCCAGAATCAGGCAGGTGGCATACAACAGCGAAATCAACGAGATGCAACCGCCGACATAAGTCCACAACCGCAACGGCACGGTGCTGAACGAAGTGATGCCTTCGAGCGCCAGATTCCACAGTTTCCAGCCGTTGAATTTGCTGCAGCCAGCGGCACGACCTGCGCGATCGTATTCAATAATGACGGTATTGAAACCGGCCCACGACAGCACGCCTTTCATGAAGAGCTGGTACTCGGGAAGGGTCTTGATAACCTCCACGACCTTGCGATCCATCAGTCGAAAATCGCCCACGTTCCGCTCGATATGAGGCGAGGCTATCCGATCGAGAAGGCGATAGAACAGCGCAGCGCATCCACGCTTGAGATAACTATCGGATGAGCGATCACGACGCTTCGCCAGCACAACCTCGGCGCCCTTCTCCCACTCGGCAATCAGCCTCGGAATAACGTCGACGGGGTCTTGCAGGTCCACATCCATCGGGATCACTACATTGCCACTGGCATGCTCAATCCCGGCAAACAATGCCGACTCCTTGCCAAAATTTCGAGAAAGGTCGATCAACACAACCAAGTTGTCGGCCAGCGCAATGTCGCGAGCCAAAAAACCAGTCTGGTCAGCGCTGCCATCGTTGATAAACACGATCTCTACGCTGTAGCCGACCAGCACCGGATGCTGGCGAACGCTTTTGTAGAACAGTTCGAGGGTTTGCTCTTCATTGAAAACCGGCACAACCAGCGAGATTTTCATGTGCGGTGCCCGCGAAACACCACAAACCGTGAAAATAGAAAACCAATCACCAAACTCACCAACGAAAAAGCCGTTACGGTCAGCAAACCGTGGAGTTGCCAGCGATCCCCCAAATACCCCACGATGAAACTGAGCGCACCCATGACACAGAGAAAAAGGACATAGCGCGGCACCGAGCGTTTGGCCTCGAAGGTATAGAGCGCATTGACATAAAAAGAAAATGAAGCCGCCACGCAAAACGCAACAAAATTACTCGTCGACTGATCGAGGCCGGCCCCCACGCGCAGGACGAAAAAGATCTGCCAATGGATCAGCGTATTGGCCACACCCACCAGTGCGTAGGTAACAAAACCTTTCCATATCGCGTTCATTCCATTCCCTACCGGGTTGGTGCTTCAGGCGATACTTAATCTAGGGGCCCATCGATACGCGGTCTACTGTAAGAACTAACAGGTGCTTATCACTCCAAGCGGTGCTCATTGCAGCGCGGCGATCCAAATCTAGACGGTTCCTTCATGACGATGAAGCCATAATCGCCGAGCAGATAAATCCGGTAATGCTGGTTGTCCACGATGGGCGTATATCCCAAGTAACCGACATGGGTCGCGTTGCGCCGCTCGCGTTCGATCACCACGTGAGTGATGCTCATGAAGCGTGGGCTTTCCGGAAGGATGAAGTAGTCGATGTTAAGCAGATAATGCAGAACCGGCAGCTGTTCGAACGAGCCGCAGGCACTGGCCAGCCAGTGGGAGGAATAGGTCCGCGACATATAGATCCGCTTGGCTTCGTACAGCTCTCGGCGCGAAGTAATGTCGTAGCTCAAACTGTAGAGCGCACCGTTGGCGAAGGTTTTTTCCAAGGTCAGGACTCGACCGTAGGCGAAAGACAACGAAAGCGTCGCCAGAAGCGGAATGACCAGCAACACCGGCAGTCGGCGATGGATCGGAACAAGGGCTTGGTACGCAAAATAAGACAGCGACATCACTAGCACCCCGAAGCCCATCAAGGTGCGGGCGCCTTCATTGAAGTCGCGAAAAAACACGGTGATGCCAGGCACCAGAAAAACCAACAAACAAAGCGCCAGTAAACAGATCAAACCCAAGACGATTGTTTTCCACCGTGGCTCTTCACGGGTCCCTATCCGGCACCCCAAGCGTAAGGCACCGATCAGCGAACACAATGCCAGGACGGCAAATACCCAGGCGTACCCACCGTGGAACAACAGCGCAATCTTTTCCAAGACCGTGCCGATATTGAAACCAATCTGGCGGAGTGGATCAGCTTTCCAGTTCAGCAATGCAGTCCGCGTCGTCTCTATGGACGAGAGCGTGATGACGCAGTAGATCAGAATGGCCAAGCCAAGCTGAGCAAGCCTGCCACCCAACATTGCCCACCACTGTCGCCATGGCAGCGGTTTGCATGCAGCCCTGAACAGGTCCAAGCAAATCAACCCCAGGAATACATTGAAACTGATCTGGTAAAGCCCGAACGCCAACACCAACAAGGCCACCGGCACCCACCACTGGCGCATGGGCGAGGCGCTGCGAAAAGTCGTTGCACCAATAACCGCCACCAGACTCAGCGCCATACCGGGCCCATCGTATTGATACGACAGGTTCTGCAACAGGAAGGGGTTGTACCAGAGAGGCAAGGACACGAAGCAGCAGGCTAGCGTCGGCTCGGGAAAATAGTGGTAGGTCAGGCGGGTCAGGGCCAGGGACATCGCCAATACAGCAAGCAACAAAGGCGCCGGGAAAATGTCCGGCGCGGCGCTGGTGAAAGAAAGCGCTTGGTACAACAGATCAGTAAACCAGCGCCCTTGGCTAGCCCAGCCATTGCCAGCTACCAGTGTCCGCCAGCTATCGTCGGTATACCGAAAATCAACGAGAATCAGCGGCAGAACATACAGTAGGGTCGCCACCAGAAAAAAGAACATGATCTGGCGGCGATTGAGTTCGCGGTAAAAAATCAGCGAAACGTTCATACGCAACGCCCTCGAAACGCTACCAACCGGAGCGATATCAAGCTGGATATCTGCCAATGAATATTCTATTGACCCGCCCAATCATCGATTAGCTGAGAAAATCACCCTTATCGTTTTCACGGGCGCTGCTGGCCCGGTCGGCGTTTGGCTGGTGCCACTCAATTTAGGTTCCTCGCAGCACGACGTCTACTGTAAGAACTAACAGGCCACTCTAAAAAAAAGCCCCGATCATCCGACCGGGGCTTTCCTATACATCGCCATCCACTTACGAAACCGAACGCACCGAACCCTCTACATCACCCGTCGGCTGCAACTTGAAGGTATAAAACAACCCCGTCAGCAACACCAGGAACGCCGGGCCCACGTACAAGGCCACGCGGGTATCCGGGAAGTACGCCATCAGCCCCACCACCAATACCAAAAAGGCCAACGCCAGGTACGAGCTGACCGGGTACAGCCACATGCGGTATTTCAACGCCGCACGCTCGGAAGCGCTGAGGCTTTTGCGGAACTTGAGCTGGGCCAGCAGGATCATCACCCAGGTCCAGATCGCGCCGAACGTGGCAATCGACGTCACCCAGACGAAGACTTTCTCCGGCACCAGGTAATTGAGCAGCACGCCTAGCAGCAACGCGGCGATGGACAACAGCAATGCGCGACGCGGTACGCCATTGGCCGAGGTCTTGGCGAAACCGGCCGGGGCCTGGCCATTCTGCGCCAGGCTGTAGAGCATCCGCCCGGTGCTGAAGATCCCGCCGTTGCAGGACGACAGCGCGGCGGTGATCACCACGAAGTTGATGATGCCGGCGGCGGTCTTGATGCCCAGGCGCTCGAAGGTCATCACGAACGGGCTGCCCTGGGTGCCGATCTCGTTCCACGGGTAGATCGACAGGATCACGAACAGCGCGCCCACGTAGAACAGCAGGATCCGCCAGAACACCGAGCCGATGGCGTTGGGGATAGTTTTCTGTGGATTCTTCGCCTCACCGGCCGTCAGGCCGATCATCTCCACACCCAGGTAGGCGAACATCACCATTTGCAGGGACATCAACACGCCCTGCACGCCGTTGGGCATGAAGCCGCCGTGGGTCCAGAGGTTGGAAATACCCAGGGCCACGCCGTCGTTGCCGAAGCCAAAGGCGATGATGCCGACGCCGCCGATGACCATGGCGATGATGGTGACGATCTTGATCAGGGCGAACCAGAATTCGAACTCACCGAAGGCCTTGACCGCGATCAGATTGATCGAGCCCATGCTGACCAGCGCCGCCAGGGCCCAGATCCAACGAGGCACGTCAGGGAACCAGACGCCCATGTACACCGCCACCGCGGTGATTTCCGCCACGCAGGTCACCAGCCACAGGAACCAGTAGTTCCAACCGGTCAGGAAGCCTGCAAGCGGGCCGAGGTAATCCTGGGCATAGCGGCTGAACGAACCGGCCACCGGGTTATGCACGGCCATCTCGCCGAGGGCGCGCATGATCACCAGGATCGCCAGGCCGCCAAGGATGTAGGACAGCATGATCGCCGGACCGGCCATTTCAATGGCCTTGGCCGAACCGAGGAACAGCCCGACACCGATGCAGGCGCCGAGCGCCATCAGGCGGATATGCCGCTCACCGAGTTCACGTTTGAGCGGACCACCCTGGGTGGTCTCGCCATGGGGCAGATGATTGCCGACAGGCATAGGGATACAACCTCGTCTTGTTATTGGATTAGCCCACCGAGTGTCCAAGGCCACAGGTCGATAGGCCTGTCGCCTTGCCGAAACCGGGTCTGTCTTGTGGGCAGACCGTCCTGTGGAACGACAACCTCAGGATCAGCGGGCCATGCAGTATAAAAAGCCAGGGATAGAGAGTTTCACTGTAAAACCTGGAAAATTCAGGGATAAGCCTGCGCCGAAAGTGGATTTTGGAGAGACGTTGTCTGGGATTGCAGGTCATACAGAAACGGCGCCGAGTATTGCACAGCAATGGTGCAGCGTCATGTTTTGGCATGGGCCGATGGCTCTAGCGCAAGGCTTTCAGCTACCACCTCCCCTTGTGGCGAGGGAGCTTGCTCCCGCTGGGTGGCGAAGCCGCCCTCGCTTTTCGGCTTTTAAAGCGGGCGACTGCTGCGCAGCCGAGCGGGAGCAAGCTCCCTCGCCACAAAAAGCAGCTAGAGCCATACCGTGTCCCAGAGCGGGTAATCGCCAATGCGCTCCACCAACCCTGCACGAAGCGGATTGGCAATGATGTAGCGGGCGGAAGGCTGAAGGTCCTCGTTGTCGCGGATCGCGCGGTCATGGAAGCCGCTTTGCCAGAAGGCGCCTTTTCTGTTCATTGCTCGATTGATTGTGAGGGTGCTGCGGGACTTGACTGCCTGCATCACATGCGTGAGCTGAGCTTGCTCTAGCTGCACCAGCCAATGCAGGTGGTCCGGCATCACAACCCAGGCTAGCGAATTGATTTGGCCTCGCTCATGAGCCAGGCGCATTTCTGCCACCAATAAGCGGCCCAGTTGCAAGTCATTGAAGATCGGTGTGCGTTGGTGAACGACCGCAGTGACGAGGTAACCTCGCCCCGACTCCGAAGAGCGTCCATGACGCAAGCGATGAGAATTTGGGCGTGAAGGATGCATTCCTTGGCTTCCTATGGTTGGGGATCTACTTACGGTAGCTTCGCCCGCGACGATCCGACGCGATAATGGTCGAGCGACTTTTCCGAAAACAATGTAGTACCCGTGGCGAGGGAGCTTGCTCCCGCTGGGTGGCGCAGCCGCCCTCGCTTTTCACCTTGGAAAACGCTACAGCCATGCAACCGTTGCGTCTGCTGCGCAGCCGAGCGGGAGCAAGCTCCCTCGCCACAAAAGCTCCTTGGCCAATGGCATCTCACAAGTGCTCATGTATGGGCTTGCCGACAATTTCCCCTCCCCCACGCCAACCACCGTCTAAGCTTCAAGCAAGTCCGATCAATCTGCGTGAATGGATCAGTCGACTATGGGCGCTTTGTGGCAAACCGATTCGAATGAACCTGTGGTCCCGGCTGAACGTATGGAAGAAGCGCCTTTACCTCAAAAAAAACGCCGCGCACGGCATGGCTGGCGGGCATTCTGGTTGTTGCTGCTGATTATCGTCGTGGTGGTCGGCCTGGCGGTGGCCAAGGAAATGCGCACCTCGCGGTTTCAAGCCCGGGAGCTCAGCAAGTACGCCGCGTCCCTGAGCTATGCGGTGCAGCCGGGGCCCAGCGATGCCATCGTCTACCCGGGCGCGGGCCCGTTCGACCGGCGCTTGGGCTACAGCGCGCTGGGGGAATTCCTGCCGCGCCTGCTCAAGCGCGACTACGTGATCCAGGCCCAGGCACGGTTCTCGCCGGCCTTGATGGGCTATGTCGAGAAAGGCCTGTTCGTGCCCTATAAGGAAAAGATCCAGGCCGGCCTGACCATCACCGACTGCCGCGCCGCGCCGGTCTATCAGTTCAAGTACCCGCAGCAACTGTATGCGAACTTCGAAGCGATCCCGCCCGTGGTGGTGCAGAGCCTGTTGTTTATCGAAAACCGCTTTCTGCTCGACCCCAAGCAACCTTTGGCCAACCCGGCAGTGGACTGGCCGCGTTTCGGCATGGCAGCCTGGTCGCAAGTCGCCAAGCTGTTGAGCCTGCCGGGGCAGTCCGCCGGGGGCAGCACGCTGGCGACTCAACTGGAAAAATACCGGCACTCGCCCGAGGGCCTCACCGTGTCGGGCGCGGAGAAAATCCGCCAGATGATCTCCGCCAGCGTGCGGGCTTATCAGGCCGGTCCGCAAACCCTCGAGGCGCGGCAGCGGATCATCCGCGACTACCTCAACAGCGTGCCGCTCTCCGCCGTGCCCGGGCATGGTGAAGTCCATGGCATGGCTGAAGGCTTGCGGGTCTGGTACGGCGCCGATTTCAAGCGGGCCAATGAACAGCTGTTCAGTACCGCCACCGCCCCCAAGAGCCTGGCGGAAAAAGGCCTGGCCCTGCGGGAAATGCTGTCGTTGATGATCGCCCAGCGGCGCCCCTCCCATTACCTGTCCAAAGGCCACGATGAACTGGCGCGCCTGACCGACAGCCACATCCGGCTATTGGCACAGAACGGCGTGATCGATGCGGGACTGTCCGAGGCGGCCCTGGCGAGCAAGGTCAGTTATCGCGACTGGGTCCAGGACCCGACCGTCCAGCCCAACGAAACCAACAAAGGCATCAGCGCCGCCCGCAGTCGCCTCGCCGCCCTGCTCAATCGTCCGCTGTACGACCTCGATCGCCTCGACCTGTCCGCCACCAGCACCTTGCAAAGCGACTTGCAGGCCCAGGCCACCGACTACCTCAAGCGCTTGGCCGACCCGGCCTTCGCGACCGAGATCGGCCTGATGGGCGAACGCCTGCTGACCCCCACCAGCACCACCCAGGTGCGCTACAGCTTCACCCTGCTGGAACTGACCCCCGATGGCTCGCGCGTGCGGGTGCAGACCGACAGCACCGACCAGCCCTTCGACATCAACGAAGGCAGCAAACTGGAACTAGGCTCCACCGCCAAGTTGCGAGTGCTCACCACGTATCTGCAGATCATCGCCGAGCTGCACGAGCGCTATGCCCAGCAAACCCCGGCGGCGTTGAAGAAAGTCGACATCGCCGAACAAGATCGCCTTTCCAGCTGGGCGGTGGACTACCTGATCCAGAACACCGACCGCAGCCTGCCGAAAATGCTCGAGGCCGCGCTGGACCGCACCTATTCAGCCAGCCCCGGCGAGGCATTTTTTACGGGCGGCGGGCTGCACACTTTCCACAACTTCCGTAACGAGGACAACGGTCGCATCCCCACGCTGCGCGACGCCCTGCGTGAATCGATCAACCTGCCGTTCATCCGCCTGATGCGCGACCTGGTGCGCTACGCCACCTATGCCGGCCCCAATAACAGTTCCGAACTGCTCAAGGACGACAAGGACCCGCGCCGCCAGGAATACCTGGCCCAGTTCGCAGACCGCGAAGGCACGTCGTTCCTGCTCAGGTTCTGGAAGAAGTATCAGAAAAAGGACACCGGCCAGCGCCTCGAAACCTTCCTCGACGGCATGCGCCCTACCGCGATCCGCCTGGCCGCCGTGCACCGTTATTTTTTTCCCAACGACAGCCAGGCGAACTTCAACCGCTTCGTGCGTGCGCACTTGAAGTCGACCAAGAGCGCCGAAAAACTCACCGACGAACGCCTGGAACGGCTCTACCAGAGCTACGGCCCTGGCGCCTATGACCTGCCGGACCAAGGCTTCATCGCCAAGGTCCACCCGCTGGACCTGTGGTTGATGGGTTACCTGCTGAACAACCCCGACGCCAAGTTCAGCCAGATCGTCAAGGCCAGTGAGTTCGAGCGCCAGGAAGTCTACAGCTGGCTGTTCAAGAGCCGGCACAAGAGCGCCCGCGACAGTCGCATCCGCACCATGCTGGAGATCGAAGCTTTCCTGGATATCCACCAGCGCTGGCAACAAGTCGGCTACCCCTTCGACCACCTGGTGCCGTCGCTGGCCACCGCCATCGGCAGCTCCGGCGACCGCCCTGCTGCGCTGGCGGAACTGGTGGGCACCATCCTCAACGATGGCATTCGCCAACCCGCGCTGCGCGTCGACAGCCTGGACTTTGCCGTCGGTACCCCCTACGAGACACGGCTGGTGAGCGATCCGGATAACGGCAAGCGCGTGATGCCGGTGGAAGTGGCCCGGGCCTTGCGCGGTGCGCTGTCCCAGGTGGTGGATGCCGGCACCGCGAAACGCGTTGCCGGCAGTTTCAAACTGGCCGATGGCACACCGTTGGCCATGGGTGGCAAAACCGGCACCGGTGACAACCGCATCGAAGCCATCGGCTCCGGCGGGCGGGTGATCAGTTCCAAGTCGATCAACCGCACCGCCACCTTCGTCTTCTACATCGGCGACAGCCATTTCGGCACCCTGACCGCCTACGTGCCAGGTGCGTCGGCGCAGAACTTCAAATTCACCTCGGCCTTGCCGGTGCAGGTGCTCAAGGGCATGGCACCGTTCCTTTCGCCCTACCTGCAACCGGGCACCCAGACCCAGTGCAAGCCGTTGGTGGCGAGCCAGTGAATCATGGCCTGGGGCTGCTTGTTACATGGCCCGGGGCACAGCGTCGAACATGACGATGAAATCACCGGTGTAAACACCTGGGATACGTTCGACGGCCATGGAGTCAGGCCTGATGAGCATCTCCACCTGAGTGCCTGGAGTGGACGTGACGTCATCCACTACTTCCTGAGGCGTGCCGTTTAGACGTACGTTGTTGAACATGACACGCAGCGGAATGTTATCCCTGCCGTTGCTCAGCCAAGCCTGGTTGCCGTCGATGTAGGCATGGACCGAGCCTTCGGTATTCTTCACATCGAACGTCTGGCGCACCGAACTCAACCGATTGGTCGCGGGATCGTAATGCATGACCTCGTCCCGACCGAAGTCCGGATTGCGCGGCTGGACATGGAACTGCTGGGTCGGAATGTCCGCCCGGATATGGATGGATGAACGTGCGTCATCGGCCGCGAATGCCCAGGAAGGGCTCAAGACCGCAAGGCCAGTAACGCATAGCATTTTTCTAAACATGCTTGGTACCTTTTCTGATTGATGAAACGAAGTGAATACCGCCTTTTGGCGATGGGGCATGCTCCCGCAGGGCTGCGCCTGGAGGAGCGTGTAGGGGCGTGTAGGAGCTGTCGAGTGCAACGAGGCTGCGATCTTGTCCCAGCCACTTGAGTCTCAAGCGAAAGATCAAGATCAAAAGATCGCAGGCTTCGCCAGCTCCTACAGGACCGTGCGGGGGCAATCTCTGGCCACGGGACGCTCGTACCATTGGTCCTCACGGCGCTACCGCATCGAACACCATGTGCACGGTGCCGTAGTAATCCCCGGGTTGGTATTCATCACCGGGCCTGATGGCGGCGATTTCCAGGGGTACCTGACGTCCGGGCCTGGCCTCGACGGCCGAAACCACTTGTGTCGAGTCAAGGGTCAATTCAACGTCGTTGAACTTCACCCGCAAGTCGATACGATCACGTCCATTGAATAGATAGGCCTCTTGTGCCAGGCGCGCGCCGATGGAGCCGTTGCTGTTCTTCACCTCGTAGGTCGCCCGGAGCGGCCTGAGGTCGTTTGTAATGCTGTTGTACGGCAAGCGTTGTTCACGTTGGACCAATTGCGGATCAAGGGGCAGCACATAGAACTCGGCTGTCGGAATGGTCACGTGGAGTTCGAAGGTCTCGCGTTCAATCGCCCCCCAAGCCGGGCTCCAGAGCCATGCAAGAACAGTCAATACGAGAGGGCGTAACAGTGTCTGGGACATTTTGATTACCTGTAGCGTCAATGACGGTTCGGCGACGGCAACCGTCAACCCTTGATCTCGACGGCTTTGCTCTGGCCGCCCTCGATCAGCGTGAAGCGATATTCACGCCCCGATTCCTTGTCGAAGGAAAATGTGCGACCGGCCATGATGTGGTGCTTGGTGGTTGGCCGGCAGTCGTGTTCCGCCTTCGCTGAACAGTCCTTGAACTCATCGATGATCACCACGCTGTTGCCGTTGTTACGCATCGAGTAACGCCCGGCGCTGTCATCGATTACCGTCTCGAAACGGCTGTCCTTGGGGCGCACGAAAAACACCGTGCCGTAACCCGCCAAGACCTTGACCCCCGCCGCCACGCGTTCCTTCTTGTACTCTTCGCGCTCCTGTGCGCTGATGGCAAAATCGTCCTCAGCTTCAGGCACCACCGGCACGAAACGCACCCGGAAGTAACGCTCCTTGTCGCGGTTGCCCATGAACAGCAAGCGCGTGCCCTGCATGCCGTTGGCCGGCACGATCAGCCGCGCAGGACTGGCCATCAGACCGTCCTTGGCCATGGCACTGGCCTGGTTCTGCAGCGGCACTTCCTGATAGGTGCCATCCTCGTTGTAGACAATTTCCAAGATGTTGACCTTGACGAATGCCGTGGAGGTGCCGCCGTTGAACACCCGCTTCATGTAGGTGCTTTTGTCGCCGTCCAGGTAGTCGTAGACCACCCCGACACCGATTTGCGGTCCGGCCTGGGCCATGCCGCAAAACAGATAGAACCCAATCCATGCCCATAGATGTTTCATCGCTTCTTTAACCTCATGCATTAAACGTAAATCACTGAATATGTCTGGCCTCGAGGGCCCTCAGACTTCCGAATCCCAGATCACCGTGACGCTGCCGGCATAGGCCCTGGCGCCGCTGCCCAACATTTCTTCGACGCTGTCGCGGGCCACCTCAAAATGCAGGGTGCCCAACCGGCGGTCGACGTAAAAACCCGGCAGGAACAGCTCGGTGCCGCTGCCATCACGCAATAAGCGGCGGCGGTTGACCGCTTGCCCGGCGGCGTCGGCCAGCCCGTTGGGCAGGGTCACGCTGACATCCACCGGCACGGCATGACCGCTACCGGTTTCGGCAATCGCACAGGTATTGCCGCTGACGGTCTGGCATTCGAGCGCCATCTTGAAACGTGTCGAGGCCGAGATATGGAAGCGTTGGTCACGAAACAGCCGCGTCGGTTTTGTCCCGCTGTTCAGCCAGGCTCGCCAGCCTTCCGGGGGCACCAGTTCGACGCGGTTGCCGCCGGGGGGCACTTCGACCTTGAGGTTGTGCTCGACATCGAGTTTCAGATTGAGGGTGATCACCGAGTCACTGGGGAGCATGACGTCGCCCATGTCGAAGTCCTGGCCCGGTCCAACCCCATAGCTCACTGAACCTGTGTATCGGCCGGACGACATCCTCAAGGGGTTGGGTGTGCGCAGTTCGTAGGCAAATTCCATGGGGCGGTAGGACATGCTGGGGATCAAGAATCTGGACTGTTTGGCGCACACCGCCTCGCTCGGCGTCTTCCAGAAAAAGTTATAGATATGCTCGTTCATGGTCCCGAAAGTGGTGGACCGACAGGGCGACGGCGCATGTATCCAGGCGGAGCCGCCCCATAACTTGCTATGGGCGGTCGCGAGACCGACCTCCCCACCCACCAGGTCGATTACGCTGACAGGAAGTTGGTAGCCAGAACCTATGCCGGATATGCGTACTTGAACGATTTCAGTTTCACCCGTGCCGGTATGGGTCACCTGTGCCGGACGCCAAGTGGTAGGCACATCGAACATTGCCCCTTGCCGGACACTCCCATGATCGGCCTGGATGGGACCGGTCGACTCGAAGGTAATGGGCAGTTGGATGCTGGACATTTTTTCCGCGTCGCATACCGCCGGATACATTGCGCAAAAACCCGAAACCGGAGTGATGTTGCGAAAGGTATTTTCGTTAGGCCTCGAGGGATCGGGTCTGAAGATAGCGCTGATATCATTGCTCACGGCATTGGCCGTCGATGCACAGGTCAACACCACCACCGATACCATGCCTTGCACTGCCACTGGTAACCGCTTCATTTTTACCTCTCCCTTATCGACTCGGACTGCCCAAGCCACTCCTTTTTAAACTTGCGAATCCCAGATCACCGTGACATTGCCGGTATAGGCCTTGGCGCCGCTGTCGAGCATTTCCTCGACGCTGGCGCGGGCCACTTCAAAGTGCAGGGTTCCCGACCGGCGATCGACATAAAGACCCGGCTGGAACAGTTCGGTACCACTGCCGTCACGCAGTAACCGGCGACGGTTGACCGGTTGCCCGGCGGCGTCGGTCAAGCCATCGGGCAGGGTCACGCTGACGTCCACCGGCACGGCATGGCCGGTGCCGGTTTCAGAAATCGCGCAGGTATTGCCGCTGATGATTTGGCATTCGAGCGCCATCTTGAAACGGGAAGAAGCGGATATATGGAAGCGCTGGTCGCGAAACAGTCGTGTGGGTTTGCGGCCGCTGTTCAGCCAGGATTGCCAGCCCTCTTCGGGGACCAGTTCGACACGGTTGCCACCGGGCGGGACTTCAACTTTTAGGGTGTGCTCGACGTCGAGTTTGAAGTTGAGCGTGAGCGCCGAATCGTTGGGGAACATGACGTCCCCCATATCAATGTCCTGTCCCGGCCCAACGCTATAAGTCAGCGACCCGGTGTATTGGCCGGACGACATATTCAACGGATTGGGAGTGCGCAGTTCATAGGCGAAATCCAAGTGGGTATAGGCCATACGAGGAATCAGGTAACGAGCTGTCTTGGCACACACACCTTCAACCGGAGTCTTCCAGAAAAACTCGTAATCCGAAGACGTGAAGTATGCAGCACCGCTGTATCGACAGGGCGCAGGGGCATATACCCAAGTATGCGCAGCGCCGCCCCATAACCTCTCATGAGCAACGCGGACAGTCACGCCGCCACCGACCACATCGACCACGCCACCAGGAATTCGGTATCTCGAACCGAGACCGGAGAAGCGCACTTCAACGACTTCAGTTTCACCCGTACTAGCATTGGTCATCTGTACCGTGCGCCAGTTGGCAGGCACTTTAAACATCGCACCTTGCCGAACATCTCCATGATTGGCTTGAATAGGACTGGTCGAATTGAAGGTAAAGGGCAACCGAATGCTGAACATTTTTGTCGCCCTGCATTCCGACGGATATGTTGCGCAATAGCCACTGCTCGGGGTGGTATTGAGAAACATATTCTCTTGAGGTTTCGAAGGATCAGGCCTGAATACTGCGGTAATTTCCCGAGTCATGGCATTGGCAGCAGGCGCGCAGGCCAGTAACAACACGGCAGCGCAATGCCCGATCATTAATAGGTGTTTCATTTATTCTGCCTCATACATCAAATGGGCGCCGATAGACCGACAGCCTTCAAACTTCCGAATCCCAGATCACCGTGATGCCGCCGGAGTAGGTGTCAGCCGCGCGATCAAGCATCGAGTAGAAACTGCCCCTGCGAATCTGGAAATGCAGCGTTGCGAGCTTGCGATCGATGTAGCTGACCGGGAAAAATCGAACTGGGTTGGTAAAGCCTGCAACAGGCACCGAGCGGTGGTTGACAGGTTGCCCGGTCTCGCTGGTCAACCCATCGGGCAGCGTCACATAGACATCCACCGGGAAGTAAATGCCGGAGCCAGGGGCCGTTACACCGCAAAAGATGCCGGCTATGTGCTGGCATTCAAGCCGCATGGAGAAAGGTGACGACGTCGAGATATGGAACGAGTGGTCGCGAAACAGCCCGGTCGGTTTGCTTCCGTTGTTCACCCAGGCTTGCCAGCCCTCTCGGGGCTCCAATTCAACCCGGTTTCCTCCCGGTGGAATTTCAACCTTGAGAACATGTTCGACATCCAATGTGAAATTCAACGTGAGCGCCGAATCATCCGGCAGCATGACGTCGCCGAAGTCGAAATCCTGGCCCGGACCGACGCCGAATGTCAGCGACCCCCGGTACTGGCCGCCCGCCATTTTCAAAGGATTGGGCGTACGCAGCTCATAGGCAAAGCTCAAGTCCTGATATCGAATCTGAGGGATCAGATATCGGGCCGGTTTGGCACAGGCGTCTTCTACTGGCGTCCGCCAGAAAAACCACGCGTGCGATATGCTGGCCCCCAGACGTATACAGGGCGAAGGGGCATTCCACCAAGTCGAGCCGAATATCATGTTATGAGCGGTTTCGTCACTTACACCGCCACCGACAATCTCAACGGCGTTGGGAGTGAGTCCGACGGCCCCCCCTATTCCAACTACACGCATTTCAAGCGTTTCAGTATGGCCCGTGCCTGAATGTGTAACCTGTACCGTACGCCAGTTGGCGGGTGCTTTAAGCATCGCACCCTGCCGGGCGTCCTCATGATTGGCCTGGATAGGCCCCCCTGTAACGCGAAGGCCCATACCTAGGCTGGATATGCCCGCTGACCGACATAGCGCAACGAACTGCGCGCAATAACCGCTATTTGGAGTGGTATTGACGAACGTATTCTGCTGCGGCTTCGAGCTATCAGCTCTGAATTCGGCGGTGACATCCAGCGTCGCGGCATCGACAGCCGGCAGGCCGACAAGCCAAACCGCTAAAGCCGAACCGCTTGCCAGTTTCTTCAAAAACTCCATCTCAATCTCCTGTGCCCAAGCCAATCGCGCCCGAAACATGCGCCTTGAAAACCAGACGCATCAAATTTCCGAATCCCAGATCACCGTGACATTGCCGGTGTACGCCTTGGCGTCGTTGTCCAGCATCTCTTCGACACTGGCGCGGGGCACTTCAAAGTGCAGGGTTCCCGACCGGCGATCGATATAAACGCCCGGCTGGAACAGTTCGGTACCGCTGCCGTCACGCAGTAACCGGCGACGGTTGACCGGTTGCCCGGCGGCGTCGGTCAAGCCATTGGGCAGGGTCACGCTGACGTCCACCGGCACCACATGGCCGGTGCTGGTTTCAGAAATCGCGCAGGTATTGCCGCTGATGATTTGGCATTCGAGCGCCATCTTGAAACGGGAAGAGGCGGAGATATGGAAGCGCTGGTCGCGAAATAATCGTGTGGGTTTGCGTCCGCTGTTCAACCAGGATTGCCAGCCCTCCTGGGGGACCAGTTCGACGCGGTTGCCGCCGGGGGGTATTTCGACCTTGAGGGTGTGTTGGACTTCAAGATTGAAATTGAGCGTCAACTGTGAATCATTCGCCACCATGACATCGCCCATGTCGAAGTCCTGCCCCGGGCCGATACCGTAGGTCAAAGAGCCCTTGTAATGCCCCGTCGACATCTTCAAAGGATTGGGGGTGCGCACGTCGAAGGCGAAGTTCACGTGGGTGTATCCGAATGCCGGAATAAGATATTTTGCTTGTTTCGCGCAAAGGACATCTTGTTGCGGCAGTAACCAGAAAAACTCATAACCGTAGTCGCTAAAGAGACTAACGGGCGTGTTTGTGCAGGGTTGAGGCGCTTTACCCCAAATTCCACCCGTCCATAGCTTTTCATGAGCCTGGAAGAGGCTCACGCCTCCCCCGACCAGGTCGACGGCTTTATCGCTGAGTCGAAATTTAGCACCTACGCCGGCAATCCGGACTGAAACATCTTCACTTTCGCCAGTGACCATATGAACAACCTGAATCGTTCGCCAACTGCCAGGCACCTTGAACATGGCGCCTTGTCGCGTGTCAGGGTGATTGGCCTGAATGGCGCTGGATGAGTCGAACGTCACGGGAATCATAAAACTGGACAAGCCATCGACGGCACACAGCTCAGGCCAGTTAAAACAAAACCCGGAAATCGGCGTGGTCACCACGAATTGATTGTCCGTGGGCTTCGCGGGATCGGCTCGGAACACCGCGTCGATGTCCCTGGAAGCTGCACTGGCCGTGGACACGCCAACGAAAAACCAGGCAAACAATCCTGCCGAAGCCACACTGCGTCCTACCGCCGATAAACGTTTCATCAGTAAAGCCTCATGAATCAAAGCGGACCACCGCAACCAAGTGCTGGGAAATCCATCTGTGGGAGCAAGGCTTGCCCGCGATGCAGACAAACGGGTCTTCAGATGAACGGCGTTATCGTTCATCGCGAGCAAGCTTTGCGCCCACGGCATCACGAGCGCTGTTTCGCACGACCCGCCTCGACAATGGTCGTGTCGGCCAGGGTGTCCGGCGTGCAGCGCAAATCACCGATCATCAACACATCGCCTTCGCGGTCGGCGCTGTCCGGGTCGAGGCGGAACCGGCAAAACAATTCGCTGCCATAGCGCACTTCCAGGGTTGGTGAGCCGGCGTTCATTTCCATCGAGAAAAATCCGTCCGCCTCGCTGACGCCGCGACTGGCGTGGTTGATCACGTGATGGCCCCTGAGCGGCTCGCCCTGCTCATCCAGCAAGCGACCAAGCACGGTCACGGTTCTCATCACACGCACCTGGCGATAGTCCACCCCGCCTTTGTTCAAGTGATAACGGCTGCGCGAAGGCTCGATGTTTGCCGCCGGCGGGTGCACGCCGTCGAAGTCGAACGTCACCATGCTGTTTTTATAGGCGGTGATCGGCACGAAGTTGCGGCCCGGATGCAACAGGGTGCTGCCGCCGGTCAAGTCGTCGGCACGCAGGGCGACCATGTCCAGGTCGGTTTCCACGTCGACGATCATGCCCGCGCCGCGCCCATGGGGCAGGCCGGTAAAGGCGGCTTTCTGGCCGCCCACGGCCACGGTGCTGCTCAAGTTCAGGCCGCCGGTGAGGTTGTCGTTGTAGGAAGAGCGCTGGACGAAACCGTCGCCATACAGTGAGTCGGTCTGGAAACTGGCAAGACCCGACAGGCCCACGCCATAGGTGTCGGCCAGCGCCGTGGCGGAGACGCTTTGCAGCACATGATCTTCCAGGGTCCGGCGATAGGTCAGCGAGCCATTGTGGTCCCGGTCGCCATCTCGCGAGGTGCGGGTGCCGATGCTGCCCGACCAGTATTCGCCGGGCCCACCCAGGGCGACATTGAGGGTCAGGTCAATACCGCGATTGCGCCGGTCGGCGGTACTGGACGTGCCGGGGCGGTCGAATACCGACAACCGCCAGTTGGCATCGCTGCCTCGCAGCTTGCCGCGCTGGGTCCAGCCCAGGTCCAGGCCGGTACCCTGGACATTGCCTTCGCTGTAGGCCAACCGTGCGTTGACGGACGTCTTGTTGCTCAAGCGATGGTTGACCGACAGCGACGAGTTGCTGGTGCGGCCGATAAATACGTTGCGCTGGCGAACACGGGTGCCGTCCGGCAGGGTTTCATAGGTTTTGCGGGTGTCCAGCCAACTGCGATTGTGGCTGGCCACCACGCTGCCTTGCCCGTAGCTATACAGGCCTTGCAAGTCCATGCCGGTGCCGTACTGCTGGGTCTGATAGACATTGGCGTATAGGCTGGTGCTGGTCCCCAGCGTCCAGTCCACCGAAGTGCCCACTTGCAGCTTGTCTTGCACCTGGCGCGCTGAGCCGCCCAGGATCACCCGTGGATGCAGCAGGTAGTTGAGGCCAAGCCCCGCCGTCGTGAAACCCGAAGGCTGGTCTTCCCAATTGCTCCACAGCCGGGTTTCGCGTCCGGCGAACACGTTGTAGCGCCAGCGGTCTTCGGGACTGTTCCAATTGTTGGGCTTGTAGACCAGCTCCTGGCTGGTGGCGGTGGTTTGTCCGTCTTCGACCAGCCGGACTTCCACTTCATAGATCCCCCCCGGTAAGGGCCGGGTATCCAGACTCTGCAAGCCGGCGCTGACTGCCTGGGTGTTGATCAGCAGACCGTTGCGATAAATCTCCACCGAAGCCTGGCGGCTCGCGGTGACATAAATGGGGTAGACACTGGGTTTGGGGTTGTCGATCGCCAGGCTGTCGGAACTGCCGTACATCACCCCGAGCGCGGTGTCCGGATTGGCACCGAACGAACGGATCTGGCGGTTCAAGCCATCGGAGCTGGGTGTGAAGTAGCCCAGGCGAAAGAAGTTACCTTCCATCTCACGCTGGGTATATAGCTCATGGACAGCGTGGTACAGCTTGTCATCCGGCCCGCCAAGACGCGAAAGCTGAAGGTCCAGCGACTGGCTCCAGTTGCCCACGCTGGAAATGGCGTTGAGCCCATAACGGCCACCGGTGTCCTGTTCCTGGCCACCGTTGATATTCAATTGGTTGTTGAAAATCAGGCCGAAGCTGCCAACTTCCGGTTGATCGTAATAACGCTTGGTTTCGGTCGATCGTTCCACATCTCGGGTCAGGATCGATACCAATGAATTTTCGAGACTGTAGTGCACGGCCAGCAGCCCTGACGGACAGCTGCCTTCACAGGCGCCCAGCACTTGTCCCTGTTTGAGATGCTGCGCCCATTGCTCGCGATCGCCAGTTGCTATCGGGCTATCCTGCGTGTCGGTGAATTCGAGCAGGGTTATACGATCATCCCGCGACAAGACCACCATGGCTTCGCCGAGGTACTGTTGGTTGAGTTCAATACGAACCGCCAGCGGCACATCGAAGAAGTGCGATTCAAACTCCGCTGGCAGGCCCTTGGCCTGGGACAGCAGGCTTCTCGGTGTGGTACCGGGGGCGGTCGGCGCGGCCAATGCGTTCGCGCATAACAACAGCGCGAGCGCACCCGCGATGGGTGTCATCGGGAACATCAACGGACTCTCATATTCAACGAGCTAACGGGTCGTCTCAGGTGCAGGCCGACCGGCTGGGGAGAACCGGCCGGCCTGCAAGAATGCCCGGGGTATGGTGAAGCTCACCGGGCATCAAACGGGATCACGGGCGCGGCACGGCGTCGAAGATCACGGTCATGTCGGCGGTGTATTGGCCATTCTGGGTATCCAGAGGACGGGCCGCGATGATGCTCATGTCGGCCTGGGTACCTGGAGTCGACGCTGCATCGTCTACCACTTCCTGAGGCGTGGCGGTCAGGGTGACGCCATTGAACGCGGTGGTCAGGGCAATGGAGTCACGGCCGTTGTACAGCGCCGCCGGGCCACCCTCGATGTAGGCGTGGACCGAACCCTCGGTGTTCTTCACGTCGAAGGTCTGGCGCAACGAAGTCAAGGTGCCGCTGACCGTGTTGTAGCTCATGACTTCATCCTTACCGAAGTTCGGGTCGCGTGGCTGCACGTGGAACTGCTGGGTCGGGATGTTCGCGGTGATGTGGATAGCGGAGCGTGCATCATCGAGCGCGAATGCTTGCGAAGTACCCAGGGCAGCTGCAGTCAGGGAAGCTGCGGTTACGAATTGTTTGAGCATGTTTTTACACCTGTTCGTATCAATAAAGAGAGAAAGATTGAGGCAGCAAGTCACTAATAACCGGCCTGTCCCTCAACGCCGAGCATGATCGGCTCTCTTTAATAAAAAAAAAGCAGGCGTTTTCCCATAACCGTGTAGTAAATCCAGCATACGAAACTGAGAAAAAGACTCAACTTTTTGAAAAACGAAAGTTCAGCTGTAAGAAACAGCCCACATTGCAACTATTCAGCAATTAAACAGGTCGACGTCCGGGCCAGACGCTCCGTCTATATAGGGCTTCAGGTAAGGTTTCATTGCGAAAACTTAGCCGCCGACAATAAAGATATATCTTAAAAAGATAGATGTGCAAGAAAAGATATATCTCAGAACAAAGATATATCTCGGCGCTTTCTCATGCAGAACGGAGAACAACATATGGCAGGTCCTTATTCCCATTCCAAACGCGAACATGATGACTTCAAACGACAGCCAGCAGGCCGTGAACGTAACAGCCGAGGCCCACGGGTTTTCGCCGCCGGTGACCTGAAACTGCTGTTGTTGGCCCTGATCGCCGAACAACCCTGCCACGGCTATGACCTGATTCGACGGATCGAGGGCATGTTCGACGGCGCCTACAGCCCCAGCCCCGGCGTGATCTACCCGACCTTGTCCTTCCTGGAAATGAGCGCAATGGTCAGCTGCGGCGTCGAAGACGGAAAAAAATGCTACAGCGTGACCGATGCCGGACGTCTATCACTTGAGGACCAGGCCCAGGCCCTGGATGAGGTGCGCACGCGCATTGAAACCAGCAAGCGCACGTTGCGCGGCCATGATCGGCCCCCGGAAATCCATGAAGCGGTGTATAACCTGCGCCATGCGCTGCAAAAGCACCCTGGCCACTGGAGCCCGGAAGAAATCCGGCGAGTGCGCAACCTGCTCAACGACACCGCCAAAGCCATCAGCGACGGCCCCGACCGTCCCCCTGCCTCGGAGTCAAGCCAATGACCGAAGTCGATCCAAACGCCATTCACCGCGTCACCCACGAGATCAAACGCCGTCGCCTGCAAGTGTTGCGGGTAGAGGACCTGACCCCACGCATGCGCCGCATCACCGTCGGCGGGCCGGAACTGGCCGGGTTCGTCAGCCTGGGCAGCGACGATCACGTGAAGCTGCTGTTCCCGCAGAACGCCGAGGAACACGCGGCCCTGGCAAACTTCAACCCCGGTGCCGGCAAGGCCCAGGGCCCGATGCCCGAGATGCGCGACTACACCCCGCGCCGCTACGACCTGGACACCCTGGAGCTGGACATCGATTTCGTGCTCCACGGCGACGGCCCTGCCGCGACCTGGGCGGCCCAGGCAACGCCCGGGCAATACCTCCACATCGCCGGGCCACGGGGCTCGATGATCGTGCCGGACATCTTCGACAGTTACCTGCTGATCGGCGACGAAACCGCCCTGCCCGCCATCGCCCGCCGCCTTGAAGGCCTGGCGCCCAACCGACGTGCCCTGGTGGTGGTGGAAGTGGAAAACGGCGCCGAGCAGCAGATTCTCCAGAGCCCGGCGCAGGTGCACGTGATCTGGGTGCTGCGCGAAGGCCGCCAGGACAACCTGCTGCGCACCGTGCGACAGCTGGAAATGCCCGGCGGCAAGCTGTACGCCTGGGTCGCCACCGAAAGCAAGGTGTCGCGACAGATTCGCAAGGTGTTGCTGGAGGACAAAGGGTTGGACCAGGACTTTGTGAAGGCGGTGGGGTATTGGAAAGCGGATGCCAGCGACGAAGAATGAGGGACTGGCGGCTGTAGGAGCTGTCGAGTGCAACGAGGCTGCGATCTTGTCCCAGACAGTTGAGTCGCAAGCAAAAGCTCAGGATCAAAAGATCGTCCGAACGCGGCCCGAGCCTTCGCCAGCTCCTACAGGGCCCAGAGGGAGTAAGCTCCCTCGCCACAGGCGATTATCGCTGTCCTTTAATACCTTATCCGTCATCACCAGGTACCCGCCCCATGCTTTTCCTGCTCGCCTACATCAGCAGCGTCGTGCTGATCAACTTCGCGTTTTCCGCCGCACCGCACCTGGACATCATCTGGTCGGCCTGGGGCGGGCTGGTGTTTGTGCTGCGGGACATGGTGCAGACCCGTTTCGGTCACGGTGCCATCGTGGCGATGCTGGTGGCGCTGGTGTTGTCCTACGTCACCTCCGACCCGACCATTGCATTGGCGAGCGCCACGGCATTCGCCGTGTCCGAATGCATCGACTGGCTGGTGTTCACGGTCACCAAGCGCCCACTGCATGATCGGTTGTGGATCAGTTCGGCCCTGAGCATTCCCTTGGACACGTTCATTTTCTTCGGCCTGATCGACGCCCTGACGCCCGCCGTGGTGATCACCGCCCTGCTCTCGAAATTCGCCGGGGTCACCGCCGTCTGGCTGATCATGGCCTGGCGTCTGCGCAAACAGGCCGTCACTGGCTGACGCTGTTCATGTAAAATGCCGCGCTTTCTCCCATGGGAAGCTCGCCCGGCGCGCAACCCGCGATGATCCGCTCCTGTTTGAGGACCTTCAGATGACCCGTATCGGAACCCCATTGTCGCCCACCGCGACCCGCGTTTTGTTGTGTGGCAGCGGTGAGCTGGGCAAGGAAGTGGTAATCGAACTGCAGCGCCTGGGCGTCGAGGTGATTGCCGTGGATCGCTACGCCAACGCGCCGGCCATGCAAGTGGCCCACCGCAGCCATGTGATCAACATGCTCGACGGCGCGGCCCTGCGCGCGGTGATCGAGGCCGAGAAACCGCACTATATCGTGCCGGAAATCGAAGCCATCGCCACCGCCACCCTGGTGGAGCTGGAAGCCGAAGGCTTCACCGTGATCCCCACCGCCCGCGCCGCGCAACTGACCATGAACCGTGAAGGCATTCGGCGCCTGGCCGCCGAAGAACTGGGCCTGCCCACATCACCGTATTTCTTCGCCGACACCGTCGAAGATTACCGCAAGGCCGTCGAGACCTTGGGTTTCCCCTGCGTGGTCAAGCCGGTGATGAGTTCTTCGGGCAAGGGCCAGAGCCTGCTGCGCAGTGCCGACGACGTGCAGAAAGCCTGGGACTATGCCCAGGAAGGCGGCCGTGCCGGCAAGGGCCGAGTGATCATCGAAGGGTTCATCGATTTCGACTACGAAATCACCCTGCTCACCGTGCGTCACGTCGGTGGCACTACCTTCTGTGCGCCGGTCGGGCACCGTCAGGAAAAGGGCGACTACCAGGAATCCTGGCAGCCACAAGCCATGAGCCCGGTGGCCCTGGCTGAATCCGAGCGCGTCGCCAAGGCAGTGACCGAGGCCCTGGGTGGTCGCGGCCTGTTTGGCGTCGAACTGTTCATCAAGGGTGACCAGGTGTGGTTCAGCGAAGTCTCGCCGCGCCCACACGACACCGGCCTGGTAACGCTGATCTCCCAGGACCTGTCGCAGTTCGCCCTGCATGCCCGCGCCATTCTCGGCTTGCCGATCCCGCTGATCCGCCAGTTCGGCCCTTCGGCCTCGGCGGTGATCCTGGTGGAAGGCCAATCGACCCAGACCGCTTTCGCCAACCTGGGCGCAGCCCTGAGCGAACCGGACACCGCCCTGCGCCTGTTCGGCAAGCCGGAAGTCAACGGCCAGCGCCGCCTGGGCGTGGCCCTGGCCCGCGACGAATCCATCGAAGCCGCCCGCGCCAAGGCGACCCGGGCTTCGCAGGCGGTCAAGATCGAGTTGTAAAAATCCAAGGCTGAGCACAAGCCCCTGTGGCGAGGGAGCTTGCTCCCGCTGGATGCGTCAGCATCCGCTGCGGTGTGATGGCTGGCAAAGCAGGGGGCCGCTTCGCAGCCCAGCGGGAGCAAGCTCCCTCGCCACAAAAGCTCAGAAGCTCAAAGACCTGCGTTCACATAGACTCAGCGCTGCTACAAAAAAGGCGACACCCGCAAGGGTGTCGCCTTTTTCATGGGCGCAGCTCGGGCTTACTCCGGCAGCTTGTAGGCAATTACATAATCGCCCTGCTTGGTGCCCAGGGAACCGTGGCCACCGGCAACAACCAGCACATATTGCTTGCCGTCCTTGCCGGTATAGGTCATCGGCGTGGTCTGGGCGCCGGCTGGCAGGCGGCCTTCCCACAGTTGCTTGCCGTTCTTCACGTCATAGGCACGCAGGTACTGGTCGAGGGTGCCGCTCAGGAACGCCAGGCCGCTGGCGGTGGTGAACGTGCCGCCCAGGCTCGGAACGCCCATGCTCAGCGGGATCGGTACCGGCGAGCTGTCACGCACGGTGCCGTTCTTATGCATCCACAGGGTTTTGTTGTTGGTCAGGTCCACGGCCGCCACATAACCCCACGCAGGCGCCTGGCAAGGCAGGCCCATTGGCGAGAGCAGCGCTTCGAGGATCACACCATAGGGCGCGCCTTTGTTCGGCTGCACGCCTTCGGTTTCGCTCTTGCGCCCAGGGCCGCCGGCCACTTCGGCCGCCGGCACCAGTTTCGACTTGAACGCCATGTAGCTCGGGTTGACGAAGGCGATCTGGCGCACCGGGTCCACCGAAATACCGCCCCAGTCGAACACGCCGAAGTTGCCCGGGTACACGATCGAACCTTGCAGCGATGGCGGCGTGTACATGCCGTCATAGCGCAGCGACTTGAAGTCGATCCGGCAGAGCATCTGGTCGAACGGAGTCACGCCCCACATGTCGCGTTCCTTGAGGACCGGCGGCACGAAGTTCAGGTCGGACATCGGTTGGGTCGGCGAGGTGTGGTCGCCTTCCACCGCGCCTTGGGGCACCGGGATTTCCTTGATCGGGATGATCGGCTGGCCATTGCTGCGGTCCAGCACGTAGATGCTGCCCTGCTTGGTCGACGCCAATACAGCCGGTTTCACGCCATCGGCGGTCTTCATGTCCATCAGGGTCGGTTGACCGCCGACGTCCATGTCCCACAGGTCGTGGTGAGTGAACTGGAAGTACCAGCGCACTTTGCCGGTGGCGATGTCCAGGGCGGTCAGGCCGGCGGAATACTTTTCCGATTCCGGTGTGCGCAAACCGCCGAACTGGTCGGGGGTCTGGTTGCCCATCGGCAGGTAGAGCATGCCGAGTTTTTCATCGACGCTGAACATGGACCACATGTTCGGCGAGTTGCGGGTGTAGGTCTTGCCCTCGGCAATCGGCGTGGTGTCGTCCGGGTTGCCGCTGTCCCAGTTCCACACCAGCTTGCCGGTGTGCACGTCGTAGGCACGGATGACGCCGCTGGGCTCGTCGGTGGAGACGTTATCGGTGACGTGGCCGCCGATCACCACCAGGTTCTGGGTGACCGCCGGTGGCGAGGTGGAGTAGTAGCCGCCAGCGGTGAAGCCGCCGATGTTGGCGGTCAGGTCGACCTGGCCCTTGTCGCCGAAGTCTTCGCACATCTTGCCGGTGTCGGCGTTGAGGGCGATCAGGCGGGTGTCGGCGGTCGGCAGGAAAATCCGCCGTGGGCAGACGGTGCTGGCCGGCGTGGTGCTGGCGGTACCCGTGGGGCTTTGCTCGGCGGAGGCGTACACCGCGTCGTCGTGATAGGTCACGCCACGGCAAGTCATGTGGGCCCAACCCTTGAAGTTTTCCGCTTTTTGCGTGGAAAGCTTCGGATCGAAACGCCAGATTTCCTTGCCGGTTTCAGGCTCCAGGGCAATCACTTGGCTGTGAGGCGTGCACACGTAGAGCATGCCGTTGACCTTGAGCGGGGTGTTCTCGGCGGTGGTTTCACCCGGGTCGTTCGGCCCTGGCAGGTCGCCGGTGCGATAGGTCCAGGCCGGCACCAATTTGCTGACGTTCTCGGGGGTGATCTGTGCCAGCGGCGAATAGCGGTCGCCATGGGCACTGCGCCCATAGGAGTTCCAGTCGCCGTCCGGCATGGCCGGTGCAGTGTTGGCCATGCCCGGCACGCTGTCGCGGTCCAGTTGGCCCTTGATCTCACCCGGGTTGGTGAACTGGCTGGCAAGCGCGGCGATACCGGCGATGACCACGGCGGCGCCCAATGCGCGGGTACCCATGGCCGAGGCATCGGCGGTCAACAGCGGGCGGCGGAACCACGGCAGCAACATGACGATGCCCAGGGCAAACAGCATCGCCAGGCGCGGCACCAGTTGCCACCAGTCCAGGCCCACTTCCCACAGCGCCCACACGGTGCTGGCGAACAGCACCAGCGCGTACAGGCCCAGGGCCGCGCGACGGGCCATGATCAGCAGCACGCCGGTCAGCGCCAGGCCGATACCGGCCAGCAGGTAATACAACGAGCCGCCAAGCGTGCTCAGCTTGACTCCCCCGGCCAACAGGGCGAGGCCCATCAATAGAAGCAGAATGCCGAGCAAACTCGATAGCAGACGGCTTCGACTCAAAGCACCCTCAGTGCTCATAGTGTGATTCTCCGTGACGTTTTAAAGAGTCCCGCGCAAGTAGTCACTGTAGATGACGATCTTGCGAGGGCTTGGTTCAGTTGAAAAAAGGCAAATTCGGTTGCCGGGATCCCTTGTGGGAGCGAGCTTGCTCGCGATGGCGGCGTGTCAGTCGGCTTCAATGTTGAATGTGCAATCGTTATCGCGAGCAAGCTCGCTCCCACAGGAATTCACCGAGACAGCGCTGTCTTTCAGCATCTGGGCACTGGGCGTTTTTTAATCTTTCAGCAGGATCGAGCTGGACGCAGAGGCTTCGGCACAACATTCGCAACAACAGAAGAAGCGTTTCAGCAGGCGGCGCAAGGATAATGTCCTGTTCTCAATAGAGAAAGGGCTTTTGTTGACATGAATCATCTCGGATTCGGTAACAGTGCGTCTGGCGCTGACGACCATGATGAAGGCTATGCTTCCACCGCAAGGGCACCTCGGCTAAGGTGCGCGGCTTTACATCTTTTTTCGTGCGAAGGCCTCCCATGACCGAACCCAACAACAACCCGCTGCACGGTGTGACGCTGGAGCAGATCCTCAACGCCCTCGTGCAGCATTACGAATGGTCAGGCCTGGCCGAGCGCATCGACATCCGTTGCTTCAAGAGCGACCCGAGCATCAAGTCGAGCCTGACCTTCCTGCGCAAGACGCCGTGGGCACGAGAGAAAGTCGAGCGCCTGTACATCAAGTTGATGCGCACCAAGCGGCCGGTCTGAGCCGTGGGGAGTGACCAGGGTCGCCACCTCACGCTGCGACAGCGTTTTGTCTGCGTGACGGCACTGCTGGGCTGGGTGGGATTGAGCATCCAGCTGTATCTGATCCTGCTGGGTCGCTGGAAACTGGATGCGAGCCTGCTGGGAGGGCTGGTGAGTTTCTTCAGTTTCTTCACGGTCCTGACCAACACCCTGGTGGCCGTAGTGCTGACCTGGGAACTGACTCCTCGCGAATCGGCGGCCCGGCGCTGGTTCCTGCTGCCCAGCGTGCGCAGCGGCATCGCCGTGAGCATCGCCCTGGTCGGCCTGGCCTACAACCTGCTGCTGCGCCACCTCTGGCAACCCGAAGGCTGGCAGTTCGTGGCCGACGAATTGCTGCACGACGTGGTGCCCTTGCTGTACATCGCCTATTGGTGGCTGTACGTGCCCAAAGGCACCTTGCGCCTGGGCCATATCGGGCTGTGGGTGATCTACCCCTTGGTGTATTTCGCCTATGTCCTGCTGCGCGGGGATCTATTGGCGGCCTACCCCTACCCTTTTATCGATGTGGCGAACCTGGGTTATCCACAGGTGTTCATCAATGCCGGGGGGATACTGGCGGGGTTTGTTGGGATTGCGTTGGGGG
>NZ_CAKKMI010000034.1:0-66156 GCF_918698105.1 Pseudomonas brassicacearum | reverse complement strand
AGAAAGGCACAGCAAAGCCACGCACAACCTCGCCCAAAAGGCGGGTGAGGACATGTTCGATCCCTCGAGCGGAAAGTGACATCAAAATAGTGGCGCGATATTAATGAGCCATCATTTTGACGTCAACTAAATGGATTGGGCTTTAAGGCTCTTGCGGGAACCATTCATCTGAAATTAGAGGGTCGGGGGGATTGGCAGACCACAGGCCCGCTAATGAACTTTCCACCCTGCACCGGCCTCAACCCATTACCTGCCCAAAGGAATATGAGGCCCTGCCATGAAAACCCTCTTGAAACTCACCCTCGCCGCCACCCTCACCTGCGCCCTGCCCGCCTGGGCCACTTGCACGCCAGAGGAAGCGACCGCCAAGCGCGAACAATTGGCAACGGAGGTGACCAAGCTCACCGAGCAGAACCCGGCCAAGGCCAAGGAAATGAACGACGAGTTGCAGAAAATGGACATGGAGACTGCCAGCAAGGATGTGCCGGATAAGTGCCAGTTGATCGATAAGCGCCTGGAAGAATTGAAGAGCGCGGAGAAGAAGGCTGGGTGATCAGCCAAAGCCGAGCACAACTTTGCTTTTGTGGCGAGGGAGCTTGCTCCCGCTGGACTGCGCAGCAGGCCCCCCCTTTTTGTGAGCGCTTCGCGCTCAAGCGGGAGCAAGCTCCCTCGCCACAGAGTGTTGCGTCAGATTTAGTTCTCCATAAAAAAACCGGACCCAAGGTCCGGTTTTTTCATACAACGCTAACGCTGACTCACTCAGCCGCCGGCGCCTCTGGCTTGCGGCGCTTGAGCGGGGCCATGCCGTCCTTGCTGACCAGCGACGGGGCGTCGCTCTTCGGGCGGTTGGCGGTCTTGCGTTTGGTCGGGGCCTTGGCGCCGGCCTTCTTCTTGTCGCCCTTGGCGTCGACCTTTTTCTTCTTCACGCCAACGGCCTTGCCCGAGGCCTTGACCTTCTTCGGCCCGCCGTAGGTGCCTTTGACTTCCTTGATGGTGCGGCGCTCGAAGCTCTGCTTGAGGTAGCGCTCGATGCTCGACATCAGGTTCCAGTCGCCGTGGCAGATCAGCGAGATCGCCAGGCCGTCGTTGCCGGCGCGGCCGGTACGACCGATGCGATGCACGTACTCGTCACCGCTGCGCGGCATGTCGAAGTTGATGACCATGTCCAGGCCTTCCACGTCCAGGCCACGGGCGGCGACGTCGGTGGCCACGAGGATTTTCACGCCGCCCTGCTTGAGGCGGTCGATGGCCAGCTTGCGGTCCTTCTGGTCTTTCTCGCCGTGCAGCACGAACGCCTTGTATTCCTGGGCCACCAGGCGGCCGTAGATGCGGTCGGCCATGGCCCGGGTGTTGGTGAAGACGATGGCTTTTTCGTAGGTCTCGTTGGCCAGCAACCAGTTGACGATCTGCTCTTTGTGCTGGTTGTGGTCGGCGGTGATGATCTGCTGGCGGGTGGTGGAGTTCAGCTGGCTGACCGCGTTGAGCTGCAAGTGCTCGGGGTTGTTCAGCACCTTGGCGATCATCTCGCGCAGGCCCGAGCCGCCAGTGGTGGCGGAGAACAGCATGGTCTGCTGGCGGTTGGTGCATTCGTCCACCAGGCGCTGCACGTCTTCGGCAAAGCCCATGTCCAGCATGCGGTCGGCTTCGTCCAGCACCAGCACTTCGACTTCCTTGAGGTCGAGGTTACCGGCGTTCAACTGCTCGATCATCCGCCCTGGGGTGCCGATCAGGATGTCCGGCACCTTGCGCAGCATCGCGGCCTGGACCTTGAAGTCTTCGCCGCCGGTGATCAGGCCGGACTTGATGAAGGTGAACTGCGAGAAGCGCTCCACTTCCTTCAAGGTCTGCTGGGCCAGTTCGCGGGTCGGCAGCAGGATCAGGGTCTTGATGCTGACGCGGACCTTGGCCGGGCCGATCAGGCGGTTGAGGATCGGCAGCACGAACGCGGCGGTCTTGCCGCTGCCGGTTTGCGCCGTCACCCGCAGGTCACGCCCCTGGAGCGCGAGCGGAATAGCCGCTGCCTGCACCGGCGTTGGCTCGACAAATTTAAGCTCGGCCACGGCTTTGAGCAGGCGTTCGTGCAGGGCGAATTGGGAAAACACGGGTGCTACCTCGAAGAAATGCAAAAAAACAGCTGCATAGGGTAACGGTTTCGAGCGCGCAGGCCGAGTTTCTTTATACAAACGGCGGTAAATCAGTGGATTTTTATCAGCCGTTATTGCATCAACGGTCACTTGACCGGGCTTAAATGCTCTAATCACACCGTCGCGTCTTTACAGAAGAACCGTTTCGTCCATGGACATCAAACAATTCTGGGTCAACCTCCAAGACCTCTGGGGTGCCCTTGACCAGCACCCGATCTTGCATTCCAGCCTCGCCCTGATGTTGCTGCTGGTCATCGCCCTGGTGCTTGGCCGTGTGGCGCGCTACCTGATCCTGCACGCAGCCAAGTTGCTGGGGCGCCAACCGGCCTTGAACTGGGTCAACGACCTGCGCCAGAACAAGGTCTTCCATCGCCTGGCACAGATGACGCCGTCGCTGATCATCCAGTTCGGCCTGCACCTGGTGCCGGAACTGAGCAAGACCAGCATGATTTTCCTGGGCAATGTCGCCCTGGCTTTCACCATTTTGTTCATGGTGCTGGCCCTCAGTGCCCTGCTCAGCGCCTTACTGGATGTCTATGCCCGCACTGAGCATGCACGTACCCGCTCGATCAAAGGCTACGTGCAACTGACGAAAATGGTGCTGTATGTGTTTGGCGCGATCATCATCGTTGCCACGCTGATCGACCGCTCGCCACTGTTGCTTCTGTCAGGCCTGGGTGCGATGTCGGCGGTGATCCTGTTGGTCTACAAGGACACCTTGCTGTCGTTCGTCGCCAGCGTGCAACTGACCAGCAACGACATGCTGCGGGTCGGCGACTGGATCGAGATGCCCCAGGTCGGCGCCGACGGTGATGTGGTGGACATCACGCTGCACACAGTCAAGGTGCAGAACTTCGACAAGACCATCGTCTCGATCCCCACATGGCGACTGATGTCCGAATCGTTCAAGAACTGGCGCGGCATGCAGCAGTCTGGCGGGCGACGGATCAAGCGCAGCCTGTTCATCGACGCCAGCGGCGTACGTTTCCTGCACGACGAGGAAGAACAGCGCCTGACCCAGGTGCGCCTGCTGACCGACTACATCGGCCGCAAGCAGGCCGAACTCAAGGCCTGGAACGAGGCCCAGGGCAACGTCGCGGCGATGTCGGCCAACCGTCGGCGGATGACCAACCTGGGCACTTTCCGCGCCTATGCGCTGGCCTATCTGAAGAGCCATCCGGAGATTCAGCCGAACATGACCTGCATGGTCCGCCAGATGCAGACCACCGCCCAGGGCATCCCGCTGGAAATCTACTGCTTCACCCGCACCACCGCGTGGGCCGACTACGAACGTATCCAGGGGGATATTTTCGATTACCTGCTGGCGGTGATGCCGGAGTTCGGGCTGAACCTGTACCAGCAGCCGAGCGGCACGGACCTGCGTTCGGGATTGCTGCCGGCGGTGCTGGGGGCGAGCCAGTTGCCGGAGCCGCAGAAGCAGGTGGTCTAAAGCCAACCCCCATTCCCCTGTGGGAGCGAGCTTGCTCGCGATAGCGGTGTATCAGTCAGCATCCATGTTTCTGACACACCGCCATCGCGAGCAAGCTCGCTCCCACAGTGCTCAGAGTTCAGAATTCAAGGTGAAGGACTCAGGGCGAAGGCTGAGGTTGGCGTACCCCCAACCGACTGATCCACACCGCCGCCAATATCACCGACCCACCCAGCAGCAACCGCCCCAGGGCCTCGTGCTGGTTCCAGATCAGCAGGTTCACCACTAGCCCCACCGGCACATGCAGGTTGTTCATCACCGCCAGCGTCCCGCCGTTGACCAGGCACGCGCCCTTGTTCCACCAGTACAGCCCCAACGCGGTGGAGACCAGGCCGAGGAACACCAGCACGCCCCATTGCAGCGGCGCTTCAGGCCAGAAGTTGGCCTTGCCGAACAGCAGGAAAGCCGGCAACGCCACCATCAGCGCACCGAGATAGAAATAACCGAAACGCCGGTAATGCGGCAGGTCGCTCGGATGACGAGCCACCAGGTGTTTGTACAGCACCTGCCCGGCCGCATAGGTGAAGTTGGCCAGTTGCAGCAGCAAGAAACCCATGAAGAAATCCGGGTTGATCCGGTCGTAGCGAATCACCGCCGCGCCCGCCACGGCCACCAGCGCCGCGATCAGCGCCCAGGGATTGAAGCGACGGTTCAGCGCGTCTTCGATCAAGGTCACGTGCAGGGGCGTCAGGATGGTGAAAAGCAGCACCTCGGGCACCGTCAACACCCGAAAGCTCAGGTACAGGCAGACGTAGGTCACGCCAAACTGCAAGGCACCGATCAACAGCATGCCGCGCATGAACGCCGGCTCCACCTGGCGCCAACGCGTCAGCGGAATGAACACCAGCCCGGCCAGCAGCACTCGCACCAGTACCGCGAAATAACTGTCCACGTGCCCAGCCAGGTATTCGCCGATCAGGCTGAAGGAAAACGCCTGGATCAATGTCACAAACAGTAGATAGCCCATACCGCCCCCTCATTTCGAATGGCGGCGAAGATAGCGGTTTTGAACGGTGGGAGCGAGCTTGCTCGCCTCCACAGATTCACCACTAACTTGAAACTTCATCCACGACCCAAGGAGTGGCCTGACGCTGGTGCCGATGGCTGGCGCCACGCTGGAGCACGCGGGTCAGCGCCTGGAAGTTTGCCGGCTTGGTCAAGATGTCGTCGGCACCGGCGGCCCTGAAACGCTCTATTTCGCTGGAAAAAACACTCGCGGTGAACGCGACGATGTAGCAAGTATCACCCTGGGGCATTTCGCGGATTCTACGCACAGCTTCCAGACCATCCATCACGGGCATGTTGATATCCATCAGAATGATCTCGGGCATCGAAGCCATGCAACGATTGACCGCTTCCAGGCCATCTGACGCAAGGCCGGGGGCATAACCCAACTCTTGCAGCATCGCCATGGCCACTTTCTGGCTCACCGGATGGTTCTCCACCAGAAGGATATCGAGCGGATAATCCTCGGCAAAAGACGAGTCGAAGCCAACCGTCGCATGATCGTCCCTGAAGGGGATTTCCGAGACTGAAAAAAGCGCCAGCGGGAGAGAGAAGGAGAATGTCGAACCGACCCCAGGCTCGCTGGTGAACGATAAAGTCCCCTGCTGTGCCTCGAGCAGGTTCTTACAGATAGAAAGGCCCAGCCCACTCCCAGTGAAGCGCTGGTCAGCCGCCCCTTTAAACTGGGCAAAGGGCTTGAACAGATTGTGTTGCCGTTCCGTGGGGATACCGATGCCGGTATCGCGTATGGAGAAGTCGAGCCAGGCTTGAGCGCCGTAGCCGCTGGTGGTGACCAGGAGCGATATTTTTCCGGCTTCGGTAAATTTGACTGCATTGCCCAGCAAGTTGATCAGTATCTGGCGAAGGCAATCCATATCGGTTTTGACCAAAGGCGGTACGTCCGGGGAAAACTGCGCCTCCAGCACGACGGGTTTGTCCTGGATATTCTGCCGGGTTAACTCCATACAGGATGAAACCAGTGCTCTCACTTCGAAAACGCGAGGTTTCAATTCAAGTTTGCCCGCCTCGATCTTGGCAAGGTCGAGAATGTTATCGATAAGAGACAGCAGGCTCCGTCCACTGGAATGAATCGTTGTAAGAAGACGGCGTTGCTCGTGATCCAGGGCGGACCGGGCCAGTAACTCGGTCGCGCCGATGACACCGTACATGGGGGTGCGAATTTCATGACTCATGGTTGCCAGAAAGCTGGTTTTTGAACGATCAGCGTCTTCGGCGGCATTTTTTGCCTGATTCAATACCCGTTCATTGACTCGCAATTGCCGGAGATGAGCGCGCATGCGTAAAAGGAGGAAAGCTAGAAATACCAGGATGGCCAGGATGATATGGTACAGGGCGTCATGATTAAGTTGTTGGTAGTAGTCCGCCAAGGTAACTTCCGCCCCGACAACATACACCGTACCGTCTTGTGATTTTAACGGGACAAAGACCGCGCGAAAATCACCCCAATGATCCGAGTAGTCGATCCAGGTTGGCTCGGTGCGCTCAAAACTATCGAGTAACGCCTGGCTGGCATCGGGATAAGGGTCGAAAAAACGCACGAAATTCTTCTCTTGAATTTCTTTCTTCGATGCACTGGAGCTGATCAGGTAGGCCTTTGCATCTCGCTTGATCACGCTATAGACAAACGCTGTGCCCATCGACTCGTTGAAGCCGGAAAGCCGCTGGATGCTATCCCAGTCCTGCGCTTGCGATTTGGATTGTTTATCGACCAGATTGTCATGGTAACGGTCGCCGAGAATGGCCGAAGCGCCCAGCGCGGCATGCAGCAATTTATTATTGATATTGTCAGTGAGGACGCTTTGCGTCTCGACATAGAGGTAGTAGATATAACCACCAGCGCCTATGAGATAGACCAGGAATAAAGCCCATGTCTGGCGTTTGACTTTGAACATATCACAGTCTCCCTACTGTAATTGCGTGCCTAAATTACCACAGCAGGCATCGAGAGACTTGCCAAATCCGGGTGAAGCCTGGGCCTGCATATCTTCCAGCCCTCAAGACTTGAAGGGCGCCCATCTTAAAGGGTCATTGTTTACATTTCCCAAAAAAAAGCCCGATCTCGCTAAAGCGTTCAATCGGGCTGATGCACTCAGGAGCAATAAGTGCAAAGGGAGGTTCGATGCGCAAAACGTTTGAAGGGAAGCGCCAGGCCACTAGACCACCTGGCGATTACCCGAGGATTAACGGATCAGGCGACCTGGGACAGCTTGGCGTTGGCCTGATTCAGGCCCTTCTCCTGGAAGTCGCCGCCCAGGTTCATGCCCTCGGCATGGATGAAGGTCACGTCGTGGATCCCGATGAAGCCCATGACCTGACGCAGGTAGGGTTCCTGATGGTCAGTGCTGCCGCCGGCATGAATGCCGCCACGGGCGGTCAGCACGAAGGCGCGCTTGTCGGCCAGCAGGCCTTGGGGGCCGGTGGGGGTGTATTTGAACGTCACGCCGGCACGCAGCACATGGTCGAGCCAGGCTTTCAGGGTGCTGGGGATGGCAAAGTTGTACATCGGCGCAGCCATCACCAGCACGTCGGCGGCCAGCAGTTCATCGGTCAGTTGGTTGGAGCGTTCCAGCGAGGCGTTTTCAACGTCGTTGCGCTGTTCGGTCGGCTTCATCCAGCCACCCAGCAAATTGGCATCCAGGTGCGGCACCGGGTTGATGGCCAGGTCGCGAACGCTGATTTCGTCGGCCGGGTGCGCCGCTTTCCATTGGCTGATGAAGGTCTGGGTCAGTTGACGGGACACCGAGTCTTGCTGGCGGGCGCTGCTTTCGATGATCAGAACGCGGGACATGGCTTGTAGGCTCCATCTGAGAATGTTGTCAGTCGATGGAGTGAAGGTTAAATGCGAGCATATCGATGAAAAAGCGCAAATAACTGCTGTAAAGCATCGATAAATTCGTTTATAAGCGGAGCAAGCAGTATTGCCTGCCCCGCTGCCGGGCTATTTCGGCTGACAGGTCAGCTTGATGCGCAGCTTGATGATGTTGCGGTTGAACTTGGCCGTGGCGTTCTTGAACTTGCCGGCGGCGACCTCGATCTTGCGGGTGCGAGGTGCTTCGGGGCCATTGCTGAAGACCACGGTGCAGGCCGCATCGGTGCTGCCGTAGTTGTTAACCTGGATGGAACCGATATCGGCATCGGTGGCATAGGCGTTGTAGTCGATGCTCAGGCCGTTGAGGTGCTTTTCCACATCGATCGGGTAGGCAAACGCAGTCAGTGGCAGCAAGGCCAGCACCACACAACAGATTTTCTTCATTCGGCAGTCTCCACCAAGGGACTGCCAGCTTAGGACAAGAGGAGCTCGATATGAAAGCGCCCCGCGTAACCCTAGATCAATGGCGCACCTTGCAGGCCGTGGTCGACCACGGCGGTTTCGCCCAGGCCGCTGAAGTGCTGCATCGCTCCCAGTCGTCGGTGAGCTACACCGTGGCCCGCATGCAGGATCAGCTCGGCGTACCGTTGCTGCGCATCGATGGGCGCAAGGCCGTGCTGACCGAAGCCGGCGGCGTACTGTTGCGCCGTTCCCGGCAATTGGTGAAACAAGCCAGCCAACTGGAAGACCTGGCCCATCACATGGAGCAAGGCTGGGAAGCGGAAGTGCGCCTGGTGGTCGACGCGGCCTACCCCAACGCCCGTCTCGTTCGCGCCTTGACGGCGTTCATGCCACAAAGCCGTGGCTGTCGGGTGCGGCTGCGCGAAGAAGTGTTGTCGGGTGTCGAAGAAGTGCTGCTCGAAGGCGTGGCCGACCTGGCCATCAGCAGCTTCAGCATTCCTGGCTATCTGGGGGCGGAATTGAGCGACGTTGAATTCGTCGCGGTGGCCCATCCCGAACACGCCCTGCATCGCCTAAACCGCGAGCTGACCTTCCAGGATCTGGAAAGCCAGTTGCAAGTGGTGATCCGCGACTCCGGACGCCAGCAACCTCGCGACGTGGGTTGGCTCGGTGCCGAGCAGCGCTGGACCGTCGGCAGCCTGGCCACCGCCGCGACTTTCGTGGGCAGCGGCCTGGGCTTCGCCTGGCTGCCCCGGCACATGATTGAGCGGGAACTCAAGGAAGGCACGCTTAAACAGCTACCCTTGGATCAGGGCGGCAGCCGCAACCCGAGCTTCTATCTGTACTCGAACAAGGAAAAACCCCTGGGCCCAGCCACGCAAATCCTGGTCGAGTTGCTGCGCACCTTCGACACCGCGCCACTGGATGCGCCGTTCGCCGCCCCTGAACAAGCCTGACAAGGACTTCGCCGATGGCCTATTTCGAACACGAAGGTTGCAACCTGCACTACGAGGAATATGGCCGCGGTGCGCCCTTGCTGCTGGTCCACGGGCTGGGCTCCAGCACCCGGGACTGGGAAAAGCAGATCCCGGTGCTCTGCGCCCATTACCACCTGATCGTGGTGGATGTGCGCGGCCACGGTCGCTCCGACAAGCCGCGGGAGCGCTACAGCATCGAAGGTTTCAGCGCCGACCTGATCGCCTTGATCGAGCATCTGGGCCTGGGCCCGGTGCATCTGGTAGGTTGGTCCATGGGAGGCATGATCGCTTTTCAGCTAGCGGTGGATGAGCCCCACCGGGTCAGGAGCTTGTGCATCGTCAACAGTGCCCCGGAGGTCAAGGTCCGCACGCCTGACGATTGCTGGCAATGGTTCAAGCGCTGGAGCCTGATGCGCCTGCTCAGCCTGGAGACCATCGGCAAAGCCCTCGGCGCCAAGTTATTCCCCAGGCCCGAACAAACCGAGTTACGCCTGGAAATGGCCCGGCGCTGGGCAAAGAACGATAAACGTGCTTATCTCGCCAGCTTCGATGCGATCGTAGGCTGGGGCGTTCAGGAACGACTTTCGCAGGTTGCCTGTCCAACCCTCGTCATCTGCGCCGACCACGACTACACCCCCGTGGCGCTGAAACAAGCCTATGTCAAACTGCTGCCCGACGCACGGCTGGTGGTCATCGCCGACTCACGGCACGCGACCCCGCTGGATCAACCCGAACGCTTCAACCAAACCCTGCTCGACTTTTTGACCGCAACCGATTCCACCACTCAGGATCATTGACCCCATGCTGAAAAAAATCGCCCTTGCCGCCGGTACCGTACTGTTTGCCGCCAACCTGATGGCCGCGACACCCGCCAAGGCACCTCATGTATTGCTGGACACCACCAACGGCCAGATCGAAATCGAACTGGACCCGGTCAAGGCCCCTATCAGTACCAAGAACTTCCTTGAGTACGTGGACAGCGGCTTCTACAACAACACGATTTTTCACCGTGTGATCCCAGGCTTCATGGCCCAGGGCGGCGGCTTTACCCAGCAGATGGTGCAGAAAGACACCAAGGCGCCGATCAAGAACGAAGCCAGCAATGGCCTGCACAACGTTCGCGGCACCTTGTCGATGGCGCGTACCTCCAACCCGGACTCGGCCACCAGCCAGTTCTTCATCAACGTGGCCGACAACGCCTTCCTCGACCCGGGCCGTGACGCCGGTTACGCGGTGTTCGCCAAAGTGGTCAAGGGCATGGACGTAGTGGACGTCATCGTCAACTCCCAGACCGCCACCAAACAAGGCATGCAAAACGTGCCGATCGACCCTGTGATCATCAAGTCGGCCAAGCGCATCGACTGAAAGGGCACATGGCAAGCCTGAGCGACGTCGGTGATCCCGCGCCGCTCACAGCAAAAAGGAGAGCCCCTGCCAGGGCATTTACCCAATGGTTTTTCGCCGCTTCGAAACACTGATCGATATCTTCCGCGACGCCCCGAGCTCGGCCCCGCCGAACCGCGTCCTGCCCTTCTACACCTATTACCTGAAACAGGTCTGGCCCAGCTTCGCCGTGCTGCTGGTGGTCGGCCTGATCGGCGCGCTGATCGAAGTGGCGCTGTTCAGCTACCTGAGCCGCATCATCGACCTGACCCAGGGCACACCCAACGTGGACTTCTTCAAGGTCCATGGCCTGGAATTGGCCTGGATGGCCGTGGTGGCGCTGGTTTTCCGGCCGATCTTCGTGGCCCTGCATGACCTGCTGGTGCACCAGACCCTGAGTCCCAGCATGACCAGCTTGATTCGCTGGCAGAACCACAGCTACGTGCTCAAGCAGAGCCTGAATTTCTTCCAGAACGACTTCGCCGGGCGCATCGCCCAGCGCATCATGCAAACCGGCAATTCCTTGCGCGACTCGGCGGTCCAGGCGGTGGATGCCCTGTGGCATGTGCTGATCTATGCCGTCAGCTCGCTGGTGCTGTTCGCCGAAGCCGATTGGCGCCTGATGATCCCGCTGCTGATGTGGATTGCCGCCTACATCGGCGCACTCTGCTATTTCGTGCCACGGGTCAAGGAGCGCTCGGTGGTGTCATCCGATGCCCGCTCCAAACTCATGGGGCGGATCGTCGACGGCTACACGAACATCACCACCCTGAAGCTGTTCGCCCATACCAATTTCGAACAGCAATACGCCCGCGAAGCCATCCAGGAGCAGACCGAAAAAGCCCAGTTGGCTGGCCGCGTGGTGACCAGCATGGACCTGGTCATCACCAGCATGAACGGGCTGCTGATCGTCGGCACCACCGCGCTGGCGCTGTGGCTGTGGACCCAGTCGCTGATCAGCGTCGGCGCCATCGCATTGGCGACCGGGCTGGTGATCCGCATCGTCAACATGTCCGGCTGGATCATGTGGGTCGTCACCGGCATCTTCGAAAATATCGGCATGGTCCAGGATGGTTTGCAGACCATCTCCCAACCGGTCAGCGTCACCGACCGCGACCAGGCCAAGCCCTTGGCGGTGGCCCGGGGCGAGGTGCGCTTCGAGCATGTGGATTTCCACTACGGCAAGAAAAGCGGAGTGATCGGCGACCTCAACCTGACCATCAAGCCCGGCGAGAAAATCGGCCTGATCGGCCCGTCCGGCGCCGGTAAATCCACCTTGGTCAACCTGCTGCTGCGCCTCTATGACGTGCAGGGCGGGCGTATCCTCATCGACGGCCAGGACATTGCCCAAGTCGGCCAGGAAAGCCTGCGCGAGCGCATCGGCATGATCACCCAGGACACCTCGCTGCTGCATCGCTCGATTCGCGACAACTTGCTCTACGGCAAGCCCGACGCCACCGATGCGCAACTCTGGGAAGCCGTGCGCAAGGCCCGGGCCGATGAGTTCATCCCTCTGCTGTCGGACGCCGAAGGCCGCACCGGTTTCGATGCCCATGTGGGCGAGCGCGGGGTGAAACTGTCCGGCGGCCAGCGCCAGCGCATCGCTATCGCGCGGGTGCTGCTCAAGGACGCGCCGATCCTGATCATGGACGAAGCGACGTCAGCGCTGGACTCGGAAGTCGAGGCGGCGATCCAGGAAAGCCTCGAGACCTTGATGCAAGGCAAGACCGTGATCGCCATCGCCCACCGCCTCTCCACCATCGCCCGGATGGACCGGTTGGTGGTGCTGGAAAATGGCCGCATCGCCGAAACCGGCAGCCATGCCGAACTGCTGGCCCATGGCGGGTTGTATGCGCGGCTGTGGCAGCATCAGACGGGTGGGTTCGTGGGGATCGATTGATCTCTATCAGACACCGCCGACCCTGTGGCGAGGGAGCTTGCTCCCGCTGGGGTGCGAAGCGCCCCTAAAATCTGAGCGTCAATGCAATCAATAGATTGGACGCTCAGTCTTATTGGGCTGCTGCGCAGCCCAGCGGGAGCACGCTCCCTCGCCACAGGGATCCGGTTTGAATCAGCAATACTGAAAAAATCTTTCCAGGATCCACTTAGCCCACACCGCAACCACATACTCCACACCGTCCACGGCCAAAACCGCCACCGTCCAAGACGCTGGCGGTTTTTTTGTCGCTGGATTTGTCGCCGCACTCTGCTGTACTCAGCCCAGGTTCTGGAGATGAACCTGTCGTAATACTGCTGGATGCATAACCGATTATCACGACTGTTTCATCAAGGATACTTATGTCTCTACTCAAACGTTCAACGACTGAGTTGTTGGGTACGTTCTGGCTGGTTTTGGGCGGCTGCGGCAGCGCGGTATTGGCCGCCTCGGGGATTGGCGTGCTGGGGGTTGCCCTGGCGTTCGGCCTGACGGTGTTGACGATGGCGTTCGCCATTGGGCATATCTCGGGTTGCCATTTGAATCCCGCCGTTTCGTTGGGCTTGTACGTGGGCGGACGGTTTCCGGCCAGGGAGTTGCCTGCCTACATCATTGCCCAAGTCATAGGGGGCGTGTTGGCCGCCGCATTGATCTACTTCATCGCCAGCGGCAAGGAAGGCTTTGACCTGGCCGCGTCCGGCCTGGCAGCGAACGGTTATGGCGAGCATTCGCCTGGTGGGTATTCGATGGCGACCGGTTTTGTCACCGAGCTGGTCATGACGGCGATGTTCATCCTGATCATCCTCGGCGCCACCGATAAACGTGCGCCCGCCGGGCTGGCACCGATTGCCATCGGCCTGGCCCTGACGCTCATTCACCTGATCTCGATTCCGGTCACCAACACGTCCGTCAACCCGGCCCGCAGTACCGGTCCGGCGCTGATTGTCGGTGGCTGGGCCATCGAGCAACTGTGGCTGTTCTGGGTGGCGCCGCTGCTGGGCGCCGTCATCGGCGGTGTTTCGTACCGCTGGCTGGGCCAGGAAAACCGCTGAGTCACACCCGCGAAGATCAGCACTGCCGATAAGGCAGTGCTGTCTTCGCCTCTTCGGCATACGCCAGCACACCCTCCTGTTCCCGGGCGAGAAAATCTTCGACCGCCGCTTTCAAACCGGGGTGGCGCAGGTAATGCCATGAGCGGGTAATCACCGGCTCGAACCCGCGAATCAATTTGTGCTCACCCTGGGCGCCGGCGTCAAAGCGCTGCAAGCCATGGGCAATCGCGTAGTCCATGCCTTGGTAGAAACAGGTCTCGAAGTGCAGGCGGTCGAACTCCGCCAGGCAGCCCCAATAACGTCCGTAGAAACTGTCGCCGCCCACCAGGCTGAACGCCATCGCCACCGGCCGCGAACCTTGCTTGGCCAGCACCACGCGAATGGCTTCGGGCATGCGTTCGGCCAGCAGGCTGAAAAACGCTCGGGTCAGGTACGGCGCCTGCCGCCGCACGGCGTAGGTGTTGGCGTAACAGGCGTAGACAAAATCCCACTGCGCCTCGTCCAACTGATGACCTTCGAGCCATTCGAACGCGATGCCCTGCCCCGCCACTTGTTCGCGCTCCTTGCGCATCTGCTTGCGCTTGCGGGAACTGAGCGCGTCGAGAAAATCCTGGAAGTCGCGATAACCGCGATTTTGCCAGTGATACTGGCAGCCGATCCGCTGCAGCCAGCCTTCTTGCCCGGCAAGCGCCGCGTCGGTGAAGGCATCGGTGAAGTTGATGTGGGCACTGGAGAGCCCTTCGATTTCCAGGTATCCGGGTACGCTGCCCAGCAGCTCCAGGCCGTCCTCCACTCGCGCCGCCAACAGCCGAGGGCCACTGACCGGGCTGAACGGCACCGCCGTCAACAGCTTGGGGTAATAGTCGATGCCGGCGCGGGCGCAAGCGTCGGCCCAGCCGTGGTCGAACACGTATTCACCGTAGGAATGCCACTTGCGGTAACTGGGCAAGGCCGCCAGCAGTTGACCGTCTTCAATGTGCAGCAAATGCTCGGCTTGCCAACCGGAACTCGGTCCCAGGCTGGCGCTGTCTTCCAGGGTGCTCAGGAAGGCGTGGCGCAGGAACGGTTGATTGGCGGGCACCAGCGCGTCCCACTCGTGCGGCGCGATGGCGGACAGGCTGTCCAAGACGTGAAGCGGCATGCGGTTCCTCGATATCCAAACGATGGATGGGGCGAGTATCGCCGATCCTGACCGTGCGCACATAAAAAAACCCCGCCAGAGGCGGGGTTGAAAAAGGAGCTTTAACGGATGAAGAAAGAGCTCTGTATCAGGTCAGCGTGATTTAGAACACGTATTGGGCACGGACTACGAAACCGTCGCCATCGTCGTCGCCATTGGCGTTGGTGACTTTGTCGGTCTTGGCCTTGATGTAGGCACCGGTGATTTTCACCGCTTCGTTGGCGTACCAGTTCACGCCCAGGTTGTGCACCTTGGCTTCGGCATCGCCCACTTCACGAGTCGCCGAGGCCGTGGTGATGTTGTCGTCTTCAACGGTCATGCTGTCGAAGCGGTAGAACACTTCCCAAGCACCGATGGATTTGTTCTGAGGCTTGATCGCATCAAACTTGCCGACCTTATAACCGCGGGACTCACCGGTGAGGGTGTAGGCACCCTGAACGTAGAAGCCGTGGCCTTTGATATCTTCAAAGGCGTCGCTGTCAGCCTTGGTCTTGCGGGAGATGTATTCACCCTGGATCGACGCAGGACCCATGGCGAAAGCGGCTTCCAAGCCGAAGGCGGTGTCAGTGTCGTACGAGCCGGCCGGCGAGTTGTTGGCGCCGCCCAGGACCGGACGGTTGCCGTTAGGGCCGGCGTCGTTGCCGCCCAGGGTTTCAACGCCACGCATGCCCAGGCGGGAGCGGTAACGTGCGTCGAACGCGGTGTCGGAAACATCACGCGAGGCCACGTTCAAACCGAAGTGCAGCACGTTGCCGGAATCGTGCATCGGCGCGAATACGAAGCGACCGTTGACTTGTTTGACGCTGTCGCCGTCGGTGTCGTTGTTGTCCTTGGCGAATACGCCTGCGGAGGCATAGAACGAATCGGCGAAGGTGCTGGAAGCTTGCAGACCCAGACCGTTCTGGTGGCTGTTGGCCCAATCGATCAACTCGTAGGCGGCGTTACGCTCCGGAGCGGTAACCCACTTGGAGCTGGTGGCTTTTTCCAGGCCGAAATCCGGGTCGAAACGACCGAACTTGATCGAAACCGGCTTGAAGCCGTTGTAGGCCATGGACGCTTCGTCGAAGTAACCGTCGTCCGAGCTGCCGGCGTTGTGAGAGAAGTCGTAGTTGATGGTGTAGGCCCAATCCGTGTACAGCACGCCGGACAATTCCAGGAAGGCGCGACGGAAGTAAGCGGCATCGGCCGAATTACCGTTATCGGTGTAGATACCGTCGAACTGGCTGTAGTCAGCCTGCAAACGACCACCGAGCTTGAAGCTGAACTCTTTGTCAGTGGTAGCGACCTCAAGGCCGCCCTTGGTTTTGACCACGATATCGGCGCCGTCGGTGGTGACGGTGCCGGCGAAAGCCTGGGCGGTTACTGCCATTGCCAGTGCGCTGGCGGCAACACCTGCGAAGTGCTTGCGGATCATCGAAGAATTCCCCTGTTGGTAGTCTGTGCCGTTAGAAAACACGCGGAACTGGGCCCGCTGGTGTTGGGAGGGGATCTTGGCGATGGGTTGTGTCAGGCGAGTTGCTATCACATAAAGATTTTATGACAGCGGAACTTTTTACTTCGAATAGGAATAACAAATACAGACATGGAGAACCTGTGGGAGCGGGCTTGCTCGCGATAGCGGTGGTTCAGTCTGCATTGATGTCGACTGATACACCGCTATCGCGAGCAAGCTCGCTCCCACAGGGGTGGGTGGTGTTTTGAGGTTCAGCGGATATTTTTGTGGCGTTCGGCGGCGAGTTTTTCGGCGAGGTGATCCAGGTCAGGGACCGGCGGTTGCGGCAGTTTCCTGAGGGTCGCCTGCATCAGGCGCATCTGGCGGATAAAACGCCGGCAGTTGGGGCAGAACATCAGGTGATGACGCACCATCAGGCGTTCACGAAAACTTAACTGGCCGTCGAGATAATCGCTGGAGCGCGCCACTTGTTCCTTACAGGTCAGCATTCGCCGGTTTCCTCGAAATGTTCAACGGTCGCGAAGACTTTCAGCCGGGCGCGATGCAACAGCACTCGCACATTGGAGAGCGAAATATCCAGAAGATTACAGATTTCTTCCAGCTCCAGCCCCTGGCGTTCCCGCAGGTTCAGCACGCTGCCTTGCAGTTGCGACAGGCTGAGCAACGTGTGCTCCAGGCAATCGCGTAATTCGTCCATTGTGAGCAGCGCCTCAGGCGTGTCCTGGTGCCAGGCGAACGGCGCCAGCAGCCAATGACCATCGGCGGCGAAACGTTCATCGCCGAGGGTGCCATGGGGTGACGGCAGATCGTCGAGCAACACCTCCCGACGGTTCTGTTTGTAGCGCCCCTTGGCGGCGTTGGCGGTGATGGTCAGCAGCCAGGTCTTGAGGCTGGAACGCCCCTGGAAACCACTGAGATTGCGCACCACCGACAGCCATGCGTCCTGCACCACTTCATCGACATGGCGGCTGCCGACGATGGCATAGGCCACGGCGCGCATCGGGCTCTGGTAGGCGCTGACCAGTTCCCTGTAGGCCTGCTGCTCACCGGCCAGGAGACGTTGGAGCAGGAGGCTGTCATCGGTGACCGTCATTCAACGCCCCAAGATCAGGAAGACCGCGATGCTTTTTGTGGCGAGGGAGCTTGCTCCCGCTGGGCCGGTCCGACGCTTCGGGCGCAGCGGCCCCAAGATCTTGCGGTTGCTGCGCAACCGAGCGGGAGCAAGCTCCCTCGCCACAAAAGCACCCTTGTCCAAAAAAAATCTGGACCAGGCCAGATCAACGCTTGCGCAAAATCACGCTGCCAATCGAATAACCGGCGCCGAACGAACTGAGCACGGCAACCGAGCCGCTGGGCAGGTCATCCTGGTATTTGTGGAATGCAATCACCGAACCGGCCGAACTGGTGTTGGCGTAGCGGTCGAGGATCACCGGAGCTTCTTCTTCGGTGGCTTCGCGTCCCAGCAGTTTGCGCACGATCAGGTGGTTCATGCTCAGGTTGGCCTGGTGCAGCCAGAAGCGCTTCACCTCGCCTACGTTCAGCTGATTTTCTTCCAGGTGAGCACCGATCAGCTCGGCCACCATCGGGCAGACGTCGCGGAACACCTTGCGGCCTTCCTGGACGAATAGCTTGTCACGGCTGCCGACGCCCTCTTGCGCGGCGCGGTTGAGGAAGCCGAAGTTGTTGCGAATGTTGTTGGAAAACTTGGTCAGCAACTTGGTGCTGACCACGTCGAACTGGTACGGCGAGGTCGCCAGGTCCGCGCGCTCGATGATCACGGCGGTGGCCGCGTCGCCGAAGATGAAGTGGCTGTCGCGGTCGCGGAAGTTCAGGTGACCGGTGCACACTTCCGGGTTGACCATCAGGATCGCCCGGGCCTGGCCCAGTTGCACGCTGTTGGCCGCGGCCTGGATACCGAAAGTGGCCGAGGAACAAGCCACGTTCATGTCGAAACCGAAACCTTCGATGCCCAGGGCTTCCTGGACTTCGATGGCGATGGCCGGGTACGGACGCTGCAGGTTGGAACAGGCGACGATCACCCCGTCGATATCGGCGACGGTGCGGCCGGCGCGTTCCAGGGCCTGCTTGGCGGCACCAATGGCCATTTCGCACAACACCGACCACTCGTCGTTGGAACGCTCGGGCAGGCGTGGGGTCATGCGTTGTGGATCGAGAATGCCCTCCTTGTCCATGACAAAGCGGCTCTTGATGCCGGAGGCCTTTTCGATGAACGCGGCGTTGGATTCGGTCAAGGCCTCGACTTCGCCGCGCGCGATGGCGTCGGCGTTGTCGGCGTTGAATTGCGCGACATAGGTATTGAAAGATTGCACCAGCTCTTCGTTGGAGATGCTGTTGGCCGGGGTGTACAGGCCGGTGCCGCTGATGACGACGTTATGCATGGTCGTGTCTCTGATCTGTTCAGGCAGAAAGCATTGGCACCGACGTACCAATACACAAAGGGACTTTTCCCATCCGGGGGAAGCAGCCCTGGCATCGCTTTATTCCGATCCGCCCGGGGCATTGAAGCTCGAAACCACGGGACCGGCATTTATAGCCGCGAAGTTTGCCATAAACGCTGGGGTTTGGCCCATGCTCCCTTACATATGACTAGAACCCTGTGGGAGCGAGCCTGCTCGCGAAAGCGGTAGATCGGTCAGCATCTATGTCGACTGCCATAACGCTATCGCGAGCAGGCTCGCTCCCACAGGGGGTGTGGTGTTCATCTGGTCTGTGCCATCAACCCTCCACCACCCCCCACTGCTTGCCCAGGCGCTTGTCCGAGATCGGCACCTTGGTTCCCAGTTGCTGGGCGAACAGCGAGACCCGGTATTCCTCCAGCCACCAGCGGTACAGCTCCAGTTGCGGATCGCGCTTGCCTTCCTGGGCGTGTTTGCTGGCGCGGGCCTGGTACTGGGCCCAGAGGTTCGACAGCTCGCCGCTCCAGACCCGGTCTTTCTGCACCTGGCTACCGAGCTTCTCGAAACGTTGCTCGATGGCCTTGAGGTAGCGCGGCAGTTCCTTGAGCCATTGATGCGGGGTTTCGCGGACGAAGCCCGGGTACACCAAGTGGCTGAGTTGCTGCTTGATGTCGTTCAGCGCCACGGCCTGGGCCAGGTCGATCTTGCCCTTGAAGCGTTTTTGCAGGCCGTGCCAGAGCTTGAGGATGTCCAGGGTCAGCTTCGCCAGGCGTTCGGCGTGCTCGGTCCAGGCGCCGCGCTTGCGCTCGGCCAGGGAGGCCAGCGCGGCGCCGTCACGGGGCAGGCTCGCCTCGCCTTCGAGCACACAGCTGTCGAGGCTGGCCAGCAGGATGTCCTCCACCAGGCTATCGATGCGGCCCAGGTCGCGGTACAGCAGGCCCAGTTCCGTCAGCCCCGGCAGCTTGCCGCGCAGGAACTTGGCCGACTCGGCCAATTGCTGCATCAGCAAGCGCTGCAAGGCACGGCGATGCTGGAACTCGGCTTCGGCCGGCGTCGGGAAACGGCCTTCCTTGACCACGCCGCCCTCTTCCACCAACGCCGGGTAGACCGTCATCGACAGCCCGGCGATCTTCTGTTGGGTTTTCTCGGCCACCGGCGCGAAGACCTTCGCCTCCACCGGTGCCTGGCTTTTCGCCGTTTGCGGCACGGCCAGGGCGGCCTGGCTGGCTTCGGCAAAACGCGCCGTCAACTCGGCCAGGTCGCGGCCCTCGCCGAGGAACTTGCCTTGGCCGTCGACGATTTCCAGGTTCATGCGCAGGTGGCTTTCCACCTGCTGGGCCGCTTCGGCCCAGGCTTCGTCGCTGACCCGCGCCCCGGTCATGCGCAGCAGCTCACGGCCCAGGGACTGCGGCAACGAGCCCTCGGCGAAGGTAATGCGTTGCAATGCCGCCTTGACGAAATCCGGCACCGGCACGAAGTTCTTGCGCAAGGCCTTCGGCAAGTTGCGCACCAGGGCGATGCACTTGGCTTCGATCACCCCTGGTACCAGCCACTCCAGGCGTTCTGGCGGCAGCATCGGCAGCAGTGGCGCCGGCACTCGCAGGGTCACGCCATCGCGGGGATGGTTGGGCTCGAAGTGATAGCTCAGCGGCAAGGTCAGGTCACCGACGCGCAAGGTGTCCGGGTAGTGCGCGGCGGTGACTTCACTGGCTTCGCGGGCCAGCACGTCTTCTTCGCGCATGATCAGCAGTTGCGGGTCTTTCTGGCTGTTGATCCGGTACCAGCTGTCGAACGTCGCGGTCTGGTGGATCTCCGCCGGCAAGCGCGCATCGTAGAAGGCAAACAGGGTTTCCTCGTCCGCCAGGATGTCGCGGCGACGGGCCTTGGCTTCCAGCTCGTCGAGTTGTTCCAGCAGTTTGGTATTGGCGTCCAGGCACTTGGCCCTGGACTGGATCTCGCCGCGCACCAGCGCCTCGCGGATGAACAGTTCCCGCGACACCACCGGGTCCACCGGCCCGTAATGCACTGGCCGGCGACCGACGACGATGAGCCCGAACAGGGTGATTTGCTCATAGGCCACCACTTGCCCGCGCTTCTTCTCCCAATGGGGTTCGAAGTGGTTTTTCTTGATCAGGTGCCCGGCCAGCGGTTCGATCCAGTCCGGCTCGATCTTGGCCACCATGCGCGCGTACAACTTGGTGGTTTCCACCAGTTCGGCGGTCATCAGCCACTGCGGACGCTTCTTGCCCAGGCCCGACGAGGGGTGGACCCAGAACCGCCGCTGGCGAGCGCCCAGGTAGTCGCCGTCTTCGGTTTTCTGACCGATCTGGCTCAACAGGCCCGAAAGCACCGCCTTGTGCAATTTCGGGTAGTCGGCCGGGTCTTTGTTGAGGCTCAGCTGCATGTCGCGGCAGATCAGGCTCAACTGGCGATGGGAATCACGCCACTCGCGCAGGCGCAGGTAATTGAGGAAGTTCTTGCGGCACCAGTTGCGCAGTGGGCTGGCGGTCAGGGCCTGGCGCTGCTCTTCAAAACCGCGCCACAGGTTGACCAGCCCGGCGAAGTCCGAATCCGCGTCCTTCCACTGAGAGTGGGCCTGGTCCGCCGCCTGTTGACGCTCCGGCGGACGCTCGCGCGGGTCCTGGATCGACATGGCGCTGGCGACGATCAACACTTCCTGCAAACTGCCCAGCTTCGCCGCTTCCAACAGCATGCGGCCCATGCGCGGGTCCACCGGCAGGCGCGCCAACTGGCGACCGAGCGGGGTCAACTGGCTGTTGCGATCCACCGCCGACAACTCTTGCAGCAGGTTGAAACCGTCACTGATCGCCTTGCCATCCGGCGGCTCGATGAACGGGAAATCGGTGATCTCGCCAAGACGCAGGTGCAGCATCTGCAGGATCACCGCCGCGAGGTTGGTGCGCAGGATCTCCGGGTCGGTGAATTCCGGCCGTCCAAGAAAATCTTCTTCGCTGTACAACCGCACGCAGATGCCCGGCTCGACCCGCCCGCAGCGGCCCTTGCGCTGGTTGGCGCTGGCCTGGGAAATGGCTTCGATGGGCAGGCGCTGGACCTTGGCCCGATAGCTGTAGCGGCTGATGCGCGCGGTGCCGCTGTCGATCACGTAGCGAATGCCCGGCACGGTCAGCGAGGTTTCGGCGACGTTGGTCGCCAGCACCACGCGACGGCCCGGATGGGACTGGAAGATCCGCTGTTGCTCAGCCGGCGACAGGCGCGCATACAGCGGCAGAATCTCGGTGTGCTTGAGCTGGGCCTTGCGCAGCATCTCCGCGGCGTCGCGAATCTCCCGCTCGCCCGGCAGGAACACCAGCACATCCCCGGGGCTGCGCCGCTCGCTGCGCTCGTAGGCGGCGATTTCGTCGAGGGTGGCGAGGATCGCCTGGTCGACGGTCAAGTCGTCTTCGACCCGGTTGCCCTCCTCGTCCTGCTCCAGGGTCAGCGGGCGATACCAGGTTTCCACCGGGAAGGTGCGGCCGGAGACTTCCACAATCGGCGCGTCATCGAAATGCTTGGAAAAGCGCTCCAGGTCGATGGTCGCCGAGGTGATGATGACTTTCAGGTCCGGGCGGCGCGGCAGCAGGGTCTTGAGGTAGCCGAGCAGGAAGTCGATGTTCAGGCTGCGTTCGTGGGCTTCGTCGACGATGATCGTGTCGTAGCGCTCGAGGTAGCGGTCGTTCTGGGTCTCGGCCAGCAGGATGCCGTCGGTCATCAGCTTGATCAGGGTGTTGGCGTCGCTCTGGTCCTCGAACCGCACCTGATAACCCACCAGCGCGCCCAAGGGCGTGGCCAGTTCTTCGGCGACACGGCTTGCGACGCTGCGGGCGGCGATCCGGCGCGGTTGGGTATGGCCGATCAAGCCATGCTGGCCGCGACCGATTTCCAGGCAGATCTTCGGCAACTGCGTGGTTTTGCCCGAGCCGGTCTCGCCGGCAATGATCAGCACCTGGTGCTTGAGCAGTGCGTCCTTGATTTCGTCGCGTTTGGCGGCAATCGGCAAGTTGTCGTCGTAGCGAATCACCGGCAGGCTCGCCTTGCGCGCCAGCACCTGATCGCACGACGCCTGCATGCGCGTCACCCATTGGGCCAGCTTGGCCTCGTCGGGTTTCTTGCGCAACTCGAGCAACTGGCGCCGCAACCGGTGACGGTCGGCGAGCATGGCGTGATCGAGGTTTTTCAGCAGCTTGTCGATAGCGGGGGCTTGGTCAGTCATCAGGTACGCAAGGGTCGTCGGTTTGAGCAAGGGGGCGATTGTCGCAGATTTGCGGCTATTGCGCCGAACACGCAAAGCAGCCCCTTGTGGGAGCGAGCTTGCTCCCACAGGGGATCAGCCTCAAGGATGCTGTTGTGGGGAAGGAAGCTTTTGTGGCGAGGGAGCTTGCTCCCGCTGGACTGCGCAGCAGGCCCCTGCGTTCTGTCCGCCACATCGCGGTGCCAAATACAGCTGGGGGCTGCTTCGCACCCCAGCGGGAGCAAGCTCCCTCGCCACAAAAGCCAAAGGGTTTCGCTCGCCTGGCGGTTATTCGTTGTCCAGGTCCTTGCGCCGATACGGGAACACGTCGATCACCTTCCCCGCCCGAATCGCCTCTTGCAGGCCTTTCCAGTAGTCGGCGTTGTACAGCTCCCCGTGCAACTGGTCGAACAGCTTGCGCTGCCCGGCGTCGGCGAACAGGAACGGCGGGAATTCTTCGGGGAAGACGTCCAGCGGGCCGATGGAATACCAGGGCTCGGAGGCCATTTCGTCTTCCGGTGTGCGGGGCTGGGGGATGTGGCGGAAGTTGGCTTCGGTCAGGAAGCAGATTTCATCGTAGTCGTAGAACACCACGCGGCCGTGACGGGTCACGCCGAAGTTCTTGAGCAGCATGTCGCCGGGGAAGATATTGGCCGCCGCCAGTTGCTTGATGGCCAGGCCATAGTCTTCCAGCGCCTCGCGCACCTGGTCCTGGTTGGCGTTTTCCAGGTACAGGTTCAGCGGCGTCATGCGCCGTTCGGTCCAGCAGTGGCGAATCAGCACCGTATCGCCTTCCACCGACACCGTGGACGGCGCCACGTCCAGCAGTTCCTCCAGGCAGGCCGGTTCGAACTTGCTCAGGGGAAAGCGGAAATCGGCGAACTCCTGGGTATCGGCCATGCGCCCGACCCGGTCGACACTTTTCACCAGGCGGTACTTCTCGATCACCGTGGCCCGGTCGACGTTTTTCGATGGCGAGAAGCGGTCCTTGATGATCTTGAACACCGTGTTGAAGCCCGGCAGGGTGAACACGCTCATGACCATGCCGCGCACACCCGGGGCCATGATGAACTGGTCGTCGGTGTTCGCCAGGTGGTTGATCAACGCTCGGTAGAACTCGGACTTGCCGTGCTTGTAGAAACCGATGGAGGTGTACAACTCGGCGATGTGCTTGCCCGGCAGGATACGCTTGAGAAAGCCGATGAATTCCGCCGGCACCGGCACGTCCACCATGAAGTAGGAGCGGGTGAACGAGAAGATGATCGACACCTGCGCCTCGTCGGTGATCAGCGCATCGATCTGGATCCCCCGGCCCTCGCGGTGCAACAGCGGGATCACCAGCGGCCATTGGTCGTCGCGGGTGTAGATCCGGCCCACCAGGTAGGCGCCTTTGTTGCGGTAGAGCACCGAGGAAAACAACTCCACGGTCAGCTCAGGGTCCTTGCAGACCCAGTCCGGCAGGTTCTCGCGCAACTGCGCTTCGAGGCGCCGCAGGTCACCCGACAAGTCGGCGTAGTCTTCGCTGAAACGGTAATCGGCGAACACGCTCGCCAGCATCCGGTCCAACTGCCCCTGGGGTTTGTAGGTGCGGGTCTGGGCGGCGCGGGCCCGGCGCAGGCTGGGCCGGGTGGTGTGGATGAACATGGTGCCGTCGCTGATCAGGTCGTGGCTGAACAACCCACAGAAGATCGAGTTGTACCAGGTTTCCGACAGCTCATCGTCGAAGCGCAGGTCGATCAGGCTGATGTAGGCGCTCTTGACCAGCGGCCAGCAGCTCACGTCCATCAGCGTTTCGTCATTGAAGGCCTTGTGCAGCTTGGCGACCGTTTCGAAGACTTTTTCTTCATACAAATTGATGCGCGCCGCCGAAGCCGCTTGCGCCTCCAGCCACAGCGCCTGCTCGAACCGGGCGCGGGCACCGTCGGTGATCTGCCGGAAATGCTCACGATAATCGTCGAAGCCGTCGAGGATCGAACGGGCGATTTCGATAGCGGGCCATGGCTGCGGCATAGGGTAAACCTCGGCGGGTCATGCTTGTTATGGGCGACTGAGCTTAGAGGCCAATCACGCGGCAACGCAACCATTGCCATCGCTATGCAGGGCGGCGACACTTGCCGCCCAATCAAGGAAGGAATGACTCGTGAACCTCGTTGATATCCTGCGTTTACTGTCACTGGCCGCTATCTGGGGCGCCAGTTTCCTGTTCATGCGCATTATCGCCCCCGTCATTGGCACCATCCCCACGGCCTTTTTTCGCGTGTCCATCGCCTTCGTCGGGTTGCTGGTGATCCTGGCCCTGATGCGCATCGACTGGAATTTTCGCGGCAAGCTCAAAGTCGTCATGGTGCTGGGCCTGATCAACTCGGGCATTCCGGCCACGTTTTATTCGCTGGCGGCCCAGGTGCTGCCAGCGGGTTATTCGGCGATCTTCAACGCCACCACACCGTTGATGGGGGTGTTGATCGGCGGCTTGTTCTTCAGCGAAAAACTCACCCCAGCCAAGGTCAGCGGTGTCTGCCTGGGGCTGTTCGGCGTCGGCATCCTGACCCGCGCCGGCCCGGTGGCGTTCGACCTGCAATTGTTGATGGGCGCCCTCGCCTGCCTGCTGGCCACGACCTGCTATGGCTTTGCCGGTTTCCTCACCCGTCGCTGGCTCGATCAGCAAGGGGGCTTGGACAGCCGTCTTTCGGCCCTGGGCAGCATGTTCGGCGCCACGGTGTTCTTGCTGCCGCTGTTTGGCTACAGCGTCATCAACCAACCACCGGCCAGTTGGGGTGGCTGGAGCGTCTGGTTGTCACTGCTGGGGCTGGGCCTGGTGTGTACCGCGCTGGCGTACATCCTTTACTTCCGCCTGCTCAGTTCCATCGGCCCGGTCAAATCGATGACCGTGACTTTCCTGATTCCGCCGTTCGGCGTGCTGTGGGGGGCGTTGTTGCTGGATGAGCCGTTGGGGATGGCACATGTGTATGGCGGGGTGTTGATTGCAGCGGCGTTGTGGTTGGTGTTGAAGCCTTCAGTGGCGAAACCGGCTGAGGTGTCTGCCCGGTAGTTCATCGGCGCTGTTAAAAATGCCTTCGCGAGCAGGCTCGCTCCCACAAGAATTGCACATGACTTGTGGGAGCGAGCCTGCTCGCGAAAGCAGTGGTGCGGTCACTCTACATTTAAGGGCTAGCGACTTTTACGAAACACAAACACCAACCCCACGATGATCAGCACCATCCCCAGCAAGCTCAACAACGCCAACCGGTTGCCAAACACCAGGTAGTCCATGATCGCCGTCACCGCCGGCACCAGGTAGAACAGGCTGGTGACATTCACCAGGTTGCCGCGGGCGATCAGTCGGTACAGCAGCAATGTCGCCAGCACCGACACCACCAGCCCCATCCACAACACCGGCACAAAGAACCCTGTGCTGTACTCGAAATGGAACGGCTGGAACGGCACGAACACCGCGCACAGCACCAGTCCGGCCAGGTACTGCACCGGCAGCGTGCCCAGGGGGTTGTCGGTGATGCGCTTCTGCATGATCGAACCGGCCGTCATGCTCACCAGTGCCAGCAACCCGCAGAGCATCCCGCCCAGGGACATGCCGGCCAGGCCGATGCCCTGGTACACCACCATGACCAACCCGACCAACCCCAGCATCAGGCCGAACATCCGCGACCAGGAACGCTGCCGCTCCATGAGCACCACGGTCAGGATCGGTTGCACGCCCATCAGGGTCGCCATGACCCCCGGCGTGACACTCATTTGCAGCGCCAGCAGATAAAAAATCTGATAGGCGCCCAGCAGCACGAGCCCGGTGGTCGCCGCGTACAGCATCGGCTTGCCGGTCTTGGGCAGCTTGAACTTGAGCAACGGAATCAACAGCACCAGCGCCGACAGCGCAATGGCAAAACGGATCAGCAAAAAGGCGAAGGGGGAAGCGTGGGCCAGGCCCAGCTTGGAAAAGATCGCCCCACTGCTCCACAGCAAAACGAACAGGCTCGTGGAAGCCGCCGCCAACAAGGCGTTTTTGGAAAGGGAAAACATGGATACCACCTGTAGTCAGGCAAAAAGCCAACTCAGCCGAGGCTGAAGTCCAGTAGTTTTTTCAGGCGGGCACAGGGGATAGGCAACCGTTGCCGATCAGCCCTGAATGCCAACACCCGGCGGTGATACGACGGCGTACACCGATGAGCTACGGACAGGTGGAGGGTATTGACCGATCTGCGCAGGCTGCTGGCTCCCACACGGCACGACGCCAGCGTTGAACGCTGGAACCACGACCGCGATGACAGGGGATACAGGCATGAGCCGATCTCTTGAAGAGGTGGGTTCGAAAACCCGAAGAGCGCTGACTATAACCAGCGCCCGATGGACAACGCAATATTTAACCGAACAACCAATAGCCAAGCGCCGTCAGCACCACCACTGCCAACACGGGGCGCATCACCCGGTAGGCCTTGGGATGCTTGCGCTTGAATTGCTTGACCCGGCCACTGATGCCGTCGCTGAACGACTTGCTCCAGGCATAGGCCCGGTTGATGCCACCGACGTGTTCATCATCCAGGTTCTGTGGCGCGGTGGCGCGGCCGAGGAACGCGCTGATGGTGCGGTTGAGACGGGTCATCAACCGGCTTTTCAAGGGCCGCTCGACATCACAGAACAGGATCACGCGCGTCTGCGGGGTTTCGTTCTTGACCCAGTGCACATAGGTTTCATCGAACATGACGTCTTCGCCGTCGCGCCAGGCGTAGATCTGGCCGTCGACGAAAATCCGGCAGTCGTCGGAATTGGGGGTTGACAGCCCCAGGTGATAACGCAACGAACCGGCGAAGGGGTCCCGGTGCGGATTCAGATGGCTGTCACCCGGCAGCAGGGCAAACATGGCGCCCCGAACATTGGGGATCTGGCTGACCAGCGCGACCGTCCTGGGGCACAGCAGCTCAGCCGACGGCAGCGGTTTGTCGTACCACTTGAGGTAAAAACGCTTCCAGCCCTTCTTGAAGAACGAGCCGAAACCCGCGTCGTTGTTCTTCTCGGCAGCGCGAATGTAGCCCTCGTCGAACAGGTGCATGGCCTCGTCGCGGATGACTTGCCAGTTGTCTTTGAGCACATCCAGTTCGGGGAATTTGCTGCGGTCCAGGTACGGTTTCGAGGGCACGCCGGAGAACAGGTACATCAAGGTGTTATAGGGGGCGAACAGCGCCGAGTGGTTGACGAACTGGCGCAACACCGGCAGACGTGCCTTGCCACGCAAATGCACATAAAGCGTACTGCCCAAGAACAGCAGCAACACCGAGGCCTTGGCGACAAACGAAACGGTCATTTTTATAACTCCTTGTCCTAAACACTTGACGCAACGCCTACTGCCCGACGTAGCCGAAGGCCATGTTAATCCCTAATGGCCTGGGTAAAAAACCGTCTGACGCAACATTCTCTGTTGAGTGAAATGCAATAAACACTTTCTAACAGGCGTCACCTGAACCTTGGCTGACGCCTGTCAAACAACTCGTGCAAATGCAACCTGAGGCCTCTCGCGGCAGGCTCCCAAGGCAAGCTCCTGGGACAACCTTGTGTGGCGAGGGAGCTTGCTCCCGCTCGAGTGCGCAGCGCTCGCAGGCTTTTGGGGCCGCTTCGCAGCCCAGCGGGAGCAAGCTCCCTCGCCACACAAGCGTTCTCGCTACAACTGAGTATCCACCGTTACTGCTGGATCTCCTGCTCGGTAAACAGATCACTGAACAGCATGCTCGACAAGTACCGCTCGCCCGAATCCGGCAGGATCACGACGATGGTCTTGCCCTGCATCTCCGGTTTTTCCGCCAGGCGCACGGCCACGGCCATCGCCGCGCCACAAGAGATCCCGCAGAGGATGCCCTCCTCCTGCATCAAGCGCAGGGCCATGGCCTTGGACTCGTCGTCAGTGACCCGCTCGACCAGGTCAACGATCGACAGGTCCAGGTTCTTCGGCACGAACCCGGCGCCGATCCCCTGGATCTTGTGTGGGCTGGGCTTGATCTCCTGGCCCGCCATCGCCTGGGTAATCACCGGCGAAACCTCGGGCTCGACCGCCACCGACAGGATCGGTTTGCCACAGGTGTTCTTGATGTACCGCGAAACGCCGGTGATGGTGCCGCCGGTGCCCACGCCTGCCACCAGCACGTCCACCGCGCCGTCGGTGTCGTTCCAGATTTCCGGACCGGTGGTTTTTTCGTGGATCGCCGGGTTCGCCGGGTTATCGAATTGCTGCGGCATGAAGTATTTGGCTGGATCGCTGGCCATGATCTCGGCGGCTTTGTCGATGGCTCCCTTCATGCCCTTCGCCGGTTCGGTGAGCACCAGCTCCGCACCCAGGGCCTTGAGCACTTTGCGCCGCTCGATGCTCATGGAGGCGGGCATGGTCAGCATCAGCTTGTAGCCACGGGCGGCGGCGACGAACGCCAGGCCGATCCCGGTATTGCCCGACGTCGGTTCGACGATGGTCATGCCCGGCTTGAGTTTGCCCGAGCTTTCAGCGTCCCAGATCATGTTCGCACCGATCCGGCACTTGACCGAATACCCGGGGTTACGCCCCTCGATCTTGGCCAGGATGGTCACACCGCGCGGAGCAATGCGGTTGATCTGCACCAGCGGCGTATTACCGATGGAATGGGCGTTGTCAGCGAATATACGGCTCATGGCTGGGTCCTTGATGCAGCGGGAATGTAAGCCTTTAAAGGTATGCCTGTTGCCCATGGGCGTCCAGTTGCACCGAACGATCCTGTTGTTGCGACAGTCAATGGCATTAGAAGGCGCTCCCCCAACAAACGCTGGAGACTGACTGCCATGAAGCGTCGATACCGTTGGCCATTGTGGATTTTCGCCGCCATCGCCGCGGTGCTGGTGGCCCTGCATTTTGCCCTGCCTTACCTGGTACGCGACTACCTGAACGACAAACTGGCCGACATGGGCGATTATCGCGGCCAGATCACCGACGTGGACCTGGCCCTGTGGCGCGGTGCCTACCGGATCAACGGCCTGGAAATCGTCAAGGTCGACGGCAAGGTCCCGGTGCCGTTCGTCACCGCACCGCTGGTGGACCTGTCGGTGAGCTGGCATTCGCTGTGGTACGACCATGCGGTGGTGGCCGAGGTGGAATTCGCCCGCCCGGAAGTGAACTTCGTCGACGGTGGGGCCAACCGACAGAACTCCCAGACCGGCCGGGGCACCAACTGGCGCGAGCAACTGGAAAAACTGCTGCCCATCACCTTCAATGAAGTGCGCATCCGTGATGGCAAGGTCACCTTTCGCAATTTCAACTCCAAGCCACCGGTCAACCTGCGGGCCACCGACGTCAACGCCAGCTTCTACAACCTGACCAACGTGGTCGACACCGAAGGCAAGCGCGACGCCCGTTTCGAGGGCAAGGCCCTGGTGGCCGAACACGCGCCGTTGGAAATGCAGGCCACCTTCGACCCCTTGAGCAACTTCGAGGACTTCGACTTCCGCCTGCGGGCCAGGAACATCGAGCTCAAGCGCCTGAACGATTTCGCCGCGGCGTATGGCAAATTCGATTTCAATGCCGGCCACGGCGACGTAGTGATCGAGGCCGAAGCCGACAACGCCAAGCTCAGCGGCTACATCAAGCCATTGCTGCGCGATGTCGACGTGTTCGACTGGCAGCAGGACGTGGAAAACCAGAACAAGAACATCTTCCGCTCGGTCTGGGAAGCGCTGGTCGGCACAGGCGAAACGGCCCTCAAGAACCAGCGCAAGAACCAGTTCGCCACCCGGGTGGAACTCAGTGGCAATGTTCATCAGCAGGACATCAGCGCCTTCGAAGCCTTTCTGCAGATCCTGCGCAACGGTTTCGTCCAGGCCTTCAATGCCCGTTATGAACAGCCACCGCCGTCGGCCGATTAAGGTGTTTGCCGGCTTTTTTGTGGCGAGGGAGCTTGTTCCCGCTCAAGTGCGTAGCGATTGCAGGCTTTTTGGGGCCGCTTCGCAGCCCAGCGGGAGCAAGCTCCCTCGCCACTGGGTGATGATGACCCATCGGGTGATAGCCGAGACTGAGTCAACATGTGACGCCCCATTCAGAGACTGAATACAGCGTCTGCGTTCACAGTCGCCGGGGCGCCGCGTTATAGTCGGGCACGATATTTATTTCGCGCGCCCCGCCTCGCCGGGCCGGCGACACGTTCGAGGAAATTGCAGATGAAGTTCGAAGGCACCAGCGCCTACGTGGCCACCGATGACCTGAAACTGGCCGTGAACGCCGCCATCACCCTGGAGCGGCCATTGCTGGTCAAGGGCGAACCGGGCACCGGCAAGACCATGCTGGCCGAACAACTGGCCGAGTCCTTCGGCGCGCGCCTGATCACTTGGCACATCAAGTCCACCACCAAGGCCCACCAGGGCTTGTACGAGTACGATGCGGTCAGCCGCCTGCGAGACTCGCAGTTGGGCGTGGACAAGGTCCACGACGTGCGCAACTACCTGAAGAAAGGCAAGCTCTGGGAAGCGTTCGAGTCCGAGGAACGGGTGATCCTGCTGATCGACGAAATCGACAAGGCCGACATCGAGTTCCCCAACGACCTGCTGCAGGAACTCGACAAGATGGAGTTCTACGTCTACGAGACCGACGAAACCATCAAGGCCAAGCAACGGCCGATCATCATCATTACCTCCAACAACGAAAAGGAATTGCCGGACGCGTTTCTGCGCCGCTGCTTCTTTCACTACATCGCCTTCCCCGACCGCGTCACCCTGCAGAAGATCGTCGATGTGCATTACCCGGACATCAAGAAGGACTTGGTCAGCGAAGCGCTGGACGTGTTCTTCGACGTGCGCAAGGTGCCGGGCCTGAAGAAAAAGCCTTCCACGTCCGAACTGGTGGACTGGCTCAAGCTGCTGATGGCCGACAACATCGGCGAAGCGGTGCTGCGCGAGCGCGATCCAACCAAGGCCATCCCGCCGCTGGCTGGCGCCCTGGTCAAGAACGAACAGGACGTGCAATTGCTCGAGCGCCTGGCGTTCATGAGCCGTCGCGGCACTCGCTGAGCCTCTTTGTCCAACAAGAGCGAGGGCGATTGCCATGCTGCTTAACCTGTTCAACGAGATGCGCGCCGCCAAGGTGCCCGTGTCGGTGCGTGAACTGCTGGACCTGATCAACGCGCTGAAACAGCGGGTGATCTTCGCCGACATGGACGAGTTCTATTACCTGTCCCGGGCGATCCTGGTGAAGGACGAACGGCATTTCGACAAGTTCGACCGAGCCTTCGCCGCCTACTTCAACGGCCTGGAGAAACTCGACGACCACCTCCAGGCGCTGATTCCCGAAGACTGGTTGCGCAAGGAATTTGAGCGTTCGCTGACCGACGAAGAGCGGGCGCAGATCCAGTCCCTGGGTGGCCTGGACAAGCTGATCGAAGAATTCAAGAAGCGCCTGGAAGAACAGAAGGAACGCCATGCCGGCGGCAACAAGTGGATCGGCACCGGCGGCACCAGCCCGTTCGGCTCCGGCGGCTTCAACCCCGAGGGCATTCGGGTCGGCGACGCCGGCAAGCGCCAGGGCAAGGCCGTGAAGGTCTGGGACCAGCGCGAGTACAAGAACCTCGACGACCAGGTGGAACTGGGCACCCGCAACATCAAGATCGCCCTGCGCCGCCTGCGCAAGTTCGCCCGCCAGGGTGCGGCCGAAGAGCTGGACATCGATGGCACCATCGACCACACCGCCCGCGATGCCGGCCTTTTGAACATCCAGATGCGCCCGGAACGACGCAACACCGTGAAGCTGTTGCTGCTGTTCGACATCGGTGGCTCGATGGATGCCCACGTGAAGATCTGCGAAGAACTGTTCTCGGCCTGCAAGACCGAGTTCAAGCACCTGGAGTATTTCTACTTCCACAACTTCGTCTACGAATCGGTGTGGAAGAACAACCTGCGCCGCACCTCGGAGCGCACCTCGACCCAGGACCTGCTGCACAAATACGGCGCCGACTACAAAGTGATCTTCATCGGCGATGCCGCCATGGCGCCTTATGAAATCACCCAGGCCGGCGGCAGCGTCGAACACTGGAACGAAGAAGCCGGTTATGTGTGGATGCAGCGCTTCATGGAGAAGTATAAGAAGCTCATCTGGATCAATCCGTACCCCAAGGACACCTGGGGCTATACCGCCTCGACCAACATCGTGCGCGAGTTGGTGGAAGACCGGATGTATCCGCTGACCTTGCGGGGGTTGGAGGAAGGGATGCGGTTTCTTTCCAAGTGATCTTTGGTGCCCTTTAGGGCCTCATCGCGAGCAAGCTCGCTCCCACACTGGATCTTTGTCGCTAGCAGATCCCTGTGGGAGCGAGCTTGCTCGCGTTGCTTTTAGCGGTTTAACAGCGCCCGCAAACACTCAACCTGCTGCCGATGCGCAACCGCCTGCACCACCGGCCGCAACCGCACCTGCGCCCCCGGCAGGCATTGCGCCAACCGGGCCAGGGCCAGCGGGCTCAAGGCGCCCAGCCGTGGATAGCCACCGATGGTTTGCCGGTCGTTGAGCAATACAATTGGCTGGCCGTCCGGCGGCACCTGCACGGCACCAAGCGGGATGCCTTCGGAAATCATCGCCGGCCCCTGATATTCCAGGGCCGTGCCCAGCAACCGCATGCCCATGCGATCGGCGCGACTGTCCAGGGTCCAAGCCGTATTGAACGCGTCGTACAGGCTCTGCCCACTGAACGCACCGTTCTGCGCCCCCAGGATCAAATCCAGCGGCTGCGTTTGCTGGAAATCCGGAATCAGCGTGTGCGGCATGGGCCGAGGCGTCGGCGTGCCTGAATAGCTCAGGTGCTCGCCGCGATTCAACGCCCGCCCTCTCCCATCCAGGCCGCCGAGTTCCTCACGCACCACCGTCGCCCGGCTGCCCAGCACCGCAGGCGCATTGAAACCGCCCGGAGCTGCCAGGTAGGCCCGGGCACCGAGCACAGGCTGGGTGAGCGCCAGCACCTGGCCCTTGCGCAAACTGAAGAAGCGCCACGACGCCACCCCCTGGCCGTCTATCCGCGCGCCCAGGTCCGCCCCGGCCAGCGCCAGCACGCAATCGTCTTCGGCCACCACGGTGAAACCGCCGAGGGTGATCTCCACCACCGCCGCGCCCAGGGCATTGCCGAGCATCCAGTTGGCCCAGGCCATCGACAACCAGTCCGCCGCGCCACCCTGGGTCACGCCCAAATGCCTCACGCCGAAACGGCCGGCGTCCTGCAACAGGCACAGCGGGGTGCTGGCCTCGATCAACAACCGGCTCATGCCTGGGCCTCCAACGGTGTGTCGTCGCCACCCAGCGCGATGAATTCGGCATGATCCACAGGGGCAAATCGCACCGTGTCCCCCGGCTGCATCAGGCTGTAGCCATCACGCTGGCGATCGAACAGTTTGGTCGGGGTGCGACCGATCAGGTTCCAGCCACCGGGCGACACCACCGGATACGCCGCGGTCTGGCGCTCGGCGATACCCACGCTGCCCGCCGCCACGCGTTTGCGCGGCGTGTCGAGGCGTGGTGCGGCCAGTTCCTCGTTCACCAGCCCCATGAAGGCGAAGCCAGGAGCAAAGCCCAAGGCAAACACCTGGTACTCGCGTTCGCTGTGGCGGCCGATCACCTGGGCGACCGTCAGCCCGCTGCGGCTCGCCAGCAGTTCCAGCTCCGGACCGACACCGAGGTCGTACCACACCGGCAGCACGTGGCATTGGCCGGCGGTCCGGGCATCCGGTGAAAGGTTATTCAACGCCTCGTCGATCAATTCGCGAGCTTGCATCGGGTTCAGGGCAAGCAAATCGTAGTGCACCATTAACGTGGTGTAGGACGGCACCAGGTCGATCAGATGTTCGGCAAACACCGCTCGCAGGCGTTCGCTGGCGGCAAGCATCCAGGGCATGTTGGCCTCGGCGATCTCATCGAACAGACGCACCATCAGGCAGTCCACCGCCACCACTTCCACGCGTGGTCTCATGGCGCACTCTGCCCATCCAGGGCTTCGCGGATGCGTTGCACGGCCGCCACGGAGCTGGCGTTGTCGCCGTGTACGCACAAGGTGTTGGCCATAAGGTGCAAGGCACTGCCGTCGCTGGCGGTCAACGCGTCGCCGCGGGCGATGGTCAGGGCCTGCCCGATAATCACCTCGGGATCGTGGTGCACCGCGCCCGGTGCTTGCCGCGAAACCAGGCGACCGGCACTGTCATAGGCGCGGTCGGCAAAGGCTTCGAACCACAGGGTCAGGCCGTACTCGTCGCCCAGGGCCTGGGCGGCGCTGTTGTCCCGGGTCGCCATGAGCATCAGCGGCAGTTGCCGATCATAGGCCGCGACGGCCTGAATCACCGCGCGCAGTTGCGCCGGGTTGGCCATCATGTCGTTGTACATCGCGCCGTGGGGCTTGACGTAGCTAACCCGTCCGCCTTGCGCCCGGCAGATGCCGTCGAGGGCGCCGATCTGGTAGTGCAGCAAGTCCTGCAATTCCTGGGCACCGTAGGCCATGGAGCGGCGGCCGAAGCCTGCCAGGTCCTGATAGGCCGGGTGCGCGCCGATTCGCACGCCGTGGCTCAGGGCCAGGCTGACGGTCTTGCGCATGATGCTCGGGTCGCCGGCATGGAAGCCGCAGGCGATGTTGGCGCAATCGATGAAGGGCATCACCTCGGCGTCCAGACCCATGGTCCAGCTGCCGAAGCTTTCGCCAATGTCGCAGTTCAATAGCAGGCGGCTCACGGTGAACGCTCCTGTAGGTTCTTTCTTCGTTTAACTGTGGGACATGTGCCCGCAGGTTATCAGTTACTCAGCTTCCAACTGCTTGCCTTGGGTTTCCGGCAGGCTCAGGGCCGCGAGGATCACCACGCCATAGGACACCGCCGCGAACGCCCCTATACCCACGCTCAGTGGCACCTTCTGGCTCAAAATACCGATCAACAGCGGAAACAATGCCGCCACCGCCCGGCCAATGTTGTAGCAGAAGCCTTGGCCCGAACCCCGAATGCGCGTAGGAAACAGTTCGGTGAGGAACGAGCCCATGCCGCTGAACATCCCCGAAGCGAAGAAGCCCAAGGGGAAGCCCAGCCAGAGCATCACGGTATTGCTCACCGGCACCTGCGTGTAGAGCAACACGATGGTGAACGAGCCGACGGCGAACAGGACGAAGTTTTTCTTGCGGCCGAGAATGTCACTCAGGTACGCGCTGATGACATAACCCACATAGGAACCGACGATGACCATCGCCAGGTAGCCGCCGGTGCTCAGTACGCTCAAGCCGCGCTCGTTCTTCAGGAAAGTCGGCAGCCAGGATGTGATCGCGTAGTAACCGCCCAACGCGCCGGTGGTCAGAAGCGAAGCCCGGATGGTGGTGGAGAGGATGCCGGGGGCAAAAATCTCATAGAACTTCGCTGGATTTTCCGGCGTCAGCCGGGCCTTGGTCTGGTTATAGACCTCCGGGTCCTTGACCAGGCGCCGGACGAATATCACGAATATCGCCGGGACAATGCCCAGGATAAACAACGCGCGCCAGGCGTCTTCCGGCGGAAGCACCGAGAACAGCAGCGCATACAGGATCGCCGTCATGCCCCAGCCCAGGGCCCAACCCGACTGAACCATGCCCACCGCCTTGCCGCGGTCCTTGGCGCGGATCACCTCGCCCATCAACACCGCGCCGGCAGTCCACTCGCCGCCGAAGCCAAAGCCCATCAGTGTGCGAGCGATCAACAGTTGTTCGTAATTCTGGGCAAAGCCGCACAGAAAGGTGAAGAAGGCGAACCACAGCACCGTCAGTTGCAGGGTGCGCACCCGACCAATGCGGTCCGAGAGAATGCCCGCCACCCAGCCGCCAATGGCCGAAGCGATCAAGGTGCTGGTGTGAATCAGGCCTGCCTGCCCGGTGGTAATGCCCCACATCGCGATCAGGGTCGGCACCACGAAGCTGAGCATTTGCGTGTCCATGCCGTCCAGGGCGTAGCCGATCTTGCAGCTCCAGAAGGTGCGACGTTCCTGCTGGTTGATGTTGCGATACCAATCGAATGGGCCGGAACGGGCCTGGGGTTGGGGGACGCCGAGCGTGTCGGGTGCACTCATGGTGGTTCTCCACGGTTTTATTGTTTTGAGTCTCGACGACGCTGACGTGGAGACCGTTGCCCCGATTCTTGAACGCACGGCCGATCCCGTCCAACGAATAAAACCTTGGCTGGGTCATAAGAAAAACTTGATTGGGCAGAACATCGCCAGCAAAGGCGGACCGCTTTTGTGGCGAGGGAGCTTGCTCCCGCTGGGGCGCGCAGCGGCCCCAAACCAGACGTTGCACAGTGTCAGGTGTAAGGTGCCGGACCGTTTTGGGTCTGCTTCGCAGACCAGCGGGAGCAAGCTCCCTCGCCACAAAAGCCCTGCGGTGTCAGAGTCCGCGCAGGTCGCGCTCTTCAATCGGCCGGCCCTGGCGCAGGCGCTTGCCGCCCAGCACCACCCAGTCGATCAGGCGGAACAGGCATTCCAGGCCGAACGACAGCAACAACGCACCGCTGATGCCCCAGATCATGGCCTCGGGGGTCAACAGGATCTGGTAGCTGTAGCCGTTCCAGGTTTCCTTGCGGATGTCCGGATCGGCGGCCAGCGCCACTTGCAGCAAGCGGATGTACCACGGGCCTTGCATCGCCTGGAATTGCTTGTCCAGGGCCTGCTGGCGCACGAGCAAGGTGTTCAGGCTGTCGGCGTCGCTGCGAAAGATCGGGTCTTCGCTGGCGCGGTAATGGGCCACCAGGGCTTGCATGTCGCCCTTGAAGAACTGGTTGGCGGTGCCCTGGAACCCTTGCAGGCCGGTCTGCGCCTCGATCAGGTGCGCCTCGACCCGCTTGGCGTAATCATTGATGAAGCCCGGCACCTGGACTCCAACCAACAGGCCCACCGCGAACAACACCAGCCGTAGATAACTGAGCAACATAACGTGACGTCCTTATTCGGTCCGGCCTTGGCTGACGCATTCGCCGCGTCGCCACAGGCTCCATTGGCCCGGTTCGTAGCGGGTCCAGGTTTCATTTTCGGTCAAGGGCTCGGTGGCGATCACCGTGACCACGTCGTTGGGCGTGGTTTCCGCCTGGAAATCGACAATCACATCCACATCCTTGAGGCGCGCCGGGCCGAACGGCGCACGACGGGTGATCTGCGCCAGTTTGGTCGAGCAATAGCAGAACAGCCAGTCGCCATCACTGAGCAGGCAGTTGAACACGCCTTTGCTGCGGTACGCGGCGCAGGCTTCGATCAACGACGGTAGCAATTGCTCCACCTCCACCGGCTCGGGGAAAGCCTGGCGCACGCGGTTGAGCAGATCGCAGAAAGCCGCTTCGCTGTCGGTATCGCCCACCGGGCGGTAGAAGCTCACGCCCGGATGGAAATCGGCGAGCTGGCCGTTGTGGGCAAAACACCAGTTGCGGCCCCACAACTCACGCACGAACGGGTGCGTATTGGACAGGCAGACCTTGCCGACGTTGGCCTGGCGAATGTGCCCGATCACCACTTCGCTCTTGATCGGATAGCGCTGCACCAGGTTCGCCACTTCCGATTCGCTGCTGGCGGCCGGGTCCTGGAACAAGCGCAGGCCTCGGCCCTCATAGAAGGCGATGCCCCAGCCGTCCCGATGCGGCCCGGTCTTGCCGCCGCGCTGCATCAGCCCGGTGAAGCTGAACACGATGTCGGTCGGCACATTGGCGCTCATGCCCAATAACTCACACATGCTCGAACTCTCGCTTCAAGGGGCAGGCCCGGTTACAGGCGCGGTTCGATACGCGAACGCTGGGGGTTGCTCGGCACGGGCGGGCGACCGTAACGGTCGTCACCGGCCACGCCGAACGGCGGCTCGTCCTCCGGTTCATCGGCGGCAGCGGCGGCTTTTGCGGCGGCGGCCCGCTCCTTGCGAGCGTTGGCGGCGCGCTCGATGGGGAAGCGGATCAGCACGAAAACCAAGTAGAGGCCGAAGGCGATCATGCCGTACATGAGCAGATCGGAAGCCGCTCGCCAGACGTTGTTGCCGACTTTGAACAGCACGTCCAGGGCAACAATGGCCAGGGCCGGGGCGAACTTGTCCTTCACCGGATCCACGATGGTCGGGCAAAACAGCAACACCGCCATCAGCAACCGCAGCGGTTCGCGCAACCAGCGCCACATCCAGCGGGTCATGCGCATCCACACCAGCAGGCAGCCCAGGGCGGCGAAGGCGTAGAGGCCCCAGGCGATCAGATAGTCATTCTCGGTCATGGTGTCCATGGCAAGGCAGGCAAAGAGACGCTTATAGTAACGGCTTTTCGCTCGTCAGGCTGCCCCGGCGTCTGGCGAATGGCCTGTGTGGTTGGTTCTGTCCAGGCCATGTGTCCCTTTTCGTACAACGTTCGAGAGCCTTTCATGTCCCTATCTGCCCACGTTCCCAACGCCCCGATTGCCCGCAAGGACGCCGGTGTTGACCCATACGCCTGGCTGCAGGAACGCGACACCGACGCCGTGCTCGACTACCTCAAGGCGGAAAACAGCTACCAGGAGGCGCAACTCGCCGACCAGGCCGAGCTGCGCGAAACCCTGTTCCAGGAGATCAAGGGCCGGATTCTCGAGACCGACCTGTCGCTGCCCTCGCCCTGGGGCCCGTACCTGTATTACACCCGTACCACCGCCGGTGACGAATACCCGCGCCACTACCGCTGCCCGCGGCCGGCCGATGACAGCCTGAGAGTGGATGAAAGCCGTGAACAACTGCTGCTGGACCCGAACGTGCTGGCCGGCGGAGGCTTCTTTTCCCTGGGCGCGTTCAGCATCAGCCCTGACCACCAGCGTCTGGCCTACAGCCTGGACACCACGGGCGACGAGATCTACACCCTGTTCGTGAAGGAATTGTCCAACGACAAGGTCAGCGAACTGTCCTTCGCCAATTGCGACGGCAGCATGACCTGGGCCAACGACAGCCTGACGCTGTTTTTCGGCGAGTTGGACGACACTCATCGCCCCCACAAACTCTGGCGCTATCGCTTGGACGGCACGGCCGCCGAGCAAGTGTTCCATGAGCCGGACGGGCGTTTCTTCCTGCACTGCTATCGTTCGAGCTCGGAAAAGCAGTTGATCCTGTCCCTGGGCAGCAAGACCACCAGCGAAGTCTGGGTGCTGGACGCCGCACAACCGCAGCGCCCCTTTACCTGCCTGGCGCCCCGCGTGGAAAACCATGAATACGACGTCGACCACGGCCTGCTCGATGGCCAATGGACCTGGTTGATCCGCAGCAACCGCGACGGAATCAACTTCGCGTTGTACCAGGCCGCTGACACGGGCGTAGCGCCGACCGAGGCCGACTGGCAGAACCTGATCCCCCACAGCGACACGGTGATGATCGACGGCCTGAGCCTGAACGCCGGGGCCATGACCTTGAGCCTGCGTGAGGGCGGCTTGCCGATCATCGAAGTTCACCCGCAAGGCTTTCCGGCGTATCGGGTGCAACTGCCGGATGCGGCCTACAGCCTGCATGTGCAGAACAGCCTGGAATTCGTCAGCGATCGCATCCGCCTGCGCTACGAGGCCCTGAATCGTCCGGCGCAGATCCGTCAGTTGGACCTGGCCAGCGGCGCACAGGTCGTGCTCAAGCAAACCCCGGTACTGGGCCCGTTCGACGCCGATGCCTACGTCAGCCAGCGGCTTTGGGCTACAGCACCAGACGGCACCCAGGTGCCCATCAGCCTGGTGATCAAGCGCGAAGCCCTTGGCCGGCCGGTACCGCTGTACCTGTACGGCTACGGTGCTTATGGCGAAAGCCTCGACCCGTGGTTTTCCCATTCGCGGCTGAGCCTGCTTGACCGCGGCGTAGCGTTTGCCATCGCCCATGTGCGCGGCGGCGGCGAGCTGGGGGAAGCCTGGTATCGCGCCGGCAAGCAGGAACACAAACACAACACGTTCAGCGACTTCATCGCCTGCGCCGAACATCTGATCAGCAACGGCTTCACCAGCGCCGAGCAACTGGCAATCAGCGGCGGCAGCGCCGGTGGCCTGCTGATCGGCGCGGTGCTCAATCAACGCCCGGAGCTGTTCAAGGTGGCGATTGCCGAGGTGCCATTCGTCGACGTGCTCAACACCATGCTCGACCCGGACTTGCCATTGACCGTCACCGAATACGACGAATGGGGCAATCCAGAGGAACCGGAGGTTTATGATCGGATCCGGGCCTACGCCCCGTATGAAAACGTCCGCGCCCAAGCGTACCCGGCGCTGCTGGTGATCGCCGGTTACAACGACAGCCGTGTGCAGTACTGGGAAGCGGCCAAGTGGGTGGCGAAATTGCGGGCCACCAAGACCGACGACAACCCGCTGCTGCTCAAGACCGAACTGGGCGCCGGCCATGGCGGAATGAGCGGGCGCTACCAGGGATTGCGTGACGTAGCGCTCGAATATGCATTTGTGTTGAAGGTTTTGGGGCTGGTCTGAGGAACTCTGTGGGATGGCCGGGTCTTAGCTGCATGCGCAAGGCCTTGCTGTAACCCAGCCCAATGTGGGAAGGGCTTTGTGGGAGCAAGGCTTGCCCGCGATACAGGCGACTCAGTTCTGTCTGTCAGATCAAGTTGAGGCCATCGCGGGCAAGCCTTGCTCCCACAAGAGTCTGTTCCAGAGGTCTGCTTACACCCGGGCCAAACTGAACCTGCAACAAACAAGAAAAAGACCGTGCCAACATGTCAGAACCGACCTTACTGAACAAAGAAATCCGCGACTGGTTGATGGACTGCGGTCTGTTCGACCAGTTGCTGCCTGTCGACTTCGCCGCCGCGTCGGGCTATTTCAGCATCAGCGCCATTGCCGAGGGCGAGGCGATTTTCCGCGAGGGCGATGCCGGCAGCTTCATGTGCATCATCCACACCGGCCAGGTGGCTGTGCAGAAAACCGGCCCCGACGGCCAACCCGTGACCATCGCCACGCTGCGCAGTGGCCGGGCATTCGGCGAAATGGCCGTGCTCGACGGCGAACGACGCTCGGCCAGTTGCATCGCCGCAAGCAATTGCCAGTTGCTGAACCTGGGCAAGGACTCCCTGGAAAAAATGCTCAACGACGCCCCCAAGATCGCCGCCAAGATCATCCGCGCCCTCGCCGTCTCCCTGTCCAAGCGCCTGCGCATGGCCGATGGACAGTTGTTGTCGCAGCAGGTCTGACAGCCAGACCACAATACCTGTGGGAGCGAGCTTGCTCGCGATAGCGTCGGGTCAGTTGGTATCAATGTTGACTGATACACCGCCATCGCGAGCAAGCTCGCTCCCACAGGCTCTCGATCTATCCCCCCGGCGACTTGGCCTTCACCGGCTTGGGCTCCATGCCCGGTATCGGCTGGTCCTTGGGCGGCTTGGGCATTTCGATGGGTGGCAGCAAGGGCGGCCCGCCACTTCCGCTGCCGGCCTTGGGCACACCGCTGGGCGTGACCGGCGGGTACGGCATCGGGGTCGCGGTGCCAGGCGACCCGGGGATGCTGGGCGGGTTGACCGGAATCGTCGGTTGTTGAGCCTGGGCGCAACTTATTGAGAGCGCCGCCAGGGCAATGGCCGTTAGAATGATGCACTTCATCAATGGCTCCGTGGCTATTGTCTGTTTTAAGGCTAGTCGTTACCGCGCGGTTTGCCCTCCTACGAGATTTCCATGAAACGTTTCGTTCTGCTCGACACCACGCCCATCCCTGATAACGGCGGTGCCCTGTGCCTGTTCGAGTACGGCGAAGACTTCGTCATCAAGATCCAGGGCGGTGACGGCGGGCAGTTGATGAACACCCGCATGCACGGTTCCGAAGACGCCCTGGCAGAGATTCCTTGCCGCAAGGTCGCCGGTCGTCCTGGCTCGCGCGTGCTGATCGGCGGCCTGGGCATGGGGTTCACCCTCGCCTCGGCCCTCAAGCACCTGGGCAAGACCGCCGAAGTGGTGGTGGCCGAACTGGTGCCCGGCGTGGTGGAGTGGAACCGTGGCCCCCTGGGTGAAAAAGCCGGGCGGCCGCTGTCGGACCCGCGCACAGTGATCCGCATGGAAGACGTGGCCAAGGTGCTGCAAGCCGAACCCCAGGGTTTCGACGCGATCATGCTCGATGTCGACAATGGCCCGGAAGGCCTGACCCAGAAAGCCAACAGTTGGCTGTATTCGGCGGGAGGCCTGGCCGCCTGCGCCAAGGCCCTGCGGCCCAAGGGCGTGCTCGCGGTGTGGTCGGCCAGCGCTGACCGGCAGTTTTCCGACAAGCTGAAGAAGGCCGGCTTCAAGGCCGAAGAGGTGCAAGTGTTCGCCCATGGCAACAAAGGCACCCGCCACACCATCTGGATTGCCGAGAAGCTCAAGGGCTGAGCTAAACTCTGTCCAACCGTCATCCGTCTTGTCTACAAAGGTGAACCCATGAGTTCGTCAACGCCACCGTCCAACACCGCCAAGCTGGACCGCATCCTCGCCGATGCCCAGCGCGACCGGGAGATGGGCTACCGCGACAAAGCCCTGAAAATGTACCCCCATGTCTGTGGCCGCTGCGCCCGTGAGTTTTCCGGCAAGCGCCTGAGCGAGCTGACCGTTCACCACCGCGACCACAACCACGACAACAACCCGCAGGACGGTTCCAACTGGGAACTGCTGTGCCTGTACTGCCACGACAACGAGCACTCGCGTTATACCGACCAGCAATATTTTGGCGACGGCTCCCTGAGCACCCCGAAAATCGCCAAGGCAACCCACAACCCCTTCGCCGCGCTGGCCGGGTTGATGAAGAAGGACGAATAATCCAGCCATAGGGCGAGCCCCGTTTTGTGGGAGCAAGGCTTGCCCGCGATGAAGCCGATGCGGTCTCTCAGACACCGAGGGGCCGGTTCGCGAGCAAGCTTTGCTCCCACAGACTTGTGTGAACCACACATCTCGAACCTGACCACCCTCCCCCATTCCCCGTATAATCGCGCCTTTTCCCCAAAGGCACCCCGCCCGTGGCCAACAAACGCTATAGCTGCATCGGTCTGTTCAACCCCAAGTCACCGGAAAACGTCGGCTCGGTCATGCGTGCCGCCGGCTGCTACGGCGTGGCGTCGGTGTTCTACACCGGCAAGCGCTATGAGCGTGCCGCCGACTTCGTCACCGACACCAAGAAAGTCCACTACGACATCCCGCTGATCGGTATCGACGACCTGAAGAAAATCCTGCCCCTGGGCTGTGTGCCGGTGGCCGTGGAACTGGTGGAGGGCGCTCGCCCACTGCCCGAATACACCCACCCGGACCGGGCGCTGTACATTTTTGGCCCGGAAGACGGCTCGCTGGACAAGGACATCCGCGACTGGTGCGAAGACGTGGTGTACATCCCCACCACCGGCTGCATGAACCTGGCCGCCACCGTCAACGTCGTGCTGTATGACCGCATGGCCAAAGGCAACAACACCCGTTCGGGGCCGCAATTCCGCTGATCGGTGCAACATTCGATTGAACAAGGCAATCGCTCGGGCAGTCAGTTTTATACCAATCCCCACACTGGAGACAGATCATGAGCGATAACAATCCGTTCGAGCCGATTGAGACCACCCCTTTCCAATCCCATCCGCCACAAAACGTGCATGGCTGGGAACGCATTGGCTCACTGGCCGGCGGTGTGCTGATGATGGGCAAGGGCTTGCGCCGTGGCGGTGTGCTCGGCCTGGCTCAACTGGCGATCGGCGGCATGGCGCTGGCGCGGGGGATCACCGGGCATTGTTCGGCCAAGGCCTTGTTGGAAAAGAACCGGCAGAACCTCAGCAACGCCCGCGCCCGCATCGAACAGGCCGGCGATGAGCTGAGCCGCCTGAAGGCCAATGCCGAGGCGGCGACTGGCACGGCTACGGTGACGGGGAATGATTCGTTGAATTCGCCCAAAGTAGGGCTTTGATTTTTTGCGGTGGGGCTGATGGCCTCATCGCGAGCAAGCTCGCTCCCACACTGGATCTTCAGTGGACACACCCTTTGTGTACGACTTGATCAATGTGGGAGCGAGCTTGCTCGCGATGGCGGTGTCACTGAAGCAACCGGGTATCCAGCACAGTGGAGGCCCCACCCAGGACGCTCTCACTGAGCTGGACAAACTCCTTGGTATCCACTGTCTCCAGCCGCATCGCCCCCTGCAGCACATCATCCAGCGAACGCTTGTTGTGGGTTTTGAGGCGAATCTCGCGGTCCAGTTCCTGCAACAGCAACACCGCCTTGGCCACTGCCGCGGGGCTGATCTGTTCGCCGCGCAGGGTGGTGATGCCCTTGCTGTCGCGGGCGAGCCGGTCATTGAGGGTCTGATAGCGCTCATCACTCAGGCCGCCGGCGCGGCGCAGCAGCTCGATGGCGTAGTACTCGGTCAGTCCCTCGCTGATCCAGTCGCTGCGTTCATGATCATTGACCCGGGCCAGCGCCTGCACCAACTCGCGCAACAACGGGCTACTGCCCCGCTCGCTGACCAGCGGCGGACGGCTGTGCAGGTAGATCGAGTCGTGACCGGCCTGGGCGCCACGCCACAACGGATCACCGGCGCCGACAATCAGCAACTTGGAAGGATGACGCGGCACCAGCGCCTGTACCTGCGGCCAGACGAATGTCAGCAGCGTCAGCACATCCATCCGGCGCATGCCCTGGCCCTGGGGCGAGGCCACCGTCACTTCAGTTTCGCCCAGGCGGGTGCGGCGGCTGCCCAGTTTGCCGGCGAGCATCCAGCCTGTCGGGCGGTCGAACAGGCGCGAGGGGTTGTCGATGCGAAAGCGTTGCTTGCCGATACGCGGCCAGGGCGTCTCGATGCTTTTCCAGCCATTGGGCAATTCAACCTCAAGACGGGCCACCAGTTCGACGCCGTCCTGCTGGTCGAGCTTGGCCGACGGCACCAGGTCGTCGCCGCGCAGCAAGGCCCAGGTCGGGGTCATGCGGGTTTCAAAAGTGGCGTTCTTGCGCGCATGGCTGATGCGCACGCGGTAGCTCAGGCTGGCCTTGTCGGCTGCCGGCCGCCAGACACCGCGCGCCTCTTTGCCGGGGGTGAGTTGCCATTGGCCGTCGGCCTTGAAATCGCTGTAGCGACTGCCGTCGCCGAGGTCAAAATCCAGGCTGCGCACCGCCGAACCCCGGGCCAGGGTCAGGCGCACTTCGGCCTGATCGCTCTGGGGCAACAGGTGCACGTGATAATCCAGATCGACTTTCTGCGCCGCCCACAGCGGCCCGCACATCGCCAGCAGCCCGGCGGCCAGCGTCCGTTTCAATCCTGCAGCCATGGGTTCTCCCTGGAGCGCGCCGCCCGACGGCTCAGCCGGCGCGGAAAATCAGATGATCTTCCCAATCGTCTTCCGGCACGCTGCCTTCGGCCAGCATGCGCCCGGACTGGGAAATGCGTTCGTGGTGCACGGCATCGTGATCACCGCAGACCAGGTGGTGCCACAACGGCAAGTCCTTACCCTCGCTGACCAGCCGGTAACCGCAGGTCGGCGGCAGCCATTTGAACTCATCGGCCTTGCCCGGTGTGAGCTGGATGCAGTCGGGGACAAAGTCGCGGCGGTTGGGATAGTCGGTGCACTGGCAGGTTTTCAGGTCCAGCAGTTTGCAGGCGATGCGCGTGTAGTAGACGCTGTTGTCGTCTTCGTCTTCGAGCTTTTGCAGGCAGCACAGGCCACAGCCGTCGCACAGCGATTCCCATTCCTGCAGATCGAGCTGATCGAGGGTTTTGCGTTTCCAGAACGGTTCGACTTTGGCGGCCATGGCTCAAGCATCAACATCAGGTGGTGAAAAGGCCGACAGTCTAGTGCCCGGGCCTCTTCAGGCCAAGCATTGGCGACTGTCGGTAAGCCGGGGCTTGTCAGGCCGGGCGGCGGGACGTAGGTTGCTGCATTGTCTTCCCAAACCCCTGCCAGGTAAGCCCATGAGCGCCAATCCCCGCATTGCCGACTACGCGATACACCCTCAATTCATCGAACGCTGGTCGCCCCGCGCCTTTACCGGCGAGACCATTGCCGAAGAAACCCTGCTGGGCTTCTTCGAAGCTGCGCGCTGGGCGCCGTCGGCGTACAACTCCCAGCCGTGGCGTTTCCTGTATGCGCGCCGCGACACGCCGAATTGGGAGCGTTTTTTGGGCCTGCTCAATGAATTCAACCGCAGTTGGGCGCAACACGCTTCGGCACTGGTGATCATTGTGTCGAAAACCACCTTCGCCGTGCCCGGCGCCACCGAAGAAACCCCAGCGCAGTCCCACACCTTCGACACGGGCGCGGCCTGGGGCCACCTGGCGCTGCAAGCCAGCCTCAGCGGCTGGCACACCCACGGCATGGCCGGTTTCGACCAGGAACTGACCCGCAAGGAACTGAAGATCCCGCAAGGCTACGCCCTGCACGCCGCCGTGGCGATTGGCAAGCTGGGGGACAAGTCGACACTGGCCGAGTACCTCCAGGCCCGCGAAGTCCCAAGCCCACGCCGGCCGTTGAGCGAACTGGTGGCAGAAGGCGACTTCAGCCTGTAACCCCATTTTGTGACCGCTGAAAAACCACTGTGGGAGCGAGCCTGCTCGCGATCGCGTCAGATCAGCCACTTTGATGTTGACTGACACTCCGCTTTCGCGAGCAGGCTCGCTCCCACAATTGGTTCTGTGGCTAACGCATTTCCTGTGCCCACTGAAGACCCGCTGTGGGAGCGAGCTTGCTCGCGATCGCGTCAGATCAGCCACTTTGATGTTGACTGACACTCCGCTTTCGCGAGCAGGCTCGCTCCCACAATTGGTTCTGTGGCTAACGCATTTCCTGTGCCCACTGAAGACCCGCTGTGGGAGCGAGCTTGCTCGCGATCGCGTCAGATCAGCCACTTTGATGTTGACTGACACTCCGCTTTCGCGAGCAGGCTCGCTCCCACAATTGGTTCTGTGGCTAACGCATTTCCTGTGCCCACTGAAGACCCGCTGTGGGAGCGAGCTTGCTCGCGATCGCGTCAGGTCAGCCAACATTGATGTCGACTGATGCACCGCTATCGCGAGCAAGCTCGCTCCCACAATTGGTTCTGTGGCTAACGCATTTCCTGTGCCCACTGAAGACCCACTGTGGGAGCGAGCTTGCTCGCGATCGCGTCAGATCAGCCACTTTGATGTTGACTGACACTCCGCTTTCGCGAGCAAGCTCGCTCCCACAATTGGTTCTGGGGTTAACGCATTTCTTGTGGCCACTGAAGACCCACTGTGGGAGCGAGCTTGCTCGCGATGGCGTCAGGTCAGCCAACATTGATGTCGACTGATGCACCGCTATCGCGAGCAAGCTCGCTCCCACGGTTTGATAGGGGTTAGCTTCAGTAGCCCCGGCTGAAATCCACTTCCCCGCGCAGCGCTTCGCCCGCCTGGTAAGCCCGCAGGTTTTCCAGGAACAACTGCACCATCATCGGTGGCGAGGTCGGTGCCGAGCTGTGGCCGGTCAGCAGCAGGCCCCAGGCGGTCCAGAAGGGGTGACGCTGCGGCAGCGGCTCCTGGCGGCAGACGTCGATCACCGCACCGGCCAGGTGCCCTTCCTTCAGGGCTTGCACCAGGTCCGCATCCACCACCGCCACGCCGCGGCCGACGTTGATGAACAACCCGGTCGGCTTGAATTGCTTGAACAGCGCTGCGTCGTACACATCATGGGTATCGGGTGTGTTGGGCAGCAGGTTGATCACGTAATCCGCCTCGCCCACCAGGCGCGGCAGATCCTTCAGCGCCCCGACCTCGATGAACGGTGCCATCGCCCGGGCTTCGCGGGCGACGCCATACAACTGCACACCGAACGGCACGAGGAACTGCGCCACACGCTGGCCGATGTCCCCCGTGCCGACGATCAGCACCTTGCGCCCGGCCAGGCCTTGCCCCTGGCGGTTGTCCCACTTGCGCTCGACCTGGCTGACCAGCCGCGCCAGCACCTCGCGTTCATGGCCGAGCATGTAGGTGAGCACGTACTCGGCCATCACCTGGCCGAAAATGCCCACCGCACGGGTCAGGCGGTAATTGCGCGTCAAGCCCTCGGCCAGCAACGGCGTGATACCCGCCCAGGTCGATTGCAGCCAGCTGGGTCTATGGCCCTGACGCAACAGGGTGGCCAGCAGATCAGGCTGGCCGAGCCAGACCGGGCAATCGGTGGCCAGTCGCGACAATTCGGCGGAGTCACCGCTGGTCAGGACCTCAATATCGGGGGCCGCCTGACGCAGAAGCTGGGCGTACACCGGGTGATCGTGTTCGGCAATCAGAACGCGCATGAATCCAACCTTTCAAAAACAGTGCAGACAACCGCCGACAGAGTGTCGCTCCATCCCTGCGATCGTCGTCAATAAACCATTCCAGTGTTGTTCCGCAGGCACCCAGAACAGGTGCCTCAGAGACCGTCAGACCGGGTCGTTGCGGCGCAACAACTCTTCGGGCAAATGCTCGATGTACTCGTCTTCGGCCGGCGGCATTTGCAAGTGATAGCCCTGGGTGTCGAGGTTTTCCAGCACCTTGTTGATGTCCTCCCGAGACAGCGCCCGCTCGGGGCTCAGCACCAGGTCGAAGGCATGGATCGCCTTGCCAAAGGCGGCCATCAGCGGTTCAGGTACTCGCTCCAAGGCATCGCTCTTGAGCACATACAGGTACATCTCGTTTTTCTTCGAGCTTCGGTAGATGGAGCAGATACGTTTCAAGGCTGTTCTCCGGCAGTGGCCAGGCTGTCGAGCAGCGCCTGGCCCATCAATTCGCGGCGCCAGCCACGCAGCGAATCAGGCAATTGGTAAGGGCCCTCGGGAAAGCCGCTCTTGATCAGCGCTTCGAGGGTTTTCTTGCGCAGCATCAGCTCCGGGGCAATTTCCAGGCGCTCGGCTTCAGCCTGCCCCAGCGCCCGCAGACGCTTGACCAGGGCCGAGGCCTCGATGGGCAATGGCTCGGCCACGGCCGGCGGCCACTGCTCGGGCGGCACGCTGGCGGCGCGCTGGATCAGGTCCAGCAGAAACTGGCCGTCCTGGCGCACGGTGCGCGGGTGCATGTCTTCGATCTTCGCCAACGCGCCGAGGTTGTCCGGCTGGGTGCGGGCCAGGGGCCACAGCGAATGCTCGCGAATGATGCGATTGCGCGGCAGGTCACGGGCCCGCGCCTCGCGTTCGCGCCAGGCGCACAGCTCGCGCAGCACGGCCAATTGGGCGCGGGACAGTTTCCAGGCCAGCTTGGCCTCGCGGTAGACCTCGTACGGGTCGACTTCGCGACGCAGGTTGGCCACCAGTTCGGCACCGTCCTCCAGGACCCAACGGTATTTTTCGTCAGAAAGCTTCGGGCGCAACAGTACGAAAACTTCTGCCAGGTGCACGGCATCCTCTGCCGCGTAGCTGATCTGCGTCTCGGACAGGGGCCGTTGCAGCCAGTCGGAACGGGTCTCGCCCTTGGGCAACTCGATACCCAGCACTTCCTGCACCAGCCGCGAATAGCCCATGGAGAAACCCAGGTTCAGGTAGGCGGCGGCCAGTTGAGTATCAAACAGCGGCGCAGGCAGGCTGCCGGTCAAGCGCAGCAGCACTTCAAGGTCTTCGCTGCAGGCGTGCAACACCTTGAGCACCGCCGGGTTTTCCAGCAGCGCGGCCAAGGGTTGCCAATTGTCGATGGTCAAGGGGTCGATCAGGTAGGCACGCTTGCCGTCGCCGATCTGCAATAAACCGGCAATCGGGTAAAAGGTGTCGACCCGCATGAATTCGGTGTCGAGGGCGACGAATGGCAACTGCTGCCACTCGGCGCAAAACTGACCGAGGCTATCGTTGTCGCGAATCCAGTGAATATCGATGGCCACACGGCTCTCCCTTGAAGAATGGCGCGCAGTATATATCGCCGCTGGCGATTGCGAGCATCCATAGAGCAGCAGCCTAAGAGAAATCGCCTGCGAAAAAGCAAGAATAGTCCTACATCAGGACTTATCCGGTCTTACGCAATACATAAACACGCGTCAGCGCGAAACCGGGCAGGAAATCCTGATACCAGAGCACGCTAAACCCGGCCTGGCGAAACTCGGCTTCGAGATCGGCCTTGTCGGCCAGGCTCCGTTGCGGCGCCTGGCCGATCTTGAGGCGTCCTTCGATTTGCACCGAAACGATCACCGTGTCGCGACTGACTCGATGAAATTCGCGCAACAGCGCCAGGCGATGCTCGCTGGCGCTGACGTGGCGAAACAGTTGCAGACAACAAATACAATCCACCGCGTTGGCCGACAGCCCGATGGTGAACGCCGAACTCGGGAAGGTCTTGACCCGTTGGAGCAACGCGCCGCCATGGTGGGTGAGCGCATGTTCGAGTGTGTCCGGCGACGGGTCCGCCGCCAGGATCACCCGGTTGGCGTGCTCGGCCAGCACCGGCCAGAACCGCCCCGCGCCACAGGCCACATCCAGCACCAACCCGGGCTCGCCCGCCACTTTCAGGGCGTTGCGTACCATGTGTTCGTCACGCCAGAACGCCAGGCGCAATCGTCGAGGCGCTGGCCGACAGCAGACCTGCGCATGTTCCTGGTCATGCTGCCTGGCAAACTCAAGCTCGACGGTGGAAGGGGGTAGCCCGGACATACGAACGGCTCTTGGAATTGGATGGATGACAGGTTAAACAACGCTGCGTGAAAAAAAAGTCCAGGCCATCACTCCCGCGCCAGGACACCGTCAATCACTGCACCGCGACAGCTGGCAAACAGGTCCAGGTCCCGGTTGTAGACCTGGCTGTTGACTTCCAGCAGCCCGAGCATCGAGTGAAACAGGTTGTCCTGGCTCAAGGGCTTTTGCCGACTCAGTTGCAGGCAATGGGTGTCGACCGAGAAAGACTTCTGATAGCTGTCGGAAAACCAGGCAAGCATCGCCACATGTTTCTGTTGCTCCGGGGCGAGCATGTAGGGCGTGCCATGGAGAAACAGGTTGTATTCGCCCAGGGATTCACCATGGTCCGACAGGTAGAGCATGGCCGTGTCGACCTTGTCCTGGTTGGCCCGCAGCAGATCGATCAGGGTCGAGAGCACATGATCGGTGTACACCAGGGTGTTGTCGTAGCCATTGACGATGCTCTCGCGGCTGCAATTGTCCAGCGCGTTGCTTTCGCACACTGGAGTGAAATGCTCGTACTCCTTGGGATAGCGCTTGAAGTATTCCGGCCCGTGGCTGCCCATCTGGTGCAGCACCAGCACGGTGTCCTTGTCGAGGGTGTCGATGAAATGCTGCAAACCCTGGAGCAGGATCTCGTCGCGGCACTCACTGTTGGCGCACAGGGTCGGGTCCTTGAGATTGCTCACATCCTGCACGGTGACCCGGTCGCAGGTGCCCTTGCAGCCGGACTGGTTGTCGCGCCAGATCACCTGCAGCCCGGCGCGCTTGAGCACATCCAGCAAACCCTCTTCATTCTTGGCGATACTGGCGTCGTAGTTCTTGCGCCCCATGTTGGAAAACATGCAGGGCACCGACACGGCGGTTTCAGTGCCGCAGGACTGCACGTCGGTGAAGGCGATCAGGCCGGCCTCTTTGTCCAGTGTCGGTGTGGTATCGCGGTTATAGCCGAGGATGCCGAAATTCTCGGCCCGGGCACTCTCGCCCACCACCAGCACGGTCAGGGATTTGCGGCCATGGGTTTGCCAGGCGGGGTTGCGGCTCGCGTCCTGGCCCAGGGCGATGAATGGCTGCTTGGCCGACGCGACCTGCTCACGCAAGTAGCCGAACGAAGCACCGATGTAATTGCTCGGCACAACCATCAAGCGCAACTCGTGGTGGTTGCGAAACAACGAAGACAGGCCTTGGTAGTTGACCAGGGCGACCGCGCCGATCACTGCGGCCGAGGCCACGCCGACCAGCAACTTACTTAATAATTCTTTGGGCCAGCGACGGTAGTTGATCGGTGTCTTGAACAATAACCAGCAAGGCAATATCCCCAATAACCCGATATAAACAAACAACTTCAACGACAACAGATCACGAACTTCCGAGGCATTGGTTTCAGCAAAGTTGCGCAACATGCCAGCGTCGATCAACACGCCGTATTGGGCCATGAAATACGCCACGCCAGCGCTGATCAGGAACAACAGCATCAGCACGGGCTTGAGCAGCGGACGAAAGGCCACGAGCGTCAACACCAGGTTGAACGCGCTGAAAATCATCAGGCCAAATGCCAGGCACATCAGCAGGCCACGCGCATCAGCCGTAGTGATCGCCAGCAAGTGTTGCCAGAGCACGATGTTGAAGCCCACTAATAAAAAGGCACTGGCGACCAGTGTCACCCACTCGGGGCGCACGGCTTTAATGGTCAGCATGATGGTTGACGGTTTCCTGAAAGTTGCTCTTTGAAAAAGAAGTGCCGCAGGAAAATGTGAAAATTTCATTTCCTACGGCAACGCAAACTTTAGGTAGCCCACCATCAATTTTTCGTGAAAAACTTGCTACTAAATAATTATTTAAAAAACCGCTGGCCAGCCGGTTTCAGGCCTGATTCAGATACCAGCGCCAGTCCTGCTCCCCGACTTCCCCCATGAATTGACGGTATTCGGCGCGCTTGACCGCCAGATAAACACCAAGAAACTCATCGCCAAACGCCTCCCGCGCCCAGGCCGATGTCTCAAGGGCTCGCAGGGTAGTGAGCCAGTCAGTGGGTAGCAGCGCAGTCGCCTGGGCGTAACCGTTGCCTTCGACAGGTTTCCCGGGATCGCACTGTTCGCGCAGGCCACGATGAATGCCAGCCAATATCGCCGCCGCAGCCAGGTAAGGGTTGGCATCGGCGCCGCAGATACGATGCTCGATGTGCCGTGAGAACGCCGGGCCGCCCGGCACCCTCAGGCTCACGGTGCGGTTGTCCACGCCCCAGGTCGCCGCCAGCGGTGCGTAGCTGTTGCTTTGGAATCGCCGGTAGGAGTTGGCGTTCGGACAAAACAGCAACAGCGAATCGAGCAAGGTGTCGAGCATCCCACCCACGGCCTGGCGCAACAGTGGCGTGCCGTCGGCGGCATCACTGGCAAACAAATTATGGCCATCGCGGTCCGCCAGGCTGACATGCATGTGCATGCCGGAGCCCGCCAAGTGTTCGAACGGCTTGGCCATGAAACAGGCCTGCATGCCGTGCTTGTGGGCCACGCCCTTGACCAGACGCTTGTAGCGCACCGCTTCATCCATGGCTTGCAAGGCATCGCGGCGGTGTTCGAGGGTGATCTCCACTTGTCCCGGTGCGTATTCGGAAATGGCGGTCCGGGCCGCAATGCCTTGCAGCTTGCACGCAGCGTAGAGGTCGGCCAGGAACGGCTCGATCTGCTCCAGCTCGCGCAAGCCGTAGACCTGGGTAGCACGCGGTCGGCCACCGTCGGCGTCCCGCGCCGGTTGTGGCCGGCCTTGGCTGTCGCGTTGCGCGTCCAGCAAATAGAACTCCAGCTCCGCGGCCATCACCGGGTAATAACCGTCGGCCTGCAAGGCCTCGATCACCTGGCTGAGCAGATAACGTGGATCGGCGACGGTCGCCGGCAGGCCTTCCTGGGGATGCATGCTGACCTGCACGGCGGCGGTGGGAATCAATCGCCAGGGCATGCGCTGCAAGCTGCCGCTGAGGGGATAGGCGCGGCAATCGATGTCACCGACGTCCCACACCAGTCCGGAATTTTCCACATCATCACCACTGATGGTCAGCCCGAGAATCGTACTGGGCAGTGGCCGGCCACTTTCGAAGACCGCCAGCAACTCGTCCCGATGCAACAACTTGCCCCGGGGCACGCCGTTGTTGTCGAGGATGAACAGCTCGAACAGTTCGATATCAGGGTTCTGCGCAAGAAACGCCTGGGCGTGTTGCACGGGTGCGAAAGAAATCTTGGCAAGGCTCATGAGAAGGCTCGTATTTCCGTGTCGGACGGGCGACAAGGCACCGTCTGTCTGCGCTCGCCAGTGAGCGAGCACCGTGAATGATCAACAGGAAATGCGCGTATCTGGAGGACGGGCGTGACGGCAGTGCCAGAGCGCCCAAAAGGCCAGCTCGGAGGGCAACGCACTGAGGGTGGGGGCCATGGCAGGAGTGAACCGGCCGACCGGATCGACCGCGGCAGATGAAGGGTAATGGAATGCCAGGGGCCAACTGTCCATGAGCACATCACAAGAAATATATCGGGCAAGCGTCCCACGGCGTCCTGGGCGGTTAAACCTGGATTTGATGGAGCTTGGATCGCGGCGAGCTAAACATAGGCAAACCAAACAGTCGTTGATCGACACGTCGTGTTCGCTACATTATCTGTCCCGTTCCCGACCATGAAAGCGCCTGCCTGGCATTCTCCTGGCACGATCGTTCCGCTAGGATCGTCAGCCTGGTTTGCGCAAAATCCGCGCAAGGAGCACAGCGAGAGACAGAACGGATGCTGAACAGTAACTCCCTCAGAAAGCTCGACATGCAAGACCTCATGGTGTTTAGCGCCGTGTACGAGCAAAGCAGTGTCACCGGCGTGTCCGAGGCATTGTGCGTCAGTCAGTCAACCGTCAGTTATTGCCTCAAGAAACTGCGAACCTGTTTCGAAGACGAGCTATTCATCAACACCCGCACCGGCATGCGCCCCACCTACAAGGCCGAGGGCATGTACGACCATGTGCGCGCCATTTTGCAAAGCATCAACCTGTGCCATGCCGGCACACCCACCTTCGATCCGACCCGGCAAGCCATTACCTTCAATATTTGCGCGCCGGAATATTTCGAACAACTGATCCTGCCGCAACTGCTGCAAGGCTTCGATTACGCCAATCTGCCGGTGGTGGTAAACGTGCACAAGCTCGAAGCCGACATCCCCGCCGAAGAATTGCGCGACGGCAGCCTGGACCTGGTGATCTGCTTCGGTCCGAACTTCCACAGCAACCATGCCGATTTCAAATCCCGGCAGTTGCTGGAAGAGGACCTGGTTTGTGTCGTGGATAAACGGGCGACGCCCCTTGAGCCGCAACTGAGCCTTCAGTCTTTCGTACGGCGCCGACATGTATTTCCGACGCCCTGGTCGTCAACGACCAACATGGTGGACGGCTGGCTGTCGCAGCAGGCGCATCAACGCCAGATTGCCGCCCGCGCCAACAGCTACAGCGCTGCATTGAAGATGATCACCGGCACCGACTTCATCCTGACCCTGCCCCGCCGGATCCAGAAATTGCTGGCCAACGAGGCGATCTTCAATCATCACGAAGCGCCCCAGGGTTTGCCGGGGTTCACCCTGAACATGCAGTGGAGCTTGGCCGCCGATCAGGACAGTGCCAACGCCTGGCTGCGCGAACAGATCATCAAGGCCTGCGCCGCCCGCCACACCTGATCGTCATCAACCGATCAAGGCCTTGGCATACGGACCTCGATCGATGTCGAGGATTTCCACGCACAGTTGCACGCTAACGCCGGCCGGCCAGGGCCCCAGTTCCTGGATCACGGCCAACAGGCTATCGGCCAGCTGTTTCTTGACTTCCGGCGAGCGACCGCTCAGCAAAGCCAGCTTCACGTGCACAAAACCACGCTCGCCCAGCCCCGTGCCCACCCGGAAAGTCTCGAGCTTCACGGCCCGGCTCTTGATGTCCAGCTCGGCGGCAAATTGGCCAGAGGCCACCAGCGCGTTGTTCAGGCGCAGCAATACGACATCGGCCTTCAGCTCAGGCAGGTTGGCGGTGTACTCCATGTGCAGGTGAGGCATGTGTTCGACTCCGATTCGAAATATGACGAGGGGATTTCAGCCGTCACAACCTTACCTCGACTTTAAACGTTGGGGCAGGTTTTGTTTCGCTGCGAGCCGCTGTCAGGGTCGCGCCAAGACTCCACGCTCGCCCATGAAGGCTTCCAATCGCGACCGCAACCAGCGCTCGGCCGGGTCACTGTCGACATGGCTCAGCCAGACCATGGACAAATCCAGGGTCGGGGTCTTGAAAGGAAAGGGTTCGTTGAACAGTTGCCCTGAAGCCGCCATGGCGGCGGCGGTATAGTCCGGCAGGCTGGCGATCAGGTCCGTGCCAGCCAGCAACGCCGGCAATGCGCTGTATTGTGGCACCGACAGCACGACCTGGCGCGTGCGTCCGATCTCGGCCAGCCACTCATCGGCAAACCCGGCGACGTTCGCGGTATGGGAGACCAGCACATGAGGCCGCGAGCAGTATTCGTCCAGGGTCAGCGGCGTGTCCGACGCATCGGCGCGCAACACGCGGGGCTGGATGTGTCGCAACAGTTTGCGCTTGGCATTGGCCGGCAGACCGCGCGTCTGGCTGATGCCCACCGTGATGTCGCCCGATGCGAGCAAATCGGGGATGCGCCAGTAATCGACGTGCTGGACCACAAACACGATTTGCGGCGCCTCTTGCCGCAGGCTGCTCAACAGGGGCGGCAACAAGCCGAACTCGACGTCGTCCGACAGGCCGATGCGAAACGTCATGGTGCTGTGGGTGGGATCGAAATCGTGGGTCAGGCTCAAGGCCACCGACAGCGAATCGAGCGCCGGGGAAAGATGCCGGATGATTTCTTCAGCCCGGGCCGTCGGCTCCATGCGGTGGCCGACGCGAATGAACAACGGGTCGTTGAACATTTTGCGCAAACGATTGAGGGCCGAGCTGATGGTCGGTTGGCCCAGGAACAGTTTTTCCGCCACCCGTGTCACGTTGCGCTCGAGCATCAACGTTTCGAAAACCACCATGAGGTTGATGTCGGCCTTGCGCAATTCGTTGCGGTTCATCCACTGCCCTCGATTCCCTGATTGGATGCAGTGTAGAAACGCCGGGGGTGTGCGTCTATGCGCAAAAAGTCCGGGCGCCTATGTAGGTGGCGAGGGAGCTTACTCCCGCTTGGCTCTGTAGGAGCTGGCGAAGCCTGCGATCTTTTGATCTTTCGCTTGAGACTCAAGTGTTTGGGGAAAGATCGCAGCCTCGTTGCCCTCGACAGCTCCTACACAGCGTCTACGGGCGCAGCCCAGTGGAGCAATCGCTGGCCCAAGTGGGAAAGACTTACCTCACGGTCAGCGATTTCAGCCCCAGCGCCATGACGCGTTCATCCCCCCCCAACCCCAGCGCCTTGGGACTGATGGCATCGGGTAAATGGAAATGCACGCGCAACCGCCCATCCACGCCCATCGCCTCACGAATGGCCGGTGTCAGGGGCAGTTCGAAGGTGTTGTCCTGCAGGCGCGTGAACTGCGTCGACAGCGCCGCCACACCGTTGATCGACACGTCCACTCGCTGGCGCGCGTGCTGGGGCTGCACGAACGCTGCCGCTTCGATCGAGAGGACGCGCGCCTCTGGCGGTATGCGCAAGGCAATCTCAGCCTCGGGCCCTTCCGACCAGGTGCCCCAATCCTCGACACGTCCCCAGCCACTGGCCAACATCGCGTTGATTCGGCTGAACATCTGGCGCTCGCCGATTTTCACCCGCACGTCCAACGTCTCATCGGCAAACGGTGGGCATTGGGCACATGATTTCCAACCCGGCGCCAACACCACGAGGCCATCGATACGGGTCAACAGGTCGGTCTGGCGGTTGACGGTCTTCGCCGCCTGGAGCGCGGCGCCAGGGTCGAGGATGTACAGCGAATCCGCCGCATACTCGCCACTGGCAAGCATCTGCGCGGCGCGGCGCTGGGCTTGTTCGATCTCCCGGGTGCCCATGCGTCCCAGGTACACACCATCGGTTGCCAGGCCATGCGTCAGGGCGTATTGACTGGTCAGCAGCCAGTTGTCCGGCTGGTTCTGCGGCAGCAGCGTCCGGACTTTCGAATAATGACCGGCCGCACTGGCCCAGAACGGATCATTCATGGACGTGGGCCAACTGGAGGCGGCCGGCATCATCCGGCTCTGGCGCAGGCCTGCCCATCCAGCGCGGGTATCGAGGACTTGCACCAGCAGGGCGATGGCCAGCAGACACACCGCCGCCCGTGGCTTGTTGCCGCGGATCACCAGGAAAATGACGACAAATACGATAGCGTAGAACACCGGCCAGAACATCCGGCCGGCCGCGCGAAAGACGTTCGCCAGAAGCTCAAGGGGCCTGGGCAGCCAGTAATGCAGATTCAGCATGCCGATGCCGAGGTGGTTGGTCAGCGAAAACAGCGTCAGCCCGAACAATGCCAACAGCAACAGTCGCCTGTGGCGTACGGCATTCGCCAAACCGGTGTTGCCTTGCAGCAACGCCACGCCGGCGCAGATTGCCAGCATGAGGACGCCCAATCCCAGGTAATTGAAACCCTCGTAGTCCCCGGGGCCCTGGGGCATGTCGCGCAAGGTGTGTGACCAGCCGCTGGGGTTGACCAGCGACATCACGTTCAGGCGATACAACCCATAACCGCCCGCCACAGTCCCGCCACCCACGCTGAAATAACCCGCCTGCCAGCAGCAGAACGCAACCAGCACAAACAAACCGCCCAGCTCGATCAAGGCATCGCGCCGGGACAACCGGCCCTTGATGGCCTGGCTGGCAAGGTCAGCCAGCCAGATCAGCGCCACCATGGCCAACAGGTAGGCATGCACCAACGCCGTCGCGGCCAACAGCACACCCCAGGCCAGCCGTCGCTTCTGCAAACCAGGCATCAGCGCCAGGTACAAGGCCGCCAGGATCAGGAAATGCCCGGATAGCGACAGATGCCCGCCCATGCGCAGAAACATCGGCGGCGAAAACACAAACAACCCGGCGCCCAACAGCTTGATCCACAGTGACGGTGTCAGCAGACCGACCAATTTCCAGGCGAACCAGGCTTGCAGGATGAAACAGGCCAGCAACCACAGGCCAAAATACTGGAACGTCTCGGGCAGCCAGGCACTGAAGGGCTTGAACAGGAACGCCAGCAGCGGGTTGGAATCGGAAAAAATGATGCCGTTGCCCAACTCCAGACCATAGGAAGGGTTCATGCCCAACGGAAAGGTCCAGGGTGAATTGCGGAAAAACGCCCAGCCCATGTAGTGGGTCGCCGCATCGCCCTCCCCCAACCAGCCGATGTTCGTCGGATCCAGCACCCGCGGGCCGATCACCAGCAGAAACGCCAGCGCCCCCAACAGGATGGGCAACAAGCAAACCCAATAACGCTCACTACGAACGGTCATCGATACGTCCAGAAATTATGCAGGATGAAGGTGAACACCGGGATAATCAGCGCCACGGCCGCGATGCCCGCCAGGTAATCCAGGCCGACGCTTTGGGCCACCCAGGCCACCAGCATCGCCAACCAGAACCCACCGATCGAGACCACCACGAAACGGCCGAGGGTGCGGCCATGCAAGCGGCTGGAAAAGCTCCAGAGGGTGTTGACCAGGTACGACACCACGGTCGCCACGACAAAGGCGAAACCATTGGCCAGTGGCGGGTTTGCCAGGATCAGGTGCACGAACAGCACGGCAGCCAGCACATGCACCGCGGTCACGACCAGGCCGGTGACGGCAAAGCGCAGGGCACGGCGCAGCAATGGCGAGTGCGTCCAGGTCACGGCTTCTGCGCCAGGCAGAACACCGTCAGGCCGGCCATACGATTGGCGCCCATGAACGGACGCTCCAGGCTGCACAGAGACCACAACACGCCATTGACCAACGGATGATGCCGCGCCAGCTGTGATTTGGCCGGGGCGCCGGACGCCTTGCGCTGCAGCAGGCGCAGGCCGGCAGCAATGGGAAATACCAGGCCGAAGTAATACGCACCTTGCTGGACCTGCAGACCGGCCTGCGCCACGACACTTTCCAGCTGTTTGAGGGTATAGCGGCGCTTGTGCTCGAGAAAATCATCATGCCCGCTCCAGAGAAACTGGAACGCCGGCACGGTGATCAGGAAACGGCTGCCGGAGGGTACTTTGTCGACGTAGGCCTTGAGCAGCCCCACGTCATCGTCCACATGCTCCAGCACGTCCATCAGCAACACCAGGTCAGCGTCGAGCGTGTCGATGGCACGGCGGTAGCGGACCGGCTTACCGGCGGTGCTGGCGTCGGAGTCGGCCGGGTAACTGATGTCCACGCACCAGGCCTGGGCCGTTGCGGTATGGGTCAGCAGGTGATGGGAAAAAAAGCCCGACCCGGCGCCCACGTCCAGCAGCGTACTGGCCGAGAAACCCTTGAGCATGTGCAGCATGGCGCGTGCTTTCGACCGGTAGTACCAATGCTGCTCGATATCGGGCCCGAGGATATCGGTTTCCTTGAGGTCCATGGTCAGTCCTTGGCGTCATAGATGCGCCGCACCAGGAAAACCGGTCGGCGCTTGGATTCGATGTAGGTACGGCCCAGGTATTCCCCCAGCACGCCGATGCCGATCAGTTGCAACCCGCCCAGGAACGTGACCGCCACCATCAGCGAGGCATAACCCGGCAGGTCCACCCCGGAAATCAGGGTCCGCAGCACGATGAAGATGGCGAATGCAAAGGACACCAGCGAGACACAAAGCCCCAGGTACGTCCAGATACGCAGCGGTTCGGTGCTGAAGCTGGTGATGCCTTCAAGGGCAAAATTCCACAGGCGCCAGCCATTGAACTTGCTTTCACCGGCGGCCCGTTCAGGTCTGACGTAGTCCACGTAGGTGGTGCGAAATCCTACCCAGGCAAACAGCCCTTTCATGAAGCGGCGCGATTCAGGCAGGGTTTGCAGGGCATCGACCACGCAGCGATCCATCAAGCGAAAATCGCCGACATTCTCCGGCAGCTTGTGGTCGGCGATTTTATTGTGCAGCCGGTAGAAGCCGTTGGCGGAAACCTGCTTGGCCCAGGAGTCGGAGTCGCGGTTAATCCGATGGCCCAGCACCACTTCGGCACCGTTGCGCCAATGGGCGATCATTTCCAGGATCACTTCGGGAGGGTCCTGCAAATCGACATCGATCGGCACCACCGCCTGGCCACGGGCGGCTTGCAGGCCGGCACTCAACGCCGCCTCCTTGCCGAAGTTGCGACTCAGGTCGACGACTCGGAGGCGCGGGTCGGTCTTCTGCCGTTCCAGCAGCAGCGCCAATGTGTCGTCCACGCTGCCGTCGTTGACGAACACCAGCTCCAGGCTCACCAACGTTTCATGGGCAAAGACCTGATCGATCCTGGCCATGAACACATCAATGGACTGGACTTCGTTGTAGACCGGAATGACAAGCGAAAGCGCTAGACGACCTTGCAGATCCGTTCCTGGATATTCAGTCACTTGATGGCTCTTTTTCTTATAGTGTTTGCAGTCCCATCGGGCTTCCCGCCCTGGGCGTCGAAACGTATTAAGCAGGACCGAGCAGGGCAACGCAAGGATCAGACCTGAACTTCTGGCAGACCACATGTTCGCAACATGACTTTTTTTATCCAGATGGTCGAATACCCGATCCGGCCTCATATCCAGCAATATTTCATAACCAATGGAAACGAATTTCCCATAGCCAAAACCACCCACTTGGCTAGGCTGGCAGCCACATGTCCAACGCATGTCATGACTGAATGAATCGCAGGGAGCGAACCGATGTATTTTGAAATCTATCGACAGACCCGAGGCACCCCGAACACCGGAAAAGGCCAATGGCGCTGGCGCTTGAGAGCCGGCAACCACGAAACGATCGCCAGTGGCGAATCCTATGTGAACAAGAGTGACTGCCTTCACGCCATCGGGCTGATCAAGAATGTCCTGGATGAAACGCCGGTAAAAGAGATCTGAACAGCCCTGTGTGATATTGGCCTGAACTCAATCTCACTGGCTTGTTTGAATCATTGTGGCGAGGGAGCTTGCTCCCGCTGGGCTGCGAAGCGGCCCTATGATTTTGCGGTCGCTGCGCAACCGAGCGGGAGCAAGCTCCCTCGCCACAGGTTATTCGCCTCAAGTAACCAGTGTTGCAGCCTGAGCTTTTTTACTGTGACGAAGGTCATCCGGCAGGTAGGGTATACGGACAAAAGCAGGAGGCCTGGTGCAATGACTCGATCCATCCACAACCACGACTGGCTGGTGCGGGCGCCCGAATCGAGAAGAATGGAGCGCATCGAGGCTTATTTCAGCGGGCATGGCTACACCACCCATCGCCATGACACCTACGCCATCGGGATCACGCTTTCCGGCGTGCAGAGCTTCAACTATCGCCACAGCAAACGCCATAGCCAGCCCGGCGGCACCATCGTCCTGCACCCGGACGAGGTGCACGATGGCGAAGCCGGGACGAGCGAGGGTTTTCGCTACAGGATGTTCTACATAGAACCGTCGGTGATCCAGCAGGTGCTGGGAGGCAAGCCATTGCCCTTCATCGAAGGCGGATTGTCCAGCGACCCGCGCCTCAACATCGCGACCCGTCGACTCTTGAACGGCCTGGATCATCCCCTCGATCCGCTGGAGGAAGAGGACGCCATCTACGACGTGGCCCAGGCACTCGACCTGGCCGCGGGCAGTCGACGCGGACGGCGGCTGATCGACTACCCGGCGGCGGAGCGTGCCCGCCTGTTCATCCATGATGCCCTCGACCAGGCAATCACCCTGGATGACCTGGTGCAGGCCAGCGGCCGGGACCGATGGAGCCTGTCCCGGGATTTCCGGGCGCTGTACGGCACCAGTCCCTATCGCTACATCACCCAGCGTCGCTTGAACGAAGCCCGGCGCCAGGTATTGCATGGCATGCCATTGAGCGAAGCGGCTGTGGCCTGTGGTTTTTTCGATCAGAGCCACATGACCCGGCTGCACACCCAGGCCTTCGGTATTTCACCGGCACGCTGGCTGAAAATGCTGCGCTGAAGGCAGAGGCTGCGCTCGGCTAAAAAGCTGCACGATCATCCAATACGCCCCCGGGCTCCGACAGTAAGGTACGACTCACCACCCACCTGAGGAGCATGCCTCGATGACCCACTACGTCCCCATCAACTTCGCTCAGAAATACGCACTGTTCCACGAACAATGGGCACCAAAAGTCGTGGCCGAAATGAATGACTACCAATTCAAGATCGCTCGGCTCGAAGGCGAATTCATCTGGCACACCCATGCCGACACCGATGAAACCTTCATCGTGCTGGAGGGCGAGTTGCGCATCGATTTTCGCGACGGTGCGGTGACTATAGGGCCGGGCGAAATGTACGTGGTCAAGAAAGGTGTCGAGCACAAGCCCAGCGCCGCTCACGAAGTGAAACTGCTGTTGATCGAGCCTCGCGGCGTCCTCAATACCGGCGAACAAACCAATGAGCGAACCGCAGTCAATGATGTGTGGATCTGACTGAGCCAGGCTCAATCGTATTCAGCTTCCTGGTGATCGCCCAACAACCGCCGCTGACGAGGTGTCGCGGCGGCCAAGACCACAGGGTTGAACTGCCAGTGCAGATAAGGTGAGAACTTCTGCGCGACCATCCGCCGGCCGTAGTGCACCTGGAGCATGTAGCGCGTGTGGTCGGCGGTCCGGTTATCGCTGCCTGCGTGCCATAACTCACTGCGCAATACCAGTACATCGCCCGCCCGGCACAACACCGGCTGCGCAGAGCGCCCTTGCCACTGCGTTTCGCCCTTCACCGGCGCGCGGCCGGCCTTGTGGCTGCCCGCAATGACCTGGGTCGGGCTCAAGTCGGCGTCGATGTCATCCAGGTAAAACTGCGCGGTAAAAACCTGCATCGGCAGTTCAAAGGCAGGGTCGGCTAACAGCCCTGGCGGCATTTGCATCGCTAGATAATCCAGGTGCAACGGCGCCCCGGTAAAACCGGGATGACAGCGCCAGGCCGTTTGGCCGATGACATGGCAATCATCGCCCAGGGCCGCCTCGGCCAGTTCGATCACCCCGGCCACCTCCAGGAACGGCAGCCAGAACGGATCGCGATTGAACACGCATTTGTAATGATCGATGACGCCGCTGTAGTCCCAATGCTGGGGCTTCAACTGATCGATGGCGTGGCGCAGGTCGGCGATCTGCCGGGCATCCAACACACCGGGCATCAGGACGAAACCGTCCTGATGCAGGGCTTGCAGTTGCTCGTCAGTGGACACGACACCCCCTGCTTCAGGTGCGGAAGCGGCCGGTCAGTTCTGCCAGGTTTCTCGACAGGCTGGACAGCTGTTGGCTGGCCTGCATGCTCTGGGCAGAGTTCGCGGCCGCTTCGTTGGACAAGTCACGAATGTCGGAGATGTTACGGGCGATTTCTTCGGTGACGCTGCTCTGCTCCTCACAGGCGTTGGCGATCTGCGCGGCCATGTCGTTGATCCGCTGGATCGAGCCACTGGTGCCACTGAGCACCTGATCGACACCTGCCGCACGTTCGACACTGTCACGGGCCTTGCTACTGCCGACCTGCATGGCTTGCACGGCCTTGGCGACACCGCTTTGCAGCCGCTCGATACGCACCTGAATGTCCTTGGTCGAATCCTGGGTGCGCGCCGCCAGGGCCCTGACTTCATCGGCCACGACAGCAAAACCGCGGCCTTGCTCGCCAGCCCGGGCCGCCTCGATGGCAGCGTTGAGCGCGAGCAGGTTGGTCTGTTCGGCAATGCCCCGGATCACTTCGAGCACGGCGCCAATACTGGAGGTTTCCTGGGCCAATGCCTCAATGGTGCCCGAAGCGCTCTCCACTTCCTGGGCCAACTGACGGATCGATTCGATGGTGCTGTTGACAACCGCAGTGCCGTCGCGAGACTGACTGCTGGCTTGCTGGGCGGCGTCCGAAGCGTTCACAGCATTGTGCGCCACCTCATGCACCGCGGCGCTCATCTGGGTCGCAGCGGTACTGACCTGGTCAAGCGCCGCGTGTTCGCTGCTGATCAACTTGTCATTGGTCGCGGCCATATTGGCCATGGCCCGCGCGGCGGCGTCCACCTCTCCGGTCACGCGGCCCACTTCGGCAATCAACGGCTGCAGCTTATCGAGGAAACGGTTGAACGCACTGCCAAGCTGGCCCAACTCGTCGGCCGAACGTACCTCCAGACGGCCCTTCAGATCGCCACCGCCCTCGGCGATCTGTTCGACACGGTGCAACAGTCGACGCATTGGACGCAGCACGACCATTGGCAAGGCCACAATCAGCAGGATGCAACCCAGCAGCCCCACCAACAAGATACCGCCCTGCTGCACTCCAACCGCCTGGCCATGGTCAATCGCCGCTTGCCCCTCGCGCAGCGACGCTTCGTCTTCCAGCTCGCCCAGCTTGTCGATGGCATCGCGCATGGTGTCGAACTTACTTTCACCGTCACCAAAACTCAGCGCACTGGCCGCCTGGGGATTGCTCGCGGCCTGCTCGACCACCTGCCGCGAAACCTGCGACCACTGTGTAAAACGGTCATTGAACTGACTGACCAGCGCCAACGCCTCGGCACTTGGCTGCATCGCGGCATATTTCTGCACACGGTCATAAGCTTGCTTCAGATTGTCCCGATGACTGGCACGCAGCGCCTCGGAATGACTGCCCGCATTGCCCCCAAGCAAGCTGCGCTCGGCAACAAAGGCCTGGTAGAGATCACGATCGGCGTTGAGCAACAGGCTGATGGCCGGCAGGTAGCGCTTGGTCAACTGCGTGCTGGACTCCGTCACCTGACCGATGCCACGCATGCCCGACCACCCCATCAGCACCAACAACAGCGCCAGGAACGCAATGGGCAGGGTGATTTTCCAGCGAAAGCCCAGATCGGCAAAAAACCGCGGCATGGGGTGACACTCCTTTCATGGGGATTAACTGACCTATCGGCAGCCATGCCTTGAGCTATAGACCATTAGTCCAATTGTTACAAAGCTTTGGGTGTTTGGAACGCTGTGGTTATGCGGGTTATGGG
>NZ_CAKKMI010000033.1:0-66197 GCF_918698105.1 Pseudomonas brassicacearum | reverse complement strand
GTCCAGCGGGAGCAAGCTCCCTCGCCACAGGGGGTATAGGTAGCATCCAGGGCTGTGGCGCTTTGCCGCATATCTGCCGCTGTAAGCCGCGCCTTGGTTATACTCCGTGCGATTCGCCTGGAGCGCTCATCAGGAGAGCTCATGCTCGCCCCTTTGCAAATGACTTCCGCCTCTCGCCAGAACCTCTGGCGCCTGACATTCATCCGTATCCTGGTCCTCGCGGCCCAGGCCGGCTCCGTGGGGCTCGCCTATTGGTTCGACCTGCTGCCGCTGCCTTGGCTGCAATTGGCGATCACCCTGGTCTGTTCCAGTGTGCTTTGCGCGCTGACGGCGATTCGCCTGCGCACCTCCTGGCCGGTGACCGAGTTGGAATACGCCGTGCAACTGGCCGGCGACCTGTTTATCCACAGTGCGCTGCTGTATTTCTCCGGCGGCTCCACCAACCCCTTCGTCTCTTATTACCTGGTGCCGCTGACCATCGCCGCGGTGACGTTGCCATGGCGGTATTCGCTGATCCTTTCCGGCATCGCCCTGGCGCTGTACACCTTGTTGCTGGCGCGGTTCTACCCACTGGAAACCTTCCCCATCGCCCGGGAAAACCTGCAGATCTACGGCATGTGGCTGAGTTTCGCCCTGGCTGCGGCGGTCATCACGTTTTTTGCCGCGCGCATGGCCGAGGAACTGCGCCGCCAGGAAGAATTGCGGGCCATCCGCCGTGAAGAGGGCCTGCGTGACGAGCAATTGCTGGCCGTGGCAACCCAGGCCGCTGGCGCCGCTCATGAATTGGGTACACCGCTGGCGACCATGAGCGTGCTGCTCAACGAGATGCGCCAGGACCACCACGACCCGGCGTTGCAGGATGACCTCAGCGTGCTGCAGGATCAGGTCAAGCTCTGCAAGGAGACCCTGCAATACCTGGTACGCGCCGCCGAGGCCAACCGTCGGTTGGCGATCGACATGCTGGACGTCACCGACTGGCTCGATGAGGCGCTGAACCGCTGGCACCTGATGCGCCCGGAAGCCAGTTATCGCTTCCAGCGCCTGGGCCAGGGCCCGGTGCCGCGCATGGCGCCTCCGCCGGACCTGACCCAGGCGTTGCTGAACCTGCTGAACAACGCCGCCGACGCTTGCCCCGAAGGGCTGGAAGTGACGCTGGACTGGAACGCCTATGAGCTGACCATCAGTATTCGCGACCACGGCGCCGGTGTGCCGCTGGCGATTGCCGAGCAGATCGGCAAGCCGTTCTATACCACTAAGGGCAAAGGTTTCGGCCTGGGCCTGTTCTTGAGCAAAGCCAGCGTGACACGCGCCGGCGGCTCGGTGAAACTCTACCCCCATGAGGAAGGCGGCACGCTCACCGAGCTGCGCCTGCCCCATGCCGACCGAGGAGACGAAACATGAGTGACGAGATCCAAGTCGACGGCGAAGAACTGCCGCACCTGTTACTGGTGGATGACGACGCCACCTTCACCCGCGTCATGGCCCGGGCCATGTCCCGTCGCGGGTTTCGCGTCAGCACCGCAGGTTCTGCCGAAGAAGGCCTGGCCATCGCCCAGGCCGACCTGCCGGACTACGCCGCCCTGGACCTGAAAATGGACGGCGACTCGGGGCTGGTGCTGTTGCCCAAGCTGCTGGAGTTGGACCCGGAGATGCGCGTGGTGATCCTCACCGGTTATTCGAGCATCGCCACCGCGGTCGAGGCCATCAAGCGCGGTGCCTGCAATTACCTGTGCAAACCGGCGGACGCCGATGATGTACTGGCGGCGCTGTTGTCCGAGCACGCTGACCTCGACACCCTGGTGCCGGAAAACCCCATGTCGGTGGATCGCCTGCAATGGGAGCACATCCAGCGGGTGCTGACCGAGCACGAAGGCAATATCTCCGCCACGGCCCGCGCCTTGGGCATGCACCGGCGGACGTTGCAGCGCAAATTGCAAAAGCGTCCCGTGCGTCGCTGAACTTGCGCTGAACGAATGCTGTCCACCCTCGCGGCACGTCGGGCCGTTGCTTTATGATCGGCCCGAGTTTTTTCCCTATTGAGCCTTAACCATGAATCAGAACGCTGAATATTCCGCGGTCAATGACGCGGTGCGCGGGCAGTTTTTCCGCCGTGTCTGGCAAATGACCACGCCGTACTGGCGCAGTGAGGAGAAGGGCAAGGCCTGGACGTTGTTGATCGCCGTGATCGCGCTGTCGCTGTTCAGCGTGGCGATCTCGGTGTGGATCAACAGTTGGTACAAGGACTTCTACAACGCCCTGCAAGAGAAAAACAGCGCGGCGTTCTGGCAGTTGATCCTGTATTTCTGCGGCATCGCGGCGGTGGCGATCCTCGGCGCCGTCTACCGCTTGTACCTCACGCAGATGCTTACCATCCGCTGGCGGGCCTGGCTCACCGAGCAGCATTTTGCCCGTTGGCTCAGTGACAAGAACTATTACCGACTGGAGCAGGGCGGTTATACCGATAACCCGGACCAGCGGATTTCCGAAGACCTCAACAGCTTCACCACCAATACCCTGAGCCTGGGCTTGGGATTGCTGCGCACCGTGGTCAGCCTGGTGTCGTTCTCGATCATCTTGTGGGGCGTGTCAGGCAGCATCGAAGTGTTCGGCTACACCATCCCGGGCTACATGTTCTGGTGCGCGCTGGTGTATGCGGCGGTGGGCAGTTGGCTGACGCATTTGATCGGCCGTCGCCTGATCGGTCTGAACAACAACCAGCAACGCTTCGAAGCCGACCTGCGTTTCTCCATGGTTCGAGTGCGCGAGAATGCCGAGAGCATTGCGCTGTACAACGGCGAACCGAACGAGAACCGTCGCCTGAGCGGGCGTTTCGGCCTGGTCTGGCATAACTTCTGGGACATCATGCGGGTGTCCAAGCGCCTGACGTTCTTCACCTCCGGCTACGGCCAGATCGCGATCATCTTCCCGTTCATCGTCGCCGCGCCGCGCTACTTCGCCGGCAAGATCCAGCTGGGCGAGCTCATGCAGATCAACTCGGCCTTCGGCAATGTGCAGGAAAACTTCAGCTGGTTCATCAGCGCTTATGCCGACCTCGCGGCGTGGCGCGCCACCTGTGATCGTCTGCTGAGTTTCCGCCAGGCCATGAGCGACAACGAAGACCGCGTGCCGGCCATTGACGTGCAAAACCAGGGCACTGCATTGCAAGTGCAAGGACTGGGATTGGACCTGGCCGATGGTCGTCATCTGCTCAGCAATACCAATATGACCGTCGAGCCGGGGGAACGGGTGATGCTCAGTGGGCGCTCGGGCAGTGGTAAATCCACGCTGTTCCGGGCGATGGGGCACCTGTGGCCCGCTGGACACGGCGCGATCCGCTTGCCCGCGGCGCGTTATTTATTCCTGCCGCAAAAACCCTACCTGCCCATTGGCACGTTGCGCGAGGTGCTCAGTTATCCACAGCCGGGCGACACGTACCCGCACGAGCGTTACGCCCAAGTGCTGGAAACCTGCCGCCTGCCGCACCTGGTGTCGCGACTGGATGAAGCCAACCACTGGCAGCGCATGCTCTCGCCCGGCGAGCAGCAACGCCTGGCCTTTGCCCGCGCATTGCTTTATGCACCGCAATGGTTGTACATGGACGAAGCCACGTCGGCGATGGATGAAGAGGACGAGGCGACGCTGTACCAGGCGCTGATCGACCAGTTGCCGGGCCTGAGCATCGTCAGTGTTGGCCACCGAAGCAGTTTGAAACGTTTCCATCCACGACATGTGCGTATCGAAAATGGCCAACTCGTGGAGCGCACCGTAACAGCATAAGCACTCAAAACCTGTGGGAGCGAGCTTGCTCGCGATAGCGGTGTATCAGTTGATATTGATGTGGCTGACCCACCGCCATCGCGAGCAAGCTCGCTCCCACAGGGGTTTTGTGGTGAGCCGGATGCAAATGCACGCAACCGCTCTAGTGTGGGAGCGAGCTTGCTCGCGATGAAGGCGAATCGGTCTCAGCACCAGTCTCGCTGCTGCACCCACGGTGATCGTACAACCACGTTGCGCTATGATGATGCCATTCAGCCGTTTACCGAGACACAACCCCATGGAAAACCCGATCGAAGTACCACGCTTTCCCCGCAAGCGCCGCAGCCTGGCGCAGGAGCTGGTGACGGTGTTGACCGAGCAGATTCGCGACGGCCTGCTCAAGCGTGGCGATAAATTGCCCACCGAGTCGGCGATCATGGAAGCCCATGGCGTCAGTCGCACGGTGGTGCGCGAGGCAATTTCCCGCTTGCAGGCGGCCGGCCAGGTGGAAACCCGCCATGGCATCGGCACCTTCGTGCTGGACACGCCGAGCCCAAGCGGTTTTCGCATCGACCCGGCCACCGTGGTCACCTTGCGTGACGTGCTGGCGATCCTGGAATTGCGCATCAGCCTGGAAGTGGAATCCGCCGGGCTGGCGGCGCAGCGCCGCAGCGACGAGCAACTGGCCGCGATGCGCGCCGCCCTCGACGCCCTGAACGAAAGCGCCGCCCACGCCAGCGATGCGGTGGCCTCGGACTTCGCCTTCCACCTGGAAATCGCCCTGTCCACCGGCAACCGCTATTTCACCGACATCATGACCCACCTGGGCACCAGCATCATCCCGCGTACCCGGCTGAACTCGGCGCGCCTGGCCCATGACGACCAGCAGCACTACATGAACCGCCTGAGCCGTGAGCACGAGGAAATCTACGACGCCATCGCCCGCCAAGACTCCGAGGCGGCCCGTGCGGCCATGCGTTTGCACCTGACCAACAGCCGCGAGCGGCTGCGCCAGGCCCATGAAGAGGCGCAGGCGCAGGGTTGATCTGACCAGCCGAGCCAGCGCTATCGCGAGCAGGCTCGCTCCCACAGTGATTTCTTGTGATCACTGGATTCAGGTCCGCCACAAAATCCCCCTGTGGGAGCGAGCTTGCTCGCGATGGCGGAGGGTCAGCTTATAGATAGGCTGGATGTAGCGGCCTATTCGCGAGCAAGCTCGCTCCCACAATTGATCCCCTGTGGTCTCTGGGTTCAGGTCCGCCACAATCCCCCTGTGGGAGCGAGCTTGCTCGCGATGGCGGAGGGTCAGCTTATAGATAGGCTGGATGTAGCGGCCTATTCGCGAGCAAGCTCGCTCCCACAATTGATCCCCTGTGATCTCTGGATTCAGGTCCGCCACAATCCCCCTGTGGGAGCGAGCCTGCTCGCGATGGTGTCGGGTCAACCGCCGCCGTGCCTGGGCGCCTAGGGCTCGATCTTCAACTTAACCGACGGATCGGAATACAAGTCATACCCCGATTCATTGGCAAACCGGTAGCGCAGTTCAACCTGTCGGCCCAGGTACTTTTGCAGTTCCGCCTTGGGCACGGTGACTTTCAGCCCCGTCAGTTTCACCATGCCGTCGTTGGCATCGTCCCAAGTGCCGGCCGCCACCTGTTGGCCGGACCAGTCGGGATGATCCTTGTTGGCGCCGAGAATCGGGTAGACCGACCAATCGGCGGAGATTTCATTCGAGTCAGGAATCTGGACTTCCAGATTGGCCTCCAGCTTCGACAGGTTGATCGTGATCTTCTCGGCGGGTTTGTTGCCTGAGAACTGGGTGAGGATGGGCAGTGCAAAATTCGCCATGGTGTCTCTCCTTGTGAGTCGACCGTGCACGTCGCATACGGTGACTCACTGTTAGATAGCTAGCCAGAAAGCGCCGGCCGGGCTGTCGCGCGGCCACTGCTGCGTTATGCCTGCAACACGCCGTCGCGCCTACTGGCAGAGTTGACAGTCGCGATGAGCGGTCCAGGACCCTTGCGCGGCAAGTTTCATCAACCTGGGGGAAACGCGCCAAGCGTCGTGCCAGGGCGGTTGGCGAGAAACGCACGATGTCCAGTGGGGCACAAAAGATGAAATACAGTTGACGTCTACATTTTAAGTTGTACGATGACCTACAACTTCACATGAAGCTGAACCGTTTCCTACAACACATCATTTGCGTCCAGGGTGTTCGAATAATGAATCCACAAGAACTGAAGTCCATCCTCTCGTCTGGCCTGCTGTCGTTCCCGGTCACCGATTTCACGGCCCAAGGCGATTTCAATCGCGACAGCTACATCAAGCGCCTCGAGTGGCTGGCCCCGTATGGCGCCTCGGCCTTGTTCGCAGCGGGTGGCACCGGTGAATTCTTCTCCCTGGCCGCCAGCGAGTATTCCCAGGTCATCAAGACCGCCGTCGATACCTGCGCCACCAGCGTGCCAATCCTTGCCGGTGTCGGCGGTGCCACCCGCCAGGCCATCGAATACGCTCAAGAAGCCGAGCGCCTGGGCGCCAAGGGCCTGTTGCTGCTGCCGCACTACCTGACCGAAGCCAGCCAGGACGGCGTTGCCGCCCACGTTGAAGCGGTGTGCAAATCGGTGAAGATCGGCGTGGTGGTGTACAACCGCAACGTCTGCCGCCTGAACGCCACTTTGCTGGAACAACTGGCCGAGCGCTGCCCGAACCTGATCGGCTACAAGGATGGCCTGGGCGATATCGAACTGATGGTGTCGATCCGTCGCCGCCTCGGCGATCGCTTCAGCTACCTGGGCGGCCTGCCGACCGCTGAAGTCTACGCCGCGGCCTACAAGGCCCTGGGCGTGCCGGTCTACTCCTCGGCGGTGTTCAACTTCATCCCGAAAACCGCGATGGATTTCTACCACGCCATTGCCCGCGATGATCACGAGACCGTCGGCAAGATCATCGACGACTTCTTCCTGCCTTACCTGGACATCCGCAACCGCAAGGCCGGTTACGCGGTGAGCATCGTCAAGGCTGGCGCGAAGATCGTGGGCTATGACGCGGGCCCTGTGCGCACGCCGCTGACCGACCTGCTGCCGGAAGAATACGAAGCCCTGGCCGCGCTGATCGACAAGCAAGGCAAGCAGTAACAGACCCGATGAGGCCGCTGAGTAATCAGCGGCTTTTTGCGTAAGGCTTGTCGTTCCCACGCTCTGTGGGAATGCCGCCAGGGACGTTCTGCGTCTCTAGATCGCTTTTGTAGAAGGAGTAGCTCCGTGGCAGATTCAAAGCGTTTCGATAACTACATCAACGGTCAGTGGGTGGCCGGTGCCGACTATTGCACCAACATCAACCCGTCTGACTTGTCCGATGTCATCGGTGAATACGCCAAGGCTGACGCAGCGCAAGTCAATGCCGCCATCGAAGCCGCCCGCGCCGCGTTCCCGGCCTGGTCGACCTCGGGCATCCAGGCCCGTCATGATGCGCTGGACAAGGTCGGCAGCGAGATCCTCGCCCGCCGTGAAGAACTCGGCCAACTGCTGGCCCGGGAAGAGGGCAAGACCCTGCCCGAAGCCATCGGCGAAGTGACCCGTGCCGGTAATATTTTCAAGTTCTTCGCCGGTGAATGCCTGCGCATGTCCGGCGATTACGTGCCGTCGGTGCGCCCAGGCGTCAACGTTGAAGTGACCCGCGAAGCCCTCGGTGTGGTCGGCCTGATCACTCCGTGGAACTTCCCGATCGCCATTCCCGCGTGGAAAATTGCCCCGGCCCTGGCCTACGGCAACTGCGTGGTGATCAAGCCGGCCGAGCTGGTACCGGGCTGCGCCTGGGCCCTGGCCGAGATCATTTCCCGCGCCGGTTTCCCGGCCGGTGCGTTCAACCTGGTTATGGGCAGCGGCCGTGTGGTTGGCGAAGTGCTGGTCAACAGCCCGAAAGTCGACGGCATCAGCTTTACCGGTTCGGTGGGCGTGGGGCGGCAGATCGCCGTCAACTGCGTGTCGCGCCAGGCCAAGGTGCAGTTGGAAATGGGCGGCAAGAACCCGCAGATCATCCTCGATGACGCTGACCTCAAGCAGGCCGTCGAACTGGCGGTGCAGAGCGCGTTCTACTCCACCGGCCAGCGTTGCACGGCTTCCAGCCGCCTGATAGTCACCGCCGGCATCCATGACAAGTTCGTCGAGGCCATGGCCGAGCGCATGCAGTCGATCAAGGTTGGCCATGCGTTGAAGGCCGGCACCGATATCGGCCCGGTGGTTTCCGAAGCCCAGCTCAGCCAGGACTTGAAGTACATCGACATCGGCCAGAGCGAAGGTGCGCGGTTGGTCAGCGGTGGCGGCCTGGTGACGTGCGACACCGAAGGTTACTTCCTGGCGCCGACCCTGTTCGCCGACAGCGAAGCCTCGATGCGCATCAGCCGCGAAGAGATCTTCGGCCCGGTGGCTAACGTCGTGCGCGTGGCTGACTACGAGGCGGCGCTGGCGATGGCCAACGACACCGAGTTCGGTCTGTCCGCCGGTATCGCCACCACCTCGTTGAAGTATGCCAACCACTTCAAGCGCCATTCCCAGGCGGGCATGGTGATGGTCAACCTGCCGACTGCCGGCGTGGATTACCACGTGCCGTTCGGCGGGCGCAAAGGCTCGTCCTATGGTTCGCGAGAGCAGGGTCGCTACGCGCAAGAGTTCTACACCGTGGTGAAGACCTCTTACATCGGATCGTAAAACGCAACACCGGTCGGCACCGGGCATCGGTGCCGACCGCACAAACTGATTTCCCGTATAAAAATAAATAGTGGAAGTAGATTACATGCAAGAGACCAAGCCGACACACGTCCGCTATTTGATCCTGCTCATGCTGTTTTTGGTGACGACGATCAACTATGCCGACCGCGCCACCATCGCCATCGCCGGCTCAAGCCTGCAAAAAGACCTCGGCATCGATGCCGTCACCCTCGGTTATATCTTCTCCGCTTTCGGCTGGGCCTACGTGGCCGGGCAGATTCCCGGCGGCTGGCTGCTCGACCGTTTCGGCTCGAAAAAAATCTATGCCTTGAGCATTTTCACTTGGTCGCTGTTCACCGTGCTGCAAGGCTATGTCGGTGAATTCGGCATGTCCACGGCCGTGGTTGCGCTGTTCATGTTGCGCTTTCTGGTCGGGCTGGCCGAAGCGCCGTCCTTCCCGGGCAACGCCCGCATCGTCGCCGCCTGGTTCCCCACCGCAGAACGCGGCACCGCCTCGGCGATCTTCAACTCGGCGCAGTATTTCGCCACCGTGTTGTTCGCACCGCTGATGGGTTGGATCGTCTATCGCTTCGGCTGGCAGCACGTGTTCATCGTGATGGGCGTGATTGGCATCGTGTTCTCGCTGATCTGGCTGAAAGTGATCCACAGCCCGCGTCAGCACCCAATGATCAACGAGGCCGAGTTCAATCACATCGCCGCCAATGGTGCGATGGTCGATATGGACCAGGACAAGGGCAAGGACAAGAAAACCGACGGTCCGAAGTGGGATTACATCCGCCAACTGCTGACCAACCGCATGATGCTCGGCGTGTACCTGGGCCAGTACTGCATCAACGGCATCACCTACTTCTTCCTGACCTGGTTCCCGGTATACCTGGTGCAAGAACGCGGCATGACCATCCTCAAGGCCGGTTTCATCGCGTCCTTGCCGGCGATCTGCGGCTTCATCGGCGGCGTGCTCGGCGGGGTGATTTCCGATTACCTGTTGCGCAAGGGCCACTCGCTGACCTTCGCCCGCAAGGCGCCGATCATCGCCGGCCTGCTGGTGTCCAGCAGTATCGTGGCGTGCAACTACGTAGACATCGAATGGATGGTGGTGGGTTTCATGGCCTTGGCCTTCTTCGGTAAAGGCGTCGGCGCATTGGGCTGGGCCGTGGTCTCCGATACGTCGCCAAAACAGATCGCCGGTTTGAGCGGCGGCCTGTTCAACACCTTCGGCAACCTGGCGTCGATCACCACGCCAATCGTCATCGGCTACATCATCAACGCCACCGGTTCGTTCAAGTGGGCACTGGTGTTCGTCGGTTGCAACGCGCTGGTGGCGGTGTTCAGCTACCTGGTCATTGTCGGGCCGATCAAGCGTGTGGTGCTCAAGGAACCCACGGCCAGGGATGACCAACTTTCCAGCCTGTCTGAAGCTAAATCCTGAAGGAGCGGCGTCCATGCAACTGATTGAACATGCCGATTCGCCGCGTTACATCCGCTTGCATGAGCGGGACAACGTAGTGATCGTCGTCAATGACCAGGGTGTACCGGCCGGGACCGAGTTCCCGGACGGCCTGGTCACTGTGGACTTTGTGCCGCAGAGCCACAAGGTCACGCTGCAGGATATTCCCGAGGGTGGCGAGGTTATTCGCTATGGCCAGGTCATCGGCTATGCGCTGCAACCGATCCCTCGTGGCAGCTGGGTCAAGGAAGACCAGTTGCGCATGCCGACCGCGCCGCCGCTGGACAGCCTGCCGCTGTCCACTGATGTGCCGGTGGCCGATGCGCCGCTGGAGGGCTACACCTTCGAGGGTTATCGCAACGCCGACGGTACCGTCGGCACGCGCAATATCCTGGGCATCACCACCACGGTGCAGTGCGTGACCGGGGTGCTGGACCATGCAGTCAAGCGCATCAAGGACGAGTTGCTGCCCAAGTACCCGAACGTCGATGACGTGGTGGCGTTGACCCACAGCTACGGCTGTGGCGTAGCGATCACTGCCACCGATGCGTACATCCCGATTCGCACCGTGCGCAACCTGGCGCGTAACCCGAACCTGGGGGGCGAGGCGCTGGTGATCAGCCTGGGCTGCGAGAAATTGCAGGCCGGGCAGGTGATGCATGAGGGCGACAGCTCGGTGGACCTCAGCGAGCCTTGGTTGTATCGCTTGCAGGATTCCAGTCACGGTTTCACCGAAATGATCGAGCAGATCATGGAACTGGCCGAGACCCGCTTGAAGAAGCTCGACCAGCGCCGCCGCGAAACCGTCCCCGCTTCTGAGCTGATCCTGGGCATGCAGTGCGGCGGCAGCGATGCGTTTTCCGGCATCACCGCCAACCCGGCGCTGGGCTACGCCTCGGACCTGCTGCTGCGGGCCGGGGCGACGGTGATGTTTTCCGAAGTCACTGAAGTGCGCGATGCGATCTACCTGCTGACCTCCCGGGCGCAAACCCAGGAAGTGGCCCAGGAACTGGTTCGCGAAATGGACTGGTACGACCGTTACCTGGCCAAGGGCGAGGCCGACCGCAGTGCCAACACCACGCCGGGCAACAAGAAGGGCGGGCTGTCGAACATCGTCGAAAAATCCCTGGGCTCGATCGTCAAGTCCGGCAGCAGCGCGATCAATGGCGTGCTCGGCCCGGGCGAGCGCTTCAAGCAAAAGGGCCTGATCTTCTGTGCCACACCGGCCAGTGACTTTGTCTGTGGCACGCTGCAGCTGGCGGCGGGGATGAACCTGCACGTGTTCACCACCGGTCGCGGCACGCCGTACGGTTTGGCCATGGCCCCGGTGGTGAAGGTCTCGACTCGTACCGAACTGGCCCAGCGCTGGCCGGACCTGATCGACATCGACGCCGGCCGCATCGCCACCGGACGCGCGACTATCGAGGAGCTGGGTTGGGAGCTGTTCCACTACTACCTGGACGTGGCCAGCGGCAAGAAACAAACCTGGGCCGAGCGGCACAAGCTGTACAACGACATCACGTTGTTCAACCCGGCGCCGATTACCTGATGATTTCGTGATCGCCGCAGATCCAGTGTGGGAGCGAGCTTGCTCGCGATAGCGGTGGTTCAGCTAGCATCGATGTTGGATGTGCTGCCGTCTTCGCGAGCAAGGTCGCTCCCACAGGGGATTTGCGGAGAGTGCGGATTTTGTGTTCACTGAAGAACACATGTGGGAGCGAGCTTGCTCGCGATAGCGCTTCACCAGACGCCAATGTCGTGAGTGGCTTATCATTAGCCACCTAACGACACACCCTTCTCAAGGTCCACCGGCATGCTGGCAATTTTCCTCGAAACCCTGAACATCACCGCGCCGGTGTTTGCCATGTTGTTTCTGGGGACGTTGCTCAAGCGCATCTATTGGATCAACGACAATTTCATCCACATCGCCTCGTCCCTGGTGTTCAACGTCACCATGCCGGCGCTGTTGTTCCTCGGCATCCTGCACGCCGATCTCCATGCGGCATTGCAGCCGGACCTGTTGATCTATTTTTCCATTGCCACCCTGGTGGGCTTTGCCGTGGCCTGGGGCTGGGCGATCTGGCGCTGCCCGCGCGAGGACCGCGGCATCTACACCCAAGGCGCCTTTCGCGGCAACAACGGCGTGATCGGCCTGGCACTGGCAGCGAGCATGTACGGCGACTACGGGATTTCCCTGGGGTCGATACTCGCGGCGCTGGTGATCCTGTTCTACAACACTTTGTCGACTATCGTGCTGGCGGTCTACAGCCCGGTGATCAAGTCCGACCCCTGGAGTATCTGCAAAAGCGTGGTCAGCAACCCGCTGATCATCAGCGTGGTCGTCGCTGCGCCGTTCGCCTATTGGCAGATCGGCCTGCCGAACTGGTTCGAAACCTCGGCCAAATACCTTGCCCAGATGACCTTGCCCCTGGCGTTGATCTGCATCGGCGGCACGCTGTCGCTGGCGGCCTTGCGCAAGAGCGGCAAGATGGCCCTGAGTTCGAGCCTGGTGAAGATGGTCGGGCTGCCGCTGCTGGCCACCCTGGGTGCCTGGCTCTGGGGCTTTCGCGGAGCGGAGTTGGGGATCCTGTTCCTGTACTTCGGCAGCCCGACCGCCGCCGCCAGTTACGTCATGGCCCGGGCGGCCGATGGCAACCATGAACTGGCGGCGGCGATCATCGTCATCACCACCTTGATGGCGGCTATTACCACCAACCTGGGGATCTTTGTGTTGCAGTGGGGTGGGTGGATCTAGCCTTGGGTTTGCGCTGTTCTTGAGGTCCAAATCGCGAGCAAGCTCGCTCCCACAGGTGTATCGCAATCATCTGTGGGAGCGAGCTTGCTCGCGATAGCGTTCTAACTGTCACTCAGGTTTCTGATAGCTATCGATCACTTCCTGCGCCGCGCGAAACGCATCGATCGCCGCCGGCACACCCGCGTACACCGCGCAATGCAGCAATGCCTCGCGAATCTCTTCCACCGTGCAGCCATTATTCAGCGCGCCGCGCACATGGCCCTTGAGTTCCTGCGGGCACTTGAGGGCGGTGAGGGCGGCCAGGGTGATCAGGCTGCGGGTCTTCAGCGGCAGGCCTTCGCGGCTCCAGACGCTGCCCCAGGCATGTTCGTTGACGAAGTCTTGCAATGGCTGGGTGAACTCGGTGGCGTTGCCCAGGGCACGGTCGACGAATGCGTCGCCCATGACCTGGCGACGCATGTCCAGGCCGGTCTTTGGAGTGTCGGTCATGGCAAATCCCTCTTGTGGTGTTGGCGGCGCCAGGCGCGCAGGGAGGTGAACAGTAAAAACACGAGCAGGGCCGGCAGCACATAGAACAGCATCAGTCGTTCCAGTTGGCCGGCCAGGGGCATGCCGGTGGTGAACGACACCACGTGCAGCCCATAGGCCAGGTACAAACCCAGCAACAGCAGGCCTTCGGCGCGGGTGACACGATAACCGGAATAGAACACCGGCAGGCACAGCACCGCCACGCCGAGCATTACCGGCAGGTCGAAATCCAGGGCGTTCGGCGAGACCGACAGTGGCGTGGGGGCGACGAGGGCGGTTACCCCCAATACCCCGAGCAGGTTGAACAGGTTGCTGCCGATGACGTTGCCCACCGCAATGTCCCGTTGGCCGCGCAGGGCAGCGATCAACGAGGTGGCGAGCTCCGGCAGCGAGGTGCTGACGGCGACAATGGTCAGGCCGATGATGCGCTCCGAAAGCCCCAGGTCCGTCGCCACTTCCACCGCCGCGCCCAGCAGCAGGTGCCCGGCGAAAACCAGCATGGCCAAGCCCAGCACGATCATCGCCAGGCTCTTGGGCCACGATCCCCGGGTCACCTCGATACCCACCGTGTGCGGCCGTCCCGAGTGCCGCGACTGGCGCAGCAACAGGCCCAGGTACACCGCCAGGGCCACCAGCAGCCATACGCCGTCCAACCGGGTCAGTTCTTCATTCCAGGCCAGCACGAACACCAGCAGGCTGGCACCGATCATCAGCGGGATGTCCAGGCGCACCAGTTGGCGTGACACGCGCAACGGAATGATCAGCGCCGACAGCCCCAGGGTGACGAGGATGTTGAAGATGCTGCTGCCGATCACGCTGCCCACGGCGATGTCGGCGTTTTGCGCCAGGGTCGCCTGCAGGCTGACCGCCATTTGTGGGGCGCTGCTGCCGAACGCGACGACGCTCAGGCCGATGATCAGCGGCCGAACCTGCAAGCGTGCCGCCAGGCCCACGGCGGCGCGCACCAGCAGTTCGGCACCGCCGATCAGCAACAGCAGGGCGCCGAACAATTCGATCAGGCTCAGCAGCGGTAGGGCGGTGAGTAGGGAAATGGCCGGGCTCCGTCTATCAATCGTCGAGGGCTTGCACGCGCACCCGTGCGGTGCCGCTGCGCAACATGCCCAGCTGCTCGGCGGCTTCGCGGGACACGTCGATCAAGCGGCTTCGGGAGTATGGGCCACGGTCGTTGATGCGCACCACCACGCTGTCATTGTTGCTCAGGTTGGTGACTTTCACCCGGGTGCCGAACGGCAACTGGCGATGGGCGGCGGTCAGGCTGTGCTGGTCGAAACGCTCGCCGCTGGCGGTGCGCTTGCCATGGTGCCTGGCACCGTAATAAGAGGCGACGCCGGTCTGGTCGTAGCCGTGTGGATCGACCGTCCCGCTCTGGCTGGCGCAACCGGCCAACAGGGACAGCAGCGCGCAGGCGCCGAGGAGACGCTTCATGTTGGGTTTTCCAAATACAAATGTGGGAGCGAGCTTGCTCGCGAAGAGGCCATCACATTCAACATCTGTGTTGACTGTCATACCGCTATCGCGAGCAAGCTCGCTCCCACAGGGGATGGAGCCAGATTCAAAGACTGGCTCCATGGCAATCAGCCCTCGAGCTTGCTTTTGAGCAGTTCGTTGACCTGTTGCGGGTTGGCCTTGCCCTTGGAGGCTTTCATGGCCTGGCCGACGAAGAAGCCGAACATCTTGCCGCGCTTGGCTTCGTCTGCCGCACGGTACTGTTCGACCTGCTCGGCATTGGCCGCGAGCATTTCATCGAGCACGGCGGAAATGGCGCCGGTATCGGTGACTTGCTTCAAGCCGCGCTTCTCGATGATCTCGTCGGCGCTGCCTTCACCATTGGCCATGGCTTCGAACACCATCTTGGCGATCTTGCCGGAAATGGTGTTGTCCTTGATCCGCACCAGCATGCCGCCCAGTTGCTCGGCCGAGACCGGCGACTGGTCGATTTCCAGGCCCTGTTTGTTCAACAGGCTGCCCAGTTCCACCATCACCCAGTTGGCCGCCAGCTTGGCGTCGCCGCCGATGCTCACGACTTTCTCGAAGTAATCGGCCTGTTCGCGGCTGGTGGCCAGGACGTTGGCGTCATAGCTCGACAGCCCGAATTGCGCCTGGAAGCGCTCGCGTTTCTGCGGTGGCAGTTCCGGCAGGGTGGCGCGGACCTGGTCGAGGAACGCATTCTCGATGACCACCGGCAGCAGGTCCGGGTCGGGGAAGTAACGGTAGTCGTTGGCTTCTTCCTTGCTGCGCATCGGACGGGTCTCGTCCTTGTTCGGGTCGTACAGGCGGGTCTGCTGGATGACCTTGCCACCGTCCTCGATCAGTTCGATCTGGCGCTGGATCTCGCTGTTGATCGCCTTCTCGATGAAGCGGAACGAGTTGACGTTCTTGATTTCGCAGCGGGTGCCGAATTCGACCTGGCCCTTGGGGCGGATCGAGACGTTGCAGTCGCAGCGCAGCGAGCCTTCGGCCATGTTGCCGTCGCAGATGCCCAGGTAGCGCACCAGCGCATGGATCGCCTTGACGTAGGCCACGGCTTCCTTGGCGCTGCGCATGTCCGGCTCGGAGACGATTTCCAGCAGCGGCGTGCCGGCGCGGTTCAGGTCGATGCCGGTGGCGCCGTTGAATTCTTCGTGCAGGCTCTTGCCGGCGTCTTCTTCCAGGTGCGCCCGGGTGATGCCGACGCGCTTGACCGTGCCATCTTCAAGGGCGATGTCCAGGTGGCCCTTGCCGACGATCGGCAATTCCATCTGGCTGATCTGGTAGCCCTTGGGCAGGTCCGGGTAAAAGTAGTTCTTGCGGGCGAACACGTTGTGCTGGCCGATCTCGGCGTCAATCGCCAGGCCGAACATCACCGCCATGCGCACCGCTTCGGCGTTGAGCACCGGCAGCACGCCGGGCATGCCCAAGTCGACCAGGCTGGCCTGGGTGTTGGGCTCGGAGCCGAACGTGGTGGAGCTACCGGAAAAGATTTTCGACCGGGTGGTGAGCTGGGTATGAATCTCCAGCCCGATCACGACTTCCCATTGCATGTGTTTCTCCTCAGAAGCCGGTTGGGGTGCGGGTGTGCCAGTCAGTGTTCAACTGATACTGGTGCGCCACGTTGAGCAGGCGGCCTTCCTGGAAATACGGCGCGAGCAACTGCACGCCCACCGGCAGGCCATCGACGAAACCGGCCGGCATGGACAGGCCCGGCAAGCCGGCGAGGTTGGCGGTGATGGTGTAGACGTCTTCCAGGTACTCGGCGACCGGGTCACTGTTCTTGGCGCCGAGTTTCCAGGCCGGGTTTGGCGTGGTCGGGCCGAGGATGATGTCGACCTCGTTGAAGGCGGCCATGAAGTCGTTCTTCACCAAGCGGCGGATTTTCTGCGCCTTGAGGTAGTAGGCATCGTAGTAGCCGGCGGACAACGCGTAGGCGCCGACCATGATCCGGCGCTGCACTTCGGCACCGAAGCCTTCGCCACGGGAGCGCTTGTACAGGTCCATCAGGTTTTCCGGGTTCTCGCAGCGATAGCCGAAGCGCACGCCGTCGAAACGCGACAGGTTCGAGGACGCTTCCGCCGGGGCGATCACGTAGTACGCGGGAATCGCGTGCTGCATGTTCGGCAGGCTGATTTCCTTGATGACGGCGCCGAGCTTCTCCAGCGCCTTGACGCTGTTGTGGACCAGTTCGGCGATGCGCGGGTCGAGACCGGCGCTGAAGTATTCCTTCGGCACGCCGATGCGCAGGCCTTGCAGCGAGCCATTGAGGCTGGCGCTGTAGTCCGGCACTGGCTCATCGATGCTGGTGGAGTCGTTCGGGTCGAAGCCGGCCATGCCTTGCAGCAGGATCGCGCAGTCTTCGGCGGTGCGGGCCAGCGGGCCACCCTGGTCGAGGCTGGAGGCGTAGGCGATCATGCCCCAGCGCGAGACGCGGCCGTAGGTCGGCTTCAGGCCAGTGAGGTTGGTGAACGCCGCCGGCTGGCGAATCGAGCCACCGGTGTCGGTGGCCGTGGCCGCCGGCAACAGGCGCGCGGCCACGGCGGCGGCGGAACCACCGGACGAGCCGCCCGGTACGTGTTCCAGGTTCCACGGGTTTTTCACCGCGCCGTAGTAGCTCGACTCGTTGGCCGAGCCCATGGCGAATTCGTCCATGTTGGTCTTGCCCAGGGTCACGGTGCCGGCGGCGGCCAGCTTGGCGACCACGGTGGCATCGTACGGGGCCTTGAAGTTGTCGAGCATCTTCGAGCCGCAGCTGGTACGGATGCCTTGGGTGCAGAACAGGTCTTTGTGGGCAATCGGCGCACCGAGCAGGGCGCCGGTTTCACCGTTGGCGCGCCGGGCGTCCGCGGCCTTGGCCTGGCTCAGGGCCAGCTCCTGGGTGAGGCTGATGAAGCTGTTGAGCTGTGGATCGAGCTGGGCGATGCGCGCCAGCAGGACTTGGGTCAGCTCTTCGGAAGAAAACTTTTTATCGGCGAGTCCGCGGGCGATCTCGGCCAGGGTCATGTGATGCATGAGAGGCTCTTTCCCTTTAGTCGATGACTTTCGGAACCAGGTACAGGCCGTTTTCGACCGCTGGTGCGATGGACTGGTAGGCCTCGCGGTGATTGGACTCGGTCACGACGTCGGCGCGCAGGCGCTGGCTGGCTTCCAGTGGGTGTGCCAGTGGTTCGATACCGTCGGTATTGACCGCCTGCATCTCGTCGACCAGCCCCAGAATGCTGTTCAGGGCAGAAGTGATGTGTGGAAGATCGGCTTCATTGAGGCCCAGACAGGCCAGATGAGCGATTTTTTCCACGTCGGAGCGTTCAAGCGCCATGGGATTCTCCAGTGGAAAACAAAACGGACGCAGTCTGTCCGTGTGTTAGATTGTCGGAACACTACCGCATTTCTACGGGTCTATACCCGCGATTGTGGGGTTTGGTGCACAGAAAAGCGGCCAATTTAACATATTGGCGCCTTGCCCAAAATCCCTGTCGTTGTTAGAGTTTGCCGCACTTTTTTACCCACGCGTTGCCTAGGGTCCCTTTCCCATGTTCAAGAAACTGCGTGGCATGTTTTCCAGCGATCTTTCCATTGACCTGGGCACTGCCAACACCCTTATTTACGTGCGCGAGCGCGGTATCGTCCTGAATGAACCCTCGGTCGTGGCCATCCGCACCCACGGTAACCAGAAAAGTGTCGTGGCTGTCGGTACGGAAGCCAAGCGCATGCTGGGCCGTACACCGGGCAACATCGCGGCCATTCGCCCAATGAAGGACGGCGTGATCGCCGACTTCAGCGTCTGCGAAAAGATGCTGCAGTACTTCATCAACAAGGTTCACGAAAACAGCTTCCTGCAGCCCAGCCCTCGTGTGCTGATCTGCGTTCCATGCAAGTCCACCCAGGTAGAGCGACGCGCTATCCGTGAATCGGCCCTCGGCGCCGGTGCCCGTGAAGTGTTCCTGATCGAAGAGCCAATGGCTGCTGCCATCGGTGCCGGCCTGCCGGTGGAAGAGGCCCGCGGCTCGATGGTCGTCGACATCGGTGGTGGTACCACTGAAATCGCGCTGATTTCCCTCAACGGTGTGGTCTACGCCGAATCCGTACGTGTGGGCGGCGACCGTTTCGACGAAGCGATCATCACCTACGTGCGTCGCAACTACGGCAGCCTGATCGGCGAATCCACCGCCGAGCGCATCAAGCAGGAAATCGGCACGGCCTACCCAGGCGGTGAAGTGCGTGAAGTCGACGTGCGCGGTCGCAACCTGGCCGAAGGCGTTCCACGGGCCTTTACCCTCAACTCCAACGAAGTGCTCGAAGCGCTGCAAGAGTCGCTGGCGACCATCGTCCAGGCCGTCAAGAGCGCCCTGGAGCAGTCGCCGCCGGAGCTGGCGTCGGACATCGCCGAGCGCGGCCTGGTGTTGACCGGTGGTGGCGCGCTGCTGCGTGACCTCGACAAGCTGCTGGCCCAGGAAACCGGGCTGCCGGTGATTGTTGCCGAAGACCCGTTGACCTGTGTTGCACGCGGCGGTGGCCGTGCATTGGAAATGATGGACAAGCACACCATGGACCTGCTCTCCAGCGAATAAGTTGGCTGGATCGTCTATGTTGTTCGCTCCCGGGCAGCACTTTGCAGTGCTGCCCGTTGGCGTTTATCTTCTGTCATTCGTATCCAGGCCGGTTTGATGCCGTATGAATAAAGAAAACATTTGCCTGGGAGGAGCGGCCTATTAAACCGCTTTTCGCCAAAGGCCCCTCATTGGGTGTGCGCCTGCTGGTGCTGACCGTGCTCTCGGTCGCGCTGATGGTGGTCGATGCCCGCTTCACGCTGCTCAAGCCTGTACGCAGCCAGATGTCGCTGGTGTTGATGGAGTCCTACTGGATCACCGACCTGCCGCAGCGCTTGTGGCAAGGTGTGGCCAGCCAGTTTGGCAGCCGGACCGAGCTGGTCGCCGAAAACGAAAAACTCAAGACCGAAAACCTGCTGTTGCAGGGGCGCATGCAGAAGCTGGCGGCCCTCACCGAGCAGAACGTGCGGCTGCGCGAGTTGCTCAATTCTTCGGCGCTGGTCAACGAGAAGGTCGAAGTGGCCGAGTTGATCGGCATGGACCCCAACCCCTTCACCCACCGCATCATCATCAACAAGGGCGAGCGCGACGGCGTCGTCCTCGGCCAGCCGGTGCTCGATGCCCGGGGCCTGATGGGCCAGGTGGTGGAGCTGATGCCCTACACCTCCCGGGTGTTGCTGCTGACCGATACCACCCACAGCATTCCCGTGCAGGTCAATCGCAACGGCTTGCGCGCGATTGCCAGCGGCACCGGCAACCCGGAACGCCTGGAACTGCGCCACGTGGCCGATACCGCCGATATCAAGGAAGGCGACCTGCTGGTCAGCTCCGGTCTTGGCCAGCGCTTCCCGGCCGGTTATCCAGTGGCGACGGTCAAGGAAGTCATCCATGACTCCGGCCAGCCGTTTGCCATCGTTCGCGCGGTGCCGACGGCTGCATTGAATCGCAGCCGCTACCTGCTGCTGGTATTCAGCGACAACCGGACGCCCGAAGAGCGTGCCAACGACGCCGCCGTGGCCCAGGAAGCCCAGGACCGGCAGGGCGCCGAGTCGGCTGCCCCGGCGACAGCAGCGCCGGCGCCTGTTCCTGCCACGGTGCCAAAACCACCAGTGCCTGCACCCGCGACGACGGTTCCGGCCACCACGCCGGCGGCAACCCCGGCCACCGCACCCGCCGCGCCTGCTGTGAAACCGACCCGCTCGGCCACCCACGCGCCCGCCGCGCAGCCTGCTCAGCCAGGCCGGCCCGCCGCCAAGCCGCCAGCCTCCACGCCGGCCACCGCGCCAGCCCCCAGGGGAGCACGAGAAGAATGAGCAGTACCCAATCCGGTAACGGCTGGATGGTCTGGCTGACCTTCGCCATCGGCCTGTTGCTCAGCGTTTCGCCGCTGCCGCAGTTCATGGAAATCCTGCGCCCACTGTGGCTGGCCCTGTTGCTGGCTTTCTGGGCGCTGGCCTTGCCGCACAAGGTCGGCATGGTCACCGCCTGGTGCCTGGGCCTGGCCGAGGACGTGCTGTATGGCACGTTGCTGGGGCAGAACGCGCTGATCCTGACGCTGATCACCTTCCTGGTGCTGTCGCTGCAACAACGCCTGCGGATGTTCCCCATGTGGCAGCAGTGCCTGGTGATCCTGGTGATCTTCGGCCTGGCACAACTGGTGCAATTGTGGCTCAGCGCGCTGACCGGCAATCGCCAGCCGACCCTGGCGCTGGTCTTGCCTGCCTTGGTCAGTGCCCTGCTCTGGCCATGGGTCAGCTTCGGTTTGCGTGGCCTGCGCCTGCGTTTCAAAATCAACTGATTCGCTCAGGATATCGACACTTTTTTTGATGACTTACATCCCTGTGGCGAGGGAGCTTGCTCCCGCTGGGCTGCGTAGCGGCCCCGATTTTTACGGTCGCTACGCAACCGAGCGGGAGCAAGCTCCCTCGCCACAAAAGCTGTTTGCCTTTGGAAGTCTGTGCTTTGAGCGGGAGATGTCTTGATGAAACCGCTTTACCTCGCCTCAGGCTCGCCGCGTCGGCGTGAACTGCTCACGCAGATCGGCGTGCCCTTTACCGCCGTCGGCGCGGACATCGACGAAACTCCCCTGGACCACGAAACCCCGTCGGCCTATGTCGAGCGCTTGGCGCGCGGCAAGGCCGAGGCGGGTCGGCGAGCCCTGGACGCCGGCGTGGATGGCTGCGTGTTGGGCGCCGATACGGCTGTGGTACTGGACGGACTCATTCTCGGTAAGCCCGTGGACCAGGCCGATTCCATGACGATGCTCTTGAGCCTGTCCGGTCGTGAACATGAGGTATTGACCGCCATTGCCCTGATGGATGGGCAGCGTTGCGAATCCCGGGTTGTGCGCAGCCGGGTACGTTTTCGTTCGATCACGAAACAGGAAGCGGCGACCTACTGGGCCAGTGGCGAACCCCGGGACAAGGCCGGCGGCTATGGTATCCAGGGGCTGGGCGCGGTGTTCGTTGCCGGGCTTGAAGGCAGTTATTCAGCCGTGGTCGGCCTGCCGCTGTGCGAAACCGCAGAACTACTGGGCCATTTCGGCATACCCTGTTGGCAAACCTTGAGCGCGCGCTGAGCGCCGTCTGACTTGATGCGGCCATAATCGTGAACATGCCTGAACGAGACCCTGCCATGAGTGAAGAGATTCTGATCAACATCACGCCGATGGAATCGCGCGTGGCGGTGGTTGAAAACGGTGTTCTGCAAGAGGTCCACGTCGAGCGCACGCAAAAGCGTGGCATCGTCGGCAATATCTATAAAGGCAAGGTGGTGCGGGTGCTGCCGGGCATGCAGGCGGCCTTCGTCGACATCGGCCTGGACCGCGCGGCATTCATCCATGCGTCGGAAATTTCCATGCGCGAAGGGCCGGCCGTGGAGAGCATCAGCGCGCTGGTGCATGAAGGTCAGAGCCTGGTGGTGCAGGTCACCAAGGACCCCATCGGCTCCAAGGGCGCGCGCCTGACCACGCAACTGTCGATTCCGTCGCGCTACCTGGTGTACATGCCGCGCACCGCCCACGTCGGCATTTCCCTGAAGATCGAAGACGAAGCCGAGCGCGAGCGCCTCAAGCAGGTGGTCAGCGACTGCGTGGAAAAAGAAGGCATCAAGGAAGCCGGTGGTTTTATCCTGCGCACCGCCGCCGAAGGGGCCGGGGCCGATGAGATCCTCATGGACATCCGCTACCTGCGCAGGCTCTGGGACCAGATCGCCGCGCAGATCAAGACCATTGCCACCCCCAGCGTGATCTACGAAGACCTGGGCCTGGCGCTGCGGACCTTGCGCGACCTGGTCAGCCCCAAGATCGAGAAAATCCGCATCGACTCCCGGGAAACTTTCCAGAAGACCACGCAGTTCGTCGCCGAACTGATGCCGGAAATCGCCGACCGCCTCGAGCATTATCCTGGCGAACGGCCGATTTTCGACCTGTACGGCGTCGAAGATGAAATCCAGAAGGCCCTGGAGCGCAAGGTGCCGCTCAAGTCCGGCGGCTACCTGGTGGTGGATCCGGCCGAGGCCATGAGCACCATCGACGTCAACACCGGGGCGTTCGTCGGCCATCGCAACCTGGAAGAAACCATCTTCAAGACCAACCTGGAAGCCGCCACCGCCATTGCCCGGCAACTGCGCCTGCGCAACCTGGGTGGGATCATCATCATCGACTTCATCGACATGGAAGATGAAGAGCACCAGCGCCAGGTGCTGCGGACCCTGGAAAAACAACTCGAACGCGACCACGCCAAGACCAACATCATCGGTATCACCGAGCTGGGCCTGGTGCAGATGACCCGCAAGCGCACCCGCGAAAGCCTCGAACAGGTGCTGTGCGAGCCGTGCAGCAGTTGCCAGGGCCGTGGCAAGCTCAAGACCCCGGAAACCGTGTGTTACGAAATCTTCCGGGAAATCCTCCGGGAGGCGCGCGCCTATCAGGCGACTGGCTATAGAGTGTTGGCGAACCAGAAAGTGGTGGATCGCCTGCTCGACGAGGAGTCAGGCAATGTCGCGGAGCTGGAAGCGTTTATCGGACGCACGATTCGCTTCCAGGTGGAAACCATGTATTCCCAGGAACAATACGACGTGGTGTTGCTCTGAAGAGCTTGGGAAGCGGCGGGCCCGCGGATTTGATTATCTTTGCCAGGGGAGCCCACTGACATGGAGCGTCTGACACGCATTTTGGCGGCGGTGACTCGCTGGGGGCTGGGGTTGTGCGCGCTGCTGCTGGTGCTGCTGGCGTTGTACGTCAGCCTCGGTCGCGAGCTGACCCCGCTGGTGGCCGAATACCGCGCCGAGGTCGAGGCCCGGGCCAGCGTCGCCTTGGGCAGGCCTGTGCACATCGGAAGCCTCGACGGTAGCTGGAGCGCCCTGGCGCCGATCCTGGCGGCGCGGGACGTGGTGGTCGGCGAAGGCCCCAATGCCTTGCACCTGGATCAGGTGCGGGCCGTGCCTGACCTGTGGGACAGCCTGCTGGCACGTCAGGTGCGCATTGCCCACCTGGAAGTCAGCGGCCTGAAGATCAGCCTCAAGGAGGGCGCCGACGGCAAGTGGGCCCTGGAAGGCCTGCCGGTGCAGGACGATCAACCCCTCGATCCGCAGCAACTGCTCGAACGTATGCAGGTGGTTTCCAAGTTCTCGCTGCTCGACAGCCAGGTGACCTTGCAGCCCCTTGAGCAACCACCGCTGACCCTCACCTACGTCGGTTTGAGCCTGCGCACCGGCGCCACCCGCCAACGGCTGGACGTGCGCTTGACCCTGCCTGACGGTCAGCCGGTGGCGATCAACCTGCGCACCCGTGTCCGCGCCAGCGACTGGAAGAATGGCCAGGCCGATGCGTACCTGAGCCTGCCGCAAAGCGACTGGTCCAAATGGCTGCCCAAACGCCTGACCCAGCAATGGAATTTTTCCCGGATCAAGGCCGGTGGCGAGTTCTGGCTGAGTTGGGGGGACGGCACGGTGCAAAGCGCCGCCATGCGCTTGAATGCTCCTGACATCCTGGGTGGCTACGCCGAGCGCAAGCCGGTGCAGATCCATAACCTGGCGCTCAATGGGTATTTCCAGCGTGGCGACCAGGGATTTACCGCAACCTTCGATTCCCTGGCGATGAACCTGGGCGAAACCCGCTGGGAATCACGCCTGCAACTGCAACAGAGTGCTGCCACCGAACAGGCCGAGGAGCGCTGGCACCTGCAGGCCGACCGCCTCGACTTGACCCCGTTGACGCCTTTGCTCAATGCCCTGGCACCGTTGCCCGAAGGCCTGGCGACGACCATCGCCCGCCTCAAGGTGACCGGCGGCCTGCGCAACGTGCTGCTGGACTACCGGCCACAGAACACCGGTGACCAGAAAATCAGCTTCGCCACCAACCTGGACACCGTGGGCTTTGATGCCTATCGCGGTGCCCCGGCTGCGCGCAATGTCTCGGGGAGCCTGAGCGGCGACCTCGGTGGCGGCGAGCTGCGCATGGACAGCAAGGATTTTTCCCTGCACCTGGACCCGATTTTCGCCAAGCCCTGGCAGTACCTGCAGGCCAACGCCCGGCTGACCTGGAAGCTCGACAAGCAAGGTTTCACCCTGATCGCGCCCTATTTGAAGGTGTTGGGCGAGGAGGGCCGGATTGCCGGCGACTTCCTGATCCGCCTGCATTTCGACCACAGCCAGGAAGACTACATGGACCTGCGGGTCGGCCTGGTGGACGGTGACGGGCGCTACACCGCCAAGTACCTGCCGGCGGTCCTCAGCCCGGCGCTGGATGAGTGGCTGCGCACGGCCATCGTCAAGGGCGCGGTGGACGAGGGCTTCTTCCAGTATCAAGGCTCGCTCAATCACGGTGCGGAGGATGCGGCGCGCAGCATCAGCCTGTTTTTCAAGGTGCATGATGCCGAACTGGCGTTCCAACCGGGCTGGCCTTCGGTCAGCAAGGTCAGCGGCGATGTCTTCGTCGAGGACAGCGGCGTGCGCATCTACGCCAGCCAGGGTCAGCTGCTCCAGACCCAGGTCAAGGATGTGTCGGTGAATATTCCCCATGTACCCAGCGGGCAGAGTTCTCATCTGCTGCTGGACGGCGGGTTCGCCGGCGGACTGGGTGACGGTCTGAAGATCCTCCAGACCGCACCGATCGGGACCGCCGAGACGTTCGCCGGCTGGGAAGGCGAGGGCGACCTGCAAGGCAGCGTGAAGCTCGACATCCCCCTGGTCAAAGGCGAGCAACCGAAGATCCTGGTGGACTTCGCCACCGACAAGGCCCGTCTCAAGCTCAGCGAGCCGGCGCTGGAGCTGACCCAACTCAAGGGCGATTTCCGCTTCGATAGCAACAAGGGCTTGAGCGGCAAGGGCATCAGTGCCCGGGCATTCGACCGGCCCGTGACCGCGCAGATTTTCGCCGAGGGCCGCGCTGGTGCGCTCAACACCCGGGTCACCGCGTCCGGGCAGGTGGAGGTCAAGAAACTCACCAGTTGGCTGAATGTCACCCAGCCATTGCCGGTATCCGGTGTCGTGCCCTACCAGTTGCAAGTGATCCTCGACGGTGCCGACAGCCAGTTGTCGGTCAGTTCCAACCTCAAGGGCGTGGCGGTGGACTTGCCGGCACCCTTCGGCATGGCTGCCGATGTCGGGCGCGACACGCTGTTTCGCATGACCCTGCAAGGGCCGGAGCGGCGTTATTGGGTCGATTATGGCGACCTGGCCAGTTTCACTTACGCCGCGCCAAGCGGAAACGTCGCCGACGGTCGTGGCGAACTGTTGCTGGGTACCGGCGATGCCGTTCTGCCCGGGGCCAAGGGACTGCGACTGCGCGGCACACTGTCGGAACTGGACGTGAGCCCCTGGCAGGACTTGGTGACCAAATACGCGGGCCAGGATCCGGGCGGCAGTGCCAAGCAACTGCTCAGCAGCGTCGATCTGACGGTCGGCAAGCTCACGGCCATGGGCACGACCCTGGACCAGGCATCGGTGCAACTGGACCGCAAGCCGGACGCCTGGGCCTTGCGGCTCGACAGCCAGCAGGCCAAGGGCAATGTCAGCCTGCCGGATGCGAAGGCCGCCCCGATTGGTATCAAGCTTGATTATGTGCGCCTGCCGGCCACAGACCCGACGGTCCAGGCGGATGAAAACGCTCCGGACCCGTTGGCGTCGGTCGATCCCGGCAAAATCCCGGCGATGGATATTGCCATCGACCAACTGTTCCAGGGTCCTGACCTGATCGGAGCGTGGTCGTTGAAAGTGCGGCCGACCGCCAAGGGCATCGCGCTGAACGATCTGGACATGGGCCTCAAGGGCATGGTGTTGAACGGCAGTGGCGGTTGGGAAGGCGCGCCCGGTTCCACCAGCAGTTGGTACAAGGGCCGTATCAGCGGCAAGAATCTGGGCGACGTGCTCAAGAACTGGGGTTATGCCCCGAGCGTGACCAGCCAGACATTCCGCCTGGATGTCGACGGCCGCTGGCCCGGCTCGCCGGCGTGGGTCGCCACCAAGCGCTTTTCCGGCAGCCTCGATGCGTCGTTGAGCAAGGGCCAGTTTGTCGAAGTGGAAGGCAGCGCCCAGGCGTTGCGGGTATTTGGCCTTCTGAATTTCAACTCCATTGGCCGACGCTTGCGCCTGGACTTCTCCGACCTGTTCGGCAAGGGCCTGAGCTACGACCGGGTCAAAGGGCTGTTGGTGGCGAGCGACGGGGTGTACGTGACCCGCGAGCCCATTACCCTGACCGGGCCGTCGAGCAACCTGGAACTCAACGGCACGCTGGACATGGTCGCCGACCGGGTCGACGCCAAGCTCCTGGTAACGCTGCCGGTGACCAACAACCTGCCAATCGCCGCGCTGATCGTTGGCGCACCGGCGGTGGGTGGGGCGCTGTTTCTGATCGATAAACTGATCGGTGACCGCGTGGCGCGCTTTGCCAGCGTAAGATACGACGTCAAGGGACCGTGGAAAGAGCCGAAGATCACCTTCGACAAGCCATTCTGACAGGTGATGCGATAACCCCTGTGGGAGCGAGCTTGCTCGCGATGAGGCCGGTACATCTAACATGTGTGTTGACTGATACACCGCCATCGCGAGCAAGCTCGCTCCCACAAAGGGCACTGCCAAACAACGGGGAACTGTCATGCCAGTCGCAGTGATTCAAATGGTCAGCCAGAGCGATGTGCTCGCCAACCTGGCCCGTGCCCGCGTGCTGCTGGAGCAGGCTGCGGCAAGCGGCGCCAGGCTGGCCGTGCTGCCGGAGAATTTCGCCGCGATGGGACGGCGGGACATTGCCGATATCGGTCGTGCCGAAGCCTTTGGTCAGGGACCGATCCTGCCCTGGTTGAAACAGGTCGCCCGAGACCTCAAGTTATGGATTGTGGCCGGCACGTTGCCGTTACCACCGGTGGACCAGCCCGAGGCTAGGTCCCATGCCTGTTCGTTGCTGGTCGACGATCAGGGCCAGATCGTGGCGCGCTACGACAAGCTGCACCTGTTCGATGTGGATGTGGCGGACAATCGCGGGCGCTATCGCGAGTCGGATGACTATGCTTATGGCGCTAACGTGGTGGTTGCCGATACCCCCGTGGGCCGGGTGGGCCTGACGGTCTGTTACGACTTGCGATTCCCGGAGCTCTACAGCGAGCTGCGGGCTGCCGGGGCCGAACTGATCACGGCGCCGTCGGCGTTTACCGCAGTAACCGGCGCGGCCCATTGGGACGTGCTGATTCGCGCCCGGGCCATCGAGACCCAGTGCTACGTGCTGGCGGCCGCCCAGGGCGGCGTGCATCCGGGGCCGCGGGAGACCTTTGGCCATGCCGCGATTGTCGACCCGTGGGGCCGTGTGCTGGCACAACAGGATCAAGGTGAGGCCGTGCTGCTGGCCGAGCGCGACAGCAGCGAACAGGCGTCCATCCGGGCGCGCATGCCGGTGGCTAGCCATCGGCGCTTTTTCTCGCAGGGCGCTCGACAGCGGCCTGTCCAAGACGACGAATTCAAGGCGTAAATCATATGAGCGGGTTGTTGTCCTCAGTCAGTGAACACCTTCTAGCCCCCGGCGGCGTGACCCTCGACAGCCTGCAAGGCGTGCTGGGCGACCTGGCCGGCCCGGGCATCGATGCGGCCGACCTGTATTTCCAGGGGCAGATCTCCGAGTCCTGGTCGCTGGAAGACGGCATCGTCAAGGAAGGCAGTTTCAACCTTGACCAGGGCGTGGGCGTGCGCGCCCAGTCCGGTGAAAAGACCGGTTTTGCCTACAGCAACGCCATCACCCTCGAAGCCCTTGGCGCTGCGGCCCGTGCGGCCCGCTCGATCTCCCGCGCCGGGCAGAACGGCACGGTCCAGGCGTTCAGCAGCCAGGACGTGGCGCAGTTGTATGCGCCGGATAACCCGCTGGAAGTCATGAGCCGCGCCGAGAAAGTCGAGCTGCTCAAGCGCATCGATGTCGCCACTCGCGCCCTCGACCCGCGCATCCAGCAGGTGTCGGTCAGCATGGCCGGGGTCTGGGAACGGATCCTGGTGGCGTCCACCGACGGCGGCCTGGCGGCGGACGTGCGGCCGCTGGTGCGGTTCAACGTCAGCGTGATCGTCGAGCAGAACGGTCGCCGCGAACGCGGCGGCCATGGCGGCGGCGGGCGCACCGACTACCGTTATTTCCTCAGCGAAGACCGCGCCATGGGCTACGCCCGCGAAGCGCTGCGCCAGGCGCTGGTCAACCTGGAGGCCATTCCGGCCCCAGCCGGTACGTTGCCGGTGGTGCTGGGGTCCGGTTGGTCCGGCGTGCTGCTGCACGAAGCAGTCGGCCACGGCCTGGAAGGCGATTTCAACCGCAAGGGCAGCTCGGCCTACAGTGGGCGCATGGGGGAAATGGTCGCCTCGAAACTCTGCACCATTGTCGATGACGGCACCCTGGCCGGGCGTCGTGGCTCCCTGAGCGTCGACGATGAAGGCACCCCGACCGAATGCACCACCCTGATCGAGAACGGCGTGCTCAAGGGCTACATGCAAGACAAGCTCAATGCCCGGCTGATGGGCGTGGCCCGTACAGGCAACGGTCGTCGTGAATCCTACGCGCACCTGCCGATGCCGCGCATGACCAACACCTACATGCTCGGTGGCCAAAGCGATCCGGCGGAAATCATCGCCTCGGTGAAAAAAGGCATCTATTGCGCGAACCTCGGCGGCGGCCAGGTGGACATCACCAGCGGCAAGTTCGTGTTCTCCACCAGCGAGGCCTACCTGATCGAAGACGGCAAGATCACCGCACCGGTCAAGGGCGCGACCCTGATCGGCAACGGGCCGGAGGCGATGAGCAAGGTGTCGATGGTCGGTAACGACCTGGCGCTGGACAGCGGTGTGGGCACGTGCGGCAAGGATGGGCAATCGGTGCCGGTGGGCGTTGGCCAGCCGACCCTGAAGATCGATGCGATTACCGTGGGTGGCACGGGCGCTTAAGGATGTACACGATCCATGTAGAAGCTGTGTAGGAGCTGTGTAGGAGCTGTCGAGTGCAACGAGGCTGCGATCTTTCCCCAGACACTTGGGTCCCAAGCGAAAGAGCGAAAGATCAAAAGATCGCAGCCTGCGGCAGCTCCTACAGAGCGGATGGAACTCAGCGCAGGCCGCGTTGGGTTTCGTCCAGCTCACGGATGTACTTGAAGATTTTACGGCTCGAGGCCGGTGGCTTGTTCTGCGCCAGTTCGTGCTGGGCCTGACGGATCAGGGAGCGCAATTGCTGACGATCAGCCTCGGGGTAGTCGATGACGAATTTTTCCAGGGTGCCGTCGTCGCCTGCGATCAAGCGATCGCGCCAGCGCTCCAGGTTGTGGAAACGTTCGTTGTACTGCCGGGTGGAGGCATCGAGTTGATCGAGCAGGACCAGGATGGCGTCAGTGTCCTGATCGCGCATCAGTTTGCCGATGAATTGCAGGTGCCGTTTACGCGCGATATTCGCGGTGTGCTTGGGCGCATCGGCCAGTGCCCGGCGCAAGGCGTCGGTCAATGGCAGTTTTGCCAGCAAGTCAGGCTTGAGTGTTGTCAGGCGCTCGCCGAGGTCAACCAGAGCATGCAGCTCGCGTTTGACCTGGGATTTGCTTTTTTCACCCTCGTAGAGGGAGTCGTCGTAAGAATCAACCATGGTGGCAGTCCGCAAAGAAACGCCGCCATGATAACCAGTCGGGGGCCGCTTGTCCGGCCCGGTCGCTCGAAGGCCATCACCGAAAGCAGAATTTGAGTGGAGAACACCATGAGTGCAGTTCAAAGCGTCGGCCCGCAAGCATTGCCGGCACTGCAGGAACAAGTCGAGCAGATCCTTGCCGAGGCCAAGCGCCAGGGCGCCAGTGCCTGTGAAGTGGCGGTGTCCCTGGAACAGGGCCTGTCGACATCGGTGCGCCAGCGCGAGGTGGAAACCGTCGAATTCAATCGCGACCAGGGCTTTGGCATCACCTTGTACGTGGGCCAGCGCAAGGGCTCGGCCAGCACTTCGGCGAGCGGCCCGGAGGCCATTCGCGAAACCGTTGCCGCGGCACTGGCGATTGCCAAGCACACCTCCGAAGACGAAGCCTCGGGCCTGGCCGATGCCGCGCTGATGTGCAAGGAGCTGCGCGACTTCGACCTGTTCCACGCCTGGGACATCACCCCCGAGCAGGCCATCGAACAGGCACTGCGTTGCGAAGCCGCGGCATTCGAAGCTGACAGCCGGATCAAGAACGCCGACGGCACGACGCTCAATACCCACCAGGGCTGCCGGGTCTATGGCAACAGCCACGGTTTCATCGGCGGTTATGCATCGACCCGCCACAGTCTCAGTTGCGTGATGATCGCCGAAGCCAACGGCCAGATGCAGCGCGATTACTGGTACGACGTAAACCGCCAGGGCACCTTGCTGGCGGACCCGGTGAGCATTGGCCAGAAAGCCGCGCAACGGGCGGCCAGCCGCCTGGGCGCGCGGCCGGTGCCGACCTGCGAAGTGCCGGTGCTGTTTTCGGCCGAGCTGGCCGGTGGCTTGTTTGGCAGCTTCCTGTCGGCGGTGTCCGGCGGCAACCTGTACCGCAAGTCGTCGTTCCTCGAGGGCGCGCTGGGCCAGAAACTGTTCCCGGAGTGGATGACCATCGACGAGCGTCCGCACCTGATGCAGGCCATGGGCAGCTCCGCGTTCGACGGCGATGGCCTGGCTACCTACGCCAAGCCGTTCGTGGAAAACGGCGAGTTGGTGTCCTACATCCTCGGCACCTATTCGGGTCGCAAGCTCGGCATGCCGAGCACCGCCAATGCCGGCGGCGTGCATAACCTGTTCGTGACCCATGGCGAAGAAGACCAGGCCGCCTTGCTGCGACGCATGGGCCGGGGCCTGCTGGTGACCGAACTGATGGGCCACGGCCTGAACATGGTCACCGGAGACTATTCCCGTGGCGCGGCGGGTTTCTGGGTCGAGAACGGCGAGATCCAGTTCCCAGTCCAGGAAGTGACCATCGCCGGGAACATGCGCGACATGTTCAAGCAGATCGTGGCCGTGGGCAACGATCTGGAATTGCGCAGCAACATCCGCACCGGTTCGGTGTTGATCGAGCGGATGACGGTGGCGGGTAGCTAACGCTCAGCCAGTAAAAAAGGCGCGTCATCTATGTGATGACGCGCCTTTTTTTTTACCCGAAAATCCTGTGGCGAGCGCGCTTTTGTGGCGAGGGAGCTTGCTCCCGCTCGGTTGCGCAGCGACCGTAAGATTTTGGGGTCGCTTCGCGGCCCAGCGGGAGCAAGCTCCCTCGCCACAACAAGCCCGACTCAAGTCCTGGGGCAGTTACTCGCCTTCGTCGAAGTATCGGTTGATCAGGTCCACCAGCGCATCCATCGCTTCCTGCGCCTGTTCACCTTCGGTGCTTAGATGGATCTTGGTGCCCTTGCCGGCGGCGAGCATCATCATCGCCATGATGCTTTTACCGTCGACCGCAGTTTCGGGTGTGCGGCCAACCCTGATGGTAGTGTCTTTGAACTGGCCCGCGACGCCGACGAACTTGGCCGACGCTCGGGCATGCAAACCCAGCTTGTTGATGATTTCAATTTCCTGAGCAGGCATCGCGATGTGAATCCTTTAGCTGAGGTCGCGGTGGCGAACCTGGACGTTCTTCAGGGATTGTTGCAGGAGTTGACCCAGGCGTTCGGTCAGGTAGACGGAGCGGTGATGGCCGCCAGTACAACCGATGGCGATCGTGACATAGGCGCGGTTGCTCGCGGCAAAGCGGGGCAGCCATTTGAGCAGGTAGCTGGAGATGTCCTGGTACATTTCCTCGACATCCGGCTGGGCGGCCAGGTAGTCGATCACCGGTTGGTCGAGCCCGGACTGCTCGCGCAATTCCGGTTTCCAGTAAGGATTGGGCAGGCAGCGCACATCGAACACCAAGTCGGCGTCTACGGGCATGCCACGCTTGAAACCGAACGACTCCACCAGGAACGCCGTGCCCGGCTCAGGCTGGTTGAGCAGGCGCAGCTTGATCGTGTCGCGCAACTGATACAGGTTCAGGTGCGTGGTGTTGACCTTCAGGTCCGCCAGGTCGGCAATCGGCCCCAGTAGCTGGCTTTCATCCTCGATGGCTTCGGCCAGGGAGCGGTTGGCATTGCTCAGCGGGTGACGCCGGCGGGTTTCGGAGAAACGCTTGAGCAGTGTTTCTTCATCGGCATCCAGGTACAGCACGTCGCACTGGATATGCCGGCTGCGCACTTCCTCGAGCAGTTCAGGAAAACGCGACAGGTGGCTTGGCAGGTTACGCGCATCGATGGACACCGCCACCAGTGGTTGCGCCAGTTCGGTGTGGATCAGGGCGCGCTCGGCCAGTTCCGGCAACAGGCCGGCGGGCAAATTGTCGATGCAATAGTAGCCGCTGTCCTCAAGCACGGCGAGGGCCGTGCTTTTACCGGAGCCGGAGCGGCCACTGACAATGATCATGCGCATGTTTAATGACCGTTCTGCTCGTCCAGGACTACCTGGTACAGAGCTTCGTTACTCGCTGCGCTGCGCAGTTTTTCGCGCACTTCCTTGCGGTCCAGCATGCTGGCAATCTGGCGCAGCAGCTCAAGGTGCGCATCGGTCGCCGCTTCCGGTACCAGCAATACAAACAGCAGGTCGACCGGAGCGCCGTCGATGGCGTCGAAATCTATGGCGGTTTCAAGGTGCAACAGCGCGCTGATCGGCGTGGTACAACCCTTGAGACGGCAATGGGGAATGGCGATGCCGTTGCCAAAACCGGTGGAACCGAGTTTTTCACGGGCAATCAGGGCCTCGAAGACGTCCTGCATTTCCAGATCCGGCACCTCGCGGTGGATCAGGTTGGCAATTTGCTCGAGGGCTTTCTTTTTACTGCCGCCCGGCGCGTTCACTTGGGAACGGCCGGGGGTCAGGATGGTTTCTAGTCGGATCATGGATTGGGGGGGTTAACGACCGGTCGCGCCCTGGAGGAGGCTCTGGGTCTTTTCCTTATGCTTTTTGAGTTGGCGATCCAGCTTGTCGGTCAGCAGGTCAATCGCGGCATACATGTCTGTGTGCTCTGCGTTGGCAACCACTTCTCCGCCGGGGATATGCAGCGTGGCTTCGATTTTCTGCAGCAGCTTCTCGACGTTCATCGTGACTTGCACGTTGGTGATCTTGTCGAAATGCCTCTCCAATCGTTCGAGTTTTTCGCCGATGTAGGTGCGCAGGGGTTCGGTCACTTCCAGTTGGTGTCCACTGATGTTGACTTGCATACAGCTTCTCCTTCGTTGCCAGTGCATAAAGCGGCAGGCAGAAATACCTGCCACTGGAACGCTGTGGCGTGGCCTGTTACATCAACCGCTTGCGTTCGCTCGAAGGCGCGATCCCGAGGGATTCGCGGTATTTGGCGACGGTACGGCGGGCCACCTGAATGCCTTGTGCCTCCAGTAAACCAGCGATCTTGCTGTCACTCAACGGCTTTTTCTGATTTTCCGCGGCCACCAGTTTTTTGATGATCGCGCGGATGGCCGTGGACGAGCATTCGCCGCCTTCGGAGGTGCTGACATGGCTGGAGAAAAAGTATTTCAATTCATAGATACCCCGAGGGGTATGCATGAATTTCTGGGTGGTTACCCGGGAAATCGTCGACTCGTGCATGCCCACTGCCTCGGCAATGTCATGCAGGACCAACGGTTTCATCGCTTCGTCGCCGTACTCCAGGAAGCCGCGCTGATGCTCGACAATCTGGGTGGCCACTTTCATCAGGGTTTCGTTGCGGCTTTGCAGGCTCTTGATGAACCAGCGCGCTTCCTGCAACTGGTTGCGCATGAAGGTGTTGTCGGCGCTGGTGTCGGCGCGTTTCACAAAGCCGGCGTACTGGGCGTTGACCCGCAGCTTGGGCACCGACTCCTGGTTGAGTTCCACCAGCCAGCGATCATTGTGCTTGCGCACGATCACGTCGGGGACCACATATTCGGGCTCGGTGGATTCGATCTGCGAACCGGGGCGCGGATTGAGGCTCTGCACCAGTTCGATGACCTGGCGCAGCTCATCTTCCTTGAGCTTCATGCGACGCATCAGCTGGCTGTAGTCGCGGCCGCCCAGCAGGTCGATGTAATCGGTGACCAGCCGCTTGGCTTCGGCCAGCCACGGTGTCTTGGCGGACAACTGGCGCAGTTGCAGCAACAGGCACTCGCCCAGGTTGCGGGCGCCGATGCCGGCCGGTTCGAACTGCTGGATACGATGGAGGACGGCTTCGATCTCGTCCAGCTCGATGTCGAGCTCGGGGTCGAAGGCTTCCAGGATTTCTTCGAGCGTCTCGTCCAGATAGCCCTGGTTGTTGATGCAATCGATCAGGGTCACGGCGATCAGGCGATCGGTGTCGGACATCGGCGCCAGGTTCAACTGCCACAGCAGGTGGCTTTGCAGGCTTTCGCCGGCAGAGGTGCGGGTGGTGAAGTCCCACTCGTCGTCATCGCTGCTCGGCAGGCTGCTGGCGCTGGTCTGGTAGACGTCTTCCCAGGCCGTGTCCACGGGCAGTTCGTTGGGAATGCGTTCGTTCCATTCGCCATCCTCCAGGTTGTCCACCGTCGGGGCGGTTTCCTGGTAGGCCGGTTCCGGAATTTCGGTGTTGGTCTTCTGCTCGACGTTGTCGGCCAGCGGGTCGGTATTGTCGAAGTCGTCGCCTTCTTCCTGGCGTTCGAGCATCGGATTGGACTCCAGGGCCTCCTGGATTTCCTGTTGCAGGTCCAGGGTCGACAATTGGAGCAGGCGGATGGCCTGTTGCAGCTGCGGTGTCATCGTCAGCTGCTGGCCCATTCTCAAGACTAGCGATGGTTTCATGGCAGGGGCTTAACACCTTATTCGCCGGCGCACATGCGCCATCCACTACAGGGCGCCGAGGCGCCAAACTTAAGCAAATTATATGCCTGAAACCGAAGTGTTTGCCTAGAGCGTCGCCATAATAAAATTAAACGACGCCCGGGCAATTCGCCAGACACGTGTGCTTACAGGCGGAACTCGTGGCCCAGGTACACTTCCTTGACCAGGTCGTTAGCCAGGATCGCGGCGGAATCACCTTCGGCGATCAATTGGCCGTCATTGACAATGTAGGCGGTTTCACAGATATCCAGCGTCTCGCGCACGTTGTGGTCGGTGATCAGCACGCCGATCCCCTTGGCCTTGAGGTGATGGATGATCTGCTTGATGTCACCCACCGAGATGGGGTCCACGCCGGCGAACGGTTCGTCGAGCAGGATGAACTTCGGTGCGGTGGCCAGTGCGCGGGCGATTTCCACGCGGCGCCGCTCACCACCGGACAGGCTCATGCCAAGGTTGTCGCGAATGTGGCTGATGTGGAATTCCTGCAGCAGGCTTTCCAGCTCCTGGCGGCGACCGGCCTTGTCGAGTTCCTTGCGAGTCTCGAGGATCGCCATGATGTTGTCGGCAACCGACAGTTTGCGGAAGATCGACGCTTCTTGCGGCAAATAGCCGATACCTGCCTTCGCCCGGCCGTGCATCGGCTGGTGGCTGACATCCAGGTCATCGATCAGTACGCGACCCTGGTCGGCCTGGACCAGGCCGACGATCATGTAGAAACAAGTGGTCTTGCCCGCGCCGTTGGGGCCGAGCAGGCCGACGATCTGGCCGCTGTCGATGGACAGGCTGACATCACGCACGACTTGACGGCTCTTGTAGCTCTTGGCCAGATGCTGAGCTTTCAGAGTTGCCATTACTGGGCCTTCTGCTCGTCGGTTTTCTTTTTCGGTTGGATCACCATGTCGATCCGCGGACGCTGCTCGGTCACCTTGCTGCCGGTGGCGCGACCGGCGGTGGCGAGTTTCTTGACGGTGTCGTAGACGATTTTCTCGCCCTGGGTGACGTTGTTGTCCTTGTCGACGACCTTGGCGCGGTCGATCAGGACCACGCGATCCTTGGAGGCGTGGTATTGAATGGTTACCCCATAGCCCTGAACTGGCTTGGTATCGCCTGCGGTTTGCAGTTGCTCGAAATAGGCCAGGTTGCCCACCGAGGTCACCACGTCGATGTCGCCGGCCGGGGTGCGGGTGATGGTCACGGTATTGCCGGTGACCTTCATCGAGCCCTGGGTGATGATCACGTCGCCTTTATAGGTGGCGACGCCATTCTTGTCGTCGAGCTGGGCATCGTCGGCCTGGATGCGGATAGGCTGGTCGCGGTCGGCGGGAAGAGCCCAGGCGCTCGCGCTTCCCAGTGCTGCGCCCAGACTGAGCAAAATAGGGAGGGTTTTAGCGAGCTTCATACTGTCCTCTTACGTTCGATAGCAGGTGTATCCTGCTTTCCTTCAAATACGCTTTCATTCCCGTGCCGGTCGACACACCCCCGGCGCCGTCGATTCTAACGGGTTGCTCGGTCTGCGCATATTCTTGCTGTGGGAACACGGTCATGCGCGTGCTGGTGATGATGGTCGTGCGGTTTTTCTCGTCGGTTCGGGCGACGCGCACCGAGTCGATCAGTTCCACTTCGGTGCCGCCGGAATTGACTTCGGCGTGCTCGCTCTGTACGTGCCACGGAAATTCGGTGCCGCGGAACATGTTCAGGTCGGGCTTGGTGACCAGCGTAATGTCAGTGGCTTTTACGTGGTCGACCTTGTCGGACGTCATCTCGTATTGCACTTTGCCGTCGGGCAGGTACTGCAGGGTATGCGTGTTGGTCGCGTACCAGTCGATCTTTTCCTCGATCTGGGCCGCAGGCTGGTCGAGAAACCGTTCGGGGCTGATGTTCCAGTAGCCCACCGCGGCAAAAATCGCCGCGATACAGCCGAACACCACGATGGTGCGAATCTTCTTGCTCAGCATAAATGGCTCACAGGTAGGCGGCGTTGGCCGCTTCGAGGCGGCCCTGGGCGCGCAGGATCAGTTCACAGAATTCGCGGGCGGCACCTTCGCCACCTCGCGCCGTGGTGACGCCGTGGGCATGCTCGCGCACGAAGCTGGCCGCGTTGGCGACCGCCATGCCCAGGCCGACCCGGCGAATCACCGGCAGGTCTGGCAGGTCGTCGCCGAGGTAGGCCACCTGTTCATAGCTTAGGTTGAGTTGACCCAGAAGCTCGTCCAGCACCACCAGTTTGTCTTCGCGCCCCTGGTAAAGGTGCGGGATGCCGAGGTTCTTCGCGCGCCGCTCGACCACTGGGGTCTTGCGCCCGCTGATGATAGCGGTCTGCACGCCGGCGGCCATCAACATCTTGATGCCTTGGCCGTCGAGGGTGTTGAACGTCTTGAACTCGCTGCCGTCTTCAAGGAAGTACAGGCGACCGTCGGTCAGCACGCCGTCGACATCGAACACCGCCAGCTTGATGGCTTGGCCGCGTTGCAACAGGTCTGTGTTCATTTACATGACTCCCGCACGCAGCAAATCGTGCATGTTCAGGGCGCCCACCGGACGGTCTTCGTCGTCGACGACCACCAGGGCGCTGATCTTGTGGTCTTCCATGATTTTCAGGGCTTCGGCGGCGAGCATCTCGGCGCGGGCGGTCTTGCCGTGGGGCGTCATGACTTGCTCGATGGTCGCGCTGTGGATGTCGATGGTGCGGTCCAGGGTGCGGCGCAGGTCGCCGTCGGTGAAGATCCCGGCGAGCTTGCCGTCGGCCTCCAGGACCACTGTCATGCCCAGCCCCTTGCGGGTCATCTCCATGAGCGCGTCCTTGAGCAGCGTGCCGCGCAGCACTTGCGGCAACTCCTGGCCGGCGTGCATCACGTTTTCGACTTTCAGCAGCAGGCGACGACCGAGGGCGCCACCGGGGTGGGAAAAGGCGAAGTCTTCCGCGGTGAAGCCGCGGGCTTCCAGCAGCGCCACGGCCAGGGCGTCGCCCATGACCAGGGCTGCGGTGGTGGAAGAGGTCGGTGCCAGGTTCAGCGGGCAGGCTTCGTGTTCGACATGAACATTGAGGTTCACTTCGGCGGCCTTGGCCAGCGGCGAGTCCGGGTTGCCGGTCATGCTGATCAACTGGATGCCCAGGCGCTTGATCAGCGGCAGCAACGTGATGATCTCATTGGTGGAGCCGGAGTTGGACAGGGCCAGGATGACGTCGTCCCGGGTGATCATGCCCATGTCTCCGTGGCTGGCTTCGGCCGGATGGACAAAAAAGGCCGTGGTGCCGGTGCTGGCGAGGGTGGCGGCGATCTTGTTGCCGATGTGCCCGGACTTGCCCATGCCGACCACGACCACGCGGCCTTTGCTGGCCAGAATCATCTCGCAGGCGCGTACGAAATCAGCGTCGATATGGGGCACCAAGCCTTGTACGGCTTCGAGCTCGAGGCGGATGGTACGTTGTGCCGATTGAATCAGGTCGCTGGATTGGCTCATGTCAGAAATCGTATAGCCCGATGAAAAGGCGGCGATTATAGCGGCAATGAACAATTCCCTCACGTAAGTTCGTCATGCTTTGTTCGCGGGGCCGCAAGGTTCGACATAAAATGTGGCTTTTTACCTTAAGCCAGGCTTAACAGGCGGGGTGTCGGCCTTGGGCGCTTGGCTGTTGCAGTGATATAGTTCGCCGCCGGTTCGCATGCCCGGCGGTACCGGCGCTTGTCGGCTGCCCTGGGCATTCGAATGTGAGGCTGATCGCAAGGAGTTTAGATGAGTGCCGACAACGCCTACGCGGTCGAGCTGAAGGGACTGTCCTTCAAGCGAGGGACGCGCAGCATTTTCAATGACATCGATATTCGCATTCCACGCGGCAAGGTCACCGGCATCATGGGGCCTTCCGGGTGTGGCAAGACCACGCTGCTGCGTCTGATCGGGGCACAATTGCGCCCCAGCGCCGGCGAAGTCTGGGTCAATGGTCAGAATCTACCCGAGTTGTCTCGTAGCGACCTGTTCGATGCGCGCAAGCACATGGGCGTGCTGTTCCAGAGTGGCGCGCTGTTTACCGATCTCGATGTGTTCGAGAACGTGGCGTTCCCATTGCGGGTCCATACCGAGCTGCCGGAAGAGATGATCCGCGACATCGTCCTGCTCAAGTTGCAGGCCGTTGGGCTGCGGGGCGCCCTCGACCTGATGCCCGACGAGCTGTCCGGCGGCATGAAGCGTCGGGTCGCGTTGGCGCGGGCGATTGCCCTCGATCCGAAGATCCTCATGTACGACGAGCCCTTCGTCGGGCAGGACCCGATCGCCATGGGCGTGCTCGTGCGCCTGATCCGCCTGCTCAACGATGCGCTGGGCATCACCAGCATCGTGGTTTCCCACGACCTGGCCGAAACCGCCAGCATTGCCGACTACATCTATGTAGTCGGTGATACCCAGGTGCTGGGGCAGGGTACGCCCCGGGAACTGATGGATTCGGACAACCCGCGCATTCGCCAATTCATGAAGGGTGATCCGGACGGGCCGGTGGCGTTCCATTTTCCGGCCACGGATTACCGTACCGATCTGCTGGGGAAGCGCTGATGCGCAAGAAATCACTATTGGAAAGAATTCGCCTGTTCGGCCGCTCCGGTATCGATGTGGTGGCTGTGCTGGGTCGTTCCTCGCTGTTTCTGATGCATGCCCTGCTTGGGCGCAACTCCACGGGTGGTGGTTTTAGCCTGCTGGTCAAGCAGTTGCACTCGGTGGGCGTGATGTCCCTGGTGATCATCGTGGTCTCCGGGATCTTCATCGGCATGGTCCTGGCGCTGCAGGGGTTCAACATCTTGTCCAGCTACGGCTCGGAGCAGGCGGTCGGGCAGATGGTTGCGCTGACGCTGCTGCGTGAGCTCGGCCCCGTGGTCACGGCGCTGCTGTTTGCCGGGCGTGCAGGTTCGGCGCTGACGGCCGAAATCGGTAACATGAAGTCCACCGAACAGTTGTCCAGCCTGGAAATGATCGGCGTCGACCCGCTCAAATACATCATTGCCCCGCGCCTGTGGGCCGGTTTCATTTCCCTGCCGGTGCTGGCGATCATTTTCAGCGTCGTGGGGATCTGGGGCGGCTCGTGGGTGGCGGTAGACTGGCTGGGGGTCTATGAAGGTTCCTACTGGTCGAACATGCAAAACAGCGTCGACTTCCTCGACGATGTCCTCAATGGCGTGATCAAAAGTGCCGTGTTCGCTTTCGTCGTGACCTGGATCGCCGTGTTTCAAGGCTATGACTGTGAGCCCACGTCAGAGGGGATCAGCCGTGCCACAACCAAGACCGTGGTGTACGCCTCGCTGGCGGTCCTGGGCCTTGACTTTATTCTGACCGCCTTGATGTTTGGAGATTTCTGATGCAAAACCGCACCCTGGAAATCGGTGTCGGCCTTTTCTTGCTGGCTGGCATCCTGGCTTTGCTGCTGCTGGCCCTGCGGGTCAGTGGGCTGGCGCCGACGGCAAGCACCGATACTTATAAACTTTATGCAAACTTTGACAATATCGCCGGTTTGACGGTCAGAGCCAAAGTGACCATGGCCGGTGTCACCATCGGCAAGGTCACGGCCATCGATCTGAATCGCGAGGATTTCACCGGTCGGGTGACGCTGCAGTTGGAAAAGCGCGTGGACAACCTGCCGACTGATTCCACTGCATCTATCCTCACGGCTGGGCTGTTGGGTGAGAAATACATTGGCATCAGCGTGGGCGGGGAAGACACCGTGCTCAAGGACGGTGGCGTCATCCACGACACGCAATCGTCCCTGGTGCTCGAGGACCTGATCGGTAAATTCCTGCTCAATACCGTTAGCAAAGACGCCAAATGAGGAGCTTTTGAATGATCTCTATCTTGCGACGTGGCCTGTTGGTGTTGCTCGCGGCGCTGCCGTTGATGGCTAACGCCACGGCTGCGCCTTCGGCCCATGACATCATCCAGGACACGACGACCCGGTTGTTGGCAGACCTTTCCGCCAACAAAGAGAAATACAAGCAGGACCCCAGTGCTTTCTATGACGCGCTGAACGGCATCGTCGGCCCCGTGGTGGACGCCGACGGCATCTCCAAGAGCATCATGACCGTCAAGTACTCGCGCAAGGCGAGCCCGGCGCAGATGACCCGCTTCCAGGAGAACTTCAAGCGCAGCCTGATGCAGTTCTATGGCAACGCCTTGCTTGAGTACAACAACCAGGGCATTACCGTTTCGCCGGCAAAGGATGAAAACGGCAACCGCACCAGCGTTGACATGCAGGTCAAGGGCAACAATGGCGCGATCTACCCTGTTTCCTACACACTCGAAAAAATCAACGGCGAGTGGAAGGTGCGCAACGTGATCATCAATGGCATCAACATCGGCAAGCTGTTCCGTGATCAGTTCGCCGACGCGATGCAGCGCAATGGCAACGACCTGGACAAGACCATCAATGGTTGGGCCGGTGAGGTCGCCAAGGCCAAGGACGTGGCCGAAGAAGCCAAAGAGAAGCAGGCACAATGATCGAGTCGGTGAGTGAGTCGGCCGTTCGTCTGGATGAGGCTGGCGTGCTGATGCTCAGTGGCGTGCTGGATTACCGCACCGGCCCGGCCCTGCGCAAGCAGGGCCAGGCGCTGATCAAGTCCGTCAGTGCCACCGAGGTGGTCATTGACTGCTCGGCGGTGCAGAAGTCCAGCAGCGTCGGCCTGTCGCTGCTGCTGTGCTTCATGCGGGACGCCAAGGCCGCCGGCAAGACGTGGAGCATCCGTGGGATGCCCGAAGACATGCGCGAAATAGCCCAGGTCAGCGAACTGACCGAGCTGTTGGCGCACCCCTGACCCACATCGTTGGAAAAGTCCCCCCGTCAGAGTCCTGCTTCGCGGGGTTCGCAGGCGCGGGGCTTTTTTGTATGATGTGCGACCCGCGCGCACAGGGCGCCGATTGAGGTTGAGCATGCAGGCTGTAGAAGTGAAGAGCTTCCTAGAAGGAAAGCTGCCTGGTACGCAGGTGGAGGTTGAAGGCGAAGGCTGCAACTTCCAGTTGAACGTGATCAGCGATGAACTGGCGGCGTTGAGCCCAGTGAAGCGTCAGCAGAGCATCTATGCCCATTTGAACCCATGGATCGCCGATGGCAGCATCCACGCGGTCACGATGAAATTTTTCAGCCGCGCGGCCTGGGCCGAGCGCACCTGAGCCCAAGGGCCTCGAGATTCTTATGGATAAACTGATTATTACCGGCGGCGTTCGTCTTGATGGCGAAATCCGTATTTCCGGGGCAAAGAACTCCGCCCTGCCGATCCTCGCCGCGACCCTGCTGTGCGACGGTCCCGTGACCGTAGCCAACCTGCCGCACCTGCACGACATCACCACGATGATCGAGCTGTTCGGCCGCATGGGCATTGAGCCGGTGATCGACGAGAAGCTCAGCGTCGAGATCGACCCGCGCACCATCAAGACCCTGATCGCCCCGTACGAACTGGTGAAGACCATGCGTGCGTCGATCCTGGTATTGGGCCCGATGGTCGCCCGTTTCGGTGAAGCCGAAGTCGCTTTGCCTGGCGGTTGCGCCATTGGCTCGCGTCCGGTGGACCTGCACATTCGCGGCCTGGAAGCCATGGGCGCGGTGATCGACGTCGAAGGCGGCTACATCAAGGCCAAGGCGCCGGAAGGCGGCTTGCGCGGCGCGCACTTCTTCTTCGATACCGTCAGTGTGACCGGTACCGAGAACATCATGATGGCCGCCGCACTGGCCAAGGGCCGCAGCGTGCTGCAAAACGCCGCGCGCGAGCCTGAAGTGGTCGACCTGGCGAACTTCCTGATCGCCATGGGTGCCAAGATCAGCGGCGCCGGCACCGACACCATCACCATCGATGGCGTCGAGCGCCTGCATTCGGCCACCTACAAAGTGATGCCAGACCGGATCGAAACCGGCACCTACCTGGTGGCCGCAGCCGTCACCGGTGGCCGCGTCAAGGTCAAGGACACCGATCCGACCATCCTTGAAGCCGTCCTGGAGAAACTCAAGGAAGCCGGTGCCGAAGTCACCTGCGGCGAAGACTGGATCGAAGTGAACATGCACGGCAAGCGGCCAAAGGCCGTCAACGTGCGGACCGCTCCGTACCCGGCGTTCCCGACCGACATGCAGGCGCAGTTCATCTCCCTCAACGCCATTGCCGAAGGCACGGGCGCTGTGATCGAGACGATCTTCGAAAACCGTTTCATGCACGTCTACGAACTGCACCGCATGGGCGCCAAGATCCAGGTCGAAGGCAACACGGCCATCGTCACCGGCACCGAGAAGCTCAAGGGCGCGCCAGTGATGGCCACCGACCTGCGGGCCTCGGCCAGCCTGGTGATCTCGGCCCTGGTTGCCGAAGGCGATACCCTGATCGATCGCATCTACCACATCGACCGTGGCTACGAGTGCATCGAAGAAAAACTGCAGATGCTCGGCGCCAAGATCCGCCGCGTACCGGGCTAGTTCCGGCTGCATGGCACAAGGACGTGCCCGTTGATTTCGTTTCACATCGAGGGTGTTTGCACCCTCGATGTGTGTCCGGCGCCGCTTGCGACCGGGCATGAGTACCTTGATAAGGACTGACGTTTCCCATGTTGACCATCGCACTGTCCAAGGGCCGCATCCTTGACGACACCCTGCCGCTTCTGGCTGAAGCGGGCATCGTGCCGACCGAGAATCCGGACAAGAGCCGCAAGCTGATCATCCCCACGACCCAGGCCGACGTGCGCTTGCTGATCGTGCGTGCCACCGATGTGCCGACCTACGTGGAACATGGCGCCGCCGACCTGGGCGTTGCCGGCAAGGACGTGCTGATGGAATACGGCGGCCAGGGCCTGTACGAACCCCTGGACCTGCAGATCGCCCGCTGCAAGCTGATGACCGCCGGTAAAGTCGGCGCGCCGCAGCCCAAGGGGCGTTTGCGCGTGGCGACCAAGTTCGTCAACATTGCCAAGCGTTATTACGCCGAGCAGGGCCGTCAGGTGGATATCATCAAGTTGTACGGTTCGATGGAGCTGGCGCCGCTGATTGGGCTGGCGGACAAGATCATCGACGTGGTCGACACCGGCAACACCCTGCGGGCCAATGGCCTGGAACCCCAGGATTTCATCGCTGACATCACCTCCCGGCTGATCGTCAACAAGGCTTCGATGAAAATGCAGCACGCCCGTATCCAGGCTTTGATCGATACCCTGCGCAAGGCAGTGGAATCGCGACACCGCGGCTGATTCACCTGCGCGACCTTGAGTCGCGCCCGTCTATCCGTGTCATAGCCAATTTTCTCAGGTGCCCACGCGAATGGACTGGTAGCTTAGGGCGCCTGAGCATTTGCCATTAATGAGGCCCTCGCTATGACCGCTCCCACTTCGATTCGCCGACTCAATGCTGCCGACCCGGATTTCGCACATCATCTGGATCATCTGCTGAGCTGGGAAAGCGTGTCTGACGACTCGGTCAATCAGCGGGTGCTGGACATCATCAAGGCCGTGCGCGAACGTGGCGATGCCGCCCTGGTGGAATTCACCCAGAAGTTCGACGGCCTGCAAGTGGCGTCCATGGCCGACCTGATCCTGCCGCGCGAGCGCCTGGAACTGGCCCTGACCCGGATCACCGTGCCCCAGCGCGAAGCCCTGGAAAAAGCCGCATCCCGGGTACGCGACTATCACGAAAGGCAGAAACAGGACTCCTGGAGCTACACCGAAGCCGACGGCACCGTGCTGGGCCAGAAGGTCACGCCGCTGGACCGCGCCGGCCTGTACGTGCCGGGCGGCAAGGCGTCCTATCCGTCCTCGGTGTTGATGAACGCCATCCCGGCCAAGGTCGCCGGCGTGACCGAAGTGGTCATGGTCGTCCCGACCCCGCGCGGTGAAATCAACGAACTGGTGCTGGCCGCCGCCTGCATCGCTGGCGTGGACCGGGTGTTCACCATCGGCGGTGCCCAGGCCGTGGCTGCGCTGGCCTATGGCACCGAAAGTGTGCCGCGGGTCGACAAGGTGGTCGGCCCGGGCAATATCTATGTCGCCACCGCCAAGCGCCACGTGTTTGGCCAGGTCGGCATCGACATGATCGCCGGCCCTTCGGAAATCCTCGTGGTGTGCGACGGCCAGACCGACCCGGACTGGATTGCCATGGACCTGTTTTCCCAGGCTGAGCATGACGAAGACGCCCAGGCGATCCTGGTCAGCCCGGACGCCGAGTTTCTCGACAAGGTCGCCGCCAGCATCGACAAGCTGCTGCCGACCATGGACCGCGCCGAGATCATCAATACGTCGATCAATGGCCGTGGCGCGCTGATCAAGGTCCGCGACATGGAGCAGGCCATCGAAGTCGCCAATCGTATCGCGCCGGAACACCTGGAATTGTCGGTCGCCGACCCACAGGCCTGGTTGCCGCAGATCCGTCACGCCGGTGCGATCTTCATGGGCCGTCACACCAGTGAGGCCCTGGGCGACTATTGCGCAGGCCCCAACCACGTGCTGCCGACTTCCGGCACCGCGCGCTTCTCGTCGCCGCTGGGGGTGTATGACTTCCAGAAACGTTCGTCGATCATCTTCTGCTCCGAGCAGGGCGCCTCCGAACTGGGCAAGACCGCTTCGGTGCTGGCCCGTGGCGAATCGCTGAGCGCCCACGCGCGCAGTGCCGAGTACCGCATTCTTGATGAGAATTCCGTTAAAGGGCAGGGGAACTGAAATGAGTAAATTCTGGAGCCCGTTCGTCAAGAACCTGGTGCCCTACGTGCCGGGCGAACAGCCAAAGCTGAGCCGCCTGGTCAAGCTCAACACCAACGAGAACCCCTACGGCCCATCGCCCAAGGCCTTGGCGGCGATGCAGACCGAGCTGAACGACAACCTGCGCCTGTATCCGGATCCCAACAGCGACCTGCTGAAAAGCGCCGTGGCCCGCTATTACGGCGTGCAGAGCAACCAGGTGTTCCTGGGTAATGGCTCGGATGAAGTGCTGGCGCACATTTTTCACGGCCTGCTGCAGCACGACCAGCCGCTGTTGTTCCCGGACATCAGCTACAGCTTCTACCCAGTGTATTGCGGGTTGTACGGCATCCAGTTCGATGCGGTGCCGCTGGATGAGCAGTTCCGAATCGACCCGGCAGACTACGCCAAACCCAATGGCGGGATCATTTTCCCCAACCCGAACGCGCCGACCGGCTGCCTGCTGGCGCTGGAAGCGGTCGAGCAAATCCTCAAGGCCAGCCCGGATTCGGTGGTAGTGGTCGACGAGGCCTATATCGACTTCGGCGGCGAGACGGCCATCAGCCTGGTGGATCGCTATCCGAACCTGCTGGTGACCCAGACCCTGTCCAAGTCCCGGTCCCTGGCGGGGCTGCGCGTGGGCCTGGCGGTGGGCCATCCGGACCTGATCGAAGCGCTGGAGCGGATCAAGAACAGCTTCAACTCCTACCCACTGGATCGCCTGGCGAATGTCGGTGGCGCGGCGGCGTTCGATGATCGCGAATATTTTGACCGGACTTGCCGGTTGGTCATCGAGCACCGCGAATGGGTCGTGGCCCAACTGCAGGCCAAGGGCTTTGAAGTGCTGCCCTCGGCGGCCAACTTCATCTTCGCCCGCCATCCCCGGCACGATGCGGCAGGGTTGGCGGCGAAACTGCGGGAGCAGGGTGTGATCGTGCGGCACTTCAAACAGGAGCGGATTGCCCAATTCCTGCGGATCAGCATCGGCACACCGGAGCAGAACCAAGCGCTGATAGACGCCCTCGGCGAACTCTAAACCCTGCATTGAACCTGTGGGAGTCTGTGGGAGCAAAGCTTGCTCGCGATGGCGTAGTGTCAGTCACCTCAATGTTTGGCTGGACTGACGCTATCGCGAGCAAGCTTTGCTCCCACAGTTTTTTGGGGGGTTCGCAATATCGGCATGCCACCGCCAATCCCCTGTGGGAGCAAGCCCGCTCGCGGTGGCGTAGTGTCAGTCACTTCAAGGCTGGCTGAACGGACGCCATCGCGAGCAAGCCCAGCTCCCACAGTTTTTTCGGGCGTTCGCAAGATCGGCATTTCACCGCCAATCCCCTGTGGGAGCAAAGCTTGCTCGCGATGAGGCCTTTGGATCAGACCCTGAACTGATTGATCAACCGCCGTTGCTGCTCCGCCAGTTTGGTCAACCCGGCGCTGGCCGCGCTGGATTCGTCGGCGCCGCTGGCGACTTCGCTCGCCACTTGCCCGATGTTGATCACGTTGCGGTTGATGTCATCGGCTACGGCGCTTTGTTCTTCGGCGGCGCTGGCGATCTGGGTGTTCATGTCGTTGATCACCGACACGGCCTGGGTGATCGTTTCCAGGGCCTGGGCCGCTTTCGCCGCTTGCTGCACGCTTTCGTCGGTGCGGTTCTGGCTGTCTTCCATCACCCGCACCACGTCCCGGGTGCCTTGTTGCAACTGTTGGATCATCGTCTGGATTTCTTCGGTCGCCTGTTGTGTCTTCTGCGCCAGGTTGCGCACTTCATCGGCGACTACCGCGAACCCACGGCCCTGTTCACCGGCCCGGGCGGCCTCGATGGCCGCGTTGAGGGCCAGCAGGTTGGTCTGCTCGGCAATTCCGCGGATGGCGGTGAGGATCGCGTTGATGTTCTCGCTGTCCTTGGCCAGGGTCTGCACCACACCCACCGCCTTGCCGATCTCCACGGCCAGGGCACCGATGGAGGTGGAGGTGTCCCGCACGATCTGCATGCCCTGGCTGGCAGCCTGGTCTGCATGACTGGCGGCCTGGGCGGCTTGGGTCGCGTTGCGGGCCACGTCCTGGGCGGTGGCGGTCATTTCGTGCACGGCGGTGGCGACCTGATCGATCTCCGACATCTGCTTTTGCACACCCTGGTTGGTGCGGATCGCAATATCGGCGGTGTGCTCCGACGAATCGCTGACGCTCTGCACCGAGGTCACCACCTGGGTGATCATGCCCTGCAACTTGCTCAGGAAGGTATTGAAGCCCCTGGCGATCGCCCCCAGTTCATCGGCGCGGTCGCTGACCAGGCGACGGGTCAAGTCGCCTTCGCCCTGGGCGATGTCATCGAGCATCGCCACCATTTGCTTGAGTGGCCGGGCAATGCCGTGGCCCACCAGCCAGATCACCAACAGACCGATGCCGGCAATCACCAGGCCCACCATCGCCATGCCGAAGATGTCGGCCTGGCGTTGATGGTCGAGGTCTTTCTGCAGCGCTTGCAGATCGGCCATGACCGCGCTCAGCGGCAATTGCAACATCAGCGTCCAGCGGGCGTTGGTCTCGCCGATGCCGAACGGCATGTACACCTCGATATGCCCGTGTTCTTCGTCGATGTCGTAGCGCACTTCGCCGACGCCCAGCTTGGCCAGGTTATCCAGTTCGCTGGCGTCCAGCAGATCGCTGGCTTTTTCCCCGAGCTTGCTCGGGTCCTTGGTGAAGGCCACCAGCCGGTTGTTGCTGGAAAGCAAGGCCATTTCCCCGGCACCGTCGTACAGCTTGCCATCGGCGGCCACGAGCATGTCCTGGATGAAGTTCACCGACAGATCGGCGCCGACGATGCCCTGGAACTTGCCATCGATCATGATCGGTTCGATGAACGAGGCGAGCATGGTCATCGTGTTGCCGACGCGATAGGGTGCCGGGTCGATCACGCAGGCTTTCTTGCTGTCCTGGGAGCACAGGTAGTACTCACTGGCGCGGATGCCGGTGGACAGCAGTTTCTGATCGGTCACATCGGCGAGTTTTTCCAGGCCCAGAGTGCCGTCCTGGTTACGGAACCACCACGGCAGGAAACGCCCGTTGGTTTCCATGCCCACCACCTGGCTGTTCACATAATGGGTGTCGTCGTGGTCGATGGCGTTCGGCTCCCAGGCGATGTAGGCGCCGAGGATCTTCGGATTGCGCACCACGGTCTCGCGCAACAGACTGATCATTTGCTCGCGGGACACCTTCAGTTGCGGGTTGCCGTCCGCGCCGTTCATGCCCATCAGGGCGTTGCTGGTGGCCAGGCCGCGGGCGAGCAGCAGCGGGGCTTCCAGTTCCCGCTGGATCAGGCTGGCCTGGGTGCGGGCCAGGGCGCCGAGGCGTTGTTCGATGAGCTGTTCGAACTGCGCCTTGGTCCGCTGTTGCACCATGTCCTGGGTGCGCGCGCCGGCAAACAGCGCATACAGCACAAGGGCGCCCACCACGCTGAGCACGATGGCGCCGGCCAGGGCAGCCACGGAAAACTGGATCGATTTGAATTTCATAAAGGCTCCGGACGCGGAAATGACGTCTGGAGTGGTTATCGGCGTTTCTGTGGCGCGGCATGAGGCGCTGTTCGTCGGCTGACTGTTTTAGCTGCGTGAGTGTCGCAAATGGACTGAGTGAGGGCCTGTCCGAAAAAATCTGCAATCCCTCGTTCTGTATCTGGCGCCGATACAAATCAAGGCCTAGGATACGCCCACGTTTCCAGGGAGCTTCTTTTACATGAACAAGACATTGAGGGTGAGTGCTCTGAGCGCGGCGCTGCTGCTCGCCGGTTGCCAGTCGGTCAATACCACCAGCGGCGGAGCCGTGGGCGTGGAGCGCAAGCAGTACATGTTCAGCATGCTGTCGACCGATCAGGTCAACCAGATGTATGCCCAGTCCTATCAAAAGACGATGGGGGAGGCGAAAGCCCAGGGCGCGCTGGACAAGACCAGCAACGACGCCAAGCGCATCCAGGTCATTGCCGACCGCCTGATTGCCCAGGCACCCGTGTTCCGCCCGGATTCGGCGCAGTGGAATTGGGAAGTGAACCTGATCAAGAGCGATGAACTCAACGCCAATTGCGGTCCTGGCGGCAAGATCATGTTCTACACCGGCCTGATCGACCAGTTGAAGCTGACCGACGCTGAAATTGCCGCGATCATGGGCCACGAAATCGCCCACGCCCTGCGCGAGCACGGGCGCGAAGCGATGTCCAAGGCCTATGGCATCGAGATGGCCAAGCAAGGCGCCGGCGCCTTGTTCGGCCTGGGCCAGGACAGCCTGGCGTTGGCCGACACCGTCGCCAACTACGGCATGACCTTGCCCAACAGCCGCGGCAACGAGAACGAAGCCGACCTGATCGGCCTCGAACTGGCCGCCCGCGCCGGCTACGACCCGAACGCGGCGATCACCTTGTGGAACAAGATGGCCAAGGCCTCGGAAGGCGCGCCACCGGAGTTCATGAGCACCCACCCGTCGTCGAGCAGCCGTATCGCTTCGTTGCAGGCGGCGATTCCGAAGGTGATGCCGCTTTATCAGCAGGCCAAGAAGTAAGCATCGTCAAGGGGTGAAACTGTTTTTGTGGCGAGGGAGCTTGCTCCCGCTGGGTTGCGAAGCAGCCCTAAGCTTTTGCGGCCGCTGCGCGCCCGAGCGGGAGCAAGCTCCCTCGCCACAACAGCTTCAAACCCACCCACTACTCTGCATCGCCTTGTACACCGCCACGATCGCCAGGACGAAGAATGCCGAGGCGGCCAGGCGGCGGATCAGGGTCAGGGGCAGTTTCTCGGCGGCGAAATTGCCCGCCAGGACCACCGGCACGTTGGCAATCAACATGCCCACGGTGGTGCCGATGATCACCAGCCACAACTCCGGGTATTGCGCGGCGAGCATCACCGTGGCGATCTGCGTCTTGTCGCCGATTTCCGCCAGGAAGAACGCAATCAGCGTAGTCAGAAATGGTCCGAACTTGCGGGCCGTGTTCGCTTCTTCATCGTCCAGTTTGTCCGGGACCAGGGTCCACAGCGCCGTGGCCGTGAAGCTGGCCGCCAATATCCAGTGCAACATCGCGTTGGAGAAAAACCCGCTGACCCAGGCCCCTACGGCCCCGGCGGCTGCGTGGTTGGCGAGTGTCGCGGCAATGATGCCGGCGATGATTGGCCAGGGTTTGCGAAAACGAGCGGCCAGGATGAGCGCGAGCAATTGCGTCTTGTCGCCGATTTCGGCCAGCGCAACGATCGCCGTGGGTACGAGGAGTGAGTCCAGCATCAGGAATTCCTAAAGGGGCGGGTCGACACGGCTATGACACGTACAGCCTTCCCGCCCCGGGTAAGGTGTGCGTGTCATAGGTCTTGTCAAACCCAGCGGCCATCTGTGTGGACGCTTGGGCCGCATACGCCATGGTCTGCTGACCAAGTATGTTGACGTATGCCGGGCGAGCATGGCGCTCGCGGGAGACTACTCCCCTAGGACGGAGCGGATTCTGCCTAGGCAAATCCGATTGAGCAAGTGCTGTTGCCTAAAAGATTTCAACCGCGCTTGGCCCGGTAGATACGAAAGCCCTGGCCTTCGGCCTTGATGGCGCAGACGCCCAGATGTTCCTCGATCAGTGGCTGGTACTTGAGGAAACTATTGGCAACCAGCCGCAGTTCGCCACCGTTTTTCAGATGTTTGGCTGCTTTTCGCAGCAGGTTTTCCGTGGCGTGGTAATCGGTGTGCACGCCGACATGGAACGGTGGGTTGCTCAGGATCGCGCTCAAGCCCATCGGTGCGGCGTCGATGCCGTCACCAGTCAGCACCTCGGCCTCCAGGCCGTTGGCGGCCAGGGTCAGGCGACTGCTGGCGGCGGCGAATGCGTCCACGTCCAACAGCGTGACGGTGTTGTGCGGATAGCGCCGCTTGACCGCCGCCCCCAACACCCCGGCACCGCAGCCGAAGTCCAGCAAATGCCCGCTGGGCAGTTTATCCAGATGTTCCAACAGCAGCGCACTGCCGCGGTCCAGGCGACCATGGCTGAACACCCCCGGCAGGCTGATGACCTTCAACGGGCCTTCGGCCAGGGGCAATTCATAAGTCTGGGCCAGGCTTTCCAGGGGCTTGGCCTCGGGCGCGTTGGCGACGGTGACCTGCCACAGTTGGCAATGCCGCGCACTGTCGAGCTTGCGCGGCTTGCCGAACGGGTTGAGCTGTTTGGACGCGCCTTCGATACCGCTGCGCTTTTCCCCCACCAGGTACACCTCGCGCCCGGCCAGGCGCGCCGCCACGGCATTGAGGATGTAGTCGGTCAGGTCCTTGGCCTTGGGCAGGAACACCACAGCCGTGTCGAACCCACGCTCGGGGATGTTCACGCCAAAGTGGCTGCGCTCGGGGAAGCGAGCCTCCAGCGCGGCCTGATCCCCGGCATGCCAGCACCAGCCATGGGCTTGGGGCAAACGGCCGAGCAGGTCGTCGGCGGGCAGGCCGGCCAACAACACCGAGCCCTGGAATAACTCGGCCTGACGAAGCAGTACTTCACTGCGCGGATCCATGGTCTGCTCCTTGAAAAAAAGTGCGGCAGTTTATCAACTGACGACACGCCGCGCTGTACCGCTGAAAAAGCCTTGGGTGTTTTCGCTCATTTGCTCGACGATCCGTTGTCGCGCCTCGCGGCTGCCCCAAGCGTTGTGCGGGGTGACGATCAACCGTGGAATATCGCCGGCCAGCAGCGGGTTGCCCTGGGTCGGCGGCTCCACGCTGAGCACGTCGGTGGCCGCGCCCCCCAAGTGCCCGCTGCGCAGGGCCTCAGCCAGGGCCTGTTCGTCGATCAGGCCGCCACGGGCGGTGTTGACCACGAATGCACCGGGCTTGAGCAGCGCCAGTTCGCGGGCGCCGATGAAGTTGCGGGTGTGCTCGTTGAGCGGGCAGTGCAGGGTCAGGGCATCGACTTGTGGCAGCAGTTGTTCCAGCGGCAAGCGGTCGGGGCGGGCCGGACGCCCGGGGACCTGCCCCAGCAGCACACGCATGCCAAAGGCTTCGGCCAACCGCCCGACGGCGCTGCCCAATTCACCGTGGCCGAGCAAACCGAGGGTTTTGCCTTCCAGTTCGACAATCGGATAGTCCAGCAGGCAGAACTGCGAAGCCTGCTGCCAGCGACCTGCACCCACCGCCTTTTGATAGTCGGCCAGGCGCGTCGCCAGGTTCAGCAACAGCATGAGCGTGTGCTGGGCCACCGACGGCGTGCCGTAACCCTGGCAATTGCACACGGTGATGCCGTGGCTGCGGGCGGCGGCCAGGTCGACATTGTTGGTGCCGGTGGCGCTGATCAGGATCAACTTCAGTTCGGGGCTGGCCGCCATGGCCTGTGCATCGATCACGATCTTGTTGGTGATCGCCACGGTGGCACCCTTGAGCCGCTCGATGACCTGGTCCGGCGTGGTCCGGGCGAACAATTGCAGGTCGCTGAAGCAGCTGCGCAGCGGGCCCAGGTCCAGGTCGCCGAGGTCCAGGGAAGGGTGGTCGAGGAAAACTGCACGAGCGGTGTTCGTCATCAGCTGTACCTTTTATGTCAAGAACCGAAGGCGTAATGTGGCGAGCCTATCAGATGAAATGTGGCTGTGGCGGTGTGTACTCGTGGCGAGGCAGCAAGCGCTGGGCTCTGTAGGAGCTGGCGAAGCCTGCGATCTTTTGATCTTTTGATCTTTTGATCTTTTGATCTTTCGCTTGAGATTCAAGTGTCTGGGGAAAGATCGCAGCCTCGTTGCACTCGTCAGCTCCTACACAGCTCATACACAGCTCCTACGGCGCAGTCGAGTGGGAGCAAGCTCCCTCGCCACAGGGTTTCATCCAACAAAGATTGTCCCAAGGAGCTCCACCATGTACCTCACCGAATTCCTCACCGTCGCCCTGATCCACCTGCTGGCCGTTGCCAGCCCCGGGCCGGATTTTGCCGTGGTGGTGCGCGAAAGCGTGACCCACGGCCGGCGCGCCGGGACCTGGACGGCACTGGGCGTCGGCACGGCGATTTTCCTGCACGTGGGCTATTCGTTGCTGGGCATCGGCCTGATCGTCTCGCAATCGATCGTGCTGTTCAACGCGCTGAAGTGGGCCGCCGCCGCGTACCTGCTGTACATCGGCTTCAAGGCACTGCGGGCGCAACCGGCCAAGCCCACCGATGACAACTTGCACAAGGAGGCCGGTGAGCGTACCGCCCGCGGCGCGTTCACCTCGGGCTTCGTCACCAATGGCCTGAACCCCAAGGCGACGCTGTTTTTCCTGTCGCTGTTCACCGTGGTGATCAACCCACATACGCCGTTGGCCGTCCAGGCTGGTTACGGCGTATACCTGGCGGTGGCGACGGCCGCCTGGTTCTGCCTGGTGGCGCTGCTGTTCAGCCAGCAGCGGGTGCGCGCCGGTTTTGCGCGCATGGGTCACTGGTTCGACCGGACCATGGGCGCGGTGCTCGTCGCTATTGGGGTGAAGCTGGCGTTTACCGAGGCGCACTGATCCCGCTCTGTGTCGTAGCTGTGCAGGAGCTGTCGAGTGCAACGAGGCTGCGATCTTTCTCCTGACAATTGAGTCGTGAGCGAACGATTAAAAGATCGCAGCCTCGTTGCACTCGGCAGCTCCTACAGGTGCGCGCAGGTCCTGGACATGGCTCAGGGCTAGTATTGGCGCACTGATCAAATCATTCCTTCGGCTGATTTGATCAGTGTATAAGCGCTCTAGAGTGCTTACTTCCAGCCAAGACCGTGCAGTCAGAAAAGGGACTCTTATGTTGCAGACTCGCGTTATTCCTCCAGCCGAAGGCGCCTATCAATACCCGCTGCTGATCAAGCGGCTGCTGATGTCCGGCACGCGTTACGAGAAAACCCGCGAGATCATCTACCGTGACCAGTTGCGCTACAGCTATCCGACGCTGATCGAACGGGTCGCGCGGCTGGCCAACGTGTTGACCGAGGCAGGGGTCAAGGCCGGTGATACCGTGGCGGTGATGGACTGGGACAGCCATCGTTATCTGGAATGCATGTTCGCGATCCCGATGATCGGCGCGGTGATCCACACCATCAATGTGCGCCTGTCCCCGGAACAGATCCTCTACACCATGAACCACGCCGAGGACCGCTTCGTGCTGGTCAACAGCGAGTTTGTCGGTTTGTACCAGGCGATTGCCGGGCACCTGACCACGGTGGACAAAACCCTGCTGCTGACCGACCTGCCGGAAAAAACCGCCGACCTGCCGAACCTGGTGGGTGAATACGAACAACTGCTGGCCGCTGCCGCCCCGACCTACGACTTCCAGGATTTCGACGAAAACTCCGTCGCCACCACGTTCTATACCACCGGCACCACCGGCAACCCCAAGGGCGTGTACTTCACCCATCGGCAACTGGTGCTGCACACCATGGGCGTGGCGACCATCATGGGGTCTATCGACAGCGTTCGGCTGCTGGGCACCAACGACGTGTACATGCCCATCACGCCGATGTTCCATGTCCATGCCTGGGGCCTGCCCTATGTCGCGACCATGCTCGGGCTCAAGCAGGTCTACCCGGGTCGCTACGACCCCGAATTCCTGGTCCAGTTGTGGCGCAAGGAAAAGGTCACCTTTTCCCATTGCGTGCCGACCATCCTGCAAATGGTCCTCAATGCCAAGGGCGCCCAGGACACCGATTTCGGCGGCTGGAAAATCGTCATCGGCGGCAGCGCCCTGAACCGCAGCCTGTACGAAGCGGCCAAGGCCCGGGGCATCCAGCTCACTGCCGCCTATGGCATGTCGGAAACCGGCCCGCTGGTGTCCTGCGCCCACCTCAACGATGAACTGATGGCCGGTAGCGAAGACGAACGTACCACCTACCGGATCAAGGCCGGTGTGCCGGGCCCGCTGGTGGAAGCGGCGATCGTCGACACCGAGGGGCGCTTCCTGCCGGCCGACGGCGAGACCCAGGGTGAACTGGTGCTGCGCGCGCCGTGGCTCACCGAGGGCTATTTCAACGAGCCACAGAAGGGCGCCGAGCTCTGGGCCGGCGGCTGGCTGCACACCGGTGACGTCGCCACACTGGACAACATGGGCTTCATCGACATCCGTGACCGCATCAAGGATGTGATCAAGACCGGTGGCGAATGGATATCCTCCCTGGACCTGGAAGACCTCATCAGCCGTCACGTGGCGGTACGCGAAGTAGCAGTGGTCGGCATCCCCGACCCGCAGTGGGGTGAGCGGCCGTTTGCCTTGCTGGTGGTTCGCGAAGGGCATCAGCTCGGGGCCCGCGAACTCAAGGAACACCTCAAGCCGTTCGTCGAGCTGGGGCATTTGAGCAAGTGGGCGATCCCGAGCCAGATCGCCCTTGTTACGGAAATTCCCAAGACCAGCGTCGGCAAGCTCGACAAGAAGCGCATCCGCGTCGACATCACCGAATGGCAGAGCAACAACAGCGCCTTCCTCTCCACGCTTTAGGCCTTTTCTCCGTGCCCGAAAGGGCACGGCAGCCCCACCAAGCAAGCGCTTGACTTGTCAAACCGCAAATTTCAGCCATCCTTGCCGTGCCGACACCTGTCGGCCTGGCGAAAGGACTGTTCCAGAGTGGTCGGGGCCGCAAATCACACTTTAGAGGGATCAAGCCGTACTACCTGCTGGCTATAGTCCGCTAACGGATTCTCAGGAACGGGGCGCACGCACGAAAGGGCGATGCGACCTTGATGGATGTCGGGATGCTGTCGCTCCCTGCCATCGAGGTGTTCTTGAAAGGTCCACTGCCATAACAATAATGCACATGGAGTAGCGTCGATGACCTCAGCAACCACGTTCTGGCGCCGGGCAAAACTGCCTCTGGCGGTCAGTCTCGCCTCTTCGCTCGCCGGGCCAGCCTTCGGCGTCAGTTTCAACATCGGTGAAATCGAAGGCCAGTTCGACTCGTCCCTGTCGGTCGGCGCGAGCTGGTCCACGGCCAACGCCAACAAGGACCTGATCGGTGTCAACAATGGCGGCAAGGGTTTGTCGCAGACCTCCGATGACGGTCACTTGAACTTCAAGCGAGGGGAAACCTTCTCGAAGATCTTCAAGGGCATCCACGACCTGGAACTGAAGTACGGCGATACCGGCGTGTTTGTGCGCGGCAAGTACTGGTACGACTTCGAACTCAAGGACGAAAGTCGCCTGTACAAGGACATCAGCGACAGCAACCGCAAGGAAGGCGCCAAGTCCTCCGGCGGGCAGATTCTCGATGCATTCGTCTACCACAACTATGCCATTGCCGATCAGCCGGGTTCGGTCCGCCTGGGCAAGCAGGTGGTCAGCTGGGGTGAAAGTACCTTCATCCAGGGCGGCATCAACTCCATCAACCCGGTCGACGTGTCCGCGTTCCGTCGCCCTGGTGCCGAGATCAAGGAAGGCCTGATCCCGGTCAATATGTTCTACGTCTCCCAGAGCCTGACCGACAACCTGTCGGCCGAAGCGTTCTACCAGTTGGAGTGGGACCAGACCGTGGTGGATAACTGCGGTACGTTCTTCTCCCAGCCGGATGTGATTGCCGATGGGTGTACCGATAACCTGCGGGTACTGAACAAGCGTTCGACCATTCCGTTGCCGGGCGTCATTCTTCCAATCCTGGAAGGCCAAGGTGTTGATATCAACGAAGAAGGCGTGCTGGTACGTCGTGGTCCGGACCGCGATGCCCGCGACAGCGGCCAGTGGGGCGCATCGTTGAAGTACATGTTCGAACCGCTGGACACCGAGTTCGGTGCCTACTTCATGAACTACCACAGTCGTGCGCCGATTTTCAGTGCCCAGGGGGCAGCGCAGCAGTTCTACACTGCGGGGCCAATCGCGGCACTGCGTCCTCTGATCGTGGCAGGTAACTCCAACTACTTCGTCGAATACCCGGAGGATATCCGTCTCTATGGCCTGAGTTTCTCCACGACACTGCCTACCGGCACGGCGTGGAGCGGTGAGATCAGCTATCGCCCGAATGCGCCAGTGCAACTGAGCACCACTGACATTCTCTTCGCCGGTGTGACGCCGCTTCCCGGGTTTGGCGATGCATCGGTGCTCCAGGGCACGCCAGGCCAAGACCTGCATGGCTACAGTCGGAAGGAGATCACGCAGTTCCAGACCACATTCACGCACTTCCTGGATCAGGTCATGGGCGCCAGCCGCCTGACCCTGGTGGGTGAAATCGGGGTGACCCATGTCGGTGGCCTGGAAAGCAAATCCGACGCTCGTTATGGCCGCGATCCGGTGTTCGGGCCGGGCGAACTGCCCAACGGTTTCTGTAACTCGCTCAATACCTCGACTGCGGCGGGGGGCGGCCAGACCATCAACGACGTCAACAGCAACTGCAACAACGACGGCTTCACCACCTCCACCTCCTGGGGCTACCGCGCGCGCGCCATCTGGGAATACCCGGACGTCTTCGCCGGCGTGAACCTCAAGCCCAACGTGGCCTGGTCCCATGACGTCAAAGGCTACTCGCCAGGCCCTGGCGGCAACTTCGAGGAAGGCCGCAAAGCCGTGAGCCTCGGGCTGGATGCCGAGTACCAGAACACCTACAACGCCAGCCTGGCCTACACCAACTTCTTTGGTGGCGACTTCAGCACTGTGGACGATCGTGATTTCCTGGCGCTCAGCGTCGGCGTGACCTTCTAAGCACCGTATTTCAGGACGACACACTATGAAAATAACAAAGAATCTGTTGCAGGCCGGTGTTCTGGGGCTCTCCCTGCTGGCCGCCAGCGTCATGGCGGCAGTGCCTGCGGCCGAGGCCGATAAACTCGGCAAGAGCCTGACCCCGATGGGCGCCGAGATGGCCGGCAATGCCGACGGCTCGATCTCGGCCTGGAAACCCATGGCCAAGAATGCCGGTGCCGTGGACAGCAAGGGCTTCCTTGCCGACCCATTCCCGACTGAAAAACCGCTGTTCACCATCACGGCGCAGAACGTCGAGCAGTACAAGGACAAGCTCGCCCCGGGCCAGTACGCGATGTTCAAGCGTTACCCGGAAACCTTCAAGATGCCGGTCTATCCGACCCATCGCGGTGCCACCGTGCCGGACGAGGTGTTCGCCTCCATCAAGAAAAACGCGGTCAACACCAAGCTGGTCTCCGGCGGCAACGGCCTGGAGAACTTCGAGACAGCCGTGCCGTTCCCGATTCCCCAGAGCGGCGTGGAAGTCATCTGGAACCACATCACCCGCTATCGCGGCGGCAGCGTGACGCGCCTGGTTACCCAGGCCACCCCGCAGCCCAACGGTTCGTACAGCCTGGTGTACTTCCGCGACCAATTCGTGTTCCGCGACAAGATGAAGGACTTCGATCCGGCCAACCCGGGCAACATCCTGTTCTACTTCAAGCAACAAGTGACCGCGCCGGCGCGCCTGGCCGGTGGTGTGCTGTTGGTACACGAAACCCTCGACCAAGTGAAGGAGCCGCGTTCGGCGTGGGTCTACAACGCCGGCCAGCGCCGTGTACGCCGTGCCCCGCAAGTGTCCTACGACGGCCCGGGTACCGCCGCCGACGGCCTGCGTACCTCCGACAACCTGGACATGTACAACGGCGCGCCGGATCGTTACGACTGGAAGCTGGAAGGCAAGAAGGAGCTGTACATCGCCGCCAACAGCTACAAGATCGATTCGCCGCAACTCAAGTACGCCGACATCATCAAGGCCGGCCACATCAATCAGGACCTGACCCGCTACGAGCTGCGTCGTGTCTGGCATGTGACTGCGACGCTGAAGGAAGGCCAGCGCCACATCTACGCCAAGCGTGACTTCTTCATTGATGAAGACACCTGGCAAGCCGCGGTGATCGACCACTACGACGGTCGTGGCCAACTCTGGCGCGTGGCCGAGGCCCATGCCGAGAACTACTACGACAAGCAAGTGCCGTGGTACGCCTTGGAAACCCTCTACGACCTGCAGTCCGGCCGCTACCTGGCACTGGGCATGAAGAACGAAGAGAAATCGGCCTACGACTTCGGCTTCACCGCCACCACCGCCGACTTCACCCCGAACGCCCTGCGTCAGGACGGCATCCGCTAAACCGCTTTACCCGAGGCCGCATCCTCGAAGAAACGCCCCGACTGGTTCGGGGCGTTTTTTTGACCCACACAAAACCCCTGTGGCGAGGGCGCTTGCTCCCGCTGGGCTGCGCAGCAGCCCCAAACCAGCCTTCTCATTGTGTCAGGTACAACGCAGTCGCTGCCTTTGGGGGTTGCTTCGCAACCCAGCGGGAGCAAGCTCCCTCGCCACAAGAGCGGTGGCTGCCTAAGTTTTTTCAAGTCGGTCGGCGTGTAGTCTTTTTGTAGCCATTTGTAGCACTCCCTTCAATACCTCCTCGTTTACCGCTAGTCTGCGGACATCTGCAACGCCGCCACCCGCATTTCAACAAGAGCCGGCCATGACTGATTTGTCTTCACTTCCGGATTGTGCCCGCGCAGCCATCGCGGTACAGGACGGGCGTTTCTACCGCCCGCCCTTACCCGACGGCCATGTTCTGCGGCCGCGGTTGTGCGAGCGTTTGAGCGCAGGGCTCGGAGGCAGGTTGCTGTTGGTCAGTGCCCCGGCGGGGTTTGGCAAAAGCTCCCTGGCGGTGGAGTTCTGCCAGAGCCTGCCGGCCCATTGGCAAAGCCTGTGGCTGGGGCTCAGCGCCCGGGACAACGATCCGGGCCGCTTCCTGGAACGGTTGCTCGAAGGACTCCAGGCCTTTTTCCCGCAATTGGGCGGCAGGGCCCTGGGGCTGCTGAAAATGCGCCAGCGCCATCAACCCTTTGCCTTCGAAGAATGGCTCGACGGCCTGCTGGACGAACTGTCCACACACTTATCGCCCCACGAGCCCTTTCTGCTGGTGCTCGACGATTACCACCTGGCCCAAAGCCCGGTGCTGGATCGCTGCCTGCAATTTTTCCTCAATCACCTGCCCGACGGGATGCTGGTCCTTGTCACCAGTCGCCAGCGCCCGGATTGGCATTTGGCGCGCCTGCGCCTGTCGCGGCAACTGCTCGAACTCAATGAACAGGACCTGCGCCTGACCCATGACGAAGCCTTGACCCTGCTCCAACATCACAGCAGTTCGTTGCGCGGTGAGGCGCTGGAAAATCTTATCCAGCGCAGCGAAGGTTGGGTGGCCGGGCTGCGCTTCTGGTTGCTGGCCGCCTCCGAAGCCGGTACCGAAGGCCTGCTGCCCCAGGCCTTGCACGGCGGCGAAGGGCTGATTCGCGATTACCTGCTCGAAGAAGTCATCGACTGCCTGCCCGCCGAGGTGCAGGCATTTCTCTACGACACGGCCCCTCAGGAACGCTTTTGCAGCGAACTGTGCGACGCCGTGCGCGAAGCCCATGACAGCGCCGAGATCCTGCGTTACCTGGCGGCCCACCAGGTATTCCTGGTGCCGCTGGATGAGCACGGCCATTGGTACCGGTACCACCATCTGTTTTCCGACCTGCTGCGCAGTCGCCCCAGCGCACCGGCCATGGTCCCGGCCGCGACCCTGCACCTGCGGGCCTGCCGCTGGTTCAACGCCCAGGGCCTGATCGACGAAGCCGTGGAACAGGCGCTGCGGGCCGGGCACCTGGATGTGGCGGCGAACCTGGTGCAGAACCTCTCGGAAGAACAACTGCTGGCCGAGCAGAACGTCGGCATGTTGCTGCGCTGGAAAATGGACTTGCCCGACAGCCTGCTCATCAGCACCCCGCGGCTGATCGTGCTCTACAGCTGGGCGTTGGGGCTGGCCTGCCAGTTGGACGCTGCCGAAGAACTGGCGGCGCACTTGAGTCGTTTCCTGCCGGCTCCCTCGGCCACTGCGCAAAAATCCATGCTCGCCCAATGGCTGGCCCTGAGCGGAATCGTCGCCCGTGGCCGGGGCGATCGCGAGGCCACCGTGCGCTATTGCAGCGAAGCGTTGGAGAGCCTGCCGCAAAAACGTTACGGCCAGCGCCTGATGTGCCTGTCCACACTGTCGAACCTGGCGATTGCCGACGGCGACCTGTGGCGCGCCCGGAACCTGAACCGTGATTCCCTGGAGCTGGCGCAGCGGGTCGGTAATCCACTGTTCGAGGCCCTGGCCCATTACGATCGTGCCCGGGTCCTGCAGGCGCGGGGAGAGATCCTGCGGGCGCTGGATGAAGTGCACCAGGGCCTGCAACGTTTGCACAAGCTGTCGCCCCAGCGGCTTTATGCGGTGCGGGCGCGCTTGATCATGTACGAAGGTTTTTTGTTGACCTTGCGCCTGCAGCCCCAGGCCGGCTTGGCGCGTTTGCAGGCAGGCCTCACCGAAGCCCGCGCTTGCCGCGACATCAGCGTGCTGATCGGCCATTGCGTGATCGCGCGTATCGAAGGCTACAGCGGCGAGTTTGCCCGGGCCTTCGCCGAACTGGCTGAAGCCGAGCGCCTGATGCACATCTGGGATGTTCCGCCGATCTACTATCTGGCGATGATCACCCTGGTCAAGTGCGAACTCTGGTTGGCCCAGGGCCGCACCGACCTGGCCGAAGCCTGGCTGGCCCGGCTGGGCCAGACCTACACGGGCGAACGGGCCGCCGCCGCACCGGAATTCCACCCGCAACTGCCGCTGCATGTCGAGTTGCAACAGGCGGTGCTGGAGTCCATCCGGGGCCAACCGATACTCGCGCAAGGGCGGCTCGATGCCTTGCTCGAACACGGTCAGCAGAGTGGCCGGCAGATGCTCAGCGTGATGGCGCTCAACCAGAAAGTCGCCTTGCTGCTGAGTATCGGGCGTGAACCCGAAGCCCGTCGCACCCTGGCCCAGGCTTTCGAAGCCGCCAGCGGCGGGGTATTGCAGCCTTTCGAATGGTTGTTCGGCGAGCACCGTGAATGGTTGCGCGAACAACTGCTACAGGCACCACCCAGTACCTTGCGCGAGCATCTGCTCGAACGCCTGCCCTCGACGGTGGCCCAGCTCGCCGACCCAGCGGCGCCTGTCGAAACCCTCAGCAGTCGCGAGCGGGCTGTGTTGCAGCTGATTGCCCAAGGGTGCTCGAACCAGGAAATCAGCGAGCAGTTGTTTATCTCGCTGCACACCGTCAAGACCCACGCCAGCCACATCAACAGCAAACTTGGTGTCGAGCGCCGCACCCAGGCAGTGGCGCGGGCGAAGGCGTTGGGGTTGTTGGGCTGAGCGAGATTTTGGGAGCGGTGAGAAACTCCTGTGGCGAGGGAGCTTGCTCCCGCTGGGCTGCGAAGCAGCCCCCAACTGTTAACCTGACACACCGCGGTGGCAAGTGTAGGGTCGCTTCGCAACCCAGCGGGAGCAAGCTCCCTCGCCACAAAGGCTTTGACAAGGAATCCCTCGATGTTGCCCCTCTACAAAACCATCCAATCCCCCGTCGGCCAACTGATCCTCGTCGCCCGGGAGACACGGCTGGCGGCCATCCTCTGGGAAAACGAGCGGCTCAATCGGGTGCGGCTGGGGCCTTTGGAGGAGGACACCCAGCATCCGGTCCTCAAGGAAACCGAGCGTCAGTTGCTGGAATACTTCGCCGGCCAGCGCCGTCGTTTCGAGCTGCAACTGGACTTCGCGGGCACCGATTTCCAGATCCGGGTCTGGCAAGCCCTGTTGACCATCCCCTTCGGTGAAACCCGCAGCTACCGCGACATCGCCATCCAGATTGGCCAACCGACGGCGGTTCGGGCGGTCGGCGCCGCCAATGGCCGCAACCCCATCTCGATCATCGCCCCATGTCACCGCGTCATCGGCAGTTCCGGCAGCCTTACCGGCTTCGCTGGCGGTCTGGCGGCGAAACGGTTGCTGCTCAGCCTTGAAGGTCAGCAGAGCCTGCAATTGGCGTTCTGACCTGCCGACTTCCCTGTGGGAGCGAGCTTGCTCGCGATGACGGCGGCACAGACAGCATCATCGGCAATTGACCCACCGCTATCGCGAGCAAGCTCGCTCCCACAGGTGTTTGGGTGTGACTGCAATTTTTGCATCCGCTCCCACAGGTTTCAGGCTGATGGGGATTGGGGAGGCCGCATGCGCGTCGGCGGTTGGCCGTTGGCGTTGTGCTGGTAGATCTTCGTGGGCTGCCCCTGTTCGTTGAAGAACACCTGGCCAATGCCGGCACTGTTCCACAGCCGCTCACCGGCCTCGGCGTGTTCCGGGGTATGGGGGACGATGCGCATGCTGCGGCGCTTGGTGAACCAGTTCAAGGGCGAGCGCGGCGAGTACAGCCAGCGGTTCAGGCGATCGAACCATTCCAGCAGCGCAGGGGGAAATTCATTCTTGATGCCGCTGCTGGTGATCTGCCAGATGCGCGGACCGCCCTTGCGGTGTGGGATCAATACTTCGTAAACGAAGGAATAATGCACGTCCCCCGACAGCACCACGTAATTACCCGGCGTACGCGAGTGGCGGAAAATATTCAGGATCACCTGGGCCGCGCCGCGATGGGCCATCCAGTTTTCCGCATCCACCAGCAGCGGATAACCGCACCAGCTGAACACCCGTTGTACGGTCTCGATCAGCTTCACGCCGAAGATCGGCGCCGGTGAGACGATGATCGCCGAGGGGTGATCCAACAACTCCTGCTGCAACTCGCTCAGGGCCTCCCAATCCAGCAGGCCGGAAGGTTGCTTGAGGTTGTTCTCGCTGCGCCAGCGGCGGGTGCGGGTGTCGAGCACCACCAGGGCCGGGGTACTCGGCAGTACGTAATGCCATTGCTGGAAAGCCAGCAGGGTGTCGATCAGTTTGTCCTGTGGCTCACTGTCGAGGTAACGGTCCCGGGCGGTATCGCTCAGGGCCAAGGTTTGCGGCAGCACATCAACGAAGGCGTCCGGGTTGTTACCCCAGCCCTGGCAGAGCATGTAGGCGATCAACGCGTTGCCGATGATGCGTTTGGAGAAGGGATGGCCGTAGGCCGTTTCCTCCCACTGCGCAGACAGGTTCCAGTCATCGGTAATGTCGTGGTCGTCGAAAATCATCAGGCACGACAGGTGCGCAAACACCCGTGCCACGCTGCCCAGCCCGGTCTTGAACGCATCGATGCGCTGCTGTTCCAGGTCGTAGCGCTGGCGCCGTTCGACGGTCAATTCGGGCGGCTGCACGGTGATCAGCGTCCAAGGCACCGGCGACCACACCAGCAGGTACATCGCCATGACCTCGGCGAAAGTCACCAGGTGATTGTCGGCGCTGCTGCTGGTGAAAATCGGCTTGCGGGCCCCGCCGAAAAATCGCTCGCGCAGGGTTTCGTTGCTCTCAAGTGCGGGCAACAAATCGGCACGATGGTAATAACTGGCCGGGTGCTGATAGAGCTTGGCGCTGTCTTCCACCACGGCACCGTCCAGGCATTCCTCGAACAACCCCAAGCGTTCGATCAGCCCATGAATCGCGCGCAACATGGGGCCGGCGACGTCGTCGGCATAGACCTGGTCGCCGCTCATCATCAGCAGTGCCGGGCGCTGCTGCGGGGCTTGCGCCAGCAGCCGGTCGACGCAGAGCAGGCCGTCGTTGGCTGGGTAGTGGGGTTTGCGGCAAGAGCCGTGGACCAGTTGCTCGATGCGCGAATGCAGCAGGAAGTTCGGACACTGTGCGCCGTCATACAGCAGATGCGGCGCCCATTCGGCGATGGGCGCGCCGTCCACCAGCAAGTCGTAGTCGATCGTCACGTCCTGGGGCAGGGGGCTGTCGAGCCGCACATCGATCAGGTGCACAAACGCCTGCTGCCCCACCGGCACCACGGTGCAGCACGTCGCATCCAGTGCACGATCGCCCACGCCGGCCACGCGCAAGGTCAACGCCAAGGCTCGCGTGCCCACCAGCCACATCACCAGCCGCGTGGGCTCCAGCCGTCGCAACAGTGGGCCGACCAGGACGGCAGGCAGGGTGGGGGTGTCGGCAGTGGACGGCAGCATTCGTGGGTAAAAGCTCTGTTCGGGGAGAGGCGGGGATCATAACGCAATGTGCCGGGTTGCTGGGGCTGGGAGGCGTCGTGGTAACCCTGCTTTCGTGGCGAGGGAGCTTGCTCCCGCTGGGGCGCGAAGCACCCCCAAAACCTGACACCGCGGTGTGT
>NZ_CAKKMI010000032.1:0-68008 GCF_918698105.1 Pseudomonas brassicacearum | reverse complement strand
CGTGGACGTTGATCTCGGGCGCTCCGTTAACCACGCTGGCCGAACGCAGGCATTGCGCAGTGGGCATCCCGGCATGGATGCCGGGATAGCCGCGCTGGGCCATGGATGGCCCTTCGCGGCGGCCCACGGAGCAATGCCGGAGTGAGGGCATGCCGAGCCTAGGCGAGGCACCGAGTGGTGGGGCAAAAGCGTTTTGCTTACTTTTGCGCTCTTCAAAAGTGAGCCGCCGTCAGGGCGGAACCCTAAGCCGCCGTGACCGCAGCAACGGATATACACACCAATCCCCAAAAAACGAAGCCAAAAAAAACGGCGCCCCCCATCTCAGAAGAAGCGCCGTTTTTCTAAAGCAACTGAAGTTCAAAAATCAGTCAATGTACTCAAACAACTTGACGATTTTCTGAACCCCGGACACGCCCTGCACCAGGTTAGTCGCCTGCGCAGCCTCTTTCTTGGTCAACAACCCCAGCAAATAGACAATGCCATTCTCGGTCACAACCTTGATGCGTGAGCCGGGAATGCTGGCGTCGGTGAGCATCTGGGTCTTGATCTTGGTGGTCAGCCAGGCGTCGTTCTGGCGCGCCAGCAGCGAGGAAGGTTGCAGGACCTGCAGTTCGTTATGCACGGTCTTGACCCGTTGCACGGCGCTGGCTTCCTGTTCGGCCTTGGCCTTGAGGTCGGCGCGTGGGGTCTGGCCGGCCAGCAGTACGACACCGTTGAAGCTGGTGACGACGATGTGCGAGTTGTTGTCCAGGTCCGGGTCGGCCTTGGCGATGTTCACGCCGACCTTGGTTTCAATCAGGGAGTCGTCGATCTTGCTGCCGAAGGTGCGGGTGCCGCGGTCATCTTCAATCGGCTTTTCCCGGCTGGCGTTAACCACCGATGTGCAGCCGCTGATGCCGAGGCATAGGGTCAGGGCCAGAAGGCCTAGGCGATTAGGGGTCATTCTTCACTCCCGAACAGTTGGCTGTCGATCAAGTCGCAAAGGCAGTGGATCGCCAGCAGGTGGACTTCCTGGATACGTGCGGTGACATTGGCCGGTACGCGGATCTCGACGTCTTCTGGCAATAGCAGGGATGCCATGCCGCCGCCATCACGACCGGTCAATGCTACGACAATCATTTCGCGATCATGTGCGGCCTGGATCGCTTGAATAATATTGGCCGAGTTACCGCTGGTGGAAATCGCCAGCAGGACATCGCCGGGTTGGCCCAGGGCGCGGATCTGTTTGGAGAATACTTCGTTGTAGCTGTAGTCGTTGGCGATCGAGGTGATCGTCGAACTGTCGGTGGTCAGGGCGATCGCCGGCAGGCTCGGGCGCTCGCGTTCGAAGCGGTTGAGCAGTTCCGAAGAGAAGTGCTGGGCGTCGCCGGCCGAGCCGCCATTGCCGCACGAAAGCATCTTGCCCTCGTTGAGCAAGGCGTTGACCATCACTTGGCTGGCTTGCTCGATGTGCGGTGCAAGTACGTCCATCGCCTGTTGCTTGGTGTCGATACTGGCCTGAAAAAGCTGGCGAATTCGCGATTGCATGTCCATCTGTGTGACCTTAAGTAGCGCGGCTTATCGGCACAAACATGTGCGGCGCGCAAAGCAAAGAGCAAAAAAGTTAGGTGAAGGTGTCCGGCTCGGCATGGGCGCTCAACTGTCGAAGGCGTTCTGCAGCCAGTTCAACTGGGCGGCGTTGCTGTCGATGGCAACCACGTCGAAGCGGCAGGGATGATCGGCCCAGCGAGGCTCGCTTTGCAGAAAATACTGCGCGGCGAAAACCAGCTTCTGGCGCTTGCGCTCGTCAATGCTGTCGAGCGCGCCACCCCATTGGGTATTTTTTCTGTAGCGGACTTCGACGAATACTACTGTATCGCCGTCAAGCATGACCAGATCAAGCTCGCCGCGTTTACACAACCAGTTCTGCGCCACCAGCCGCAGGCCTTGTTGCTGGAGATGCGCGAGGGCCTGGCCCTCGGCATCCCGTCCGCTTTGCTGGCGTGATCGGTCGGGCATCAGCGCTGGGTATCCGGCAGGCGCTGCACCTGGCCGTTGACGAACTCGGCCCAAGGCAGTTGACGCTGTACGCGCTGGGTCGAAGACACGGCCAGGCTGCCCGACAGGCCTTCGATGCGGCTGTCCGGCAGCGTCTTGAGCTGGCCCAGGCGCGGCGCCAGGCGATAGGCGTCTACCCCCATCGCGTACAACCGGCCCAGGCTGCCACCCGCCTGGGGCCACTGGGCGGTGACCTGCTTGCGTAGCGGGTCATTGGCGTCGAGCAGCCAAGGGGTTTCGCAGAAGCGGATACCGCTCATGTCGTTGTACTGGTTCTGGTCGCCGCTGGCGCTGAACACTGAAGACGTCGCGTAGACCGGCACATCACCCGCGTACTGGAAGTTCAGCGTCGGCTTGATCTGCTGGGCTTGTTGCGGCGTCGAGGCCAGGAAGATGAACTCGATGTCCTGGCGACGGGACGGCTGGGCCGCGACCGTGGTGCCAACGGTGCTTTGCAGGCTCTTGGCACGACCTTCGCTCTGGCGCAGTTGGAACATGTCGGCGATCTGCTGGGCCAATTGCACCGGCTGGTCGACCCGTTCGATTGCGATGATGGTGCCGCCATTGGCCTGCCAGTCCTGGCTGAAGGCTTTCAGGACGCGATCGCCCCATTCACCCTTGGGTACCATGGCGGCGGCGCGATGCAGGCCGTCGGCGCGGGCACGGCGGGAGACTTCGCGGGCTTCATCCTCGGGGGCCAGGCCGAACTGGAACAGTTGCGGTGGCCCTTGTTCGCCTTCGCTGTAGTTCAGCGCCAGGGTGGTGATCGGCAGTTGCGGGCGGGTGCTGATCTGCTTGACCAGGGGTTTTTCCAGCGGTCCGACTACCAGTTGCACGCCGTCGGCCTGGGCCTTGCGATAGAACTCGTCCATGGAGGTCAGGCTGGAGCTGTCATAGAACTGGATGCTTGGCGGCTTCTGGCCGGCCTGCTGGGCCTGGTAGTGCGCGGCCATGAAACCCTCGCGCAAAGCCTTGGCAACCGCAGCCAACTGGCCATTCTGTGGCAGCAGCAGGGCGATCTTGCTCAGCGGCTGGCTCGCCAGTTCCTTGAGCTTGACCAGAGGAGTAGGCAGTTGCAGGGCAGCGGGGTGCTTCGGGTTCTGTTCGCGCCAGTGGTCGATGGCCGCCTGCTGTTGTTCCAGGGTGCCGGCGGTCTTGACGGCCTGGGCCAGGCTCAGCCAGCCGCCAAGGTCGTCGTTGGAGCTTGGCTGCAACTGGTCAGTGGGCAGCGAGGCGATCAACGACCAGATGGCTTCGTGGTTTTTTGCCGCAGCGTCGTTTTCCAGCAGGGGCGCGATGAAAATGCGCTCCTTGGCGGCGGCCAGGGTCTGGCCATCGGCCTCCAGGGCGCGGGCGCGGACGGTACCGGTGCGGACCTGCTGCTCCACCGGCATTTCGCTCAGGTGTTGCAGGCTTGGGTGGCTCAGGGTGGTCAGTGCCGCCTTGGGCTGGTTGCGGGTCATCGCCAGTTCAGCCGACAGCGTGCTGGCGAAAATCTGCTGGCCGGGCTTGAGTTGTTCCATCGGCACTTGTTGCAGGATCTGCGCGGACTGGCCGGCATTGCCCTGGCGGTAGGCCAGGTCGGCGGCGCTCAGGCGCAGCAGGGCGGCTTTTTCCGGGTCTTTGCTTTGAGTGGCCTGTTCGAGCAACTGCTCGATACTGGCGTCCGGGGTACGTGGAAGTTCGCCAAGGCTGGACGAGGGCGAGCTGGCGCAGGCCGCCAGGAGGGCAGCGAGGCAGAGGGCGGAGAGCAGCCGCAGGCAAGCGATCATGTAAGTGTTCCTGATACGAGATCAAATTAGCGTCGAATTGTACCCAAGCACTGGCCGGGGCGCGATGTTAGTGGCGTGAATCGATCAATTTAGGTATTTCAAAGAGTGCGGTGCACCACAAAAGACGCCACTCACTTGGTGGAAGCACCAAACCTGTGGCGAGGGGATTTATCCCCGTTGGGCTACGTAGCGGCCCCAAAAAACGCAGCCTCGGTAGGTCAGGTTAAAGGGAACCCAGCCTTCCGGGGGCTGCTGCGCAGCCCAACGGGGCGGTGCGACGTTTCGCTAAATCCCCTCGCCACAACACGCTACAATGGCGGTTTTTACCGATCATGAGGTATGTGTCTTGACTGCTCCAGGTGCTTTGAATTCCGTTGCCGGCTCGCTTTATGTGGTGGCGACGCCCATCGGCAACCTGGACGATATCAGTGCCCGGGCGCTGAAAATCCTGCAGGAGGTTGCACTGATCGCAGCTGAAGACACGCGCCACTCCCAGCGCCTGCTCCAGCATTTCGGCATTTCCACGCCGTTGGCGGCCTGTCACGAACACAATGAGCGGGATGAAGGCAGTCGTTTCATTACCCGGCTGCTGGCGGGCGATAACGTCGCGCTGATTTCCGATGCCGGTACGCCGCTGATTTCCGACCCTGGCTATCATCTGGTGCGTCAGGCCCGGGCGGCAGGCATCAGCGTGGTGCCGGTGCCAGGGGCTTGTGCATTGATCGCGGCGCTGTCGGCGGCGGGCCTGCCGTCGGACCGTTTCATCTTCGAAGGTTTCCTGCCGGCCAAGGCAGTGGGGCGACGGGCGCGTCTGGAAGCTATAAAGGAAGAACCGCGCACGCTGATCTTCTATGAGGCGCCGCACCGCATTCTGGAATGCCTGCAAGACATGGAGCTGGTATTCGGTCCCGAGCGTCCGGCGCTGCTGGCGCGTGAGTTGACCAAGACCTTCGAAACCCTCAAGGGGTTGCCGTTGGCGGAGCTGCGAGCCTTCGTCGAAAGCGACAGCAACCAGCAGCGCGGCGAATGTGTCGTGCTGGTGGCCGGGTGGACGGCGCCGGAAACTGAAGACGCTGTCAGCAGCGAAGCGATGCGCGTCCTGAACCTGCTCCTGGAGGAAATGCCGCTCAAGCGTGCCGCGGCCCTTGCGGCGCAGATCACCGGCGAGCGCAAGAATGTGCTGTACCAGGTCGCACTGGAAAAACAGAAAGGCCAGTGAAACCAAGGCGGGGGCCTGGTCCAAGGCTTTTAGCGCTTGTTCTTCAAGCGCTCTACCGTTAACCTTCGCGGCGGAGAGTCGATCGGACAGTCGCTGCCCTCTATGAGAATTAGGGGGGGGAGGAAAGTCCGGGCTCCATAGGGCGAAGTGCCAGGTAATGCCTGGGAGGCGTGAGCCTACGGAAAGTGCCACAGAAAATAACCGCCTAAGCGCTTCGGCGCCGGTAAGGGTGAAAAGGTGCGGTAAGAGCGCACCGCACGGCTGGCAACAGTTCGTGGCTAGGTAAACCCCACTTGGAGCAAGACCAAATAGGGTCCCAAGGCGTGGCCCGCGCTGGGACCGGGTAGGTTGCTAAAGATGTCCAGTGATGGCCATCGTAGACGAATGACTGTTCAAGACAGAACCCGGCTTACAGATCGACTCTCCACCTTTTCCCTCCCTGCCGGAATCACTGGCAGACGCAGTTCCTAATACCAAAAAAATCTTACTCTTAATAAATCACTTTAACTTGTGCGCGCAGCCTCCTGTGCTTCCTCGGGTTGAGGTGAAATTTCCTACGTCAGATTCTTGTTACCCCTCCTGAAACGCTCCTAAATCTCCGATCTATAAGGCTTTTCCTTCAATCCGCGCCTTGACGGTGCGGTGGGCGCATTCCTATAGTGTGCGCAAGTGGCGGAAAGTGGCATGAAGTGGGTTTTTTTGAAGGTAAAACGCCAAAAAGTGGAGAAACGCAGACGTGTTTCGCGGAGCTAACGCTATCAGTCTCGATGCAAAAGGCCGTCTCGCCATGCCGAGCCGGTATCGTGACGAGCTCGTTTCGCGAAGTTCGGGGCAGTTAATCGTCACGATCGACGCCGTTGACCCATGTTTGTGTGTTTACCCGCTTGATGAGTGGGAAATCATCGAAACCAAACTGCGCGCACTGCCTTCGTTGCGTGAAGAAAACCGCCGCTTGCAACGCTTGCTGATCGGTAATGCCGTCGACCTCGAACTCGATGGCAGCGGTCGTTTCCTGGTTCCACCGCGCCTGCGCGAGTACGCCAAGCTGGACAAGCGCGCGATGCTGGTGGGCCAACTGAACAAGTTCCAGCTGTGGGACGAAGATGCCTGGAATGCGGTTTCTGCCGCTGACCTTGCTGCTATTCAACAACCGGGCGCCATGCCTGATGAACTGCGTGATTTGATCCTGTGACTATTGATAGCGGCTTTAACCACATCACCGTACTGCTTGACGAAGCCGTCGAGGCTCTCGCCGTACGTCCTGATGGCTGCTATCTGGACGGCACGTTCGGGCGTGGCGGACACAGCCGGTTGATTCTCAGCAAGCTCGGTCCGGGTGGCCGGCTGCTGGGGTTCGACAAAGATCCTCAAGCGATTGCCACCGGGCAAGCGCTGGCGGCCGAAGACGGCCGCTTTGTCATTGTGCAACGCAGCTTTGCCGAGCTCGCTTCGGAAGTCGCCGAGCGTGGCCTGGCCGGCCAGGTCAGTGGCGTGCTGCTGGACCTGGGCGTGTCTTCGCCGCAGTTGGACGACCCGGAGCGCGGCTTCAGTTTCCTCAATGACGGCCCGCTGGACATGCGCATGGACCCGTCTCGTGGCATCAGCGCCGCCGAATTCGTCAACACCGCCCCGGTGGAAGAAATCGCCCGTGTTTTCAAGGAATACGGTGAAGAGCGTTTCTCCGGCCGCATGGCCCGCGCCGTGGTCGAGCGGCGTGATATCAAGCCCTTCGAGCGCACCGGCGACCTGGCCGAGGTGCTGAAGGTTGCCAATCCGGCCTGGGAAAAGGGCAAGAACCCGGCGACCCGGGCTTTCCAGGGCTTGCGCATCCACGTCAACAACGAGCTGGGCGATCTGGAAGTCGGTCTCGAAGCAGCGCTTGAAGCGCTGGAAGTCGGCGGTCGGCTGGTGGTGATCAGCTTCCATTCCCTGGAAGACCGCATCGTCAAGCTGTTCATGCGCAAACTCACCAAGGGCGAAGCCGATAACCTGCCGCGCAACCTGCCAGTGCGTTTCGAAGCCTTCGTGCCAAAAATCAAGATCCATGGCAAAGCGCAGTTCGCCTCCGAGGCTGAACTCAAGGCCAACCCACGTGCCCGTAGCGCCGTCATGCGTGTCGCGGAGAAGTTGCGGTGAGCAAGCTCTTCGCCAAGCCACTGCCAGGCGGCAGCTTTTTCATGCTGCTGCTGTTTATCGGCGTGCTCGTATCGGCCATCGGCGTGTCCTATAGCGCGCACTGGAACCGGCAGTTGCTCAATAGCCTTTACAACGAGCTGAGCGTGCGCGACAAGGCGCAGGCCGAATGGGGCCGGTTGATCCTGGAGCAGAGCACCTGGACCGCCCATAGCCGTATCGAAGTATTGGCCACCGAGCAGCTGAAAATGCGCATTCCCGGCGCTGCCGAAGTGCAGATGGTGGCGCCATGATGAAACTCGAAGGGGCGCTGTTCCCGTGGCGGTTTCGTCTGGTCCTGGGTTTGCTCGGGATCATGGTGGCGGCGATTTCGTGGCGCATCATCGACCTGCAGGTCGTCGACCGTGATTTCCTCAAGGGGCAGGGCGATGCGCGCAGCGTGCGGCATATTCCGATCCCGGCTCACCGTGGCTTGATCACCGACCGCAATGGCGAACCTTTGGCCGTGAGCACCCCGGTGACCACCTTGTGGGCCAATGCCAAGGAAATGCAGCAGGCCAAGGAAAAGTGGCCGGCACTGGCTGCTGCCCTTGGGCAGGACCCCAAGGCCCTGGCCGAGCGCCTCGAAGCCCAGGCCAACAAGGAATTCATCTATCTGGTGCGCGGGTTGACGCCCGAGCAAGGCCAGAGCGTGCTCGACCTGAAAGTACCCGGTGTCTACGGCATCGAAGAGTTCCGGCGCTTCTACCCAGCCGGTGAAGTCACGGCCCACATGGTCGGGTTTACCGACATTGATGACCGAGGGCGCGAAGGTGTCGAACTGGCCTATGACGAATGGCTCGCCGGGGTCGCCGGCAAGCGCCAGGTCATCAAGGATCGGCGCGGCAGGCTGATCAAGGATGTCCAAGTCACCAAAAACGCCAAGGCCGGCAAGCCCTTGGCGTTGTCCATTGACCTGCGCCTGCAATACCTGGCCAACCGTGAGCTGCGCAATGCCATCGTCGAGAACGGTGCCAAGGCCGGCAGCCTGGTGATCATGGACGTGAAGACCGGCGAGATCCTGGCCATGGTCAACCAGCCGACCTATAACCCGAACAACCGTCGCAACCTGCAACCGGCGATGATGCGTAACCGCGCGATGATCGACGTGTTCGAGCCAGGTTCGACCATGAAAGCCGTGTCCATGGCCGCCGCCCTGGAAACCGGGCGCTGGAAGCCGAGCGACACCGTCGAGGTGTACCCGGGCACCCTGCAGATCGGCAAGTACACCATCCGCGACGTGTCCAAGACCGAAGGCCCGGTGCTCGACCTGACCGGCATCCTGATCAACTCCAGTAACGTGGGCATGAGCAAGATCGCCTTCGATATCGGCGGCGAGACGATTTATCGCCTGGCCCAGAAAATCGGCCTCGGCCAGGACACCGGCCTGGGCTTTCCGGGCGAGCGTGTCGGCAACCTGCCCAACTACCGGGACTGGCGCAAGGCTGAAACGGCCACGCTGTCCTATGGCTATGGCGTTTCGGTGACGGCGATCCAGCTGGTCCACGCGTTTTCCGCGCTGGCCAACAATGGCCGTATGGCACCGCTGACCCTGATCAAGACCGACAAGGCGCCGCAGACCACCCAGGTGATCCCGGAGAATGTCGCCAAGACCATGCAAGGCATGCTGCAACAGGTGATCGAGGCGCCGCGCGGTGTCTATCGCGCCCAGGTGCCGGCCTATCACGTGGCAGGCAAATCGGGTACGGCCCGTAAAACCTCCGTGGGCACCAAAGGCTACGCCGAGAACTCCTACCGTTCGCTGTTTGCCGGCTTCGGCCCGATGAGCGACCCGCGCTACGCCATCGTCGTGGTCATCGATGAACCGAGCAAGGCAGGCTACTTCGGTGGCCTGGTTTCGGCGCCGGTGTTCAGCAAAGTGATGTCCGGCACCCTGCGCCTGATGAACATTACCCCGGATAACCTGCCGCCGACCCAGCAGGCCAATACCGCACCGGTCGTTCCCTTGAAAGCCGAAGGAGGGCGTGGCTGATGTCCCTGAGCCTGAACAAGATTTTTGCCCACGCCGGTCACGATCTGCTGATTCGCGAACTGGCCCTGGACAGCCGCAATGTCCGCGCCGGGGACCTGTTCCTGGCGGTGCCGGGTGCCCGTTTCGATGGTCGCGACCATATTGCCGATGCGCTGAAGCGTGGCGCGGCTGCCGTGGCTTACGAAGTGCAAGGCGCGACTGTGCTGCCGATCACCGACGTTCCGCTGATTCCGGTCAAGGGCCTGGCGGCGCAGTTGTCGGACATCGCCGGGCGTTTTTATGGCGACCCGAGCCGTCACCTGAACCTGGTGGGCGTGACCGGCACCAACGGCAAGACCAGCGTGACGCAATTGGTGGCTCAGGCGTTGGACCTGCTCGGCCAGCATTGCGGCATTGTCGGAACCCTGGGCAATGGCTTTCATGGCGCGCTGGAAAGCGGCCTGCACACCACGCCGAACCCGATTGCCGTGCAAGCGACCCTGGCGGACCTGAAAAAGGCCGGTGCCAAGGCCGTGGCGATGGAAGTCTCTTCCCATGGTTTGGACCAGGGCCGTGTGACCGCCCTGGCGTTCGATGTCGCGGTGTTGACCAACCTGTCCCGGGATCACCTGGATTACCACGGCACCATGCAGGCCTACGGTGAAGCCAAGGCCAAGCTGTTTGCCTGGAATGACCTGAAGTGCCGGGTCATCAACCTCGATGACGAATTCGGCCGGCAATTGGCCGCCGAAAAGCGCGAGTCGCGGTTGATCACCTATAGCCTGGAAGATGCCAGCGCCTACCTTTATGTACGCCAGGCGCAATTCGATGACGAAGGCGTGCGCGCCACCCTGGTCACGCCCCAGGGCGAGCACCACCTGCGTAGCACCTTGCTGGGTCGCTTCAACCTGAGCAATGTATTGGCGGCCATCGGCGCCTTGCTCGGGCTGGACTACGCGCTGGACGAAATCCTCAAGGTCCTGCCGAAGCTCGAAGGCCCGGCCGGCCGCATGCAGCGTTTGGGCGGTGGGACTCAACCACTGGTGGTGGTCGATTACGCCCATACCCCCGACGCGTTGGAAAAAGTTCTCACGGCCCTGCGTCCTCACGCCAAGGGCAAGTTGCTGTGCCTGTTCGGCTGCGGTGGCGATCGCGATCGCGGCAAGCGTCCGCTGATGGCCGAAGTGGTCGAGCGCTTGGCAGACGGCGTGCTGGTCACCGACGACAACCCACGCAGCGAAGACCCATTGCGGATTTTCGACGACATCCGCGCCGGTTTTACTGCTGTGGATAACGTCACCTTCGTCGCCGGTCGCGGCCGGGCCATTGCCCAGTTGATCGCCAGTGCCTCGGCGGAGGATGTCATCGTCCTGGCCGGCAAGGGCCACGAGGACTATCAGGAAATCAACGGCGAACGCCAGGCTTTCTCCGATCTGGTGGAAGCCGATCACGCCCTGACCGCATGGGAGGTGGCCCATGCTTAAGGCCCTGAAGCTCAGCGAACTGACCAACGCCCTGAATGCGCGCCTCATCGCAGCGGACGCCACCTTCAACGGCGTCAGCATCGACAGCCGGGCGATCGCGCCGGGGCAATTGTTCATCGCCCTGGCTGGGCCGCGTTTCGACGGCCATGACTACTTGAACGAAGTCGCGGGCAAAGGTGCGGTCGCCGCCCTGGTCGAGCGCGAAGTGACCAACAGCACGCTGCCGCAATTGCTCGTCAACGACACCCGCCAGGCCTTGGGCCAGCTCGGTGCGCTGAACCGCGCGGCATATGGCAACCCGGTCGCGGCCATCACCGGCTCCAGCGGCAAGACCACGGTCAAGGAGATGCTTGCGAGCATCCTGCGCACCCGTGGTCCGGTGCTCGCTACTCGCGGCAACCTGAACAACGACCTCGGCGTACCGCTGACCTTGCTGGAGCTGGCGCCGGAACACAGCGCCGCCGTCATCGAGCTGGGCGCTTCGCGGCTCGGCGAGATTGCCTACACCGTGGCCATGACCAAGCCTCATGTGGCGGTGCTCAACAACGCCGGGACTGCCCACGTCGGCGAGTTCGGCGGCCCGGAAAAAATCGTCGAGGCCAAGGGCGAGATCATCGAGGGGCTGGATGCCGATGGCGTCGCCGTGCTGAACCTCGACGACAAGGCCTTCGAAATCTGGAAGACCCGGGCGGGCGAGCGCAAGGTGCTGACCTTTGCCCTGAGCAACCTGGCCGCGAATTTCTATGCCAGCGACCTGGACCGTGATGCCCGCGGTTGCCCGGCCTTCAACCTGCACAGCCCGGATGGCGCCGAGCGGGTGCAATTGAACCTGCTCGGCACCCATAACGTTGCCAACGCCCTGGCCGCAGCGGCTGCCGCCCATGCGCTTGGCGTGTCGCTGCCGGGCATCGTCGCCGGGCTGAACGCCGTGCAGCCGGTCAAGGGGCGCTCCGTCGCGCAACTGGCCAGCAACGGCATGCGCGTGATCGACGACACCTATAACGCCAACCCGTCGTCCATGTGCGCGGCCGTGGATATCCTCGCCGGTTTTTCCGGCCGTACCGTATTGGTGCTGGGGGATATCGGTGAACTGGGCGAGTGGGCGCAACAGGGGCATCACGACGTCGGTGCCTATGCGCGCGGCAAGGTCGACGCGCTGTATGCGGTCGGCCCGATGATGGCCCATGCGGTCGCCGCGTTTGGCGAGCACGCACGGCATTTCACCACTCAGGCCGAACTGATCCAGGCCCTGGGCGCCGAGCAGGACCCGAACACCACCTTATTGATCAAGGGCTCACGCAGCGCAGCGATGGAAAACATCGTCGCGGCGCTGTGCGGTGCCTCCACGGAGAAACATTAATGCTGCTGCTGCTAGCGGAGTACCTGCAACAGTTCCACAAAGGCTTCGCGGTCTTCCAGTACCTGACCCTGCGCGGGATCCTGGGTGTGCTGACCGCGCTGTCGTTGTCGCTGTTCCTGGGCCCGTGGATGATCCGCACCCTGCAGAACCTGCAAATCGGCCAGTCGGTCCGTAACGACGGTCCGCAATCGCACCTGTCCAAATCCGGCACCCCGACCATGGGCGGCGCACTGATCCTCTCGTCCATCGGCATCAGCACCTTGCTCTGGGCCGACCTGGCGAACCGGTATGTCTGGGTCGTGCTGCTGGTGACCTTGTTGTTCGGCGCCATCGGCTGGGTCGACGATTACCGCAAGGTCATCGAGAAGAACTCCCGTGGGCTGCCAAGCCGCTGGAAGTATTTCTGGCAGTCGGTGTTCGGCCTCGGCGCGGCGATCTTCCTTTATATGACCGCCGCTTCGCCGGTGGAGACCACCCTGATCCTGCCGATGCTCAAGGACTACAGCATCCCGCTGGGCGCAGGTTTCATCGTGCTGACCTACCTGGTGATCGTCGGTTCGAGCAACGCGGTCAACCTCACCGACGGCCTCGATGGCCTGGCGATCATGCCCACGGTGATGGTCGGCGGCGCCCTGGGGATCTTCTGCTACCTGTCGGGTAACGTGAAATTCGCTGAATACCTGCTGATCCCTTATGTGCCGGGGGCGGGCGAGCTGATCGTGTTCTGCGGCGCGCTGATCGGTGCCGGCCTGGGCTTTTTGTGGTTCAACACCTATCCGGCACAAGTCTTCATGGGTGACGTCGGCGCGCTGGCGCTGGGCGCGGCCCTGGGCACCATCGCGGTCATCGTTCGCCAGGAAATCGTCCTGTTCATCATGGGCGGTGTGTTCGTGATGGAGACCCTGTCAGTCGTCATTCAGGTTGCTTCCTTTAAATTGACCGGCCGCCGCGTATTCCGCATGGCGCCGATCCACCACCACTTTGAACTCAAGGGCTGGCCCGAGCCGCGCGTGATCGTCCGTTTCTGGATCATCACCGTGATTCTGGTGCTGATCGGCCTTGCCACCCTGAAGCTGAGGTAGAACGAGTGTCCCTGATCGCTTCTGACCACTTCCGCATCGTTGTCGGCCTCGGCAAGAGCGGCATGTCCCTGGTTCGCTTCCTGGCGAACCGGGGCGTGTCGTTTGCCGTGGCCGATACGCGGGAAAATCCACCTGAGCTGGCCACGCTGCGCCGTGACTATCCGCAGGTGGACGTGCGTTGTGGCGAGCTGGACGTCGAATTCCTGTGCCGCGCCGATGAGCTCTACGTGAGCCCCGGCCTGGCCCTGGCGACTCCGGCCCTGCAGGCGGCCGCTGCCCGTGGCGTGAAATTGTCCGGCGACATTGAGCTGTTCGCGCGTAATGCCAAGGCGCCGATCGTCGCCATCAGCGGTTCCAATGCCAAGAGCACCGTCACCACCCTGGTGGGCGAGATGGCCGCGGCGGCCGGCAAGCGTGTCGCCGTGGGCGGCAACCTCGGAACCCCGGCGCTGGACCTGCTCAGTGACGACGTCGAGCTGTACGTGATGGAGCTGTCGAGCTTCCAGCTGGAAACCACCGACCACCTGGGCGCCGAAGTGGCGACCGTGCTCAACATCAGCGAAGACCACATGGACCGCTACAGCGGCCTGCCGGCTTATCACCTGGCCAAGCACCGGATCTTCCGTGGTGCCCGGCAAGTGGTGTTCAACCGCCAGGACGCCCTGACCCGTCCGTTGTTGGGCGAAGGCATGCCGTGCTGGTCCTTCGGCCTGGGCGTGCCGGACTTCAAAGGCTTCGGGCTGCGCGAAGAGAACGGCGAGAAATACCTGGCCTTCGAATTCCAGAACCTGATGCCGGTGCGTGAACTGAAGATTCGTGGCGCCCACAACCAGGCCAATGCCCTGGCCGCGTTGGCCCTGGGGCATGCGGTCGGCCTGCCGTTCGACGCCATGCTCTCGGCCCTGCGTACCTTCGCCGGTCTTGAGCACCGCTGCCAGTGGGTGCGCGACCTGGACGGCGTGGCCTGGTACAACGACTCCAAGGCCACCAATGTCGGTGCCGCACTGGCGGCCATCGAAGGGCTGGGCGCGGACATCGAAGGCAAGCTCGTGCTGATCGCCGGCGGCGACGGCAAGGGCGCCGACTTCAAGGACCTGCGCGACCCGGTGGCGGCCAACTGCCGTGTCGTGGTGCTGATGGGCCGCGACCGCGAATTGATCGCCCAGGCCCTCGGCGATGCCGTGCCGCTGGTTCGGGTCGGTTCGCTGGACGAGGCGGTGCAACAGTGCCGCGCCCTTGCGCAACCGGGCGATGCGGTGTTGTTGTCGCCGGCCTGCGCCAGTTTCGACATGTTCAAGAACTATGAAGAGCGCGGGCAGTTGTTCGCCCGGGCCGCGGAGGACTTGGCATGAGCCTGATGAACATCATCAAGCCGTACCCGTCGCCGCTGATCACCGGTCGTGGCATCGACCTGGATTTCCCGATGCTCGCCGGTTGCCTGGCCTTGCTGGGCCTGGGCCTGGTGATGATCACGTCCGCGTCGTCGGAAGTGGCCGCCGTGCAGTCGGGCAACACGCTTTACCACATGATCCGCCACCTGATTTACCTGGTGATCGGCCTGGGCGCGTGCATCGTCACCATGATGGTGCCGATCGCCACCTGGCAGCGCCTGGGCTGGATGATGCTGCTTGGCGCCTTCGGTCTGCTGGTGATGGTGCTGGTGCCGGGCATCGGCCGCGAGGTCAACGGTTCGATGCGCTGGATCGGCTTCAGCTTCTTCAACGTGCAGCCTTCGGAAATTGCCAAGGTCTTCGTGGTGATTTTTCTCGCCGGTTACCTGGTGCGTCGCCAGAAAGAAGTGCGCGAGAGCTGGATGGGCTTTTTCAAGCCGTTCATCGTGCTGCTGCCCATGGCGGGCCTGCTGCTGATGGAGCCGGACTTCGGCGCCACGGTGGTGATGATGGGCGCGGCGGCAGCGATGCTGTTCCTGGGTGGCGTCGGGCTGTTCCGTTTCATCCTGATGGTGGCATTGGCGGTGGCAGCCGTGACGGTGCTGGTCCAGGCGCAACCCTATCGAATGGCGCGCTTGATCACCTTTACCGACCCGTGGGCCGACCAGTTCGGTTCCGGCTATCAGTTGACCCAGGCGTTGATCGCCTTCGGTCGCGGCGAATGGCTGGGCGTAGGCCTGGGCAACAGCGTGCAGAAGCAGTTCTACCTGCCGGAAGCCCACACCGACTTCGTGTTCTCGGTATTGGCCGAAGAGCTGGGCGTGGTCGGCTCCTTGTGCACCGTTGCTCTGTTCGTATTCGTCTGCGTGCGCGGCATGTACATCGGCTTGTGGGCCGAGAAGGCCAAGCAGTTTTTTGCCGCCTACGTGGCGTATGGCTTGTCGTTCCTGTGGATCGGCCAGTTCCTGATCAACATCGGCGTGAACGTCGGTTTGTTGCCGACCAAGGGCCTGACGCTGCCGTTCCTCAGTTATGGCGGCAGCTCCCTGGTGATCTGCTGTGCCTGTCTGGGCCTGTTGCTGCGCATCGAATGGGAGAGTCGGACCCACCTGGGCAGCGAAGAGATGGAATTCCAGGAGAGCGACTTCGCCGAGGAGCCGACTCATGGGCGCTAACGTGCTGATCATGGCGGGCGGTACCGGCGGGCACGTGTTCCCGGCGCTGGCCTGTGCCCGGGAGTTCCAGGCGCGCGGCTACACCGTGCACTGGCTGGGCACGCCACGGGGCATCGAGAACGAGCTGGTGCCGGCTGCCGGCCTTGAGCTGCACCGGATCGACGCCAGCGGCCTGCGGGGCAAGGGCAAGTTGTCGTTGCTCAAGGCGCCGCTGATGCTGCTCAAGTCAGTCTGGCAGGCGCGGGCGATCATTCGTCGGTTGCGCCCGGTGTGCGTGGTGGGGTTTGGCGGTTATGTGACCGGTCCCGGCGGTGTTGCGGCGAAATGGGCCGGTGTACCGGTGATCGTTCACGAACAAAACGCCGTGGCCGGTACCGCCAATCGGTTACTGGTGCCGTTGGCCGCCCGGGTCTGTGAAGCCTTTCCCGACACCTTTACCCTGTCGGGCAGCCGCCGCACCACCGGAAATCCGGTGCGTACCGAGCTGTTTTTCGATACACCGCGCCCGGCCCTGGCTGGACGCAAGGCCCGTTTGCTGGTGCTGGGCGGAAGCCTGGGGGCCGAACCGTTGAACAAATTGCTGCCCGAAGCCCTGGCGCAGGTCGCCCCCGAACTGCGCCCGGAAGTGTTTCACCAGGCCGGCAAAAACCACGATGAAGTGACCGCCGAGCGCTACCGCGCCGCTGGCGTCGAGGCGCAAGTGCAGCCTTTCATCAAAGACATGGCCCAAGCCTATGGCTGGGCCGACCTGGTGGTCTGCCGCGCAGGCGCGCTGACCATCAGTGAACTGGCTGCCGCCGGTCTGCCCTCGATGCTGGTGCCTTTGCCCCACGCCATCGACGATCACCAGACCCGTAACGCCGATTATTTGGCCCGTGAAGGCGCTGCCTTCCTGATGCCGCAAAGAACGACTGGCGCCGCGGATCTTGCCGCCCGCCTGACAGAGGTTTTGATGCAGCCGCAAATACTCGAAGACATGGCCCGCGCCGCCCGCCGCCTGGCCAAACCCGATGCCACGGCCCAAGTGGTCGATACCTGCCTGGAGGTGGCCCATGGTTGAGAATCGCAAAGCCATGCCGCAACCGGAAATGCGTCGTATCCGCCGCATCCACTTCGTCGGTATCGGCGGCGTGGGCATGTGCGGGATCGCCGAAGTGCTGCTGAACCTGGGCTATGAAGTCTCCGGTTCCGACCTGAAGGCCTCCCCGGTGACCGAGCGCCTGGAGTCATTCGGCGCTCACATCTTTATCGGCCACCGTGCCGAGAACGCCGCCAATGCCGACGTGCTGGTGGTTTCCAGTGCTGTGAACACTTCCAACCCGGAAGTCGCCACCGCCCTGGAACGCCGCATTCCCGTGGTGCCGCGGGCCGAGATGCTGGCCGAGCTGATGCGTTATCGCCACGGCATCGCCGTCGCCGGTACCCACGGCAAGACCACCACCACCAGTTTGATCGCCTCGGTGTTCGCGGCCGGTGGACTGGACCCGACCTTCGTGATCGGCGGTCGTCTGAATGCTGCGGGCACCAATGCCCAGCTGGGCACCAGCCGCTACCTGATCGCCGAAGCCGACGAGAGCGATGCGAGTTTCCTGCACCTGCAACCGCTGGTGGCCGTTGTCACCAACATCGACGCCGACCACATGGCGACCTACGACGGCGACTTCAACAAACTGAAGAAAACCTTCGTCGAGTTTCTGCACAACCTGCCGTTCTATGGTTTGGCAGTGGTGTGCCTGGACGACCCGGTGGTACGCGAGATCCTGCCGTTGATCAAGCGTCCGACCATGACCTACGGTTTCGGCGAAGAAGCCGACGTGCGCGCCATCAACGTGCGCCAGCAGGGCATGCAGACGTTCTTCACCGTGCTGCGCCCTGATCGCGAGCCGTTGGACGTGTCGGTGAACATGCCCGGCAACCACAACGTGCTCAATGCCTTGGCCACCATTTGCATCGCCACTGACGAAGGCGTCAGCGATGAAGCCATCGTCCAGGGCCTGTCCGGGTTCCAGGGCGTGGGCCGGCGCTTCCAGGTCTATGGCGAACTGCCGGTGGACGGCGGCAACGTGATGCTGGTGGACGACTACGGCCACCATCCGACCGAAGTCGCGGCGGTGATCAAGGCCGTGCGCGGTGGCTGGCCGGAGCGGCGCCTGGTGATGGTCTACCAGCCACACCGCTACAGCCGCACCCGCGACCTGTACGACGATTTTGTCCAAGTGCTGGCCGACGCCAACGTGTTGTTGCTGATGGAAGTCTACCCGGCCGGTGAAGAGCCGATCCCAGGGGCCGACAGCCGCCAGCTGTGCCACAGCATTCGCCAGCGCGGCCAGTTGGACCCGATCTACATCGAACGCGGCGTGGACCTCGCGCCGCTGGTCAAGCCGCTGCTGCGCGCTGGCGACATCCTGCTGTGCCAGGGTGCCGGGGATATCGGTGGCCTGGCCCCGAAACTGTTGAACAGTCCGTTATTCGCCGGGGCAATCGTGGCTTCCAGCGAGGGGAAAGTGAAATGACTGCTGCCTACGCCAACCTGGTCTCGACCCTTGATCCGAAAGCCTTCGGCCGCGTTGCCGTGCTGTTCGGCGGCAAGAGCGCGGAGCGCGAGGTGTCCCTCAAGTCCGGCAATGCCGTGCTGCAAGCCCTGCAAAGCGCCGGTGTCGACGCATTCGGCATCGACGTGGGCGACGATTTGCTGCAGCGCCTGCTGAGCGAAAAAATCGACCGCGCGTTCATCATCCTGCACGGTCGCGGTGGTGAAGACGGCAGCATGCAAGGCCTGCTCGAGTGCCTGGGCATTCCCTACACCGGCAGCGGCATCCTGGCTTCCGCTCTGGCGATGGACAAGCTGCGCACCAAGCAGGTCTGGCACAGCCTCGGCATTCCGACGCCGCGTCACGCCGTGCTGGCATCCGAGGCCGATTGTATTTCGGCGGCCACGGAACTGGGCTTCCCTTTGATCGTCAAACCGGCCCATGAAGGTTCAAGTATCGGCATGGCGAAAGTGAATTCGCTGCCTGAGTTGACCGCGGCATGGAAAGACGCCAGTTCCTACGATTCGCAAGTGTTGGTCGAACAATGGATCACCGGTCCCGAGTTCACCATCGCCACCCTGCGTGACCAGGTGTTGCCCCCGATTGCGCTGGGCACGCCCCACACGTTCTACGACTACGACGCCAAGTACGTTGCCAACGATACCCAGTACCGCATTCCCTGCGGGCTGGACGCCGCCAAGGAAAAAGAACTGATGGACCTCACGGCCAAGGCCTGTGAGGCGCTGGGTATCGCCGGTTGGGGCCGGGCTGACGTGATGCAGGACGCCGATGGGAAGTTCTGGTTCCTGGAAGTCAACACCGCGCCGGGCATGACCGACCACAGCCTGGTGCCGATGGCGGCGCGCGCCGCCGGTCTGGATTTCCAGCAACTGGTGCTGTCGATCCTGGCCGCCAGTGTCGGCCATCAAGAGCCAAGAGGTTAAGCCATGCAAGGCGCATCGCTTCGTCATCAGCCATCCGCACCCGGTCGCAAGCCGGTGCCGCGGGGTGCCAGCCGAATGGTGGCCAAAGAGCCGATGTCGGCGCGCTTGCCGAAAGCCAATTTTGGCTTTCTCAAGAGCTTGTTCTGGCCGGTGCTGCTGGTGGTGTTGGGGTTCGGTACGTATGAAGGCGCGCAACGGTTGCTGCCTTATGCCGACCGGCCGATCGCCCGGATCAACGTCCAAGGCGACCTGAGCTACATCAGCCAGCAGGCCGTGCAGCAGCGGATCGCTCCGTTCGTCGCGTCGAGTTTCTTCACCATCGACCTGGCGGGCATGCGCAAGGAACTGGAGCAGATGCCTTGGATCGCCCACGCCGAAGTCCGCCGGGTGTGGCCTGACCAGGTGTCGATTCGCCTGGAAGAACAATTGCCGGTGGCCCGTTGGGGCGACGAGTCGTTGTTGAACAACCAGGGCCAGGCGTTTACGCCGCGGGAACTGGCCAACTATGAACATTTGCCACAACTGTTCGGTCCACAGCGGGCCCAGCAGCAAGTGATGCAGCAATACCAGGTGTTGAGCCAGATGTTGCGGCCATTGGGCTTCTCCATCGCGCGCCTGGAATTGCGTGAGCGCGGCAGTTGGTTCCTGACCACTGGCGCGGGCAGCTCGGGGCCGGGCATCGAGCTGTTGCTCGGGCGCGGCAACCTGGTGGAAAAGATGCGCCGCTTCATCGCCATCTATGACAAGACGCTTAAAGAACAGATTACGAACATTGCGCGCATCGATCTGCGCTACGCCAACGGCCTGGCTGTTGGCTGGCGGGAACCTGTAGCGCCCACGACGGCCGTACCCGCCGTCGCAAAGAATTAAGAAGAGGCAGGACCCATGGCAAACGTGCAAAGCGGGAAAATGATCGTCGGTCTTGATATCGGCACTTCCAAGGTGGTGGCGCTGGTAGGCGAAGTCGCGGACGACGGCACGCTGGTCATCGTCGGGATCGGTACACACCCGTCCCGCGGCTTGAAAAAAGGCGTGGTGGTGAACATCGAGTCCACCGTGCAATCGATCCAGCGCGCCATCGAAGAGGCGCAGCTGATGGCCGGTTGCCGGATCCACTCGGCGTTCGTCGGCGTGGCGGGCAATCACATCCGCAGCCTGAACTCCCACGGCATCGTGGCGATTCGTGATCGCGAAGTCAGCTCCGCCGACCTTGAGCGCGTACTCGACGCGGCCCAGGCTGTGGCGATCCCGGCCGACCAGCGTGTGCTGCACACCCTGCCGCAGGATTACGTGATCGATAACCAGGAAGGCGTGCGTGAGCCCCTGGGCATGTCCGGCGTGCGCCTGGAAGCCAAGGTCCACGTGGTGACCTGCGCGGTGAACGCGGCGCAGAACATCGAGAAATGCGTGCGCCGCTGCGGCCTGGAAATCGACGACATCATCCTCGAGCAACTGGCTTCGGCCTACTCGGTGCTGACCGACGACGAGAAAGAGCTGGGCGTATGCCTGGTGGACATCGGCGGCGGCACCACCGACATCGCGATCTTCACCGAAGGCGCCATTCGCCACACGGCGGTAATCCCGATTGCGGGTGACCAGGTGACCAACGACATCGCCATGGCGTTGCGCACCCCGACCCAGTACGCCGAGGAAATCAAGATCCGTTACGCCTGTGCCCTGGCGAAGCTGGCCGGTGCCGGCGAAACCATCAAGGTGCCAAGCGTCGGCGACCGTCCCCCGCGCGAGCTGTCGCGCCAGGCCTTGGCCGAAGTGGTCGAGCCGCGTTACGACGAGCTGTTCACGCTGATCCAGGCCGAACTGCGTCGCAGTGGCTACGAAGACCTGATCCCGGCCGGCATCGTGCTGACCGGCGGTACGTCGAAGATGGAAGGCGCGGTCGAGCTGGCCGAAGAGATTTTCCACATGCCGGTGCGCCTGGGCGTGCCCCATGGCGTCAAGGGCCTGGATGACGTGGTCCGCAACCCGATCTATTCCACCGGCGTGGGCCTGTTGATGTACGGCCTGCAGAAGCAGTCCGACGGAATTTCGTTCTCAGGCATCGGCAGCCGCGACAGCTACAGCAGCGACGAGCCGAAGGCTCCGTTGTTCGAGCGGCTCCAGGCTTGGGTCAAAGGCAACTTCTAAACAGTTTCAAAGCTTCACGCGGCAAGTTTCAGGCTTGGCGCTGGAAGACGCAGCAAACGCAGTAGGCGAAAAAACTAGAGAATGAAAGGAGAGGGAAAATGTTCGAACTCGTAGACAACATCCCCGCTAGCCCGGTTATCAAAGTAATCGGTGTCGGCGGTGGCGGCGGCAACGCTGTCAACCACATGGTCAAGAGCAACATTGAAGGCGTTGAATTCATCTGCGCCAACACTGATGCCCAAGCGCTGAAATCCATCGGCGCGCGGACCATCCTGCAATTGGGCACTGGCGTGACCAAAGGCCTGGGCGCCGGCGCCAACCCGGAGGTCGGTCGTCAGGCCGCTCTCGAAGACCGTGAGCGCATCGCAGAAGTCCTGCAAGGCACCAACATGGTGTTCATCACCACGGGCATGGGCGGCGGCACCGGTACTGGTGCGGCACCGATCATCGCCGAAGTGGCCAAGGAAATGGGGATCCTCACCGTTGCGGTGGTGACTCGTCCGTTCCCGTTCGAAGGCCGCAAGCGTATGCAGATCGCCGACGAAGGTATCCGTCTGCTGTCTGAAAGCGTCGACTCGTTGATCACCATTCCCAACGAGAAGCTGCTGACCATCCTCGGTAAAGACGCAAGCCTGCTGTCGGCTTTCGCCAAGGCCGATGACGTACTGGCCGGTGCCGTTCGCGGTATCTCCGACATCATCAAGCGTCCAGGCATGATCAACGTCGACTTTGCCGACGTACGGACTGTCATGAGCGAAATGGGCATGGCGATGATGGGCACTGGCTGCGCCAGCGGTCCGAACCGTGCACGCGAGGCCACCGAAGCGGCCATCCGCAACCCGTTGCTCGAAGACGTGAACCTGCAAGGTGCACGCGGCATCCTGGTGAACATCACCGCCGGTCCTGACCTGTCCCTGGGTGAGTACTCCGACGTGGGTAGCATCATCGAAGCCTTCGCTTCCGAGCACGCGATGGTCAAGGTCGGTACCGTTATCGATCCGGACATGCGCGACGAGTTGCACGTGACCGTGGTTGCCACCGGTCTGGGCGCGAAAATCGAGAAGCCTGTGAAGGTCATCGACAACACCGTTCACACCTCCATGGCTTCGCAACCGCAACAACAAGTGGCTTCGCGCCAGGAAGCGCCTGCGGTCAACTACCGTGACCTGGACCGTCCGACCGTCATGCGCAACCAGGCCCAGGCCGGTACTGCGACTGCCGCGAAGATGAATCCGCAAGACGATCTGGATTACCTGGACATCCCGGCATTCCTGCGTCGTCAGGCCGATTGATGAAATGTATCAGGGGGATACGGGTGATTGGTGTTCAGCAAAGGTCTGGTCTGCTATCATCGCCAGCCTTTGTTGATACCAGTTCGCAATTTGCGCTGAAGCGGCCCATGCCATGATTAAACAACGCACCCTGAAGAATATTATCCGTGCCACAGGTGTCGGCTTGCACTCCGGCGAGAAGGTCTACCTGACCCTCAAGCCCGCGCCTATCGATACCGGCATTGTGTTTTGTCGTGCCGACCTCGACCCTGTGGTGCAGATTCCTGCTCGCGCGGAAAACGTTGGTGAAACCACTATGTCGACCACTCTGGTCAACGGTGACACCAAAGTGGACACGGTGGAGCATTTGCTCTCGGCCATGGCTGGCCTGGGCATCGATAACGCCTACGTCGAGCTCTCCGCGTCCGAAGTCCCGATCATGGATGGCAGTGCCGGACCCTTCGTATTCCTGATTCAATCGGCTGGCCTGGAAGAGCAGGACGCAGCCAAGAAGTTCATCCGCATCCTGCGGGAAGTGACAGTGGAAGACGGCGACAAGCGCGCTACTTTCGTCCCTTTCGAAGGTTTCAAGGTGAGCTTCGAGATCGATTTCGATCACCCGGTTTTCCGTGACCGCACCCAGAGTGCAAGCGTGGATTTTTCCAGCACTTCGTTCGTAAAAGAAGTCAGCCGCGCCCGTACCTTTGGTTTCATGAGTGACATCGAGTACCTGCGCAAGCACAACCTCGCACTCGGTGGCAGTGTTGAAAACGCGATCGTGGTCGATTCCGATGGTGTATTGAACGAAGACGGCCTTCGCTATGAAGACGAATTCGTCAAACACAAGATCCTCGATGCAATCGGCGACCTCTACCTGCTGGGCAATAGCCTGATTGGTGAGTTCAAGGGCTTCAAGTCCGGCCATGCACTGAACAACCAGCTGCTGCGCAAGTTGATTGAGCAGAAAGATGCTTGGGAAGTCGTGACGTTCGAAGACGCCAGCACCGCGCCAATCTCCTACATGCGCCCTGTTGCGGCCGTGTAGGCAAAAAAACCTCTCTAGTTTTTGAAGGCTGCCTTTGGGTGGCCTTTTTTTATGGCTGCTTTTTTGTGTGTATATCCGTTATTTCGGTAACGGCGGCTTATGGTTCCGCCCTTACGGCGGGTCACTTTCGAAAAGCCGGAAGCCGGCCCAGGCGAAAGTAACCAAAGCGCTTCTGCCCCACCACTCGGTGCCTCGCCTAGGCTCGGCATGCCCGCACTCCGGCATTGCTCCGTGGGCCCGCCGCGAAGGGCCATCCATGGCCCAGCGCGGCTATCCCGGCATCCATGCCGGGATGCCCACTGCGCAATGCCTGCGTTCGGCCAGCGTGGTTAACGGGGCGCCGAGATCAACGCCACCGCGAGGCGGCCTAACAGCCGACCTGGCTCTCCTGGTCGTACACCTGTCAGATCTGTGGGAGCAAAGCTGTCCCTTGAAAGGATGGCTAAATAAACCATCCAAGACAGTTGCTCCCACATTCAATCTTCAGTGAGCACAAAACTTATGCCCAACACAGCTCCTCTGTGGGAGCGAGCCTGCTCGCGAAGGGGCCGGCAAGCCCAACATCCATGTGACTGAACCACCGCCATCGCGAGCAGGCTCGCTCCCACATTTAAATCTTCAGTGAACCAAAACTTATGTTCACCACAGAATCCCTGTGGGAGCGAGCCTGCTCGCGAAGAGGTCAGCAAGCCCAATATCCATGTGACTGAACCACCGCCATCGCGAGCAAGCTCGCTCCCACATTCAATCTTCAGTGAGCACAAAATTTATATCCAACACAGAACCCCTGTGGGAGCGAGCCTGCTCAGGAGAGGTCAGCAAGCCCAACATCCATGTGACTGAACCACCGCCATCGCGAGCAGGCTCGCTCCCACATTTAAATCTTCAGTGAGCACAAAATTTATATCCAACACAGAACCGCTGTGGGAGCGAGCCTGCTCAGGAAGAGGTCAGCAAGCCCAACATCCATGTGACTGAACCACCGTCATCGCGAGCAGGCTCGCTCCCACATTTAAAATCTTCAGTGGACACAAAATTCATATCCAACACAGCCCCCCCTTTGGGAGCGAGCCTGCTCGCGAAGAGGTCAGCAAGCCCAACATCCATGTGACTGAACCACCGCCATCGCGAGCAGGCTCGCTCCCACATTTAAATCTTCAGTGAACCAAAACTTATGTCCACCACAGAACCCCTGTGGGAGCGAGCTTGCTCGCGAAGAGGCCGGTAAGCCCAGCATCCATGTGACTGAACCACCGCCATCGCGAGCAGGCTCGCTCCCACAGGGGACGCGGTCCCCATCAAGAGCCAGGTCGGCTGTTAGGCCGCCTCGCGGTGGACGTTGATCTCGGGCGCCCCGTTAACCACGATGGCCGAACGCAGGCATTGTGGAGTGGGTATCCCGGCATGGATGCCGGGATAGCCGCGCTGGGCCATGGATGGCCCTTCGCGGCGGGCCCACGGAGCAATGCCGGAGTGAGGGCACACCGAGCCTAGGCGAGGTGCCGAGTGGTGGGGCAGAAGCGCTTTGGTTACTTTCGCGCTTTTCGAAAGTGACCCGCCGTAAGGGCGGAACCATAAGCCGCCGTTACCGCAGCAACGGATATACACACTAAGTGAACAGCCACAGGGAAGGCGTCACATCGCACAAACCACACGATTTCGCCCACAGGCCTTCGCTTGGTACAGCGCCTTGTCCGCCGCGAACAAAAGTTGCGGGAGCTCCCCATACGGCCCGTTCAACCAAGTAGCGATGCCAATACTCACCGTCATGGACGCTCCCCCCTCGGCCACCGGTGGCAATTGTTCAACCGCGTCACGAATATTCTGGGCCATGGTAAAGGCGCCAGCGGTGGTGGTCTCCGGCAGCACCACCGAAAACTCCTCACCGCCATAGCGCGCCGCCAGGTCGGCGGGGCGTCGGACATGTTGGCCGATCAATTGCGCCAAGGTGCGCAGGGCCTGGTCACCCTGTTGATGACCATGGCGATCGTTGAACGCCTTGAAGTGATCGGCATCGATCATTAGCACAGACAACGGTTGGCCCGAACGTTGGGCGCGCAGCCATTCCTGTTGCAACGTTTCGTCCAGTGTTCGTCGGTTGGCCAGTCCTGTGAGGGCGTCGACGGACGCCAGTTGGGCCAGTTCCCGTTCCGCTCGGTAGCGGCGTCGCAATTCGCGGCGCAGCAGCCAAGTGAGCCAGAGCAAACCGATGCACAGCGCGCCGGTGGCACCACTGACCAACAATGCCGTGCGTTGCCATGACGCGAACACCTCTTGAGAAGAGAGCGCCACCACGACGATCAAGGGCAAGTTGCCCACCTGGGAAAAAGTGTACAGGCGCGGTTTCTGGTCCTGGCCAGAAATGCCGGTGAAACTGCCATTGCCTTCGCGCAGGATCCGCAGGAAATTCGGTCGATGACTGAAGTCCTTGCCTGTCAGGTCTTCGGCCAGGGGCGGTTCCTGTGCCAGGAGAATTCCGTCTCGGCTGACCAGGTTGACCGTACCGCCATGACCGATGTTCAGGCTCTTGAACAATTGGTTGAAATAGTTGAGGCGCATCGCGGCCTCGGCTACGCCCATGAACTCACCCCGTTCGTCGCTCAGTCGATAGCTGAAACTGATGCGCCAGTCCTGCGCAGGACTTCTGGAGCGGAACGGGCGGCTGATCATCATGCCCGGGTTTGGATCCTGGACATGGGACTGGAAATACTCACGATCGGCATAGTTGCCTGTACGCGGCGTGATCGAGGCGGAGTCGGCGATCACATCGCCGCGCTTGTCCAGCAGCAGGATGTCGCCTTTATAGGGGGCGGCGGTGGCGCGGTCGAACAGCGCGAGATGGCGAACCGCTGGCGAAACGTCTTTCAGGTCGTCGCGTTTGGCGGCGGCGACCAGACCTTGCAGCGACAGATCGTAGAGCTCCACGTTACGCAGCACATCGGCGTCAATCAGTTGCACGATATTGGTCGCCGCACGTGTCGCTGCCTGTTGTGCGGCGGCATGCTCGCGAATCAACAGGTACGTCACGATGCTCAGGATAGCGATGACAACCAGCGAACTGGCCAATACGAGTACCCGTTCTGAACGTATCGAAGGCGGGGTGATGCCGGGTGTCGCACTGCGCGCGCTCATGGGTCCGATGTCTGCATTGTGATGTGGCTGGGATCCATCCCAAAGGAGTGCAAACCGGCAATGAACCAGATGCTGGCCTTTTGCTGATTGTGCTTGGATCGGTGAGGGCGGGCAATTAGTGTTTGCGCAATAAACGGGTAGGCGCTGCCGAAGGCTGCGCTCTGTCGAGTTTGATCCAGTTGGCTTTCGCCCAGCATTCAATGCTGGAAAAGATCGAACCTTGTGCAGCGTCAGGCTGGCAAGCGGATCCCGAACGTGTTGGCGCCCTGGTCACTGTGCACAAATACTTCGCCACCATGCATCAGCGCGATGGCCTTGACGATGGCCAGCCCCAGCCCATGGTTGGCGCCACTGTTGCTGCGCGAGGCATCGACGCGATAGAAGCGTTCGAACAGGCGCGGCAGGTGCTCGCCGGGAATCGGTTCGCCGGGGTTGGTGACCGCGAGGGTGATCTGGTCGCCAAGGGCTTCGATGCGCACGTCGATCACTTGCCCAGGCGCGGTGTGCTGTACGGCGTTGCTCAGCAGGTTGATCAGCGCCCGACGCAGGTGGGCGATCTCGATGTTTGCCTGGGCATCGCCGCTGACCCGGACCTGGACCTGGGCGTCTTCGAGAATGAAGTCCAGGTAGTCGAGAGTGGTCGCCACTTCGCCGGCCAGGGAGGTGCTGGTCAGTTTGGTGGCCTTGCTGCCTTGGTCGGCGCTGGCCAGGAACAGCATGTCGTTGATGATCGAGCGCAGCCGTTCCAACTCCTCGAGATTCGATTGCAGCACTTCGAAGTAGTGTTCGGCCGAGCGCCCCCGGGTCAGTGCCACTTGGGTCTGGCCGATCAGGTTGGTCAGGGGCGAGCGTAATTCATGGGCGACATCGGCATTGAACGATTCCAGCCGCGAGTAAGCCTGTTCGACCCGGTCGAGGGTGGCGTTGAAGGAACTGACGAACTGGCTCAGCTCCGGCGGCAAGGGCGACAGTTGCAAGCGCCCGGACAGGCGGGGCGGGGCCAGGCGCCGGGCTTCTTCGGACAGCTTGATCAGCGGCTTGAGGCCGATGCGCGCGACCCAGTAGCCCAGCAACGAAGCCAGGAGCACACCGACAATCGCCAGGCTCACCAGCGCCACCAGCAGGCGATGCTGGGTCTGGTAGAAGGTCTCGGTGTCGATGCCGATCATGAAGCGCAGCGGCGGACGCTGATCCTTGGCCGGGAATTGGCTCACCAATACTTTCATCGGGTAGTGCCGATGGGGCAGCGTGAGGTCACGTTTACCCAGCGGGCCTTGGGCGAAGGCACGGATCTGCGCATCGGGATTGCCATATTCAAAGCGCGGATCGCCGCTGACGATCCAGAAATGGATGCGTTTGTCTTCTTCGCCGAGCAATCGCAGCTTGTTGTTGATCTTCACCCAGTGTTCAGGCGTGCCGTAGCGGCCAACGGTGGACTCCAGGACGCTGTAGCGGGCGTCGAGCTCGGCTTCGGGCAACAGGCCCAGGCCCTTGCCGACCTGCTGGTACAAGGCGCCCCCGATCAACAGGAACACCAGTGCCGCCACCAGCGTGAACAGGCCGCTCAGGCGCAGGGCGATGCTGTCAGGGACGCTCATCGCTGCGACTCTCCAGCACATAACCCATGCCGCGGATGGTGTGCAGCAACTTTTGTTCGAACGGCCCATCGAGCTTGGCCCGCAAGCGTTTGATCGCTACTTCCACGACGTTGGCGTCACTGTCGAAGTTGATGTCCCAGACCATTTCGGCAATGGCGGTTTTCGAGAGGATTTCACCCTGGCGGCGGGCCAGGACGCTGAGCAGGGAGAACTCCTTGGCCGTCAGGTCCAGGCGCTGGCCGGCCCGTGTGGCTTTGCGACTGATCAGGTCGATCCACAGGTCGGCGATGCTCACTTGCACCGGCTCATGGCCGCCGCTGCGGCGGGTCAGGGCTTGCAGGCGGGCCACCAGTTCGAGGAAGGAGAAGGGCTTGCCCAGGTAGTCATCGGCGCCGTCGCGCAAACCCTTGATGCGATCCTCGACCCGCTCCCGAGCGGTGAGCATGATCACCGGTGTCTGCTTGCGGGCGCGCAGTGCCCGCAGTACGCCGAAGCCGTCCAGGCCCGGCAGCATCACGTCGAGCACGATCACCGCATAGTCGGTTTCCAGGGCCAGGTGCAGCCCCTCGATGCCGTCCGGCGCCACGTCCACCGTGTAGCCTTGTTCGGTCAGGCCGCGGTGCAGGTAGTCCGCGGTTTTTTCTTCGTCTTCGATAATCAGAATGCGCATGGCCCCGCCTCAGTGGTCTGTGCTCGCCAGCGCCGCCGGCGGCGCCGATCCTGGCTGATGGGCGGGCCGATGGAACAGTCGCTCCAGCCACAAGTATATGACCGGTGTGGTGAACAGCGTCAGCGCCTGGCTCACCAGCAGGCCGCCCACCACCGCGATGCCCAAGGGCTGGCGCAGCTCCGCGCCGGGGCCATAGCCGAGCATCAGCGGCAAGGCGCCGAGCAGGGCCGCCAGGGTGGTCATCATGATCGGCCGGAAGCGTGTCAGGCACGCCTGGAAAATCGCCTCCTGGGGCGTCAGCCCTTTGTTGCGCTGGGCGTCGAGGGCGAAGTCGATCATCAGGATGCCGTTCTTCTTGACGATCCCGATCAGCAGCACCAGGCCGATCAGCGCCATGATCGAAAAATCCTGGCCCAGCAGCCAGAGCATGATCAGCGCGCCGAGGCCGGCCGAGGGCAGGGTAGAAATGATCGTCAACGGGTGCACGAAACTCTCGTAGAGCACGCCGAGGATGATGTACACGGCCACCAGCGCGGCGAGGATCAGCCATGGTTGGCTTTTTAGCGAGCTTTGGAAAGCCTGGGCCGCGCCCTGGAAGTTGCCGGTAATGGCGGCGGGCATGCCAATCTCGTTCTTCGCCTGGTCGAGCAGGAGCACCGCGTCCCCCAGGGCCACGCCGGGCGCCAGGTTGAATGACAGGTTGGCGGCCGGGAACATGCCATCGTGGGCAATCGACAGCGGGCCGTTGCTCGGCGCATCGAAGCGGGCCAGGGCCGAGAGCGGCACCATTTCTCCACTCAGGGGCGAACGCAGGTAGAAATACGCCAGGCTTTCGGCCTTGCCGCGTTGCTGGGTGTCGAGCTCCAGGATCACGTTGTACTGGTTGGTCTCGGTCTGGAATTCGTTGATCTGCCGTTGGCCGAAGGCGTCGTACAGGGCCTGGTCGACATCGGTGGCGGTGAGGCCGAAACGCGCCGCCGCGCTGCGGTCGATGTTGATGTGGGTGATGCTGCCGCCCAGTTGCAGGTCGTTGGAGATGTCACGGAACGCCGGGTTGCCACGCAGCTTGTCGGTGAGTTTTTGCGTCCAGGCGTTGAGGCTCGGCCCGTCGTTGCTCTTGAGCACGTATTGGTATTGGGCGCGACTGGGGCCGGAACTGAGGTTGATGTCCTGCCCGGCCCTGAGGTACAGCACCACGCCGGGGATCTTCAGCAATTGCGGGCGGATCCGGTCGATGAAGCCGCTGGCCGATACGTCACGCTCGCCCCGGGGCTTGAGGGCGATCCAGAAGCGGCCGTTGGCGATGGTCTGGTTGTTGCCCGAGACACCGACGGAGTGGGAGAAGGTCTGCACCGCCGGGTCGGCGGCGACGATCTCGGCCAGGGCCTTGTGCTTGGCGACCATGTCCGGGAACGATACATCGGCGGCGGCTTCGCTGGTGCCCAGTACCAGGCCGGTGTCCTGTACCGGGAAGAACCCCTTGGGAATGAACACATAGCCCACCACCGCCAGTGCCAGGGTCAGGCCGAACACGCCGATCATCAGTTTTTGATGGGCCAGGGCCCGGCGCAGGCCGTGCTCGTACCAGCCCAGCAGACGCTCGCCGAACCCGGTCTTGCTGTGGGCATGGTGCACCGGGGCGCGCATGAACAGCGCGGCCAGGGTCGGCGCCAAGGTGAGCGACACCACCACTGAAATCAGGATGGTCGAGGTGGCGGTCAGGGCAAACTCCTTGAACAGACGCCCGACCACACCGCCCATGAACAGCAGTGGAATGAACGCCGCTATCAGCGAGAAGCTGATGGAGACCACGGTGAAGCCGATCTCACCAGCCCCCTTGATCGCCGCTTCGCGCATGCCGTCGCCGGCCTCCAGGTGCCGGTGGATGTTCTCCACCACCACAATCGCGTCGTCCACCACGAACCCTACGGAGATGACGATCGCTACCAGGGTCAGGTTGTTCAGGCTGAAGCCCATCACGTACATCAGGGCGAAGCTGGCAGTCAGCGACACCCCCAGCACCGCCGAGACAATCAGGGTCGCCGAGAGCTGGCGCAGGAACAGCGCCATCACCGCGACCACCAGCAGCACCGCGATCAGCAAGGTGATCTCCACTTCATGCAACGAGGCGCGGATGGTCTGGGTGCGGTCGATCAGGACCTTGACCTGCACGGCGGCGGGCAACATGGCTTGCAGGGTGGGCAGGGCCGCCTGGATGCGGTCGACGGTCTCGACGATGTTCGCCCCCGGTTGCCGGAAGATCACCAGGTTGACCCCTGGCTCGTTGTCGGACCAGGCCTGGACGTAGGCGTTTTCCGAGCCGTTGACGACTTTTGCGACGTCTTTGAGGTGAACCGGTGCGCCGTCCTTGTAGGACACGATCAGCTCACCGTACTCCTCAGGCTGGAACAACTGGTCGTTGGTGGACAGGGTGGAAATGCTCGAATCGCCGTACAGGGCGCCCTTGGCCAGGTTGAGGCTGGCCTGCTGGAGCGCCAGGCGGATGTCCGCCAGGGTCAGGCCGATGGCGGCGAGCCGGTCAGCCGAGGCCTGGACCCGGATCGCCGGACGCTGTTGGCCGGTGATGTAGATTTGTCCTACGCCATCGATCTGGCTGATCTGACGCGAGAGCAGGGTTTCGACGTAGTCGCTCAGCTCGGTGCCGGGCATCAGGGAGGAACTGACGCTGAGGATCAGCACCGGGCTGTCGGCGGGGTTGACCTTGCGCCAGGTCGGCAGGTTCGGCATGTCGTTGGGCAGTTTGCCGGCGGCGGTGTTGATCGCCGCCTGCACTTCCTGGGCGGCGGTGTCGATGCTTTTATCGAGGCTGAATTGCAGGATCAGGTTGGTCGAGCCCAGGGCGCTGCTGGAGGTCATCTGGGTGATGCCGGGAATGGCACTGAATTGCACTTCCAGCGGCGTCGCCACCGACGAGGCCATGGTCTCGGGACTGGCCCCAGGCAACTGCGCGTTAACCTGGATGGTCGGGAATTCCGCCTCGGGTAACGGCGCGACGGGCAGGCGAGGAAACGCAATCACGCCCAGCAGTACCAGGGCAAACGTCAGCAGTACCGTGGCGATGGGGTGGTCGATGCACCATGCCGAAACCGAGCCGCGGCCCTTCACGGTTGCGGCTCCGTGGTCTTGGCCAGGGCGGGCGGATCACTGAGCACCTGGATGTGGCTGCCTGGCTTGAGCCGTGACTGACCGTCGCTCACCAGTTGATCACCCGCGTTCACCCCCTTGATGATGTGCATGTCGCTGTCCTGGTAAACCATGACTACCGGCACGCTCTCGACCTTGTCACCCTTGATCCGGTACACGAAGTGTTGCTCCAGCCCACGCTGGACCACGGTGGGAGGCACCACCAGGGCGTCCTTGTCGAGGGCGGTCTGGATCTTCAGCGTGACCAGTTGCCCGGGCCACAGCCGTTGCGCGGCGTTGTTGAATTCAGCCTTGGCCCGCAGGGTCCCGGTGTTGGCGTTGATCTGGTTGTCGATGAGGCTCAGGCGCCCCTCGCCGAGCAGTTCCCCGGTGGCGCCATCGGCACCGATATAGGCCTTGACCAAGGCTTGCTCGGGCGCCGCGATCAACCGCTGCAAGGTGGGCAGCATTTGCTGCGGCAGGGAGAACTCCACGGCGATCGGGTCGATCTGGGTCACCGTGAACAGGCCTTCGGTGTCGCTGGTGCGCAGGAAGTTGCCTTCATCCACATTGCGAATGCCGACGCGACCGCTCACCGGGGAGCGGATCTGGGTGTAGGACAGTTGCACCTGCGCCGAGTCGATGGCCGCCTGGTTACCCTGGGCGGTGGCCTTGAGCTGGTTGACCAGCGCCTGTTGCTGGTCGTAGGTCTGCTTCGAGACGCCGTCATCGACGCTCAGCAATTTGTAGCGCTTGAGATTGACCTGGGCCACCGCCAGTTGCGCCTGGCTCTCGCCGAGCTGGGCCCGGGCCTGGTCGAGGCTGGCGCGGATCGAACGATCGTCGATGGTCGCCAGCAGGTCGCCCTTCTTGACCAGTTGCCCTTCCTTGACCAGCAGCCGGATGAGGATGCCGTCGATCTGCGGCCGGATGACCACGCTGTGCAGCGACAGGACCGTACCGATGCCGCTGGCGAAGCGCGGCACATCCTTTTGCACCACGCTGACGACCCGCACCGGAACGGCGGCGGGAGCGCTGGGCTTGGCGGTCACGGGCTTGAGCACAAACCAGAGGACGAGGGCCGCCAGGGCGGCCAACAGCACGACGAGCAGGACGGTTTTCTTCTGGGTGTGCATGGATATGAAGGGCCGGTTCGGGACACAGGAGTTTGAGCTTTCTTATATAGCGTTACGAGCCGGTCAGGAAGGTGACGGCTAACTGACAGGCTTGTCAGTTTGGTCCTGGCTTGCTGTCGGATGAATGGTTGCGCTAGATGAAACTGCCCTGCGCGCTGTGATATCGGGCAGGTATACTGCCGCCTTTCGCGGCTCGCCCTTCGGGCCCGACTTGCATGCATGACCCGGAGCCTTACATGACTTCCCCGACACCTTCGCCTGCGGATGAACTCCCCGGCGGCGAACAGGCCGATTTGTCCGACAGCGATATTTCCAGCGCCGAGGACGCCAAAGCGGCGATTCCTGCCTTCAAATTCCCGTTCAAACCCGGTGAACTGGCTGCGGCCAAGGGCGCTGGCCAGCAGCCGTGGTACAAAAATGGCGCGAAGAATGGCCATACCAAGACCCCGGGCGCCGCGCCTCCCGGCACGCGTCGTTCGATGGGCAAGCGCTGACATCATCCTTCAGGCACGGGGGCGACTTCAGTTCGCGACCCGTGCGCCTGCCAGGCTTCCACTCAATTCGTAAGCCGCCAGCTCAGACTGGTGCGCCGCGAGGATTTCCGGCAACGAGCCTCGCAGGTACTCGACCCAGGTCTTGATTTTCGCATCCAGGTACTGGCGCGACGGGTAGATGGCATAGAGGTTCAGTTCCTGGGAGCGGTAGCTGGGCATGACCCGCACCAACGTACCGTTGCGCAAACCTTCGATGGCCGCGTACACCGGCAACACCCCCACGCCCATGCCGCTGGTGATCGCGGTTTTCATTGCATCGGCGGAATTCACCAGGAATGGTGAGCTGTTGATGGTGACCATCTCCTGGCCTTCCGGGCCGTCGAACACCCATTTTTCCAGCGGAATGACCGGACTGACCAGGCGCAGGCAGGCGTGGTTGAGCAGGTCGCCGGGTTTTTGCGGGCAGCCGCTGGCTTTCACGTAGGCGGGCGATGCGCAGACGATGCTGTAGGTGATCCCCAGGCGCTGGGAGACGAAGCCCGAATCCGGCAGCTCGCTGGCGAGCACGATGGAGACGTCGTAGCCCTCGTCGAGGATGTCCGGCACACGGTTGGCCAGGGTCAGGTCGAAGGTCACATCCGGATGGGTCTTGCGGTAACGGGCGATGGCGTCGATCACGAAGTGCTGGCCGATGCCGGTCATCGTATGGACCTTCAATTGTCCGGCCGGTCGCGCATGGGCGTCGCTGGCCTCGGCTTCCGCTTCTTCGACATAAGCCAGGATCTGCTCGCAGCGCATCAAGTAGCGTTTACCCGCCTCGGTCAGCGCAATGCGGCGAGTGGTGCGGTTGAGCAGGCGGGTTTGCAGGTGGGCTTCCAGGTTGGAAACTGCGCGCGAGATGTTCGCCGTCGTGGTGTCCAGTTGCGCGGCGGCGGCGGTGAAACTGCCAGCTTCGGCAACACAACTGAACGCGCGCATGTTTTGCAAGGTGTCCATGGAGGGCTCTCTTGGGAGGTGGCAAATTGTGACACGAAGTTACAGAGCTGCGGGACCCGACTAATGGATTATCGCGTTAACGGTAACAAAGATTCACAGAAAGGTCGGCTTATCGCCGGGGAGGGCGATGCCTAGAATTGCCGCCAATCCTGGGTCACTGATTCCTGTGGGAGCCCTTGTGGGAGCCGAGCTTGCTCGCGATGAACGATGACGCGGTCCTGCCGTTAAACCGTGTCATCCCCATCGCGAGCAAGCTCGGCTCCCACAAAGGCTCGCTCCCACAAGTTTTGCGTTAACAGGCAGCCATCCTCGTCGTCATGCTCCATCTCAGGAATTTTGCGCAAGTGCCGCGTTGCATCAGCAGAGAGCTGAAGACTCTCAGTGTTTGGGTTCTGACATTAACCATCAGCGGTTGCATCGGGACAGGCGGGATTGGGCCGCAAAGCCAGGTACTGCCGGCCAACCAACTGGCGACCGATGCCGCCATCCGCGAGGCGGCTCGTGACGCCCACTGGCCCACCCGCCGGTGGTGGCAAGCCTATGGCGACGGACAGTTGGATCGCTGGATCGACCTGGCCATGCAAGACAGCCCGAGCCTGGCCATGGCCGCCGCGCGGGTGCGCCAGGCCAAGGCCATGGCCGGTGTTGCCGAGGCCGCCGAGTCGCTGCAGATCAATGGCGAGGCGACCCTCAAGCGCCATAACTGGCCCACCGATCAGTTCTACGGCCCCGGCGAGCTGGCCGACACCACGACCTGGGACAACAATGCCGCCCTGGGCTTGAGCTACGCCCTGGACTTGTGGGGCCGCGAGCGTAATGCCAGCGAACGGGCGGTTGACCTGGCCCATGCCAGTGTCGCTGAGGCGCGTCAGGCGCAACTGGAACTGCAAAGCAACATCGTGCGCGCCTACATCCAGTTTTCGCTGCACTACGCCCAGCGCGATATCGTCGCCGCCACCCTCCACCAACAAGAGCAGATTCTCGACCTGGCGCAGAAACGCCTGGACGGCGGCATCGGCACCCATTTCGAAGTCAGCCAGGCCCAGGCACCACTGCCCGAGACCCACCGCCAACTCGACGCCCTGGACGAAGCCATCGCCTTGAGCCGCAATCAGTTGGCGGCCCTGGCCGGCAAGGGGCCGGGAGCGGGCGCGCAACTGCAACGCCCGACCCTGGCCCTCGGCGCGCCCTTGAAGTTGCCGTCGGCCTTGCCCGCCGAACTGCTCGGCCAGCGTCCGGATGTGGTGGCCGGGCGTTGGCAAGTGGCGGCCCAGGCCCGGGGCATCGATGTGGCCCGGGCCGGTTTTTATCCCAACGTCGACCTGGTGGGTAGCCTCGGCTACATGGCCACCGGCGGTGGGGCGCTGGAGTTCTTGACGGGCAAGAAACTCACCTACAACGTCGGGCCGGCGATCACCTTGCCGATCTTCGACGGCGGGCGCTTGCGTTCACAGTTGGGCGAGGCGGCGGCCGGTTATGACATCGCCGTGGCGCATTACAACCAGACACTGGTGAACGCGCTCAAGGGCATTTCCGATCAGTTGATCCGCCGCCAATCCATGGACAAGCAGCAGGCCTTTGCCGCCGAATCGGTGGCCGCTGCCCAGCGCACCTACGACATCGCAATGGTGGCGTTCCAGCGCGGGCTTACCGATTACCTCAACGTGCTCAACGCCCAAAGCCTGTTGTTCAAGCAGCAACAGGTGCAACAGCAAGTGCAGGCGGCGCGCTTGAGTGCCCATGCCGACCTGGTGACGGCGCTGGGCGGCGGGTTGGAAGCCGGCAACGACTCCCCTGACTTAAGCCATGCCGAGTAGTTCTGTGGTGACGGCTTTATTCGCTCCTGCCCGCTGGCTCTACCGCCTCGAATGGCGCCGTGGTTTCTTCGACTGGGCCCGCAGCGACGGGGTGACCTGGGTCTATATCTTCAAGGTCCTGTTTGCCGCGTTCCTGACCTTGTGGCTGGCGATGCGCCTGGAGTTGCCGCAACCGCGCACGGCCATGATCACCGTGTTCATCGTCATGCAGCCCCAGAGCGGCCAGGTGTTCGCCAAGAGTTTCTACCGCTTCCTCGGCACCCTGGCCGGCTCGGCGGTGATGGTGGCGCTGATCGCCTTGTTTGCCCAGAACACCGAGCCGTTCCTCGCGTGCCTGGCGGTCTGGGTTGGTCTCTGTTCGGCAGGCGCGGCGCGTTATCGCAACTTCCGGGCCTATGGTTTCGTGCTGGCCGGCTACACCGCGGCGATGATCGGCCTGCCGGCCCTGGCCCACCCGGAAGGCGCATTCATGGCGGCGGTCTGGCGGGTGCTGGAGATTTCCCTGGGAATTCTCTGCGCCACCCTGGTCAGCGCCGCGATCCTGCCGCAAACCGCCAGTGCCGCCATGCGCAATGCCTTGTACCAGCGCTTTGGGGTATTTGCCCTGTTTGTCACCGATGGCCTGCGTGGGCGCAGCAAGCGGGAGGCATTCGAAGCGCGCAACGTGGGCTTCATTGCCGAGGCGGTGGGCCTGGAAAGCCTGCGCAGCGTGACGGTGTTCGAAGACCCGCACATGCGTCGGCGCAACGGCCGGCTCAGTCGCTTGAACAGCGAATTCATGGGCATCACCACCCGCTTCAACGCCTTGCATCAGTTGCTCGAGCGCTTGCGCAGCAGTGCGGCGGATCACGTGGTCAATGCCATCAAGCCGGGCTTGCAAACGTTGGCCGAGCTGCTCGACGGTTTCAGTGGCCGCGCCCTGACCGACGCCGATGCGGCCCGCCTGGCGGCGGCGCTGGCCGAGTACAAGGCCGAGCTGCCAGCCCAGGTGCGAAGGCTGCGGGCGTTGTTCCAGGAAACGGCGCCCAGTGATGGGCAGCAACTGGATTTCCATACCGCCTACGAGCTGCTTTATCGCTTCGTCGACGACTTGCACGGCTATGCCCTGACCCACGCCTCCCTGGCCGACCATCGCCACGAACGTGAGCGCTGGGACGAGCCGTTCGTGCCGCAGACCAACTGGCTGGCCGCCACGGCATCGGGTGTTCGCGCCGCCTTCATCCTGTTGGTGCTGGGCAGTTACTGGGTCGCCACGGCCTGGCCGAGCGGCGCGACCATGACGATGATCGCTGCCGCCACCGTGGGCTTGTCGGCCGCGACGCCGAACCCCAAGCGCATGGCTTTCCAGATGGCCTGCGGCACGTTGTTCGGGGCGTTGATCGGCTTTGTCGAGATGTTCTTCATTTTCCCGTTGATCGACGGCTTCCCATTGCTCTGCGTGATGCTGGCGCCGGTGATCATGCTCGGTTCGTTCCTCAGCTCGCGGCCGAAATACGCCGGGGTCGGGCTGGGTCTGCTGATCTTTTTCAGCACCGGTTCGGTGCCGGACAACCTGACGGTCTACAACCCCTACGCCTTCATCAACGATTACATCGCGATGATCCTCGGCATGCTGGTGTGTGCCGCGGCCGGGGCAATCATCCTGCCGCCCAACAGTCGCTGGTTGTGGCGCCGGCTCGAACAGGATTTGCGTGAGCAAGTGGTATTTGCCATCAGTGGCAAGCTCAAGGGCCTGGCGTCGAGTTTCGAAAGTGGTACCCGCGACCTGCTGCACCAGGCCTACGGGCTGGCAGCGGGGCAGCCTCGGGTGCAACGGGACTTGCTGCGCTGGATGTTCGTGGTGCTGGAGGTCGGCCACGCGATTATCGAGTTGCGCAAGGAACAGGCGATTTTACCGGTGCATCCGGCGTATGCCGAAAGCCAGCCGTGGCGCCAGGCGATTCGTGTGATGGGGCGGGCGCTGGTGCGGCTGTTCCGCCAGCCGAGCCAGAGCAATCTGGAGCGTGCCCTGGTGGCGGTCGACCACGCCATCGGCCGCGTGCAGGCTACCGACGAACCCTTCGCCCCGCATTTCGACACCTCGGCCCTGCGCCGGGTGAAAAGCTACCTGCATTTCATCCGTACCTCTTTGCTGGACCCGCAATCGCCCTTGGCCGGCTATGCCATACCGCATGCCACACCGCTTCCCCAGGAACCTGAACATGCCCCGTGAGATTGCCTTCCATGGTGTGTACATGCCAACCATGACCTTGATGTTTTTCATCGCCGCCGGCCTGGCCTGGGCCTTGGATCGCTTCCTGTCGGGGCTGGACCTGTACCGCTTCTTCTGGCACCCGGCGTTGCTGCGCCTGAGTCTGTTTACCTGTCTGTTCGGCGCGCTGGCGCTGACGGTCTACCGTTGAGATCGATGCGATGAAAAAGTTTTTCAGCCTGCTGGCGACGCTGTTGGTGCTGGCCCTGGCGCTGTGGATCGGCCGCACCTTGTGGGTCCATTACATGAATACACCCTGGACCCGCGATGGCCGGGTACGGGCCGACATCATCAATGTGGCCGCCGATGTCAGTGGCGAGGTGGTCGAAGTACCGGTGCGCGACAACCAATCGGTGAAAAAGGGTGACCTGTTGATGCGCATCGATCCTGAGCATTACCGCATCGCCGTGAAGCAGGCTCGCTCCCTGGTGGCGTCGCGCAAGGCCACTTGGGATATGCGCAAGGTCAACGCCCATCGGCGTGCCGACCTGGACAGCCTGGTGATCTCCCGGGAAAACCGCGACGACGCCAGCAACATCGCCGACTCGGCCCTGGCCGATTACCAGCAGGCCCAGGCGCAGTTGGAAGCCGCCGAGCTGAACCTGTCGCGCACCGAAGTTCGCGCGGCGGTGGATGGCTACGTCACCAACCTCAACGTGCACCGTGGCGACTACGCCCGCATCGGCGAGGCGAAGATGGCCGTGGTGGACATGAATTCGTTCTGGGTCTACGGCTTTTTCGAAGAGACCAAATTGCCCAAGGTGCGGATCGGCGATTCAGCACAGTTGCAGTTGATGAGCGGTGAGATGCTCAAGGGCCATGTGGAAAGTATCTCCCGTGGCATCTACGACCGGGACAACCCCGAAAGCCGCGAGCTGATCGCCGACGTCAACCCCACGTTCAACTGGGTTCGCCTGGCCCAGCGGGTGCCGGTGCGCATTCATCTGGACGAAGTGCCCGACGGGGTGCTGTTGGCAGCGGGGATGACCTGCACGGTGGTGGTCGAACCGCAGGTTGAGCGCTAAGGCCCTTCGAATGTAGTACATATCTACCACCTTGCCTGTCCCAGGCCTGTGCAAGCTGGCGTCTTCGACTGAAGGAACTCTCGATGACCCAACTGACCCACCACCACTTTATCCGCCAACGGCTACCCCGTTGGTTGCTGGATGCGAACGAGGCCGAGCAGGCCAAGTTGTTACAGGCCGCCCTTGACCTGGCCGAGGCGGGACACCGCTTCAATCAGACGATGGCGGTTGTCCCGTCATTGCGCGACTTTGCGCTGTTGCGCATGCGACCCCACATGGATCGCCTTTTCGGCGCGCGCATCGACCTGGAACGTTCTCGACTGATCAGGCATTTTCGGGATGATTGCGTAACTTATCCGGTTCCTGGAGGCGGCCCTTCGACGCGGGTGTGCACACCACGCGCCCCTGAAAACCGCTCGTTGCTGGAATACGCGCTGATCAATTTTCCCCGTGCCGACACTCAGGCGCAGGCTTTCATCCGAGGCAGCCAGTTCGAGCTTTATCCTGACCGTGCCGGGACTTCTGCCGTGCAGATCCACGACTTCGCCAGTTTGTGCCGTGACCTGAATACTGGAGCCGCTTACGGTGATGAGTTGCGCCGCCAGATTCCCCAGCTTTCCCATGACGTGAATTCGCTACCGACCTTCGCAGCGCACTACATTGAATTTCGCAAAGCGCAGCTGCGACACGATGCCCAGCAGGCCCGCATGCAAGGGTTCCTGGATGTCACGGGTGAACGCATCCTGGCTGCCTTTGGCGTGCAGCTCGATGCCTCCGTGACGGTCCAACCGATGCTAACGGCGTTCGCCAGTGGTCTTGAAGTGAGCGAGCGCTGGCGGGCTGAGCATCGCATCATACTGCCTGGCGTGCGGGTATTTTGGGGCGATCGCCAGGCCGCCGGGCAACCGGTGCCGATCGTGGTCCATATCCCGGACGATCCTGTTTCGCCCCTCAAGCAATACGCCAGTTCGGCGGCTTTCCAGGCTGATCTCGTCAAGCGCCTGGGCGACCTTCGATATGCGGCGTTCTTCTCCCGTCTGGTGCCTCTGCCTGACAGAAACTGGAGCGATCAGGCGTTGGTAAAACTATTGCGAAGGGGGGAAACAAACCTGGTCAAGTCTCACGACCTGCGTACAGATTTCTGGCCGGGCCTTTATGGTGAGTGGCGTAGCGTTGTATTGAGTAGCGCATCGAGCCAAGCCCGGTCAGTGGCTCAAATAGACGCTGGGGTGTTGATAGGCGAAGTCTGGATGTGGCTGGGGGCGGGGCTGCAATTTCTTGGCGGCATCACCATGTTCCTGCCTGGCGTCGAGCCGCTGGCCTGGGCTGGGATTGCCCTGGGAATGGGGCAGTTCATTCTGGATGTCTATGAAGGCGCCCATGAGCTCAACCTGGGGGAGAGGCTGGGCGCGATCCAGCACCTGTTCAGCGCCGCGATGAGCGCCACGACTTTTGCGGTAGGGGCTTTCGGTGCCAATCACCTGCTGGGTGAGATGAACCCCGTGGTGACGAACGATGGCAGTGAACGGCTTTGGCACGGTCGCACCCGGGCGGTCGCCAGCCTGCGTGTGCCGCCTGAGTACTCGACCGTCGATCGATATGGCGTCTGGCGCGCTGCGAATGATGCGTGGGTGGAGATAGAGGGCGATTTCTACGAGGTGGTCGGCGAAGAACGCGATCTGCGCCTCAAACTGCCTCCGGATTACCGTGGTGTGGTACCGACCCTTGAATGGAACCGATCCACAGGGTGGCGTTGGGTGCATCGGGATCCCTTGGGCATGCAGGGTGCCCGGCTGCTACAGGAGATCAATCCCCGACTGCGGGAGTTGCCGGACACAAGCCTTGACGACGCCCAGCGACTGGTCGGAATCAGTGATGATCGGCTGCGCTATCTCGCCGTGAACGGCGAGCCTCTACCGGTGCATTTGCCCTACATGGCCCGACGACTGGCGGCCCGGGCGCAAGTGTCGGACGCGGTGACCCGGCTGCGTGCCAATCAACCTCTGGAGCAAGTACCTCGAGGCGTTGTGCAACTGTTGACGGAATTGCCCGGTTGGCCGGCCCGACGGGCGTTTCGCTACATCAGCGAAGACGCCCCGTTCTACAGGGCGGGAGCGGGCCCCGAGCTGCAACTCGATGCTTCTGCGTTTCGCGCCGGTCAATGGCAGGAACAGTTGTTGCTGCAGCTCGATGCGCGCGAGCAGCGCGCCTTGTTGGGTACTGAAACGCCGTGGGAAGCCCCTGCTGTCACTTACCGCCGCTTCGCCAACCGGCTGGCTGATAGCCTTGAGAGCAACGGCTATCGCCTGGTGGATAACTTCGCCGATCTGCCGGCGCAACATCCGGGCGCGGCCCTGCTGCGCCGCGACTTTCCGACGTTGCCGGAGCCCTTGGCAGACGCTCTGCTGGCGGATATCACGGCTGAAGAACAACGTGGCCTGAGCACCGGTCGCGTACCGCAGAGCCTGGCTGAAAGAACCGTCGAGGCGCTGCGTGAGCTACGTGTCACGCGTGCGTTGGAAGCCTTGCAAGCGGGGGTATCGGGCAACGACCGGGACCGCTTGGTCATGAGCCTGCTGGGCTCTGAGCTGGCGAGGCTGGCAGAGCCGGTCCGCGTGCAATTGCTGCTTGAGGAGCGTTGGGTCGGGCCTTTGGAGGCCGGTGAAATCGGGCCGCTGAAGACTGTTCGCCGCGGCGATGGTCGCTACGAGCCTTTCGACGAGACCGATAACGAACTCGGCCCACCTTCGAACCTGGAGGAGGCCTTGTTGCGAGCCTTGCCAGATCCGGCACGCCGCCGACTGGGCCTGGACATCTGGCAACACGACAAACTGCGCAACCAGCTGTTGGACATCGCCTTGGGCAATCGCGAGCAGTTGCGCACCGCATTGGGCATTCGCGCATCGAAACCTGAGAGTGTCCTTTCCCCGGAGAGGGTGGGCGAGACGCCGGGCTACCGGTTGAGTGGTCAAGGCCGCGCTTTCTGGCAGAGGGGAGCGACCTCGCAATCTCGTCTTCAGTCGCTTTATCCGGACGTTAACGTCAGCGCGCAGGTGATGATCGAGCTCCGGGCGCGCAGCACTCAGACGGGCAAGTCCCTGGATCTGCTGATCAGCGAAAAAGAGGCTGAATGGAAGACGCTCGATGAAAGCCTTGAGGTTTGGGAAGAGGCTGCGCACAAGCACCATGCCGTGGAAGTTGACGATCCGCTCGAGAGGACGGTGGTCCGCCGGAAAGTAGGCAAGGCGTTGCGCCGCAGTTGGCGGCGTGAGGTCCGCTTTGCTTCTGGACAACAGTCAGTGCTCGGCTTGGAAGTGGAGTTCTGCCAGATAGGGAAACTGCCGATTATTACGGCCGATTTCAGCCACGTTGACACGATCGCGCTCGTGGGGCTGGCTCTGAGTGAAGATCCTTCAGATTTCTTGAGTCGTTTCCCCGGCGTCGTCGAGCTCTGGCTGAGCGGCAATAACCTCACGCGTTGCCCCACAGCCATTGCAGGCATGCCGCGGCTGCGATTCCTTCTCCTGAATGACAATCCCCTTGTCTTCAATAACGAAGTATTCGCGCCTCTGCTCGAACCGACACCCAGTACCACGTTGTCGTGGCTGGAGCTTTCTGGCGTGTCCGACACCTTGGAACAGGTACAGGGCCAGGGCGCCGCTCGAGCGATCGAGGCGTTGGCCGGATTGCCGCAGCTCAAATACCTGGTATGGAAGAACAACCACGCATTCAGCCCGGAGCTGCTGCAAGCCATCGGTCAATTGAGGCAACTGGAAAGTCTCAGCCTGAACGATAGCAGGCTGGTTCTGGACGAACAGAACAGCGCGTTCCTGGGCAACCTGAAACATCTGGTCGCGCTGGACCTGAGTGGGAATCGCGTGGTGGGTTTGGCGAGCTTGTCGGGGTTGTCCGAGTTGGAATTCGTGAATCTGGCTCATACGAAACTCAGGGAGATTCCGGTGGCGTTGATTGAATTGATGCAGCGCAAGCCCGTACGCAAGCTGAACCTGAGCTTGCAGGGTAACGCCATTACCCATGTAGATCCCATACTGTCCGTATTGCCTCGTAATGAAGGGGATCGTCGGTTGCTGGACGTGAATCTGGATGACAATCCGCTGCCAGTGAACCAGATCACCAGGCTGCGAAAGGCCAATTTCAAGTTTGCCTACACGCGTGATCGCTGGGTCGAGTCTGCACAGCGGCGCCGCGAATTCGAACAGCTTCGGGAGAATCCTTCCAGCGCGGTTTTCCTGGATTGGCTCAGCGATGAAGTGGAGGATCTTGCCAGGCAGCAGGATGGTCTACTAAATATAATCGCCCTGAACAGACGTGGCGTGGATGCCGTCCATGATCTTTTCAACCTGGGCAATCAGCTGGATTTTCTACGTCCGCGCATCCCTGACCTTGCCGAGCGACTCAATGCATTGCAATCGCGTATTTATTCACGCCTGGAGGCCAGCCAGCGCCATCTACCATTCACGCTGGACGAGTTGGAGAGGCATGTGCTCATGTTCAATGAGTTCTGTCAGGATTTGGCGTTTCCCTTGAAGTACCCGTTCACCCGGTTCATACGCAGGCACTATTTGACCTGGGGGGAGCTAGAAGGGTGGAGTACCCAGTGGATGAACACCCGTGCAACCCGGGCTTCTTTTGTCAGATATCTGCTGCAAGACATGACAGAAGGTAGTCCGTTATTTGAAACGCTTTCCTGGGCGCCCTACCTCAAGGAAATGTCTGCCACCTGGCGTACATTCGAGACGAAGTGGGAGGCCATCTCCGAAAGCTTGGATGACATTGCCTTTGGCGGGGCTTTGGATACTTCGCAGTGGCCCCGCGAGCTTATCGACAGCATGACCCATCCTCCCCAGGCACAACCTCCGTTGGAACCGGTAGCAGAGGTGCCTTGGGGAGGCAGCGCTATCGAGCTCAACTCCGAACAATTACGTCGCACGTGGCTGATCATCAAGCACATCCAGGCCACTGAAGCGGTACAGGCCTCAACTGATGCTACCCGGGCCCTGGTGCGCAACTGGTGGAGCGACAGGCCCTTGATCTGAACGTCTTGGCGCAGCGGCCCGCCGAAGGGGCGGGCTGCTATCGCGTTACAGCGACTGCTTCAATCCAAACCGCTTCATCAAGCCCTTCTGCAGCAAACCGGCAGGTAGCCAAGTCGCGATCAGCGGCAATACCCGGCTGCCATTGCCCAGGCGCAGCAGGCGGGGGGGCTTGGGTTGTCGTGCGGCCTCGAGCAGGCCGGCGGCGAATTCGTGGGCTGGCGTCGGGTTGTCCTGGGAGGCCCGGGCCCGGGCGCGGATGCCGTCGCGCAGCGGCCACCAGGGCGATTGTTCGCTGATCAGTTGTTCGGCTTCATGGCTGGCATTCTTGGCGAAGCTGGAAGCAATGGCGCCGGGCTGGACCTCCATCACGCGGATGCCGAACGGCGCCAGTTCCATGCGCAAGGCATCGCTCAAGGCATGCACCGCCGCCTTCGACGCGCAATAGGCGCCGGCGAACGGCGTGACCAGCACCCCGGAAACGCTGCCGATGTTCACCACCAGCCCTTTGGCCCGGCGCAACACCGGGAACAGCGCCCGGGTGACCCCGACGAGGGCGAACACGTTGGTTTCGAACTGGCGCTGCATCGCCTGCACGCCGCCGTCCAACAACGGGCCCATGGCGCCATAGCCGGCATTGTTGACCAGCACATCCAGGCCGCCATGTTGCTGGTTGATCCGCTCGTTCAGTTGCTCCAGGGCCTGGCCGTCGTTGACGTCCAGTTGCACGGCGGTGAACCCGGCGGTGCTGAGTGTCGCTACGTCTTCAACCTTGCGCGCCGTGGCCCAGACCTGATAACCCGCAGTCTTGAAGGCGTCGGCGAGGGCGCGGCCAATGCCGCTGGAACATCCGGTAATCAGCGCAACAGGCATGGCGCATTCCTTGTGCAAAAGTGGGGGAGAGCAATCAGTTGGAAAAGCTACCGTGCAAGCGCTCGGCGCGAAACTCCAGGGTCTGCGGGCGATAACCCGGACGCAGGGGCGGCAGCGGCAGGCAGTCTTGCCAGTCGGCGCCGGCCTGCAATTCGCCGGGGCCACGGTAGCGCGGTGCGTCGTAGGGGCTGTCGGCGAGGTTGATGGTGTCGCCAGGCGCATAAGCCGCGACCCGCCACTGCAGTTCGATCAGCGGCACGTCATTGGTGTTTTTGATGGTCAGCGACAGAGGCCGGTCGGCGGGGCATTGTCCGGGGGCATAGCTGATGCGCAGTTCCAGGCGCTCCAGTTGCCGGGTCTCGCGGTTTTCCTGCCAGAGCACCCACGCGGCGACCAGCCCCAGCCCGATGAACGCCGCCAGGGAAACCGGCAAGGCCTTGGCCGGGTAGCGCAACAGCAGGATGAGCCAGGTGACGACCAGCAAGACGCCGATAAGCATGGTTAAAGCCTCCGTTAGCGTAGGCACATCCTACCGAAGGCGGCGGGCAATGTTGAAGCAATGATGCCAGGCCATCACTCGCTTCAAAAAAAAGCCCCCACCCAACCCACTGCGGATAGGGGACGCAGTGGGCTGGATGGGGGCTTCTTGTGCGACTGATCGATGTTGATCGTTATTGGGCGATGGTTTTCACCGACACGCCGCGTTCGATCGGGGTGGAGCGACCGTAGATGTCTTCGAAGCGCTCGATGTCGTCTTCGCCCAGGTAGCTGCCGGACTGCACTTCGATGATTTCCAGCGGGATCTTGCCCGGGTTGCGCAGACGGTGGACCGACGCGATCGGGATGTAGGTCGACTGGTTTTCGCAGAGCAGGAACACGTTCTCGTCGCAGGTCACCTCGGCGGTGCCGCTGACCACGATCCAGTGTTCGGCGCGGTGGTGGTGCATCTGCAGCGACAGGCACGCGCCCGGCTTGACCGAGATGTGCTTGACCTGGAAACGACCGCCCATGTCCACCGAGTCATAGGAGCCCCAAGGACGATAGACCTCGCAGTGGTTCTGGGTCTCGGTGCGGCCCTGTGCGTTGAGGGTGTTGACCATCTGCTTGACGCCTTGGACCTTGTCCTTGTGGGCGATCATCATGGCGTCCTTGGTTTCGACCACCACGATGTTGTCCAGGCCGATCACCGACACCAGTTTGCCGTTGCCGTGGATCATGCAGTTGCGGCTGTCCTGGACCACCACGTCGCCTTTGGTGACGTTGCCGTTGGCATCCTTGGCGTTGACTTCCCACAGCGACGACCAGCAGCCGACGTCGCTCCAACCCGCCGACAATGGCACCACGCAGGCGCGCTGGGTTTTTTCCATCACGGCGTAGTCGATGGAGTTGTCCGGGCAGCAGGCGAAGGTGGCTTCGTCGAAAGTAATGGTGTCGGCCGTCTGCTCGCTGCGCTCCAGGGTCAGCAGGCAAGTGTCGTAGATGTCCGGATCGTGCTTTTTCAGCTCTTCGAGGAAGCGGCTGGCGCGGAACAGGAACATGCCGCTGTTCCAGAAGTAACCGCCTGCCTCGACGAACTCGGTGGCACGCTTGACGTCGGGTTTTTCGACGAAGTGCGAAACGCGGCTCACGCCTTCAGGCAGCAGCGCATCGTTGGTCGATTTGATATAGCCGTAGCCGGTTTCCGGCTTGGTCGCCGGTACGCCGAACAGCACCATTTCGCCACGCTCGGCGGCCACGGTGGCCAGGGCCAGGGCGCGTTGCAGGGCTTTCTGGTCTTCCAGCACGTGGTCGGCCGGCAGCACCAGCATCAGTTCGTCGCGGCCTTCGTTGACCAGCATCATCGCGGTCAGCGCCACGGCCGGTGCGGTGTTGCGCCCGAACGGTTCCATCAGGATGCGCTGGGCTTCGAGATTACGATTGGTCAACTGCTCGTTGACGATGAAACGGTGGTCTTTGTTGCAGACCACGATCGGCGTGTCCATGCCTTCGAACACCAGGCGCTCGAGGGTCTGCTGGAACAGGGTGTGTTCACCGGTCAGGGCCAGGAACTGTTTAGGGAATTGCTTGCGCGAAAGCGGCCAAAGACGTGAGCCACTACCACCTGACAAGATCACCGGAATCATGTTTGTTACTCCTTGAAGCGAAATGGTTGTTAGAGCTACTGCGTTCTGTCGTTTCACTCTCTTGTTCTTGTTCCGTACCCGACTGACACCTGTGTCCAGTGTGGGAGCGAGCTTGCTCGCGATGGCGGTGTATCAGTCGACATCCCTCTTGAATGTCAGATCGCAATCGCGAGCAAGCTCGCTCCCACAGGTAAAGCGTCAGTCAGGAAAACTCATCAGCGGGTCGACACCGGGCGTTTCACCCACACTGGCGACAGGTTGCTGCCTGAACCGGTGACGTACAGCACGGCTGCTTCGCCGCGCTCCAGGGCCACTGGCTTGAGGTCGCCGACTTTCTTGTCGCCTTCGAACAGTGCCAGGGACACTTTCACCGGGTTGATTTCACGTTCGCCACGGCCCTTGGCGGCCACGTTCGGCACCACTTCGGTCTTGCCGTCGGCGGTCTTGAGGGTCAGTGCCTTGTCGGTGAGGTTCTGTACGCGGACCAGGGACTTCTGCTTGTTCTTGAACGGCGGCTCTTCGATCAACTGGGGTTGGCCGCTGGCGTTGTTGACCAGGGTGTAATAGTGATCGGAGGCCAGCTTCACCGGCACGGTCTGGCTGCCGACCTTGGCGCTGTAGTCGCCACCGGGCATGAAGCTGAAGTCGCTGCTGGCCAACGGGGCTACGTCGCTGATGTTGGTGCTGCCGACGGTGGCGCTGACTTCGGCGTTGGCGGCGTTATAGACCCGCACGAAGCTCGAGCCTTTTGGCGCGACCGGGCCATACAGGGCCGAGTCACCGGCAAAGGCCGACAGTGAGAGGGCGCTCATGCTGGCGACGAGGGCAACGGCCTTGAAGGAGCGAGCAGCGAGACGGCGAGGAGTAGTGTTGAAAGTCATGGTGGACCTCTCTTTCAGTTTTGCGCCCGGTCGGGCGTCTCGGATTGAGTGTTGGCGGCGACATTCTGTTGGCGCGCGCCGGCTTGCTTGAGCTCTGCGACCCACTGTGGGTCGGCGTCGCCAATTTCGTTGTTCACGGGCAGATAACGTTCAGGGAACTCCCAGATCAGCACCTGTGGCGGGCTGTTCTTGAAGGCATCGCTCTTGAGGTAGCTGAGCATCGGCAGAATCGGGCCATGGCCGTCTTCGGCGTAGTTGACGACGTCGCTGTGCAGGGCTTGCTTGAGTGCACCGACGAAGTTCCAGTTGGGGTTGGCGCTGTAGCTGGTGCCGATCAGGGCCACGGGCACTTGGGCGTCGGCGAACAGCGCGTCGTCGCCAGCCGGCTGGTCGTCGGCCTCGCGGGTGTTGCGCTTGACCAGCGGCTCCTGGGCCGGCATCAGGTTTTCGAACAGCGGGTCCAGGGGCAGGAACTGGCGCAGGTCGCCCTTGTGGGTGATTTTTTCCGCAGGTTCCGTGACGAAGCGTTGCGGCTCACCGTTGAGCGGTGCGCGTTCGGCAATGGCCTTGGCCAAGTTCTCGGCAGCGACCTGGGCGCCTTCCGGCGTCCAGTGGGTGTCGGTGCGCAGGAACACTTGCTGGCCGCTTTGCTTGGCCTGTTGCAGCGGGCCGAGCAGGTCAGGCGCGAGGATCTTGTCGGCCGCGACGCGCGCATGGAAATCCTGGTAGAGGTTGGCGTGAATGCTCGACGGCTTCACGTCACCCAGGTGCTCGGGGTACAGCCGCGCCTTGGCCGGCACGATCGCCATGACCAAGGTGATGCCTTGTTCCTTGAGCTTCTGGCGCACGCCTTCGACCAGCGCGTAGTTGCCTTGCAGGTTCAGCTCTTCGTTGACGATCGGGTTGAACTCTTCGTCGCTGTACAGCCACTGGTCGCGGCCCAGGACCACGCCTTTGCGGCCTTCGTTGAACAGCTTGTAGTCCAGCGCAGCCCAGATGTTGGTGCCCAGGCGCTTGATCGGGAACTCGTCGTCGTAGTGCGTTTCCACGGCCTTGGCCCAGCGCCCGTTGAGCACGGTGGCGTCGGGGTTGGTGCTGAAGCCGAAGAAACTGCGCATCGACCACATGCCCAATGCTGTCAGGATCAGCATGAACAGCGCGATGTAAAAGATGCGTAATGAGCGGGTCATGTTCAGATCCCTCAGAACTGGAAGTAAAGGAACGGCGAGAAGCTTTGCGCCGAGAGTTTGAGAATCGAGGCGATGAACAGCAGCAGCACCAGGGTGCGCATCACGTAGCGTGACCAGTCCACGGTCCAGTAGGCCGGTTGCACCTGGGCTTCGACACCCACGGTGTAGCCCGGTTCATGAATCGTCGCTGGGTTGTCACCCGGTACGGCCTTGATCATCCCCGGTTGCGCGGTGGCCGGGCCGTTGGCCTCGGTATTGACCTCAGGCTTGGTCTTGACCGGCGGACGGTTGGTGTAGAAGTCCCGCAGGCCGAAGAAGGCGAGGGTGATGTAGGCCACCGCCAGCGTGGCGATCTGCAGGCCGGTGAGGTTGGCGCGGGTCAGTTCCGACAGCGACCAGTCGCCGAAGCTGAACATGGCGCCGTACATGCGACCGGCCACGTGCAGGTTCTCGGCACGGAAGATCACCCAACCCATCACCACCAGCAGGAAGGTCAGCGCCCAGCGGATCGGGTTGATGCTGCGTGGCGTGGTGTTGATGCCCACGGCTTTTTCGATGGCCAGCCACATGCCGTGCCAGGCACCCCAGATGATGTAGGTGAAGTTCGCGCCGTGCCACAGACCACCGAGCAGCATGGTCAGGAACAGGTTGCGATAGGTCATCAGCGTGCCTTTGCGGTTACCGCCCAGGGTGATGTAGAGGTAGTCGCGCAACCAGGTGGACAGGCTGATGTGCCAGCGACGCCAGAACTCGGTGATCGACTGGCTGATGTAGGGCTGCTTGAAGTTTTCCATGAAACGGAAACCCATCATCAGGCCCAGGCCGATGGCCATGTCGCTGTAGCCGGAGAAGTCGAAGTACAGCTGCGCGGTATACGCCAGCGCGCCGAGCCAGGCATCGCCCGTGGTCGGGTTCTGCAAGGCGAAGCAATGGTCGGCCACCACTGCCAGGGTGTCGGCGATGAACACTTTCTTGATGAAGCCCTGCATGAAGCGCGTGCAGCCTTCGGAGAACTTGTCCAGCGTGTGGGTGCGGTTGTTGAACTGGTCGGCCAGGTCGCGGAAACGCAACACGGGGCCGGCGATCAGGTGCGGGAAAATGGCCACGAACGCCGCGAAGTCGATCAGGTTGCGGGTCGCCGGGGTGTCACCGCGATAGACGTCGATGATGTAGCTGATGGACTCGAAGATGTAGAACGAGATCCCGATCGGCAACAGCACGTGGGTCAGGATGAACGGGTTGAGACCGAAGCCGGTGATGATGGCGTTGAGGCTGTCCACGCCGAAGTTGGCGTACTTGAAATAGCCCAGGATGGCCAAGTCCACGCCCACGCCGAGCAACAGCCAACGCTGGGCCGGTTTGGTGCGCACACCGGCGGCGCCGACTTTCAGGCCGATCCAGTAGTTCCACAGGGTGACGCCGGCGAACAGCGCCAGGAAATCCACCCGCCACCAGGCATAGAACACGTAGCTGGCGATCAGCAGCAGCAGGTTGCGATAGCGTTGCCCGCTCAAGTAGTACAAGCCGAGAAAGATCGGCAAGAACAGAAACAGGAACACATTGGATGAAAATACCATCCCGATCTCTCCATGTTGAATCAACAGTCAAGGGCCAGAGCCCCCCCAAACCCCCCCATGAAAACCGGGGGGCTAATGCATTCGAAACAGACCACATTCCCTGTGGGAGCGAGCTTGCTCGCGATGACGGAGTGTCAGTCGACATCCATGGTGAATGTCAGACCGCAATCGTCGAAACGCCGCCCGGAGCAAGCTCCCTCCCACAGGTCCCCTGCCAGGCAAGGGATGTCTGTGGTGTCAGCTCCCTTTTTCGCCTTTCTCACGCGAAGGGTCGTACACCCGGGTCAAGTCCCCGCCGAGGCGGAAAGTCTTGAACGGTTGCATCTCATGCTTGCGTTCCAGCACATCTTCGGAACAGGTGTAGAGGCTGCAGAACGGTTCGAGCCAGGCGAATTTCGAATCGATCTTCAGGTCCTTCATGTCCTGCTTGTCGCCGTTCTTTTCTTCGAAGATGTCCGGGTCTTCAACCCCGGCCAACACCCGGTCACCCAAGCGCTTGAGGGCACCGTTGTTTTCCTGGCGCAGGTCCACACCGTTGACCTGGGCAAAACTGGCGATCATCGCCAGGGGCGGCAACGCATAGTTGTGGTAGGACAGGGCGCGTTGCTTGCGCTTGAGTTCGTTGGGCAGGAAACCGTCGGCATCGACCTGGTTGACGCCGACCTTGTATTCCTTGACGGCCCAATCGAACAGGTCGCGGCGGTTGGTTGCCACGGAGGTGGCCATCACCGACCAGGCGGCCCAGTAGGAGTGGTTGTTGGTCTTGTCCAGCGGCAGGTTGTCCCAGTCGCTGACCACTTGATCGGCCATCCGGCTGAACCAGCCTTCGATCAGTTGCGCCTGCTCCGGGTGATTGGCCAGTGGGCGAGACTCGGAGAACTTCAGGCGCACATAGGCCGAAGCCATGCTGCCCAGCGCCCATTTGCGCATGGACTTGCCGGTGTGGTTGAAGTCCTTGGACATCAGCGCATCGGCCTGGGCCCACGCGGTCAGCCAGTTCAGCGTGCATTCGAGCTGCTCGGGACGGCCGTCACGCATGAATTGCATCACTTGCTTGCTGACGCCACGCTCGATCTTGGTGATGTCGGCGGTGCTGTCACGGAAGGCTTTTTCCGACTGCACGTTCAGGGTCGCACGGGCCTTGTCGGAGCCCTCGTACTTGCTGCGAAACTGCAGGGAGCCGGTGTAGGGCGTCGGCGTGGCGTCGCAACCTTGGGCCGCTTCGCCGGCCTTGACCTTCTCGATCGGGGCGAAGTAACCCTGTGGCGGGCGCAGCGGGGCCGCCGCCTGCGTGGCCCCGGCGAACATCGCCAGGGTCAGCAGGGAGGGCGCCAGCAGCGTTTTCAACGTTCGGGTGCGCGTGGTACTGGTCATGAGACGAGACCTCATTGTCCGATTTGAGCCGTTTGTTCGGCTTGCGGAGATGCGTTGCGTTTGCAGACTTTCGCTTCGATCTGCTGCGGCTCTTTACCGGCTTCGGGGCCCTGGACTTCGATAGCCAGAAGATTTTGCGAAGCCCAGTCCTCGTCGGTGCGCAGCTGGAAGGCGAAACGTCCGTCGGTTTCGGAGGTGTCCGGTTTTTCGATCTTGATGTCCTCGTGGCGCCCATTCATGTACCAGAGGGTGGCTTGCAAGGTTTTCACCGAGGTGTCGGCGAAGCGGATGTCGACCTGGTGGCTGCCGTTACGCAGATCCATGTTCTTGCTATTGACCATCAATTCGTTCTTGCCCGGCTTGAGCGCGGTCTTGCTGCTCATCAATGCAGGCTTGCCTTCGCAACCGTTGTTATCCAGCAGCGCCATCATCTGGCGGTAGATGGTTTCCTGGTCCAGGCGATACAGCGGCGAGAATTCCCAGATGAGGATTTTCGGCGGGTTCTTCTGGAATTCTTCGCTGCCCAGGTACTGGATCATCGCGCCCTCGAAACCGCCGCCGGGGAAGGCCACGTTTAGGATGTCGGCGCCGATGGCTTCTTCCAGGAAGCCGGCAAAGTTGTAGTTCTTGCCGCTGTGACTGGTGCCCACGAGGGTGATCTGCGGGTTGCCGGAATCGCTGAACAGGTCGCCGTCACCCGCCTCGCCCTTAGGCTCGGTGGTGAACTGGTCCATGTACTGGATCGCATAGCTGGTGCCGCACAGCTGCCCGGCCATGTTGTGCAGGGTGCCGGTCTTGCCCATGCGGCCGGACTTCTTGGTTTCGAACTCACGCTTGGGAATGTCGGCGAAGGCCGGGAGCTGCTTGACCTTCTCGGCGACGATCTTGGCGGTGCGCTGGGCGCCGTATGGCGTCCAGTGCTGGTCGCCACGGAAATAGAAATCGTGGGCCGGCAGGGTTTCTGGCAGGTTTTCGTTGGTCAACGGCGACAGGTCCGGCACCACGTAACCCATCTGGGCGAAACGGCCGAGCATGGATTTGTAGTTGGTCAGGGCTTTCTCATAGTCGAAAGCGGCCTTTTCCTGTGGGTTGAGCTTGTTGCGGTTCACCAGGCCCCGGGTCGGCTGGTAGACGAGCACCAGCTCGACGCCTTTTGCCTTGAACGCATCGTGCAACTGCTGCAGGCGCTTGTAGCCGGCCGGGGTGGTGTTGAATTCGGTCCGCAGGTCTTCCTGGGTTCGGAACAGCCAGTCGCCTTGGGCCTGCACCAGCGTGGTGAAGTTCTGCTGGTAGCGGGTGGTGTAGTTCTTGGCATCGTGGGCCGCGGGGCACAGGTTGCAGCAGGGCTCAGCAGTGAAAGTCGGAGCCTTGATTTCGTCGGCGCGGGCGCCGCTGGTAGCGGCGAGAATGCCGGCAGTCAGGGCAGACAGGCCCAGGAGTTTGATCATCTGTGGGTTCATAAAGGTCATCCTCAGTCCCGCAATTCGGTCTGGCGTTCGACAGGGTCGATCAGCACGGCTTTCTGCTGGCGCACCAACAGGTCGAGAATTTCATCCTGGCGCTCGCCGAGGATTCCCGAGAAGCTGATGCCGCTGGATTTGGTCGGTGCGAGCATGGACACGCGGTACAGCTCGACGCTCAACGGCGAGTCGATGGACAGCGGGCCGCTGCCGTTGGCAGCCAGTTCGCCGCCGACCACGATCAGCGAGACTTCGGCGTCGAACGGGTCGAGCTTGATGTCACGGTCGGTGTCGGACAGGTCTTTGATGTGGCCGTAGAGGCCGGTCAGGCCGTTGGCCATGGACACGTTTTCGTAGAGGCGGATGTTCACGCTGTTACGAATCCGGATGCCGTGGCGGCGGTTGCTGATCACTTTGTTGCCCCACAGCAGGTTGTCACCACTCTCGTAGAGCGTGATGCCGTCGGTGTGGTTCTTGTAGATCTCGTTGTAGGCAATCAGGTTGTTCACGCTGTTACGGTCGATCACCAGGCCCGAGAGTTTGTTGTCATAGCTGCGGTTGTTGAAAATGAAGCTGTCGTTGACCTCACGGGAAATAATGATCCCGTGCTTCTTCTTGGTCCCGTAGACAGTGTTGTCGGCAATGATCAGCCGATGGGAACGGTCGTGGGGGTCGATGCCGTAGACGATGTTGTCTTTGTAGGTGTTGCCCTTGATGACAAAGTCGCGGGTCTCGTAGCAGTAGAAGCCGTACCACATGTCCGAGAACTCGGAACCGATGATCCAACCGGTCGGTTCCGGGCGCTTGAGGACCTTGGCCATGTTCGGCGTGTACTGGGAAATACTCACCCCGTACGACTTACTGTTGGCGTAGCCGAAGCTGGCCATTTTCGAGTTCACGATGTACGTCTCGGTGCCACCCCAGGCCAGCAGGAACGGACGGAACTCCTTGGGCGAACGGAACGTGGCGGGGCCGTTGTCCTTTTCGCGCCAGCCGGTGACCTTGGTGTCGCTGATGAACATCTGGCCATCGTTGACCAGGAACGCGCCGCCCTCCTGGGACAGGCGCAGTTCCTGGGTCTGTTTGTCGATTTCCAGGATGCCCTTCTGGCCGACCACGATCGGAATCTTCGCCAGGTAGACACCTGGCGAAGTTTCGATGACGTACTTGGGCGCCTTCTTGGCCAGGTCCTTGAGGTTCATGTAGCCGTCGTCGAGGAAGACGGCCTGTGGGATGCCGTGCTGACGCACCACCCACTCGGCCATCTTGTTGTCGCCGCCGATGAAGTCCTTCAAGGCGTTTTCCTGCATCATCCGGCGCACGCTGACCTTGCCGATTTTGGTCCGCACGATCTTGGCCGCAGCCGCTTCGGCGGTGTAGCCCTTGAGGTCGGGCAGGGTCGGCGTGGCCAGCTCCAGTGGCGCGGTCGGCGCGCTGCTGACGGTGTAGGTCTTGGCCCGTTGCAGTTCCTTGACCACTTTGCCCGGTTTGACCACCGGTTCAACGTTGGCGAACGCCGGCGAGCCGGCCAGCAGCATCGCTGCGACCAACAGGCTGATCGAACCTTTCATCGCCTGGCTGTTCCTGAGGTAGCGGTTCATATCGGGCACTCCCATGGCCATTCGCATCAGAAGCGCCAGATCACGTCGACAAAGGCGCGATGCATGTACGAATCGACCTCTTTGCCGTAGGCGTCGCCTGGCTTGAACACGCCGCCACGAAAGCGCACCAGCGCCGACGGCTCATCAATGGATTGACTCAGCGCGGCCGGCAGCAGGCCTTGCTTGAAGTACTTGGTGACAACCAAGTCGACTTCCTGGCCCAGGTCCTTGTCGCCGTCATTGAGCGGCAGGGTCGAGGTGGACAGGATCGCGCCGGTCACGTCGTCGGTGTTGTTTTCCACGGCGTTGATGCCGTTGCTGCCCACCGGCTTGTTGCCGTCCACGCGCCAGAACTTGTGGTACACAAGGCTGGCGTCGTATTCGTCGCGCAACTGCCAGGAACCGAACAGGCTGGCGCTCTGGGTGTTGGCCATTTCGCCACGGAACGCTTCGCCGAAACGGTGTACGCGCGAGCGGGTGCCGGTGAAGTTCGAGCGGTTGCTTTGCAGGCCGTTCTGTTGGTACTCATCGCTGGCGCGGGCATAGGCCGCACCGACTTGCCATTGCGGGTCCAGACGCAGGCGGATACCCAGGTCGGTGGCCCAGCCGTCCACATCATCGCTGTGCTTGGCTTCTGCTGGGCGCGTGCCGTCGGCGTTGAGCGGGTTGACGGTGTCGCGCTCGCCGCTCATGCCGGTGAGGCTGGCCCAGTAGTTGACGGTGTTGGTGTTGCGCCAGTTGTAGGCGTCGCTGTTGGCTTCCAGGCCCAGCCAGGAGATGTCGCCGTTCTGGGTCTTGTCCAGGGTGTCGGTGGCTTCGCCCGGGGTCGGGTAGTCGAGGCTGCCGTTGTCATGGGAGTGGTGGGCACGGATACCGGCCCACTGGCCTGGCATCCACTGGTAGCCCACGTCGCCATAGACGTGCAGGCGGTCCTTGTCCTTGGGGGACAGTTCCTTGAGGTCGGTGCGGTATTCGCTGAACCGTTCGGCCACGCCGAGGTTGGCCCGCAGCAAGGTGGTGTCGAAGGTCCAGTTCAGGGCTTCGATGTTGGTGTCGCGCCATTGGCCGTCGTCATTGCGCAGGCGCTGGCGACCGAACTTCAACTGCTCGCCCGGGTAGGGGGTCAGGCCACGGTAGCCGATCCAGAACTCGCGCATGGCCAGGTAGCTTTTCTTGGCTTCGCGATCGCCGCTGTCGGTTTGCTGGGTGCTGCCATCGGACTGCTGCAGGGTGTCGGTCTCGATGATGTCGCTGGACGTCACGGCCTGGGCCATGGCGTAGGCGCTCCAGGCGCCGCTTTCGCTTTCACCGTAGACCCACGGACGCAGGTCCAGGCCGACGCCGTTGACGTCGCCGCCGCTCTGGGTACCGAGGTCACGGTCGTCTTCGGACTGCCCGGTGATCTTCACTTCCAGGCCAAAATTCTTGCTATCGGTCAATGCCGCCAGGGTCGGGCAGGACCACAGCAGGGCAAACGACAGGCCAATACCAGCCTGCACAAAAGGGTTGAGCTTCAAAAGCTTCATAGAGGTTCCTCGCCGTCATCTTCTTTTAGGGCTTGCAGTTCCAGCGTATCGGGGCTCATTGCGCCGCGAATGGCCTGCTCTTGTTGTAGCAGGCGTTGCGCTTGTGCAAGTTGTTCCGGCGGTAATTGTGCTTCGAGGGTTTGGGCAAGCTCGGTGGCTTGCGGGGTGTTCTGCACCTTGGCCAACTGGCTGAACACGTAGGCGTTGACCGGGTTGGGCTTGGTGCCCTTGCCTTGGGAGAACAGCTGGGCAATGGCGAAATCGGCGCTGTTCTGGCCGCTGCGGGCGGCCTTGAGCAGGTGATCCAGGGCTTTTTGCGAGTACACCTGGCCCAGGTAACCGCGGCGATAGATCTGGCCGAGGTAGTAATCGGCGGCCACTTCGCGGCCCACGGCTTTCTGGAAATGCGCCTCGGCAGCCTTGGCGTCGGCCGGAACCCACTTGCCTTCGTAGTAAAGCTTGCCCAGCAACAGCTCGGCGCGCGGCTGGTCGGCGGCGCGGCCGTTTTCCAGGTACTGCATCATCTTGTCGACGTCACCCAGTTCCGGGAAGTCGTAGAGCAGTTGCGCCAGGCTGACCCAGGCAGCGGGGTAGCCAGGGGCGATGCCTTCGAGCAACGACTGGGCAGTCTTTTCATCGGTCTTGCCCAGGCTGGCATCGCCCAGGACACGGGCGACGCTGTCCACGCGCTGGGCGGACACGACGCCACGGGCGTGACCGTCCTGCATCTGCTTGAGCAGTTCGGCCTGCTGTTCCGGCTGGCCGCGTTTCTGATAGACCGTGGCCAGTTCGACGTAGCAGATGTCGGTGGTCGCCAGTGCGGCCTTGCAGACCTTCTCGACTTCATCCAGGTGCTGGTCGTAGGTGCCCTGGGTGCGGTAGAGCAGGATCTGCGCCAGGCCCGCTTCCGGGTAACCGGCGCTGCGCCATTGGCTGATCTGCTGCTGGGCGTTGACGTTCGGGAAGCTGTGGGGATATTGCAGGTACAGCATCGCCAGCGGGATCAGGGTATTGCCTTCTCCGTTGGCGAAGGCTTTCTTCAACAGGCCTTCGGCTTCGTGTTTTTCCGCTTCAGTGGAACCGGGCTTGGCCACCAGCAGGCGACCCAGGCGAGCCTGGGCCCGTGGCGAGATATCGGCGGCGGCGCGGTAAGTCGCCTCGGCTTTTTTCATCTGCTCGGGGTCGCGACTGTCCACCTGGATGTCAGCCAGGCCGACCTGGGCTTCGCTGTAGCCCAGGTCTGCCAGTTGCTGATAGTTCTGCTGCGCCAGCGCCGTGTCGCCGCGCTTGAGGGCTTCGTTGGCCAGGCGTTGATCGGGCAGGCCGGCGCAACCGGCCAGGCTGACGGCCAGTGCCAGGGCACACAGTGTTCCCATGTGGGAACGAGTTTGCGGCATAGCATCCTGACCGCGTGGATCCTTTCGCGAGCAAGCTCGCTCCCACAGGGTCTGTGGGGTGTTCAGGATTTTTATAATGGTCACGGGCATATCCTCGACTTAAATACCGACGGCCATGGCTTTGTCGATCAGCCAGTTCAGGTTCGGGCCACGGTCGCTGGTGACTTCTACCGGACGGCCGGCCAGCGAGCTGTCCAGGGGTTCGTCAGGTTGGATCAGCACACGGATATCGGAGGACAGGTCGGCACTTTTCAGGCTGGTGCTGCTGACGATCTTGCCGGTACGGGTGGTGTCTTCGCCGGCGACCTGGAAGTTGACTGGCGTACCTGGGCGCACATCGCCGAACTGGCGATAGGAGAAACGCGCTTCGACGTTGGCTTCGGTGCCCCGTGGGACCAGTTGGAAGATCACGTCACCCTTGCTGGCGTACTGGCCGTTGGCGACCAGTTGCTGGGACACGATGCAGTCGCACGGCGACGTCAGGGTGCCGGTCATTTGCTTGCCGAACAGCTCCTCGACCTTGGCCGGCTGCAACTGGTTGTCGTCCAGGTGACCTTTGAGCACGTCGAGCATGCTGGTACTGAAGGTCGCCAGCGGGGCGCCCTTGGCGGCCGCGCCGTCGGCCTTGACCAGGCTCTGGACGGTGCCGTCGCGCGGCATGGTGATAGCCATGCCCGGTACGTTCACCAGGCCGGCTTGGGCATGGCTGACGAAGTACATGCCGTACACCGACTTGAAGACGAAACCGAACGCCGCCAGGCCAACGACGAAGACCCCCAGGCTGAAGGTCACGGCACGCAGGCGGCCGAAGGCAGTCATGCCACCGTTTTCGTCTTTCTGCTTGCGAGCCTTGGTGAAGTTATCGCGCTGCAGGGTCGCCAGCACGTCGCCGACACCGACGATGTCGCCGGCCAGGTGCGAGGTGATGATGTGACGCAGTGTCGAGATGTCCCGCGGCTCCAGGTTCTGGAACTGGCAACCGGTGCGGCCGGTCTGGCGATCATAGGAGCGGATCTGCAATTCAACGTCCATGGCCAGGCCAAGGTTGTCGATGACGAACTGCAGGCGGCCCTTGTAGGACTCGCCAACCTTGAGCGGCATCTGGCCGGCGTTGAAGCACAGGCCACCGGCGGACAGGTCCAGGACCTTGACTTCCATTGGCGTACGGTCAGGGCCGAAGAAACGCAGCTTGGCCGGGATTTTCACTCGGGCGTGTTGGCGCTGGGCTTCGGATTCATGCACTACGTTGACATTCACGGCGGTGTTCATAGGGGCGATTTCCTAGTTAATTCATTCAAGTCCGGTCAGACCATCGTCAGCAGCACGGCGACAAAAATGCTGCCGGCGGAGAAGGTCATGGTCCGAGACGACCAAGTGTTGAACCAACGTTGAAAGCTGGCGAGATCACGGGTCAGGTGGGTGGGCTGGCGGGTCCAGGACTGTTGATCGAGGCGGAAGAACACGTAGATCTTCACCAGGGCACCGACGATCTGGTTGTAATAGAGAATCGCCGGGTAGGCAGGGCCGATCCGGTGTCCGGAGCACGACAGCAACAGGGTCAGGATCAACCGCGTGATGCCGATCCACAGCAGGTACACCAGGATGAACGCGGTGCCGTACTTGAAGCTGGCGATCAGTGCCACGGTCAGGCCCAGCAGCGAGGTCCACATCGACACGCGCTGGTCGAAAAGCACCACCGAAGTGAACAGGCCCAGACGCTTCATGCCCAGGCCAAGTGCCCGGGAGTTCTGCCGCAAGTTGTTGCCGTACCAGCGGAACATCAGCTTGCGGCTGGCCTTGATGAAGCTCTTCTCCGGCGGGTGTTCAACGGTGTTGATCGCCGCATCGGGCACGTAGAACGTGTCGTAGCCCAGGCGCATCAGGCTGAACCAGCTCGACTTGTCATCGCCGGTCAGGAACTTGAAGCGACCCAGGCGCCAGTGCTGCAGCGAGTCGCTTTCCACGTCGGCGATGAAGTCCGGGTTGGTGACCACCGTGGCGCGGAACACCGACATGCGGCCGGTCATGGTCAGCACGCGCTTGGACAAGGCCATGGAGCACATGTTGATGTGACGCTGGGCGAAACGCAGCTTGTGCCATTCGCTCATGATGTAGCCGCCGCGCACTTCGCAGAACTCGTTGGTGGTCAGGCCGCCGACGTTGCCGAACAGCTGGAACCACGGCACGGTCTTGCGCACGACGCCTTCGGCGAGCACGGTGTCGCCATCGATCACGGCGACCACGGCGCGGTCGTCCGGCAGGTGGCGGGAGATGGCGCGGAAACCATAGGCCAGGCCGTCACGCTTGCCGGTGCCAGGGATGCGCACGAAGTCCAGCTTGACCCGCGTTGGCGGGTTCATGCGGGCCCAGAGGCTCTTGACCAGCAGTTCGTCGGACATTTCCACGATGGAGCAGACCACGGTGGTGGGCAGCCCGCAGTCGATGGCCTCGCGGATCACCGAGCTGTAGACCTGGGCGGTGGTCAGCGCGTCGATCCGGAAGCTGGTGACCATCAGGTACACATGGGACGGATCCGCCGCCTTGCCCAGCTTGCGTACCTTGCGGCGCAGGTGCGGGTAGACGATGTACAGGAAGATCATGCCGCGCACGAAATGCGTTGCTCCCATGGAGTAACGCCAGATGCCCACGGCGCCGATCAGGAAGATGAAGTCCTTGGATTCGGAGTCGAACGTGGACGTGGGCAGCGCCATGGCGATGCCCATCAATAAACTCAAGTAAAACAGCCAACCGGCGGCCTGAAGCAGGCCGTGCTTTAGCCTGTGCATAATCTGCATCCGTCTCTATCTCGGGCGGGCCTTGTGGGCGGCCCGATGGGTTAAGGCAGGCGAAAGGCCGGCCAGGGCATGCCCCGGCCGGCAAACAGACTTACCAGCAGATGCCTTCGGTCCGGCCACTCGGGTTGGTGGCCTTGGACATGAAGCCGACCAGGTCGATGACCTGCTTGCCTTCCGGTACGTTTTCGGTCAGCGCGCGGAACTTCTCGTCGCGGTTGCCCAGGATGATGATGTCGGAGCTGTCGATCACCGAGTCGAAGTCGGAGTTGAGCAAGGATGAGACGTGAGGAATCTTCGACTCGATGTAATCCTTGTTCGCACCGTGGACGCGGGCGTATTCGACGTTGCTGTCGTAGATCTTCAGGTCGAAACCCTTGCCGATCAGCATTTCCGCCAGCTCTACCAGCGGGCTTTCACGCAGGTCGTCGGTACCGGCCTTGAAGCTCAGGCCCAGCAGCGCGACTTTGCGCTTGTCGTGGCTGGAAACGATGTCGAAGGCGTTCTGCACCTGGGATTCGTTGCTGCGCATCAGCGAGTTGAGCAGCGGCGCTTCCACGTCCAGGGAACCGGCGCGGTAGGTCAGGGCGCGAACGTCCTTGGGCAGGCAGGAGCCACCGAAGGCAAAGCCTGGGCGCATGTAGTACTGGGACAGGTTCAGGGTCTTGTCCTGGCAGACCACGTCCATCACTTCACGGCCATCGACGCCGACGGCCTTGGCGATGTTGCCGATCTCGTTGGCGAAGGTCACCTTGGTGGCGTGCCACACGTTGCAGGTGTACTTGATCATCTCGGCAACGGCGATGTCCTTGCGGATGATCGGCGCATCGAGCTCTTCGTACAGCGATTGCAGAACGTCGCCAGAGGCTTTGTCGAACTCACCGATAACGGTCATCGGCGGCAGGTCGTAGTCTTTGATCGCGGTGCTTTCGCGCAAGAACTCAGGGTTGACTGCGACACCGAAATCGACGCCGGCTTTCTTGCCGGAGCAGTCTTCCAGGATCGGGATGACGACGTTTGCCACGGTGCCCGGCAATACGGTGCTGCGCACTACGACGGTGTGGCGGGTGGTCTTGTCACGCAGGACAAAACCGATCTCGCGGCACACGGCTTCGATATAGTTCAGTTCCAGGTCGCCGTTCTTTTTGCTCGGTGTACCGACGCAAATCATCGACAAGTCAGTATCGCGAATGGCTTCGGCGAAGTTGGTCGTGCCGCGCAGTCGGCCTGTTTGAATGCCTTGCGCCAATAGCTCACCAAGACCCGGTTCAACGATGGGCGATTTGCCGGCGTTGATCATGTCGATTTTGTCTTTGGCGACATCTACGCCAACTACATCATGGCCCCGTGCAGACAGGCAACCGGCACATACTGCACCGACGTAACCCAAACCAAATATGCTAATGCGCATCGCATTTCCCTCTGTTTTTCACGCCATTAAATGGCCGGAGTTAATAGTGTTCAGCGGTCATAGTGCACTCGGAAGTGTGGAATGCAGGCGCCACAATGCCGTGTGCAGGCATACTAAGTTCCGAGTGTCTAAATAATTGCACTCAAGTTGTGCGCAAAGCGGCCTAGTTGTTATGACCTGCCCTGTTATGCAGCCAGTCCTCGTTATCGGGAACGCTCGTGCAAAGGTCCTTCACTTCCGATCCCTGGCAAAAAGCCCACAAAATCAAAAGCTTGTGTGCTCGGGTGAGCACGTTATAGGGGCGCAGCCTTGGCCTTGTAGGGGATAGTAATGGTGCGTTATCTCCCATCCTTTAAAGGTGGATCCAATTAGACGACCGTTTCGCTAAGTTGTCGTGACAACTTGGTTACTCCGTTCGACGTCCTGTGTAAGTTATCTCCTACAGATCTGTGAAGAATCGTTACGGGTGGTATGAGCCGTGCAATTTCACATAGTTCCGATCCGCTCATCGCGATTTTCGAAATTTTTCGAAATATTCTCGAAGATGGCACTGGCCTCATGATGATGGCACTTACCGTTTCGCCCTTTATTAATGGGGAGTTGGGAGGCTTAGATGGTTTTGTGCCACTACCGATGAAAAAAGTCGGTGCCACTACGCAAAAAACTGACGAGTGTCGAGTGAAAGAAAAGTTAGCACAGGGGTGGGCCGATTTATTGGCGCCATGAAACTGGCGAAGTGGGCGGTGAACTAAGATGACAAATAGGAAGATGATCGAAGCCCCCGATCAGGGGGCGGTATAAGGTTATGCCTTATTCGGGAGCATGATCGCGCAGGAAAACCAGTTTGTCCCGGCTCGACTGTTGGGCATTGAAGCGGTAGCCCTGTACATCGAATTGGCTGAGTGCCGCAGGGTCGTCGATCCGTTCCTGAATCACGAAACGACTCATCAGGCCCCGGGCTTTCTTGGCGTAGAAACTGATGATTTTGTATTGGCCATTTTTCAGGTCCCGGAATTCGGTATCGATGACGCGCGCTTTCAGTGCGCTGCGCTTGACCGCCGAGAAGTATTCATTGGAAGCCAGGTTCAGCAGTACGTCGTCGCCCTGGTCGGCGAGGGCTTCGTTCAGCCATTCGCTGATGCGCGTGCCCCAGAAAGCATAAAGGTCCTTGCCCCGGGCATTGGCCAGCTTCGTGCCCATTTCCAGCCGATAGGGCTGCATCAGGTCCAGTGGCCGCAACAGGCCATAGAGGCCAGAGAGCATGCGCAGGTGCTGCTGGGCGTAGTCGAAGTCGGCGTCGCCAAAGCTTTGCGCATCGAGGCCCGTGTATACGTCGCCCTTGAAGGCCAGCAGCGCCTGCTTGGCATTGGCCGGAGTGAATGCCGGCGTCCAACTGCCGAATCGCGCAGCGTTGAGGCCACCGATCTTGTCGGAGACATGCATCAGCTCGCTGATCTGTGCCGGGGAGAGTTCGCGCAGTTGCTCGATCAATTCCTGGGAATGATCCAGGTACTGCGGCTGGGTAAAACGCTCGGTGGCCGGCGGTGTTTCGTAATCGAGGGTCTTGGCGGGGGAAATCACCATCAGCATGAAATCGTCTCCTTGAGGGTGCGGCGATTCTAGGGGGTTGTCCGGGTGGACTCCAGCTATTGGGGTGATAGGTGATGGATGGGCGAGTTTGGATAGTGATGCTCTCCTGACTGGTCAGGCGCTTTTGTGGCGAGGGAGCTTGCTCCCGCTCGGTTGCGCAGCGACCGCAAAAATCCTGGGGCCGCTTCGCAGCCCAGCGGGAGCAAGCTCCCTCGCCACAAGGGCTTATTCACCAAGTTTGCGAAAGGAGGAGGCGCTAGGATCGGCTATGATGCCGCGCGGGTTTCGTTATGGAGACATCCCTTTGCGTATCGCTCTTGTGTTATCGGCCTGGCTGTTGAGCCTGGGTGCCATTGCCGCGCCCGCGCCCAACGATGTCGCGACCCTGGACCGCAGCACCTGGCCGGAACAACTTACCAGCCCGACGCTGTTCGACGTGGCCTCGCGGGCCGAGATCCTGATGTTCGCCCGGGTCTTGCTGGATGTCGATGCGATGGACGAGATCGCGCTCAAGCAGTACCTGGGGCTGCGTTCGATCAATATGGTCGCGATCGACGCGCTTCGCGCCCGGCTGTGGCGGCGGTTGCTGGCCAACTACAACTTTGCCCAGCGCAGCTGCGATCAGGACGCTTCCTTCTGTTACCTGGTCGAGGACATGGCGACCCTGCGCGAAGAGGCGCGCAGGTTTCATCTGGATGACACCTCCTACTACATCAAGTGGGCCGCGCCGAGTCAGATCTTTCATACTCAATACCGCGACGAACTGCTGCGTAAGGCCGCGCTTTTTCCGCAAACCAGCAGCGAAATCGAACGTTTCGGCGATTACGAGCGCAACGGTGAAGACATGAACGACCGCCTGTTCCTGTTGACCTTCGACAGCGCCGCCAACGTTGTGCCGGACAACACGGTGTGGCTGACCGAATACCTGCGCAAGGCGAACATCAATGGCACGTTCTTCGTGCTGGGCAAGGACATCCAGGCGCGGCTGCAAGAGGGCTCGGTCAACAATCTCCAGGCGTTGTATTCCAGGCAATGCGTAGGCGTGCAGGGCTGGGAGTTCCGCTCCCACAGTTATTGGCAGGACTGGCAAGACTCGGTCCGGCGCAGTGTCGAGCTGGTCAAGGGCAAGCTGCCCGAAAATTTCGTGCCGCTGTTCCGTCCGCCCCAAGGCCAGCGTCGTGGCGATGCGCAAGCGTTCTTCCAGCAGCAGGGCTTGCAAGTGGCGTTGTGGGACATCGATCCCCAGGACAGCAACAATCGGCTCAAGCCTGAGCAAAGCGCCCAGCGTGTGCTGACCCTGATGCTGCTGTGGCGCCACGGGGTGATCAATTTCAATGCCAAGCAGGATGGGGTGAAAACGGCGATGCCCTGGTTGATGACGCAAACGGCGCAAAGCGGGATCGGTTGGGCGGACTGCCAGGAAGCGTTTCGCTGAAACCTGAAAAGGCCCGGAAACATTGGGGAAAGAGGAAAAAGCGGCGCATATTCATGCCAACCGGACTTCCGACTTTAACGGCGCAACGGCGGTACGCCAAGGGTTATTCGTCACTCTGAAAAATAAACTTCAAAAAAGCGTCAAACTGCTTTTTCCTGTCATGGTTTTTGGAGTATCAAGAAGACAGACCGCCGAAACCTGCAACACAGGTGGCGTCTTCCAAGACCCAGATTGTGTGCAGTTCACCTGAATCGTCGCGGGTGAATTCGGTGGCTACCTCGAGGCGCAGCACTGTCACGGTATTGCGTCGAATGGCCCCCACATAGGTGACCGAGTATGGATGACCACGGACGCAGCCTTTCCTCCAACCAGCCAATCCTCTATGTACTCGATACCAACGTATTGATCCACGATCCAAACGCCTTGCTGAACTTCGAAGAACACCACGTTGCCATCCCGATGACCGTGCTTGAGGAGCTGGACAAACTCAAGAGCGGACACCACAGCGTTGCGGCCGAATGCCGGCAGGCGATCCGCCTGATCGACAAGACCCTGGGCGATGCCTCTCCAGAGGACGTTGAACTCGGCGTGCCGATCCAGCGCGGCAAAAGTGGTCCCAAGGGCCTGCTTTCGATCCTGATGAGCAAGCGCACCGAACCCAACCTGGTGCTGCCTGAACACCTGAACGACAACATCATCATCAACCAGTTGATCGATCTGCACGCGCGCACCCAGGACCAGGCCGTGGTGCTGGTGACCAAAGACATCAACATGCGCCTCAAGGCCCGCGCCTGCGGGATCGCGGCGGAGGACTACAGCACCGACCAGTTGGTCGACGACGTCTCGCTGTTACCCAATGGCTACCACAACATGACCGGCTCCTTCTGGGACCGTGTGAGCAAGGTCGAGACCCGCCAGGACCACGGCCGCACCTGGCACCAGGTACAGTTGATCGACAACCTGCCGGCGGTGCACATCAACGAGTTCATCATCGACGAACAAGGTTTTGTCGGCTGGATCAAGGAAATCCAGGTCGACAAGCTGCTGATCCTCGACCTGCACCAGGAACCCCTGCTGCACCAGGAAGCCTGGGGCCTCAAGCCCCGTGACATCTACCAGAGCCTGGCGCTGTTCGCCTTGCTCGACCCGGATATCCACCTGGTCAACCTGTCCGGCGCCGCCGGTTCCGGCAAGACCATCCTGGCCCTGGCCGCCGCCATCGAGCAGACCATGGTCAGCAAACGCTACCGGCGCATCATCGCCACCCGCAGCGTGCAGGGCCTGGACCAGGAGATCGGTTTCCTGCCCGGCACCGAAGCGGAGAAAATGGAGCCGTGGCTGGGGGCGATTACCGACAACCTCGAAGCCTTGCACATGGATGACGAAAGCACCCATGGCAGCGTCGACTACATCCTCAGCAAAGTGCCGTTGCAGTTCAAATCCCTCAACTACATTCGGGGCCGCAGCTTCCAGCAGAGCCTGATCCTGATTGACGAATGCCAGAACCTGACCCCGCACCAGATGAAAACCATCATCACCCGTGCCGGTGCCGGTTCCAAAGTGGTGTGCCTGGGTAACCTGGCGCAGATCGACACTCCCTACCTGTCCGCGACCAGCTCCGGGCTGACCTACCTGACCGAACGCTTCAAGGACTTCCCCAACGGGGTCCACATCACCCTTCAGGGCGTACCGCGCTCGATCCTGGCTGAATACGCCGAATCCCACCTGTAACCCCAGCCAAACCGGGCGACCCTATGGTCGCCCGGTTTTTTCTGCCTGACGCATAACCCCCCTGTGGGAGCGAGCTTGCTCGCGATGACGGTGTGTCAGATAAAAATAGGTGTCTGACACACCCTCATCG
>NZ_CAKKMI010000031.1:0-70414 GCF_918698105.1 Pseudomonas brassicacearum | reverse complement strand
GCCGAATGCAAATCCCATTGTGGGAGCGAGCCTGCTCGCGATAGCGGTGTGGCAGTCAATGAAGAGGTTGAATGTCAGGCCGCCATCGCGAGCAAGCTCGGCTCCCACAGGGTTTTGGGTTGCCTATAAATCCGCGGTCGAATGCAAATCCCATTGTGGGAGCGAGCCTGCTCGCGAAAGCGGTGTGGCAGGTCAGCGAAGATGTTGAATGTCAGGCCGCCATCGCGAGCAAGCTTTGCTCCCACAGGGTTTTGGGTTGCCTATAAATCCGCGCTCGAATGCAAATCCCAATGTGGGAGCGAGCTTGCTCGCGATAGCGATGTGGCAGTCAATGAAGAGGTTGAATGTCAGGCCGCCATCGCGAGCAAGCTCGGCTCCCACAGGGGTTTTGGGTTGCCTATAAATCCGCGGCCGAATGCAAATCCCATTGTGGGAGCGAGCCTGCTCGCGATAGCGGTGTGGCAGTCAATGAAGAGGTTGAATGTCAGGCCGCCATCGCGAGCAAGCTCGGCTCCCACAGGGTTTTGGGTTGCCTATAAATCCGCGGTCGAATGCAAATCCCATTGTGGGAGCGAGCCTGCTCGCGAAAGCGGTGTGGCAGGTCAGCGAAGATGTTGAATGTCAGGCCGCCATCGCGAGCAAGCTTTGCTCCCACAGGTGCTTTGGGTCGCCTTCAATCCGTGCCAAGCGCAGTTCCCAATGTGGGAGCGAGCTTGCTCGCGATAGCGGTGGGCAGGTATCGGCCTTTCACTTCTTCAACGCGTCATGGGCCTCCAGCGCGCGCAGGGAGTAGATGTACGCCGCGCCGGCATTCAGTGACACCGCGGTGGCCAGGGTGGCGGCGATTTCTTCGCGGGTGGCGCCGGCCTTGATGGCGGCGTCGGTGTGTACGCCGATGCAACCGTCGCAGCGCGTGGTGATGGCGACGGCGATGGAGATCAGCTCACGGGTCTTGGCATCGAGCACGTCGTTTTCAGCCGCGGCTTCGTCCAGTGCCATGTAAGCCTTGACCATCTTCGGATTGCTTTTGCCCAGGGCGCCAAAGGCGCTCTTGATGGTAGGCAGCAGCTCGGACCAGTTATTGAACATAGCGTTGACTCCTAAGGAAGAGACGGGATGGGCCCCTGTAGTCTTGACCATCAATGACGATCAAGCCCGGGTGGCGATGAAAAAGCCTGCGCACTCGATTCAGGGCGCCCGGGCCGGCAACAGTTTCAAGGTGCCATGGGTATTGGCCGTCACTTCTTCCTCGGCCAGGTGCGCCTGGTGATACAGCCCCTCTATGTACGCCTCGGCCTGGTCCTCGTAATGCTTGTCGAACGGCACGCCGCTCTGGCCGACGGGGTTGATGGTGACGCTGTGGGTCGGGTCGGCGAAGTCGATGATGCGCCGCGTCGAAGGCCCGTAGGTCACCGGCCACGGCGCCGGACCGATTTTGGCGGAGAGATTGTTGGGTACTTCGTGGGTGCCGGGTGCGGCGAAGGGGCCGACGTTGAAGATCCGGTCCAGCGGCTTCTGCTGGCCCAGCGGGTGGCCGTGGGTCAGGGTGTGGGCCTTGCCCCATTGCCATTGCGTGGCATCGTCGCCGAAGGTGACCTTCAGGTGGGCCAGGCTCTTGTCCCAGGCTTTTTTCACGGTGTCGGCGCGGGTCTCGGTGCCAAGGGTTGTGCGGTCATCCCACCACGGTGAGTCCCCGGAGGCTGCCAGGCGTGGAAGGGCCGCGTCGATGACCCGGGTCGACAGCGCGGTTTCGAAGAAGCCGTCGCCCAGTTCATCGTGCAGGGCGGCGTCGGCCAGGTTGAACAAGAACTGGTTGAACAGCGTGGCACTGGTGGAGTCCAGGGGGTAATCGCCCGGCCATTGAGCCAGTTGTTCCACCCATTTGCGTTCCTGCGGATCGTTGACCACTTCACGCAGTACCGGCAACAAAGGTGCAAGCAGGCGAGGGCCATAGGCGGTGGTGGTGCCCAGTTGCAGTTTCTGGGTGGTCTCGATGTCCCACTTCGCCTGCTTGTCGCTGAGCTGGCGGTTGAGCTGCTGGCCGCGGTCGGCGAGGTTGTAGTAACCCGGGATCTCGATGCCGCTGGCTGGCACCGGCTGGAAATTGGCCGAGACGATGTAGCCCCGCGCCGGGTTCTCTTCCTGCGGGTTGCTGCTGAACGGATAGAAACCTTCCTTTTCCGCCTCCGGGCTGCTGCCGTCGAGGATGAAGCCGGGCTTTACGCCGGCCGGCCGCTTGGGCAGTTGCGCGGCGGCCCACCAGCCGATGTCCCCCTTGGCGTTGGCCCACACCACGTTCAGCCCCGGCGCGTGGATCTTGGCTGAAGCGCCGCGAGCCTTGGTGAGGGTGTCGGCGCGGTTGAGCTGGTAAAAGGCGTCGAGGATCGGGTTGCGGCTTTCCAGGAATCCCCACCACATGGCGACCGGGGTCTTGCCGGCATTTGCGCCGAGGGCATCGTTGACGATCGGACCATGGGGCGACCGGCGCAGCACCAGCGTCACCGGTGCCTGGCCCTTGACCGCGATCTGTTGCTCGCTGCGGGTCATGTCCACCCATTTGTCGCGATACCAGACCTGTTCGGGATTGTCCGGGTTGACCTTCTCGGCGATCAGGTCCAGGTCGTCGTTCTGGAACATGGTGATGCTCCAGCCGAAATCCCGGTTCATGCCCAGCGTCGCGAAGGGCAGCAGCGCCTGGTACTGCCCGTAGAGTTCGAACCCCGGGGCCGACAAGTGCGCCTCGTACCACACCGAAGGCGCGGAAAAACGGATGTGCGGGTCACCCGCCAGCAACGGCTTGCCGCTGTGGGTGCGGCTGCCGGAGACCGCCCAGGCATTGCTGCCCTCGAACTGCGGCAGGCCGTTATCGGCCAGGGCCTGCTCGCTCAGGCGGGCGAGGGCGTTGAGGTCTTTCCAGTCGGCGGCGGCCAGCGGCAGGCCGCCCTTGCGACCTTCGGCCAGCACGCCCTGAGGCTGCCAGTCGAGGTCGAAAATGTTCAGGTAGTTGGCGCCCAGCACATCGCGCACGTAGGTCAGCAGGGGTTCTGTGCGAAAAGCCGCGGCGAAGCTGTAGGCCATGTAGCCGGTAATGCTCACGGTGTCTTCGGCGGTGAAGGGGCGCTTGGGAATGCCCAACACATCGAATTCCACGGGCCGGGTGTGGCTGTCCTGATAGGCGTTGATGCCGTCCAGGTAGGCCTGCATGGCGAGCCAGGCCGGGGATTGCGGGTCCTGCTCGGTCACGTAGGCCGCGGCGCGCTCGCGGATGCGCAGGCTGCGCATCAGCTTGTCGGTATCGAGCAGTTTCGGCCCCAGCACCTCGGCCAGCTCACCACGGGCGAGGCGGCGCATGATCTCCATCTGGAACAGCCGATCCTGGGCGTGGACGTAACCGAGGGCGCGGTACAGGTCGGTTTCGTTCTCGGCGCGGATATGCGGCACGCCACGTTCGTCGTAGCGCACCGTCACCGTGCCTTGCAGCCCTTGCAACTGCACCGTGCCCTGGCGGGTGGGCTGCTTGCTGTAGAGGTAGCCGCCCGCGACGATGACCGCGGTGACGAGCAATGACAGGAAGGCGATGAGGGTGCGTTTCATGGTGATTCCTTATTCTGGTGACAGCGGTTCCATGGCCTCGCTGTTGATTCCCTGTTTAGCATACGGCTGCTTCCCGGCGCATCGTCCGTCGGAGGGATTTTCTCCAAGTCGTCTCGCGGGCGGGAGTATAGGCGGTGGAAGATCTCGGGCAGCGGCTGGGTTTTGGAGGCCGGCGCCGCGAATCGGAAGGCTATCGTCGATCGACACGGCAATCACGTCGGCCGTTGTCGAAGCGCAAAGGGATGTGAATCGGCGTGTGTCGCGAGGGCCGGCCACAAGAGGTTCCTGCGGCCGGCGTAGAGGGACGGTTTCAACCGGTGATCGTCAAGCCAGCGAAGGATGGCTCGACGATTTCATCAGCTTGGCCGTGGGGTGGGGGCTGTTTCGTTGGACGGCCCGCCCTGGGGCTGTGCTTGGCCTCGTTCCGCCAGTTCCAGATTGTCGTCCGGGAGCGCATTCTTGGATCGCGTGGCGAAGTCGCGGACCTTGTTGGCGCCCAGGTTGACACCCCCGATAGCGCCTTGGGGAACGATCTGGGTAAAGCCGCGAGCCACGTGGTAGGTGTTCTCCAGCTTGCGCCGCAAGCCTTCCGGCTGGGTATGGGGGAGGGTGTCGCGGTTTGGATGCAGGACGTTCTGTAACGGCACGTTTGCACGTTGGGCGAGGTTGTCCTCCTTGTCTTCATTCATCGCCTTGTTTTCCAGCGGGGCTGCCACGCTGTTGGCAAAGAACGGGAACAGGGTCAGGCCGGAGTTGTAGAACGTCGCGACCACGTGCTCGAGCTTTGCATTCACCGTGGCGTCGTCGCCCGTCTCGGACGCATCGCCCACTGCGGTTCGCAGGGCGATCCCTTCGCCGACGCCGACGATCCGGTTGGCGTAGTCGCTGAGGTTGGTCATGCTGATAGGGTTGAGTTTGTCCTTCGCCTCGGAAAAGGCCTTGGGCAACAGCTCGTTCCAGTTCCGGTTTTCTTTTGTGACCCGATAGGTGGGAATCTGCTCGTCACCATGGGTCTGCGCATATTTCGCCACGGCCTGGCCGCCCGCCATGAACGTGCCGCCCACCGCCGAAGCGAGGCTGCGGGCGGCGATACCCGAGGCATTTACCGAACTGAACTGATCCAACGTGTCGCGCACCGCATGAGCGGCCCCGAAGGCAAGGTAACCGGTGAAGTCACCGCTCATGGTGCCAAAGTTGTTGGCATTCTGTTTCAGTGTGAACTCGTCGCGCTTTTGCGACTGGGAAGCGTCGAGTGCCGCGAATTGTGGGTTGGCGACCCGACGCCCGTTCACGGTGATCTCCTGCAAGGGCTTGGGGTACACCGCCAACGGGTCGACTTTGGCCAGGCCCTTGCCGATGGTCTTGTCGACCACCACCTGGACAAACGGGCGAATGCCGTCGCTGATCACCTTGTGCGCCGTTCCAAGGACGGTTGAGGTCGCGGCGACATGTTTACCATAGGCCGTATCCGCCATCGCTTCATCGATCGCAGCGGTGCTTGCGCCGAAGTGGCCGGCGGATGCAACGCCCTGGGGAATCCCCGCGTCGACGAAGACTGCCAGGCCAGTGACGAAGCCAGTCTGGGTCTTGAGTTCGGCGACATGGTCCTGGCGCGCGATGTTCTTCAAGGCGGTGTCCAGACCATCGTTTTTGTTCGTCGCCTCATCGAGCTTGCTCGGGGTGGCTGGCTTGGCCTCATCCTTCTTCAGCAACTCACCGAGCTCCGTGCGCACTTGCTGCAGCTGGATCAGTTGATCCCGCGCGCTGTCCCGCTCGGCCGTGGGCAGGGCCTCGTTGCCGGCGGCCTCTTGTGCGTGGGCGATACGGCTGTCCAGGAACGTGCTCAGGCGTGCGGGCATTTCCTCTGTCATGGCCTTCATCACACCCTTGGCATAGCCACGGAAGGCGGTATGGCTGCGTTCCAGGTGCGGAAGGTCATCATGCCCCTGGGAGTTGTCGATGACTTCCTGGCACAACGAATGGTAGGCCCCGAGGGTGTTGCCCACGCGCTCGCAGTGGGCACCCCAGACGGCTTTGAAACCGCCGCTGGCGACCCGTGCTTCTTTGCTGCTTTTCAGGTAATTGTCGAGAGCGGTGGTGAAGTCTTCGGTTTCCTTGCGGCCCGACAGCATCGGGTGCGTCTTGCCGCCCAGCTCGGCCAGATGCTGGTGCATGTCCTGATAAGTCGTTCCAGGCGCATAGCTCAGTGCCTTGCCTTCCAGGGTCATATGTGCCCGGGCAAAGCCGATGGGATCTGCTTCAGGGTCCTTGTTGCCCAGCCTGCCGATCATCCCCTCCAGGCGAGGCCTTTTGCTGGCGAAGGCCTGCTGCGTCGCATCGGTAGAACTGCCGGTGAAATGGTAGGGCACCAAAGGGGTCGTGGAGGGACGAACCTGCTCGGCGAGGCTGCCTCCCACCGGTCTGATTTCATCGTCCTGTTGTTGACGCAATGCCGCGAGGCTTTGGTTCTGGCTTACGGATAAATCTGCCATGGTTTTCTCCTAGAGCGACAAGGCGCTGTTGAGTCCTGAATGACGCTTGATGGGGTTTGGCGCCTGGGCAGGCTTGGCGTCGCGGCCCGTGTCGGGGCCGTCGAAGAAGTAGCCATCGCGCCAAATCAACGCCATGTCGGCAGCCCCGCCCATTAGCCCGAGCAGGCGCTCGGCGGTGAGGGTTTCCAGGGGGACGTGGCCGATCAGGATCACCTGTTGGCTGTCGCGGTTGTAAGACAGGGAAGGACAGAACGCGCCGCTCAGCAGGTACAGGTTGGTTTCCAGCAGCCGTTGCAGGACCGCCTCCCGGTTCGCCACCGGCAATGGCCCGAAGCTGCAGTAGATAAAGACGTCTCCCTCACCCACGCCAGGGGTGTGCTTGAGGGAAAAGTCCACATCCTTGACCGACAGGTTCGCCTGTTCGTAGAACGCGGACGGGGTAGGAATCATCGTGAGTGCGCAGAGCTGATCGATCAGCTTGCAATAGGTGGGTGACGCCATGAGTGACCTCGCATTGTCATCCAGGCGCCGACGAGCGCCTGCTGCCCATGGTGAGTGACATCAGCGGCATTTCGGTTCCAACCGTGCCCCCTGCCGCCCGATGACGGCGTGCCGGACGAGCCGAGTGGAACCGCTGCCTTGCGATCTGCCACCCAATGGCGCCACCTCATTCAAGGTTGACCGCCCATGTCCCGATCACTTGCACCTTTGCCGGCCCTCCGATTCGTCCCCAAAGGCTTGTCCATGCTGGCCATGGGGACCTTGCTGTATGGCTGCCAGCACCTCGAGCCGCAGCTGACCATCGGCGATCCGTTCGCCAACGAGCCTTACCGCTCGCAACTGCGCTGGCTTGAGCCGGCGCCTACGGACACGATCATCCAGATCGGCGAGTCATCCCCACAAAGTGGCGGCAGCCTGTGGACGCGCATGCGCCAGGGGTTTTCCTTGCAGGCCAAGGCCCAGGGTGTGGCGCGCATCGATGAGCAACGCCGCTGGCTGATGGATCGCCCGGCGTTCCTCACCCAGACCGGGCGTGCCGGCAGCCGTTATTTGCACTTCATCGTGGGTGAGCTGAACAAGCGCAACATGCCGCTGGAACTGGCGCTGTTGCCGGCCATCGAGAGCGGGTTCAATCCGAACGCCCAATCGCCTGCCCAGGCCCTGGGCCTCTGGCAATTCATTCCTGCCACGGGGCGCCGTTATCAATTGCAGCAGCGGGGCGACTATGACGAGCGCCGGGACATTCCGTCGTCGACGCGGGCCGCCCTGGATTATTTGTCCTACCTGCACGATTACTTCGACGGCGACTGGCTGCTGGCGCTGGCCGCCTATAACGCCGGGGAAGGGCGCGTACGCGACGCCATCACGCGCAATCGCGCCCGCGGCCTGGCGACCAATTATTGGAACCTGTCGTTGCCCGGCGAGACCCAGAACTATGTGCCGCGGCTGCTGGCCCTGTCGCAGTTGGTGAATGCGCCCGCCGACTATGGCGTGAGCCTGGCGCCCATCGCCGACCAGCCGTATTTCCAGATGGTCGCCTTGGCGCAGCCCGTGGACCTGGCGCATCTGGCGCAGCTGACCGGTGTTCACGAGCGGGAGTTGCGCATGCTCAACCCTGCCGCGCGTGGCCGGGCCAGGGGACGCTTGCTGATGCCCCTGGACGCGTCGCGCCGGTTGCTGGCGCAACCGGACATGATCGCCAAGGCCGCGCTGCCCCGCGTGGCCGGTAGCGAAGAACAAGTGGTTGCCTCACCCGATACCGGCGCAGCCGAGCCGCAGGTGGCGGAGGTGGCCGCGCCGCCAGGGGTGTGAGCCGATCATCCGCAATGCTGCTGTTTGATCCATGGCCAGGGATTGCTTGCGCGGGGCTTGTGTAGGAGCTGCCGAAGGCTGCGATCTTTTGATCTTTTGATCTTTCGCTTGAGATTCAAGTGTCTGGGGAAAGATCGCAGCCTCGTTGCACTCGACAGCTCCTACACGGCTCCTGCGGTCAGGCGGGAGCAATCTGAGCGGATCGTCCAGGGCCTACAGGCAGCCCATCGCGACATTGGCCAGGCCGCGTGCGCGTGGGTCCATCAAGACGTAGGAACCAATGGTGTTGCAGGCGAAGCCGAATGCCACGCCGCGTTCAGGGTCGGCAAATCCGATGGTGCCTCCGGCGCCCATGTGGCCGAACGCCTGGTTGCCCATGCCGTAGCTGCCGTTGGTCACGTCCGGCTGGTTGAGCATGATGCCCAGGCCGAAACGCGTAGGGGTCTGGATGGTTGGGTCGTATTCGGCGCTGTGCTCGCGCAACATTTCGTTGAGCAACGGCGACTCCAGCAACTGCCCGTCGAGCAGGCCGGCGTAGAACGCCGCCAGGCTGCGGGCGTTGCCGTGTCCGTTGGCTGCCGGTTGGGTCATGCGCTTCCAGCCGGCTTCGTTGCTGCGCCCCAGCACCATGGGCGGGTTGGCGAAGGCCAGGGTGCTCATGGCGGTCGGCTCGTTGAGCACGTCGTTGAGCACCCGGCCAAACGCTTCGTCGTCGATCTCGTCCTTGGTGCGTGCCATGTAGGCGCAGCGCGCGATGGCCGCGTCGTCCAGGCCGAGGTGGAAATCCAGCCCGAGCGGCACCGCCACGCGCTGGTGAATGCTTTGCGCCGGCGTCAGGCCATCCACCCGGCGTAGCAGTTCGCCGAGGATCCAGCCGAACAGCAACGGCGAATAGGTCTGCTGTTCCCCTGCAGCGGCCCAGGGATGTTCCTCGGCGATCAGGTCGGTCATGGTGTGCCAGTCGTAGAGGGTTTCCGGTGCAAGGGGCGTGCGCAGCGCCGGCAGCCCGGCGCGGTGGCAAAGCACCTGGCGCACCGTGATGGAGGCTTTGCCGGCGTTGGCGAATTCGGGCCAGTAGTGGCAGACGGGCGCGTCCAGGTCCAGGCGTCCTTCGCCGACCAGTTGCATGATCGCCACCGCCGTGAAGGGCTTGGTGCAGGAAAACAGATTGAGCAGCGTGTCGCGCTGCCAAGGGCTGTCCGGCTCCGGCCCGGCAATGCCGGCCCACAGGTCGATAACGGTTTGGCCGTCAATCTGGATGCAGAGGGCGGCGCCGCGTTCGAAGGGGCTTTGCATCAGCCGGATAAACGCCGCTTTGACCGGTTCGAAACGAGTGTCGCATTGGCCATGGATAGCAAGTGCACGGGTCATGTCAGCTCCACGCAAGGGTTGGTGTTTTCCCTTGAGTGACCGTGGCCGTGCAAACGGTTCACCGACAGGTAGACCCCATGTGGGAGCGAGCTTGCTCGCGATAGCGGTGCGTCAGCCAACATTGAAGTGACTGATACACCGCTATCGCGAACAAGCTCGCTCCCACAGGGATCTTTTTTGGCGATCCCTGCCACTCAGGAGCAACGGTTCATGCCCCTGGAGAGTGTTCATGGCTTACGAGCGTCCCCTTGATTTGAATAGCGACGCGTTTCGCGGCGAGGCTTATCGGCATTATGCGGCGCTGCGCCAGGCGTCCCCGGTGTTCCTCAGCCAGGCCGAAGGGCAGTTGCCGATGTGGTACGTCACCGGTGCGCGGGAAGTCGAGGAGGTGCTGCTGGACAACGAGCGCTTCGCCCGGGACCCGGCGCGGATCAATGAGCAGTTCGCCGCGATGCTCGGCGGCGAGCAATCCATCGCGTTTCTTAACGACCACATGCTCAACCGCGATGGCGACAGCCACCGCCGCTTGCGTCGCCTGGTCAACAAGGCCTTCACGTTGAAGGCGGTGAACGCCCTGCGGCCGCGTATCGAGCAGATCGCCGAGACGTTGCTGGAGTCCGTGCAGTCGAGCGGGCAAATGGACGTGGTGAGCCAATTTGCATTCCCGTTATCGATCACCGTCATCGCCGAACTGCTTGGCGTCCCCGCACGCGACCGTGACGATTTCCGCCGTTGGTCCCACATGATCGTCCAGCAGGTGGGGCACGACCTGAGCGAGTTGCAGCGTTGCTACAGCGAATTCGCAGGCTACATGCTCGCGTTGATCGACCAGCGTCGAGCACAATCGGGTGACGACCTGGTTTCGGCGCTGGCGCAGGTCGAGGAAGAGGGCAGCATGCTCAGCCAAAGTGAGCTGTGCAGCATGATCGCGCTGCTGATCATCGCCGGGCATGAAACGTCGGCATCGATGATCGCCAATGCGGTGCACATGCTCGTGCAGCACCCGAAGGCGCTGGCGCGATTGCGTGACGAGCCGGCGTTGATGCCCGGCGCGGTGGAGGAGTTTCTGCGCTATGACTCCTCGGTGGAGCGGGCCATGGTTCGTTTCGTCACCCGGGACACCGAACTGGCCGGGCAGCGCTTGCTACGCGGGCAACTGCTGATTGCGGTGGTGGGGTCGGCCAATCGTGACGAAGCGCTGTGTGCAAATCCTGACACGCTCGACATCACCCGCCCGGCCTGCCCGCACCTGTCGTTCGGCAAAGGCACGCACTATTGCCTGGGCGCCTCGTTGGCCCGGCAGGAATTGGAAATTGCATTGAACATACTTCTTCGGCGCTGCCCTGGGCTGCAATTGGCGGTCGATCCAGGCGCGGTACGTTGGCGCTATGTGCCCAACTTCAGGGGGCCGGAGGCGTTGCCGGTGTGTTGGTCGGTGGATTGAGGTGTTCATGAAAAAGGGGCTGCTGCGCAGCCCAGCGGGAGCAAGCTCCCTCGCCACGGGTTTATCGATTGAACAACAGGGGCTGTGAGGGTTGTGCAAAAAATGGCATCGGCTCGAATGAGCGCAGGCCATGCCTGAGAAAGAGGCGGCTCGCCCGACTATCCAGCCGGACGAGCCGTGGATTCACGCCAGGCTGGCCTCCTCGTTTTGCGCTGGCGCTGAAAGGGTGGTGGATGCCGTGTCGCCTGGCGTCAGTTGCAATCCATAGAGCACGACGTCCGCACGACTGTCAGCGAACCGGGCAATCCCTGGAAAGCGTCCCCATTGAGACGCGCCAAGCCCTTGTACGCCGCGTTTGCTCGCCTCGTTGTGCTCGATGATCCAGGCCACCAGCGTCTCGAAACCATACTGCCTGGCCAACACCACCGCGGCTTGGCCAAGGCGGATGCCGACGCCGCTGCCGATGTGATCGCCGCGTACGTAGATCGACACTTCGCCGGTCAATCGGCAGGCCTGGGCCCCCCAACAGAAGCGGTTGACGATCAACCAGGCAACGACTTCACCAGCGCGTTCGAGCACGTAGATCGGATCACCCTCCTTGACGAAACAGTCGACGAAAAACGTCATTTCCTTCAGGGAAAACGCTCTGAGTACGGGGGAACTGGTACCGCCCAGAGCGCTTTCGTTGAAGATATCGGTCATCACCGGCAAGTCGTCGGGGGTGTAGCGGCGCACGCCGCGTGGCAGGTCGGGCCGGCTGTTCAAGCGATTATTGGTCATGGCCGGGCTTCTCCATAGACGCTTCGTTTGAGTTGTTCACGGGCACGAAACAACCTTGAGCGCACGGTGCCGATGGGGACGCCCAGGCGTTCGGCGGCATCGCGGTAGCTGCTCTCGGTGTCCACGGCGGTCCACAGGGTATCGCGCATGTCCTTGGGCAGCGCGTCCATGGCTAACAGCGTACGGTCCAACAGCCGACGGTTGTCGCACTGTTCACTCAGGTCAATGTCGTCACTGGACTCGCTGAACTCGCTTTCATCGAACGTGCTCAGCGGTGGCTGCGCATAGAAGCGGCGGAAGTGGTTGCGGATCAGGTTGAGGGCGATGCCACACAACCAAGTGTCCTGCTTTGCCAGCCCTTTGAACTTCTGCTGGTTGCGCCAGGCTTCCAGGTACGTGAGTTGGATGATGTCGTCGGCGTCGTCTTGATTGAGTACACGTTTTTGCACGAACAGACGCAGCTTGCGTTCCTCGCCGAAGCAGATGCCTGGTGCATCTGTGGATGCGGGTGAGGTTTGCGGGGGGGCCATGAGATTCAGGCTGTTCATCGATAAATCCCTCTGAGTAGGTTCCATAGCGTCGATCCACATGTCGACGTTCCTCCCCTCAGCAGGACCTGTGCCAAGCCCGTTTAACGACTTAACTGATTGATAAACAATAATTTTTATCTAGTGCTTTTGCTCTATTTGTGCAAGGTCATGCACAGCCGTCCCAAGTCCCACTGCATGAAATTGCACCGAGCAAACGCTCGGGAAGAGGCCTGTGGACAATCCACCGGAACCGGCCAGGGAAGGTCATCACCGGTGATGGAACCGAATGCTGGATCGCCGCCACCCACTGAGCGTCCGAAACCACGCTCACGGCCATCATGAAAGTAGAAGCCCCGACAAATGCGCATATTGCCGCCAACCTTGCCCAGGCCGCTTCGGCCATCGTGGGCATAGGCAAGCCTGTCGAATCGTTTCAGGCCGTGCAGTCCAATTCGATGGAGGAGGTCGGCATGACCTTCAGCCATCACGTGGAGCGCAATACCAAGGCGCTGAGCCAGCGGCGCATCCGCAATGCCCGCAGCGAGGTGGGCCAGGTGCGTGTCGAGACGCGCGAGCAGTTGGAGGAGTGGTACGACCAACTCGGTCACCCAGGCAAGCAGAGCCTGGGGGCAATGGCCGCCCAGGCCGGTTTGTTGTTGTGTGGCGAGCCGGTGCTTGAAGAGCTGGTGCAGTCCACCGGCGGTGATCCGGCCCGTACCGACCTTATCCTGCAGCAAACCTTGCGCGATGCCGAAGTGCAGGGACGTCTCGTCGAAGCCCAGCGCGCTCGCGACTACCTGCAGCTGTTGCGCGAGCGTTATGGCGCGCAGATCCAGGCGGGCATGAACATCGCCGAGGCCTTGCGCGCTGCGGGCGGCGATCCCGAACTGCGCCAGGCAGTACGGCGGCTCTATTACGACACCGTGGTGCTCAAGCAATCGTTACCCACCATGATGCAGGCATTGCTCGGCCTGTTTGGCGAGGCGGCATTCGTGCCGGGGCTGGACATGATGCGCCGGGCACTGGCTGATGACATCGCTGCGCACACACCGTCACGTCCTACCGCGCTGTTGCGCACGTTGTTGATCGGCCTGGCTGCCTCGACGCAACTGGGCAGCGTCCTGCACAGCTGCCGCCGTTTGCTCGAGCAACTGGCCTACAGTTGTCCGGCCAGCCAGCTCACGGCGGTGCTGTTGCTCCAGCGCATGCTGGGGTTCGTCAGCAGTGGCCTGTCGGCGGCGGAAGTACGGCGTATCGGGCGTGAGTTGGGGGGAGAAGAGGAGCGCGACCAACTGGTCTCCCTGAACGGTTTGTACCCCTTGCTCAAGCGTTTGCCGCTGCCCCTCTGGCGCGATAGCAAAAGCCGCCAGACCGCGCTGAAGAACCTGTTGGTGCTGCTCGATGAGCGTTCCCGTGGCGAGTCCCGAAGCCAGACCGCTGCCCCGGTGATTGGAGCGCGCTCATGATTGCCCTGTTGAACAAAGTCGCCAACGAAGCGGTGCGGCGCATCGAAGTGGTCGGGGCGTTCGTGGTGCTCGGCATTGTGTTCATGTTGATCCTGCCCTTGCCGACCTCGGTGGTCGACGTGCTGATCGCGATCAACATCTGCATTTCCTGCCTGCTGATCGTGCTCTCGCTGTACCTGCCGCGGCCGTTGGCGTTTTCCTCGTTTCCGGCGGTGTTGCTGCTGACCACGCTGTTTCGGTTGGCATTGTCGGTGGCGACCACCCGGTTGATCCTGCTCCAGGGCGACGCCGGCCATATCGTCCAGGCGTTCGGCGATTTTGTGGTGGGGGGCAACCTGGCGGTCGGGTTGGTCATCTTCCTCATCCTGACGGTGGTCAACTTCCTGGTGATCACCAAGGGCTCGGAGCGGGTCGCCGAAGTGGCGGCGCGATTCACGCTGGATGCGCTGCCGGGCAAGCAGATGTCCATCGACAGCGACCTGCGCGCCAACCTGATCGATGTCACTGAAGCTCGGCGGCGCCGCGAGGAGCTGAACAAGGAAAGCCAGCTGTTCGGTGCGATGGACGGGGCGATGAAGTTCGTCAAGGGCGATGCCATCGCGGGTTTGGTGATCGTGGTGATCAACCTCATCGGCGGCTTTACGGTCGGCATGATGCAGCACGACATGGGCGCGTCCGAATCGATGCACCTGTACGCGGTGTTGACCATCGGTGACGGTCTGATCGCGCAGATTCCGGCCCTGCTGATTTCCCTGACTGCGGGCATGATCATCACCCGGGTGTCGCCGGAAGGGCAGCCGGCGGGCAGCAGCGTCGGCAAGGAAATCGCCCAGCAGTTGACCGCCGAACCCAAGGCCTGGGTGATCGCTTCCGTGGGAATGCTCGGCTTCGCGGCCTTGCCCGGCATGCCCACCCTGGTGTTCATCGTCATCGCCTTGATCACCGGCACTGCGGGCATCGTTCAGCTCTACTCACGCGCCCGGCAGGCACGCCAGGGCGACCAGCCAGCGGCCGTCTTGGCCCCGGCGCAGAACGGTGCTGAAGACCTGCGCAGCTTCGACCCGACCCGTGCCTATCTTTTGCAGTTTTCCAAAGCCATGGAAGGCAACGCGGCCGCCGAGGAAGTCATCCAGGCGATCCGCAAGAAGCGGAACGCGCTGGTGGCCGGCTTTGGCCTGACCTTGCCGCCCTTTGAGATCGAATACAGCGCGCTGCTGGAAGACGACGAGTTCCGCTTCTGCGTGCACGAGGTGCCGATGTTGCGGGCAACCTTCGGTGAGCGTATTGCCGTGGCGCGCGGGCCGCTGCCGTTGGAACCGCGCGACGGGCTGGTCGGCAGCGAGGTGCGTGACGAGCAGCAGTGGCTCTGGCTGACGCCTGACGATCCGCTGCTGGCGGACGAGCGCGTGGAGGCGGTGTCGGCCGCCGAGTTGCTGGTGGAACGGATGAGCCGCGCGATGTTTGCCACGGGCCCGCAATTCTTGGGGCTTCAGGAGAGCAAGTCGATTCTCAGTTGGCTCGAGGCGGGCCAGCCAGAGCTGGTGCAGGAGCTGCAGCGGACCATGCCATTGGCCCGTTTCGCCGCCGTGCTCCAGCGCCTGGCCGGCGAAGGCGTCCCGCTGCGCGCGGTGCGCCTGATCGCCGAGTCCTTGATCGAGCATGGGCAGCACGAGCGTGACGTCGGTGCGCTGACCGACTACGCGCGCATCGCCCTGAAGTCGCAGATCTATCACCAGTACCGCGACGAAGACGGCCTGCACGTGTGGCTGTTGACGCCGGAAACCGAAGGCCTGTTGCGCGATGCGCTGCGCCAGACCCAGACGGAAACCTTCTTTGCCCTGGAAAGCCTGCATACCCGCGCATTGGTGATGCAGTTGCGCGAAGGTTTCCCGTTGCGCGCCAAGCGCGTGGCCGTGCTGTTGGTGGCGCAAGACCTGCGGGCGCCGCTGCGCGATCTGTTGCGCGACGAATTCAATCACGTGCCCGTGCTCGCCTTCAGCGAGTTGCACAGCAACGCCCAGGTCACCGTGCTGGGGCGCTTTGACCTTGAGCAGGAACAACTACGGATGGAGGATGCCGCGTGACGGGCTTGTCTTGGCACGCCAGCCGCGGTGCCTCCACGTAACGATGCAAACCCAGGTGCGTTCGCTGGCCTGGCTGTGACAGAAGACGGGGGCCGCCGGTGCCTCGTCGTACTACCGGATCGTGGGCGAGCGTCTGGCGCCCCTTGAGGAATTGACCATGTTCGAACTGCGAGTCTTGAGTGGTCTGCACCGAGGTGCGGCGTTGCCGCTGGTGGGTGAGCAATGGGTGGTTGGCGCGGCGGAAGAGGCCGACCTGGCGCTTTACGATCCGGGCATCTGTGGGCGTCACGTGGGCCTGCGGCAGGTGCAGGGCCAGTGGTTGCTGGAACGGCTGGAGGGCACGGTTTGCGATGGACAAGGCCAGCCTTGGGCTGCGGCCGAGCCCTTGCAGAGCAATGTCCCGTTTGCGGTGGCAGGCGTCTGGCTGTGCCTGGCCCCGGCCGATCAACCCTGGCCCGAAGAGGCAGCGCTGGATGATGCCGCGCATCTGGCGCCGGAGCGGGAAACCCCCAGGCCCGCCGTGCGGCCGTCGTGGCCCAAGCGCCTGGCCATTGCCGCGGCGGTGATCACCGTTGCCTCCAGCGCCTGGGCCTTTACCAGCCAGCCGGCGCAGACCGTGGCGCGCAGCCCGGCCCAGCAGCTCAAGCAGAGCAAGGTGGCCTTGGACAATGTCGAGTCGGTCCGCCTGGAGCTTGATCGCATGCTCCAGGAACGTGACTTGGGCGCCGGTGTGCGGGTCGAGAGCCAGGGCGACCGGCTGGTCCTGGTGGGCGAGTTGCCGCGCCAACGCCTGGCGATGGTCGAACGGCTGATCGAGCGCTTCCACGACCGCTACGAAACGCAGATCGGGATCGCGGCCAACGTCAAGGAACGGCTGACGAAGCTGCCGTTTCAGATCGCCCAGATCGTGGGTGGCAAGCATGGCCATGTGGTCACCGCCGACGGACGTCGGTTGTTCCTGGGCGACCAGATCGATGGCCTGCGCTTGACCGCCATCGACAGCGGCAAAGTCACCTTCGAGGGCGACCAACGCTACGAGGTCACTTGGTGATGATGCAGGCGGCCAGTGCGCGGCTGGAGGCCTGGGAGGCCGGGCAACTGGCGCACTTGCGTCGCTTCGCGCCGGTCATGGTGCGCGGGCGGGTGCAGCGGGTCAGCGGCATCTTGCTGCAGTGCCGACTGCCGGGGGCGCAGATCGGCGACCTCTGCCGGGTCGAGCGCGACGCCCGCGAGCCGCTGCTCGCCGAAATTGTCGGCTTCGACCAGCACGATGCCTTGCTCAGCGCCCTGGGCGGCCTGGAGGGCGTCCGGGTCGGTGCGGCGGTGGAGCCGCTGGGCATGCCCCATCGGGTGTGCGTGGGACCGCAGCTGCTGGGCCAGGTGCTGGATGGCTTCGGCCGGCCGCTGGTGGACGGCGGCGCGGGAGCCTTCGCCGACGCGCACGTGCCGCATGCAGCACAGGTGATTGGCGAGGCCCCGGCGCCCACCGCCCGACCGCGCATCCAACGACCCTTGATGACCGGCGTACGGGCCATCGACGGCCCACTGACCCTCGGCGAAGGCCAGCGAGTGGGGCTGTTCGCCGGCGCCGGTTGCGGCAAGACCACGCTGCTGGCGGAGATCGCCCGCAACGTGGACTGCGATGTCATCGTGTTCGGCTTGATCGGCGAGCGTGGGCGCGAGCTGCGCGAATTCCTCGACCATGAGCTGGATGACGAGCTGCGTGCCCGTGCGGTGCTGGTGTGCGCCACCTCCGACCGCTCCAGCATGGAACGCGCCCGTGCGGCGTTCACCGCGACGGCATTGGCCGAGGGTTTTCGTGCCCGGGGCCAGCGCGTGCTGCTGCTCATCGACTCGCTGACCCGCTTCGCCCGGGCCCAGCGTGAGATCGGCCTGGCCGCCGGCGAGCCGTTGGGGCGCGGCGGCCTGCCGCCGTCGGTCTACAGCCTGCTGCCGCGCCTGGTCGAGCGGGCCGGGCTGACCAACGAGGGCGCCATCACCGCGTTGTACACGGTGCTCATCGAGCAGGATTCCATGAACGATCCCGTGGCGGACGAAGTGCGTTCGCTGCTCGACGGTCACATCGTGCTGTCGCGCAAGCTCGCGGAGCGCGGCCACTACCCGGCAATCGATGTGCTGGCCAGCCTGTCGCGCACCTTGGCCAACGTGGCCGAGGCGGAGCACCTGCGGGCGGGCATCAATCTGCGTCGATTGCTCTCGGCTTATGAGCAAATCGAACTGATGTTGCGCCTGGGCGAATACCAGGCCGGCGCCGACCCCTTGACCGACCTGGCGGTGGAGTCGCATGGCGCCCTGGACGCCTTCCTGCGCCAGGACCTGCGTGAGCCGGAGCCGTTTGCGTCCACGCTCGCCCACCTGCAGCAGTTGACCGCTTATGTCCCGGGCTGATCTGGACGCCCTGGCGCCGATACGCCGCCACCGCGAAGCGCAAGCCGAGCGGGCGTGGCGCCAGCAGCGTGAGCTTTTGCGTGAGCGCGAAGCCGCGGTTGCCGCCGCGCGCGCGCAGATGCAGGCGACTCGTGAGCAGCAGGTGGTGCAGCGCGAGGCGTTGTACGGCGAGCACCGTGGCCGGGCGTTGAGCGTGTGCGAACTCAATGCCTGGAGTACCCAGGAACTTCGTTTGATCGGCGAGCTGGCCGAGCAAGCGCGGGCCGTGCAGGCACTGGACGCTGAACAGGCGCAACAGGCGCAGCACACGGCCGCTGCCCAGCAGCGGCTACAAGGGCGCCGGCGAGATCTGGAAAAGCTCAGCGCAATGATGGAGTACTTGGTGGAGACCCCCAGCGATGAATGAACGCAGCGTGCGCGGTGGGCCGACACCGCACGGCAACACTTCGTCGACTCCCGTCCGGCATCCGCCGCGGGCGTATGAGCAACCGCCTGCCCAGGTGAGCCGGGCAAGGCTTCCGGCGGCGCGCGAGTCCGCCCCTGCCACCGGGCGCGACCCCGACGTGACGGCGCAGCGCAGCGATGGCTACTGGTTTCGCCAATGGGTCGATGCGCCACGGGGCGGCACGCAGGATGACAATGCCGGCACCGGTTCGCTGTCGGGCCTGGTGAATCTTTCGAGCGGCGAAGAGGAGGCGTTTGTCGACCAGCTCACGCCACGCTTGCGCGCCACGCTCGATTCGCAATTGGACCTGCTGCTGCATCTGCCCAACCTGGGCCGCATCAAGGTATCCGCCCGGCGGCTGGGCGCGGCGTGCGGGTGGGACATCGGCCTGAGCAGCGAAAGTGCAGACGTACAGGCGCGGCTGTCGAGTCGATCCGGTCGTCTCGAAGACACACTGAGCCAAAGCCTGGGCCAGCCGGTGAGCGTGCGCGTGGCGCGCGAAGAAGAGGTGAGCCCGACATGACCGTCCATGCATTGGCGCTGCCGACTGTAAGCAGCGAGGACGCCACCGCCCGGCGACTATTAGGCATTGGCGTCCGGTTGCCCTTCGAGGTGGCGGGCGAGGCGGGCCTGCTGGAACTGACCCCGGGTGGCACCGCTGGGGGGACGCCGTGTGTGCTGGCGTGCGCCCATGGTGTCTTCGCCCTGGAAGAGCCCGGCGCGGTGCTCAGCCTGTTCGGTGAATGCCCGGTGGTCTTGCCTGCCGAACCCGGACCGGATGACGCGTGGTTCTGGTCGCTGTTCCAGCAGACCCTGAGTGAGCCCCTGCGCCAGGCATTCGGTTTTATCAAACCAGCGGCCGGGCCCGCGGTGCAGGGCATTGCCTGCCGGCTCGACGTGAGCGTGGGTGCGGCCCGCGTCACGAGCTATCTGGAAATGACCGGGGCGGGCCTGCTGGGACTGCTTCGCGCTGCGCCCTGGCAGAGGCCAGCCGCGCCAGGGATCGCGGGCTTCGTGCTGCATGTTCCGTTGGAACTGGGACACCTGGCGCTGGCCGCCGGGCAGTTGGCGACGCTGCGCCCCGGTGATGTGTTGGTGCCGCAAACCGCTCTGTTCGATTCATCCGGCCAAGGGCTGATTCGCCTGGGCCGGCATTGTTTGCAGGTGCGGGTACACAGCCGTGCCGCGCCGTTGCGCCTGACCTTGCTCGCTCTGGAGGAGACCGTTATGAGCACCACCGCCGACACCGACATCCTGACGCCGGACTGGGACGATAGCACCGGCTACGAACCTGACGCCCACGCCGCCGAGGCGGCCGAGCACCCGCTGTCGGCCTATGCCGCCGCTGAAACCGAAGAGGCGCCAATGACGGAGCCGGTCGCGGCCGAAATCCCCGAGCGCTTCGACGACCTGCCGCTGGCGCTGACGATACGCTGCGGTCATTTGCACCTGACCTTGGGCGAGCTGCGCACTCTGGCGCCTGGCGCGGTGCTGCAAGTGCAGGGCGTGGCACCGGGGACCGCGGCGCTGTTCTATGGCGAACGTGCCCTGGCCCATGGCGAGCTGGTCGAGGTCGATGGCCGGTTGGGCCTGCAAATCGCACACGTGGATGTGGCTGGATGAGCTTCCAGGGGGTCGACCCCTTTCTGCTGGCGCTGTTCATCGGTGGGATATCGTTGGTCCCTCTGCTGCTGATCATCTGCAGCGCCTTTCTCAAGATCGCCATCGTCTTGACCATCACCCGTAACGCCATCGGTGTGCAGCAGGTGCCACCCAATATGGCCCTGTATGCCATTGCCCTGGCCGCGACGTTGTTCATCATGGCGCCGGTGGGCCACAACATCGCCGAACAGCTGAAGGAGCAGCCACTGGATTTCAGCAGCACCGAGGCGTTGCAAGGTTCTGCACTGAACGCGGTGAAACCGTTGCAGGCCTTCATGTCGCGCAATACCAACCCGGACATCCTCGCCCACCTGCTGGAAAACACCCAGCGGATGTGGCCCAAGGAGCGCGCCGAGCAGGCCAGCCGCGATGACCTGATGCTGCTCATCCCTGCCTTCATGCTGTCGGAGCTCGAGGCCGGCTTCCAGATGGGATTTTTGATCTATATCCCGTTCATTGTCATCGACCTGATCGTGTCCAACCTGCTGCTGGCGCTCGGCATGCAGATGGTCGCGCCCATGACCATTTCGTTGCCGCTCAAGCTGCTGATTTTTGTCCTCGTGCAGGGCTGGACGCAATTGCTCGACAGCCTCTTCTATTCCTATCTTTGAGGACGTGCGATGGACGCGCTGACGTTGTTTAAGGAAGGCATGCTGCTGGTGGTCCTGCTCTCCGCACCGCCCTTGATCGTGGCGGTGATCGTCGGTGTGCTGACGTCCCTGGTGCAGGCCTTGATGCAGATCCAGGACCAGACCTTGCCCTTCGGCATCAAGCTGGTGGCGGTCGGGTTGACCTTGCTGGTCACGGGCCGCTGGATCGGCGTGGAGTTGCTGGGACTGCTGCGCCGGGCATTCGAAATGATGGCCAACACCTGATGACGGCCCAGGCTTTCGGCCCGTACTTCGACTTGCTGCTGTCGATCGCGCTCGGCATGGCGCGCATTTACCCGGTCGCATACCTGGTCCCGGTGTTTTGCTTCCAGCACCTGCGAGGCTTGCCGCGCCATGCCGTCGTGTTTGCCTTGGGCATGTTGCCGGCGCCCGGTATTCGCCAGGCGCTGATCGACGCCCAGGTCAATTGGTTGTCGCTGGTCGGGTTGATGTTCAAGGAGCTGGTGCTGGGCTTCTTGCTCGGGGTGCTGTTGGCGATGCCGTTCTGGTTATACGAATCGGTGGGCGCCTTGCTGGACAACCAGCGCGGTGCGCTGATCGGTGGCCAGTTGAACCCGGCGCTCGGCAGCGACACCACGCCCCTGGGCCTGCTGTTCAAGGAGATGACGATCTTGCTGCTGGTCGCCACCCTGGGCATTGGTACGTTGACCCAGGTGATCTGGGACAGCTACCTGGTGTGGTCGCCCACCGTTTGGTTTCCATTGCCTGGCGCGGATGGCTTCGGCGTGTTTCTCGGGCTGCTCGGCGAAATGTTCATGCACATGATGCTCTACGCGGCGCCCTTTATCGGCTTGCTGTTGCTGGTGGAGTTCAGCCTGGCGCTGCTCAGCCTGTACAGCCCGCAATTGCAGGTGTTCGTCCTTGCCATGCCGGCCAAGAGCCTGATCGGCCTGGGCTTCCTGCTGTTCTACCTGCCCACGATGTGGGACGCGATGACGGGCCGGCTTGGTCGCTATGGCGAAATCCGGCATCTGCTGCACCTGTTGTTGCCGTCACCCTGAAGGAGGGCTTCGGCCATGAGCGAAGACAGTGGCGAAAAGACCAAGCGGGCGACACCGAAGAAGATTCGCGACGCGCGCAACAAGGGCCAGGTCGGCCAAAGCCAGGACTTGAGCAGCCTGCTGGTGCTTGCCGCGATCACCGAAGTGGCATTGACCCAGGCCGACGACAGCATGCAGGCCCTGGGAGACATGGTGGCGTTCCCGCTGCATCGGCTGGATGTCGACTTCGTGCGTGCCTTCGAGGAAACCTTGGCCCATGCCGGTGGCGTGCTGCTCAATTTCACCTTGATGACCGTGGGGTTGGCGATCGTCACGCGCCTGGTGGCCGGTTGGATTCAGTTCGGTTTCCTGTTCGCCCCCGAGGCCCTTCAGCCGGACCCGAACCGCTTGAACCCGATGAACCAGGCCAAGCAGATGTTCTCCGGCCAGGCGCTGATCAACCTGTTCATGGGGCTGGTCAAGGCCGTGTTCATCGGCACCGTGATTTACCTGGTGACCCTGCCGGCACTCGGCTCGTTGATCAGCCTGGTGAACGGCGACCTGCACAGTTATTGGCGTGGGCTGGCCAGCCTGTTTCGGCACATCATGCACGTCTGCCTGGGCGTATTGCTGGTGCTGGCGATCCTCGACTTCGGTCTGCAGAAATATTTCTTCGCCAAGCGCCTGCGCATGAGCGAGGAGGAGGTGCGCAAGGAATTCAAGGAAATGGAAGGCGACCCTCACGTAAAAATGCATCGCCGCAGCCTGGCCCGGCAATTGGTCGACCAGCCCGCCAACAAAGAGACCAAGCCGGTGGAAGACGCCGACATGCTGGTGGTCAACCCGACCCACTTTGCCGTCGCGCTGTTGTATCGCCCCGAGGAAACGCCGCTGCCGCAGTTGATCGTCAAAGGCGTCGATGCCGAGGCCCGGGCGCTGATCGAGCGGGCCAAGGCGGCGCGGGTCCCGGTCATCCAGTGCATCTGGCTGGCGCGCACGATCTACCGCGAAGACGTCGGTGGTTATATCCCCCGGGAAACGCTCCAGGCGGTTGCCCACATTTATCGGGTGTTGCGCGAACTGGATGATGAGGCCAAGGGCGAGGTCATTGAGATCCCGGAGTTGAACCAGCGTTGAGGTCGATGGAACCGATGCGCATGCGCGTGCCACTCAGGGAATGAGCCAGGCTCGCCTGGGCGATGCCAGCTTGCCGACAGTATCCGCCGCAAACTATCGACTCATGGAGATCTCCCATGCCTGAACCCAACGCATTGACAAGCCCCTTGAGGGGCACTGGTGCCCTGCACGGCGCCGACAGCTTATCGCCATCGCGCTCACCCTCGCTGAGCCAACGCCCCCGCGAGGCGCAGCAGCGCGAAGGCACCCAAAGCCTGCATGGCCGGGGGCGTTCCTCCTCGACGCCACCGGCGGTGCATCAGCGTGGCCGCACCCGAACGCGGGACACCAATCACTCGGCGGCGCCGAATGACACGCAACCGCTGGATGACGCACAAACGTCCAACCGCACTTCGGAGTCTCGCACGCCGGACTCTTTCATGAGCGAAATGGAAACCCGTCAAAAGCAGTTGATGGAAAAGCAGTTCCAACTGCAAATGGGCATGGAAGAACGCCAGAGCGCCATGTTGCTCGTTAAAAGCTCCGCCGACATGGCCAAGCTGATGAGCGATACGGTGACGGAGGTCACCAAGGGCTTCATGGACAGTGCAAGGAAAGTCATGCAGGAGGGTGGCGAGGCGATGAAGCTTCGATAAAGCGATGAGCCTGCATAAACCTGTGTAGGAGCTATGTAGGAGCTGTGTAGGAGCTGTCGAGTGCAACGAGGCTGCGATCTTTTCAACGACACTTGAGTCTCAAGCGAAAGATCAAAAGATCGCAGGCTTCGCCAGCTCCTACAGAGCCCAACGGTAATAATTCCAGGCCACGGGCGCCTATCCCAATCGGGTGCGGCTTGTGTTAAGTGAGGCCGGACGCGGACCGCCCGGCATTGCAGGCACCGCCAAGCGCGCCCGAATGTCGCCGACCTGGGCGATGAAGCCGACGATCCAATGGCAGAACCGCGCCTCGTCGAGCATCGCCAGTGGACAATGGGCACACAGGCGAACGCTGCCCTTATCGTCCAGGGCCAGCCAACTGCCACCGAGCAGATCCAGTCGAAAGTTGAGTTCCAGCAAGCGCTTGTGCAAGCCGGGCGCATGGGCCGGTACGTCGATCGAGCTATGGAGGATGGCGACATCGCCGTGATCGGGCAACTCGATGACCACGGCTTCGCGGTTGCTCGCGTCATACAGCGCGCACACGCCACCTTCCAACTGCAAGTGCGCATGCAAATGTTCCGCGAGGGCCGAGATCAAGCGCTGGGCAAGCGGTGCGACGGTCATGGAAAACCTCCCTCATAAAGTCTCTGTATGAATCGCTGTGGCCAGAGATTGCTCCCGCTGGGCCGTACGAGCTTTGCAGGAGCTGCGTAGGAGCTGTCGAGTGCAACGAGGCTGCGATCTTTCCCCACACACCTGAATCTCAAGCGAAAGATCAAAAGATCAAAAGATCGCAGGCTTCGCCCGCTCCTACAGACCCAGCGCAAGCAGCCTCTGACCGCAGGTTCAATACGTGGCCGAGTAATCGTCGAGGTCTTCCAGGCCCAGCAGCGACAGCTGACGGGACTGGATTTCATCGAGCAGTTCAGTGGATAGCGGCGGGTCGGGCAACGCCTGCCAGACCACGAGCGCTCGCTGCGGATCGAGAAATACGAACAGCTGCGCGTAGTCGGTCGGCTGGGCGAAACGCCGTTCCAGTGCATGCTGGATCTGGTTGGCATGCAGCGCCTGGCTTTGTATTTGTAAGGCGAGCCCCACGCTGTGAGGCTCGCGCCGCAGGCAGAACTCGATGCCTGGGGCTATTTCCCAATACGTCGCGATGCCGGCGATGATGTTCTTCTGGAAGGCCTGGCGAGTGCTTACGCTGTGTACCGAAAAAGACATAGCGTTTCAGTTCTCCAATGGGACGACCGTATGGTCCAGTGGGTGTTCGGGGGAGCCAAGACCGCCGCGCATGCCGGGTGACCACCAGATCACCAGCCGACCGTTGTCCGGTTCGGCGCGGCTGCAGGCATCGCCCTGGCAGCCCGAACGGTTTGCGCAGCCGGCGAACACCGGCAGGCTCAGCAATAAAACGAGCAGCAGTGGCGTGCGACTCATGGCAGGGTCCTCGCGCTGGTTTGCAGGAGAGAAGGGCGCTCGCCGCCTGGCGTGCGCGTGGGTTGCTTCATGACCACGAACACTTCCGTCTCCTCACCGGGCTCAAGCCACACCTTCGGCCAGGCGGTGGTGGCCAGGGTCCAGCGGCTGCCGCAGCTTGCCTCGTCGAAACGCAGGCGCCGCTGCTCGTCGTTGCGTATCACACCCACGGCAATGCCGTAATCGGGGCCGGCGAACCATTGGGCCCGGGCGGCGTCCAGCGATAATCCGGGTTGCAACGCGCACAAGGTGTCGGGCGAATAAGGAATCGATGGGGCTTGCTTGAACGTGGCTGGAATGTTGCCGTCGGCGAGTTGGGCGAGCACGTCGCTGACCTCGATACGACCGACGGGACGGGTGCCGTTGCGACGCTCTTCCAGGCGGGCCATGGCGCTGTCGACCTGTTCGCGGTCAAGGGCGGAGATGTAGCGGGCCGGGTCGACCTGGTCACCGATCAGGCGCGGCGTCAGGATGAAGACCCGCTCGCGGCGGCTGGTTTCGCGGGTGGTCGAGGAAAACAGCAACGGCCCGATCAGCGGGATGCGACCCAGCCATGGCACCCGTTCGAGGTTGTCGCCGGTCTCTTCGGTATGAAAACCGCCTACCACCAATGACCGGCTTTCGCCCATGACGGCCTGGGTGCTGACCACGCCCCGGCGCACGCTGGGCGTCTGCTGGCCGACTTCCGAGGGTTCGATGCGGCCGTCCTCGATGTCCAGGGACATCTGGATCTGGTTGCGGCCCCCGGTCTCGATGGCATGGGGCACGACTTGCAAGCTGGTGCCTGCCGTGATGGGTTCGACGGTGGCTACGCGCTCGCCGATGGCGGAGATGTACTCGGTGCGGCTGAAGTCGATGACCGCCGGCTGGTTCTCCAGGGTCAGTACCGACGGGTTCGCCACCACCGAGGCCAGGCCACGGCCCTCCAGGGCCCGCAGTTGCGCGGAAAAATCGCCGTAGTCCTGAATGAACACCGTCGAGCTGGCGCCAGGTCGAATCATCGAGGCGCCGCCGATCAGATCGCCGCTCTCGACGTTCCAGTTCGAGGCCAGCTCGGCCAGTTGCGTGCGGTCGATGTCGAGGATGATCGCATCGATCTCCACCAGCTTGCGCGGCACGTCCACATCGCGAATCAGCGGCGTGTAGATCTCCCGTCGCTTGGGCGCGTCGTAGATGAGCACCGCGTTGTTGCGCACGTCGGCTTCGACGCGGATCTTGCCCCGGCCACCTCCACCGCTGTTCGCGCCGGACGGTACGCGGCTGGTGTTCGGCCGACCCATGCCGTTCATGGCCAACTGTTCGATATTGCCCATGGTCATGGACTGCTGGTTCTGCATGTTCTGGAACGACGCCTGGGGCGAGGCTGTCTGCATGCCCCCCGACACGGCGCTGCGACTTTCCAGCAAACCTTTCAGGATGCTGGCGACCCCGGGAATGACCAGCGTTTCGCCGCGGTACTTGACGTTGCGGTCGGCGGCGGTGGCATAGCGCAGCGGGAAACTGATTACTTCTTGCTTCTCTTCGGGTGTCTTGCGCACTTCGGCAAACTGCGCCACCAGGCGCACATAGCGCTCCGGGCCGGAGACCAGGACCACGCCTTCGTCGGGCAATTCACCCCAGCCGAAACGCGGATCCAGCAGACCAATGTCGGTCAAGGCTTGCTTCATGTCCGGCACGGCATCGGCGGACACTTCCAGGCGCGTGGAGTCCTGGTTCTGCAAGGGACTGACGTACAAGGTGTTGCCGTACATGAACCACTGGAAGCGATTTTCCAGGCCGAGCCTGTCGAGAAATGCCTGGGGGCTTTCGGCGCGCATTCGCCCGTCGACGGTGCCTTTCACCGTGCCGTCGATCACCAGCTGCACGGCGAAGGTATTGGCAAAGTCGCCGAGTACCTTGGCCAGCGGTGTGCTCTGGGCGTCGTAGGCATAAGGCGTGTTCTTCCAGTCGGTCGGTATGGCCGCCTCTGCCGGCATGCCCGCGCCAAGCGCGCCGGCCAATGCCAGTGCGATCAGCGAAGGTTTTGCCCAGCGGCGTGCGATCAACGGGCGAAGGTGTACCTTGCCTGCGGTCATCAAGCGGTACGGTGCAAGCCACCTGTTAGGCATGGCGGATTCCTGTTCCGAGCAAATGAGGGTGCGAGAGGCGTCGCGCCACTGGCGCGGCAACGGCACGTTGGTCTTTATTGAGAATCGATTGCCAGGTGTCACGCTGGTTGAGCAGTGCTTCGAGCACCTCGATCAAGTCGTCGATGTGCCCGTCCAGCGGCACTTGCGCCAGCAGCCACAACCGGCCGTCTTGTGGCGAACGGGCCAGCGCGCCGGGAAACCGCGAGAGGCTTGGGTGCGCCAGCCGAAGCAGGTCTTCCAGGGCCATCTCGTGGGTCACCGGGGCGGTCAGTTCGACCGCTGCCAGCAAGCCTTCGTCGAGCTTGCTGAACGTTGCTTCGCCATCGTCGATGACCACGGTGAAGTGCTCCGGTCCGTCGACGCTGGCGCTCCAGCGGGTGAGCTGTGTGCGCAGCTCATGGCATTGCATCGATGATCGCCTTGGCGAGGTTGTGATGGGCCGTGGTTTGTTGGGTGGCGGCGTTCACGGCGACGGACATGCCGTTCATGCTGGTCACGAATGAGTGCATGTCGTCGAGTGACTGACTTTCTGCGGCGTTCATCGCGGCGTTGTTGACGTTGTCGGTCGCGCGTTGGAAGTAGGTGTCGAGGCGGCGCTGGACGGCATCGGTGGAAGACATGGGCGGTTCCTCTGGGCTGGGCATGTTCACGGTGTGAGTGGTGGCTATGCCGTTGGTGGTTCCGCGCGAATGAGGAAAAAATGGGCGTCGGGATGTGAGGGGGCGTTTCTCCTGTGCGAGCTTGCTCGCGATGGCAAACTGGCCGGGATTTTGTTGATTGGGTACATATCCGTTGCTGCGGTAACGGCCACTTTGGGTTCCGCCCTGACGGCGGCTCACTTTTGAGAAGCGCAAAAGTAAGCAAAACGCTCCTGCCCCACCACTCGGCACCTCGCCTAGGCTCGGTGTGCCCTCACTCCGGCATTGCTCCGTGGGCCCGCCGCGAAGGGCCATCCATGGCCCAGCGCGGCTAACCCGGCATCCATGCCGGGTTGCCCACTCCACAATGCCTGCGTTCGGCCATCGTGGTTAACGGGGCGCTGAGATCAACGTCCGTTCCGAGGCGGCCTAGTAGCCGACCTGGCTCTTGCGGCCGCACACCCATCAGACTTGTGTGAGCAGGGCCTGTGGGAGCAAAGCTTGCTCGCGAGGCGGCCTGACAGCCGACCTGGCTCTTGCGGCCATACACCCATCAGACTTGTGTGAGCAGGACCTGTGGGAGCAAAGCTTGCTCGCGAGGCGGCCTTATAGCCGACCTGGCTCTTGCGGCCGCACACCCATCAGACTTGTGTGAGCAGGGCCTGTGGGAGCAAAGCTTGCTCGCGAGGCGGCCTGACAGCCGACCTGGCTCTTGCGGCCGCACACCCATCAGACTTGTGTGCGCAGGGCCTGTGGGAGCAAAGCTTGCTCGCGAGGCGGCCTGACAGCCGACCTGGCTCTCCCGGTCGTACTTCGATCCATTTGTGGGAGCGAGCCTGCTCGCGAAAGCGGTGGGTCAGCTTGCGGTGATGTGTTGTGGTTCGGGCAGGCGCAGGGCTTCGACGGCGGTGGGCCAGTCGAGCAGGTAGGTGCCGCCTGGTGTTTCCAGCTTCAGTTGATGTCGTTCCATGTCGGCATCGACCATCGGTGTCCAGGGCCGTCGGCTGTCGGTGCCCAGGCTCTGGGTCAGGTTTGCCAGGTCTTCAGGATGACAGCGCAGGGTGGCGCTGATCGGGTCGTCCTGACGCGACGCCAGTTGGCGGACGAGTGCATCGATGCGTGCCTGCTCCGGGACCTCGTTCAGCAGCGTCCCCAGGGCCTCGTTGACCAAATGTGCAGCACTGGTCTCGATCCGCTCCCACATGGCTTGGCGCTGGGCCTCCCACGCGGCGAGCAGGGTTTCGGCCTTTTCCCAGAATTGCGCTTGAGCCTCGAGCACGGCTGCGTCCGCCTCTGCGCTGGCGCGTTCAAGCAGTTGCGCAGCCTGCGCCTGGGCCTGTTCGAGGACGACCTGTGCGCGGGCACAATCAACCAGGGTTTCGCGCGCGATGTAGGGCTGCGACAGGCCCTGGCCATCGGGGCGCAGTTCAAGCGAACGCCGAGCGAGCATCGTGTCTCTCCGTTTGGATAGGGGCCGAAGGTGCCAGGCTTTGCTCAGCTTTCCAGCAGGCGGACTGCCAAAGCGTGTTCAGTTTGGCGGCTGGCGGTTGAAGGGCGGGTGCCGACTCGATGGCGATGACTCTGTCGCGCGGGAACGCCAGGCGCGCGCGTTCCCAGGCCCGTTCGCCCAGCCAGGCGCGCAGCAGGGCGAGCGGATCCTGGTCTTGTTCGAGCCAGTGTCCCGGGCGCAGGGCTTTGGCGGTGCGCTCGCACCAGGCCCGGTCCTGCGCCGACAGTGCTTGTGTTGCCGTTAACGGTGCGCAAGTGCTCGCCACCAATTCGCAGGCAAGGACCAAGGTCCGGGGCGTGCCGCAGAACAGCGATTGCAGCGTCGGGCTGGGTGGTGGTGGCGTGCAGGGCGTCATACCAAAGCTGCGCGCAAGCGCGGCATGCTGCCCTCGGGCCAGGGCGTCTATCTGCGGCGCGGTCAGCAGGCCAAGCGCCGACGGATACCAGCCCCGGTCTGCTTCACGCCACGCGAGGTTCCACCAGCGAACCCATGCAAGCTCTGCCGTCATGCGGCGGTCCCGTTACTGTCGGGTTTGGTCCCCGGGTTTTTCACGGCGAACAGCCCAGGTGTCGCGCTGCCTTGGGGGGAGGCTGGTGTCCCGGCTGGTTTGGTAGGCTTGCGATCGAGCAATCGTGGCAGCACCAACACGCCGTTGCGCCACAGCCGATAGAGGCCATACAAGGCGCCCATCAGGATGGCGAGCAAGGTGATGCTTGCCGTCACGGTCACCGCCCGCCAATAGCCGATGTCGTCGGCCTGCATGAGGAAAGGGCCGAAATACGCCATCTTGCGCCGTTCCTGATACGGCGCGGCGGGAACGAATACCACCGATAGCTTGGCCGGGTTCTGAGCGGCGTCGGCCATGCCGGGAATCCCGCTGGCGACCAGGTTGCGCACGCGCGGGGTAATGCTGTCGGGGTCCAGGGCACGGGTGTGCTTGATAAACACCGAGGCCGATGCGGGCTGGACCGGCTCTCCCGGGGCCACCCGCTCCGGCAGGACCACATGGACCCGGGCGAGCACCACGCCGTCTATTTGTGAAAGCGTCGATTCGAGCTCCTGGGACAGCGCATAGATGTAGCGGGCACGCTCTTCCATCGGCGTGGAAATGACCCCTTCCTTGCGGAAGATCTCCCCCAGGCTGGAACGTGAGCGGCGCGGCAGGCCGGCGGCTTCGAGTACCTGGACGGCGCTGTTCATGTCGGCAGGCTCGACCAGCACGGTCAATCCGTCTTTGTCGACTCGCTTGCTCGCCTCCACGTTCTTGTTCGCCAGCTCGGCGATCACTTCGTTGGCATCCTGCTCGGAAAGATGGCTGTGCAGCGCCGTCCGTTCATCGCAACCGGTGAGCAGCAGGCACAGCAACAGTGTCGAGAACGCGCGCATGGACATGACCGGCCTTCCCTTTACTGAAGATTGGTGAGCTTCTCGATCGCCTGGGAGCCTTTGCTGACCACTTTCGCGGTCATCAGGCTTTCCAGGTGAAAGGACGACAACGACCGGTTCGACTGCAACATGTCCTGCGGGTCGGCGGTGCGGATAGCCTTGAGCATGTCCCGGTTGGCGCGATCATTCAGGCGCTGCAATTCGCCGGAGCGGCTCGACAACGAGTCTATGATGCGTGCCGCGACATTGTTTTCGCTGTTCGGGACGGGGGCTTTTTCGCGCATTTGTGCGTTGAACCAACTGACGTCGCTGGTCTGGGCGTCGGCCTGAGGCCTGGCGCTCGTTTTGGCGGACGTCGCGGCGAGGTTGCTGGGGTCGATGGCTTGAATGTCCACGGAATGTCTCCTGTTTCAAAGGTCGGTTCGAAAACTCAAAGGGCCGGCGCCTTCAGGCGCACATCAGCCTCAAGACGTTGCGAGCGCTGCCGGTGACGCTCAGGTGAAACTCGATTTCTTGCCGGTTGCGCCGGGCACGCTGACGCGGCGGGGCCGGCTGGCCGGCCAGGCGGGCGAGGGCGAAGTCCAGTTCTTCCAGGGCAAGCTGGAACAACCGGGTTTCGCGAGCATCCAGCGCTGTGCCGCGGGCTATGCGTTCGGTCCATGTCCACCGTTGTGCGTCGAGGGTTGCCGGTGGGGGATAGCGCGCCGGGTGTTGGTCCATGAATGCGGCGATCTCGAACAACAGGTCCTGGTCGTCTGGTTCGTACCGCGCCTGGCCGTCACCTTCGTCGATGTCCAGCAGCGTCAGCAGTTTCCTGCGGCCCAGGACCGCGATGATCTTGAGCAGCAGCGACAGGCTCGCGTCATGACGACTGCGCCGCGTGGCGTGATCGCCGTCCATCTCCCAGGCGCCGAACAGCGCGCCACAGAAGGGGTTGTTGGCATTGCCGAAATCACTTTGGCTGTCGACATCGTTGTCACCGATGGGCTGCCGGCGATGGGCAAACATCTGAGCCAGATCGTTGAACAGGTCTTCGTTGGAATAGGCATCATCGATGTCGACGTCGAGATTGGAACCGGTACCGCCGTTGATTTCCTCCAGGATGTCTTCCAGCACCAGGCGCAAAGGGTCGTCGGTCTCGGCGGCCAATCTATCCTGGGGGCTCGTCCAGCCGAACCGAGACTGTCCGCCCGTCGAACCGTGTTCGGCGCTCCACTGGACGAGCGACTCCCTCAGCCGGTCGCCGGCCCCGTGCAGCGCCAGGTGCAGGTCTGGCGGCGTCGATGCAGGGCGCCGCGTGGGTTCGTCTTGGGGCAGGTCTCTGAGAGCACGAAGGCTGTCTGGCAAGTCGATGTGCATAGGGCCTCCTCGCATCGCGCTTGAAGTTCCCCGCCGGAGCGGGGCTGGAGCGAGAGGTCAGAATCGTATGTTCTTCGACGCCTCCCCCATGGCGGTGATGGCCTTGGTGGCGGTGTCCATCGACCCTGCCGCGATGGCGTTCATGGTGTCGGCGACCAGTTTCTTCTGGTCGAATTCGGATTTCATGGTTGTCATCGCAGCCGAGGTCGCGTCCATCTGCTGCATGGCAGCCGTGGAAGCCGCGAGAGAAAGTCCACCAAAACTCATAGTCGTATCTCCGGGTTGTGGAAGGGCGAGACGATCGTGAACGTCTCGCTGGTTAAGTGGCGACCGTTGCGCAAACGGTTCCACCGATCCACTCAGCTCGTCGATATTTGCAGGCACTTCATCCGGTAATACAGCGTGCGCCGGGCGATACCCAATTCGGCGATGACCTTGTCGATGCAATGATGGTGGCGGCGCATGCAGTCCTCGATGAGGATTTTTTCGAACTGCTGCAGATGTTCTTTCAGCTTGAGCGTCGAGCTGCTGTGCTCCAGTTGCTCGGCACGGGGCAACGCCGGCAAGCCAAGCACATAGCGCTTGGCGGCCGATTGCAGCTCGCGGATGTTGCCAGGCCAGGCGTAGCCGATCAGTTGGCGTAGAAGCGCCGGCGACGGTGCGACGTAGGGCCGGTCAAGTGCCTGGGCCTCGCGGCGCACCAGCGACTGGAACAGCGGCACGATGCGCTCCTTGCGACTGCGCAGTGGGGGCAGCTTGAGGCTGATGATGTTCAGGCGAAAATAAAGGTCCCTGCGAAATTCACCACGTTCGACCATTTCTCCCAACGGGCATTGGGCGGAGGCGATCACTCGCATGTTCACTGGGATGTTCTGGGTCGAGCCCAGGCGCTGGACCGTCCTGGATTCCAGGACGCGTAGCAGCTTGGCTTGCAGGCCCAACGGCATGCTGTCGATTTCGTCCAGGTACAGCGTGCCGTTATGCGCGGCTTCGACGAACCCCGCGCGATTCTGGCTGGCCCCGGTAAACGCGCCGGTGTTGGCCCCGAAGAGCTGGCTCTCGGCGAGGGATTCGGGAATGGCGGCGCAGTTGATGGCAACGAATTTGCCGGAGCAGCCGGACATGCGATGGATCTTTTCTGCCAGCGTGTCTTTACCGGTCCCCGTCTCGCCACGCAGCAATACGTCGATCATGAGCGGAGCGACACATTGCACAAACGCCTCGAGGTTGAGGGCATCTTCATTAGAGGGATTGGAAAGTGCAGCGCATAGCAGCTTTTGCATCACTGACGATTCCATTTTTTGTTTGGTTTAGGAGGGTCGACAAGTAAAACGATGAAAAGGCGTGAATAACTTCCTCGATATATAGCGCCGCCGCGCAACCGCAGGGAAATCAACATCTGCTGTACGAGGTTTAGAGAAGAGATTAAAAAAAAGTTCACGAAGCGCTGACGGTTGTTAATCGATTCAGCTCAACGGTCAGACGGCCTCGAAAAGCGCTGCGCGACCCGTCTGGCGCGGGGGCGCAGGTAAAAATCGAGGCGTATCGGCCGTCCGCGCGGAAATTGGATCCGACAAACGGTTCAGCCGCTCGGCCCACTTTGAGCAAGGACTCTAGAAATAAACACGTGTTTTAACTTTGCGTAAGTGCAGTTAATGGCTGGCTAATACGCATCGTAGTGTTATGGGTCAATTGGAAGTCGACCACGGACAATAACAACCCACCGCCAGGGTATGGGTCGCGTTAACTTGTCGGTTAATACTCAACGCCTCGAGAATCGGTTCAATGAAGCTATTGCTCGAATTGCAGGTCAGGCCTTCACTGTAGGGGCCGAAGTACGCCAGTTTGCCGCTGCGATCCCAGATCGCCACGGCCGGGCTCGCAGGAATCTGGCTTGAACCGGGGAGCGCCGGTAGGATTTTCAAGTGGCTCAAGGTGGCCGGCAGCTGACCTTGGCTGCCGGCTTTTTGTACTGCATAAAACTCGACGCCTTGCGGCCCATATTTATCGACCAGCTCGGCAAGGTGTTGCTGGTTGCCGACGTTGCACGGGCACGCCGGGTCCCAGAAATGCACCAGGCGTATTGCGCCGGGGCCGGCCAGATCGGCAGGCAGGCGCAGCGGGTCGCCGGAAAACACCGCCGTGTGTTGGCTGAAGGCCCGCAGGAAACGGTCTTGGAACCAGTCGTAGGCCATCCACAATACGACGGCGCATCCGAGGGCGAGCAGGCTGGCGAGCAAGGTCGTGCGGTGGGACGGGCGCATGGAGTCGATCCTCTGAAGCCGCGTAGCTTGCCATGCCTGCCGCGACAGATGAATATCGCAGGCCTACAAAGTCTGTTTCGCGCGATGCGCTTATGCCTGGAAATCTTGATGCCTGCCACTTTCGACCCCGATCTCCTGCGTGCCAGCCTGCAACCGCTGGCCCAGTGGCAAGCCCTGTCCGAGCAAGCCCAGGCCTACCAGCGGTTCTATGGCCTGGACTTTCCCCAGCGCAGCGTGCGCAAGGGATTGGGGCGTTTCGAGGTGGGTGGGTATGAGCTGGTCAGCCAGGTCTGGTGGCCGGAAAAGGCCGTGGCGACCTTGTTTGTGTTCCACGGTTACTACGATCACATGGGGCTGTACCGGCACTTGATCGAATGGGCCCTGGAGCAGAAATTCGCAGTGATCGCCTGCGACCTGCCGGGCCACGGCCTGTCCAGTGGCGAGCGCGCCAGCATCGGGGATTTTGCCGAGTACCAGGCCACCTTGCAGGGCCTGTTGGCCGAGGCCGGGACGCTAGACCTGCCGCAACCCTGGCATCTGTGCGGGCAAAGCACCGGCGGGGCCATCGTCGTCGATCACGTGCTCAACCAGGGCGCGCAGAGCCCGGCCCAGGGCCAGGTCATCCTGCTGTCGCCCCTGGTGCGGCCGCGGGCCTGGGGCTGGTCACGCCTGAGTTATTACCTGCTCAAACCCTTCGTGAGGGGGATCGCCCGGCGTTTCAGCGAGAACTCCACCGACCCGGACTTCCTGCCATTCCTGCAAGCCGACCCGCTGCAACCCCTGCGCCTGCCCACCGCCTGGGTGGGCGCGTTGGGGCAATGGATCAAACGTATCGAAGCCGCCCCGAGCAGCCCGCGCCAGCCCTTGATCGTGCAGGGGCAGGCGGACATGACGGTGGATTGGGTGCACAACCTGCAAGTGCTGCGCAGCAAGTTCGATCGGCCGCAGGTGTTGATGTTGCCCGAGGGACGCCATCATTTGGCGAATGAGGCGCTGGCGATGCGGCAGGAGATGTTTGGTTTTCTGACGAAGCGGATGAGCCGGGTTCGGCGGTGACCGGGCTATTGCTATCGCGAGCAAGCTCGCTCCCACAGGGTATTGAGCAGCGAGATCCAATGTGGGAGCGAGCTTGCTCGCGATGGCGGCGCTGAACTACTGCCCGAGATCCTGCCCCACCGCCAACCCCGCCCGAATCGCCGCCAAAGCCGCTTGATAATAAGCCTGGCCCTCGCTCGATTCGGCGAAAGTGGCGAACTCTTCCAGCTCGGTATCCGTCAGGTCACGGTAGACGTACAGCAGCGTGTTGTTCAGGTCCGCGCCGATCTGTTCCATTAACCGCTGGCGCTGGCCGTTGAGCATGCCCTGGGCCTGGCCGGCGCCCAAGAGGCCCGGGATCATCGAACTCAGGCTGTCGGCCGCCACGCCGGCGATCGCGAGGCTGACTTCGGCGCCGGCCTCGCGGGCGGGCAGGGCCTGGGCCAGGTGGCCGATGATCAACAGGCGGTTGTCGCTGGCGGGCATCTTCGGCAGGCCCTTGGCGTTTTTCGCCAATTGATCACGCCGGGTCGCCAACAGCTCGGCCGCCACGACCTTGCGGCCCAGGGGCGACTGGAAAAAGCTCAGGGCCGGGTTCGGGTCAGGCAGATTCTTGCGCATCTGCGCCTCGGCCCGCTGGTCCATGGCCTGGGGGGCGAATCGTTGATTGCTGTTGTTCACCAGGGCCTGGAACACCGCCGGCGGCAGGCTGCTCTGATAGCGCTGCTGGGCGGCGCCCAAGGCGTCACTGAAATGCGCCCGCTGTTCCGGCCAGCCGGCGACCTTGTACAACTGGTCGTAGCTGTCTGCCCAGGCGGGCAAAACGCAGAACATCAACAGTGAGAAAAGCAAACGGCGCATAGGGACTCCTGTCAGCAGCCGACTATTCTCCGTGGGGTGCGGGGTCTTGTCGAGAATTCGTATCAAGTTCGTACGGCGGTGCTATTTGACGCAGCGAACCCGCTGCGTGGCGCTGTCGGTTTTGCAGGCACAGGCATACTATGCGCGCCATGCAAATACCTTCTGATCACCCGCTGCTGTTACGTATCGTCGACGACCTGGCCGAGCGCGGCTGGTCGCAGCAGAACCTGTTCCTGCCGGATGCGCTGACCCGCGCCCTGGCGGCCGAATGCCGCCAGCGGGCCGCCGAGGGCGAACTGGCCCCGGCAGCGGTCGGGCGCGGGCCGTTCTCGGAGATCCGCGAAGGGATCCGGGGTGATCACATCCAGTGGATCGAACCCGGCCAGGCGCAAGCCTGCGACCATTACCTGGCGCTGATGGACAGCCTGCGCGAGGCGATGAATCGCGGGTTGTTCCTGGGCCTGGAAGATTTCGAAAGTCACTTTGCCCTCTACCCACCCGGTGCGTTCTACCTCAGGCACGTCGACCGCTTCCGCGATGACGACCGACGCATGGTGTCGGCGGTGCTCTACCTCAATGACGACTGGTTGCCCGAACACGGCGGCCAGTTGCGCATGTACCTGGATGAAAGCCTCGAACAGGACGTGGTGCCCATCGGCGGTTGCCTGGTGGTGTTCCTGTCGGGGGACATTCCCCATGAAGTACTGCCGGCCACGCGCAATCGCTTGTCCTTGACCGGTTGGTTCCGCCGTCGCGGCAACGAGTTGTTCTGAAGATGGAAAAGATCCTGGTCAGTCGCTGCCTGCTCGGGCATCGCGTGCGTTACGACGGCGGTGCCAGCGGGCCGTTCGATCAACTTCAGCAGTGGCTCGACGAAGGCCGGATCGTGCCGCTGTGCCCGGAAGTCGCCGGCGGCTTGCCTACGCCTCGGGCGGCAGCGGAGATTCCAGGCGGGCAGGGCGGGCAAGTGCTCGACGGCAAGGCAGCGGTCATCACCACCGACGGCGAGGATGTGAGTGCGCAGTTCCTGTCAGGCGCGTATCAAGCGTTGGAGCGAGTACGTGAACACGGCATCCGCATCGCCGTGCTCAAGGCCAACAGCCCGTCGTGCGGCAACCTGCTGACCTATGACGGAACGTTCAGCGGGGTGAAGGTCAGCGGCGAAGGCGTGACGGCGGCGTTGCTCACGCGGCATGGCGTAAAGGTGTTCAGTGAACTGGAGTTGGCTGAAGCGGCGGCGGCCCTCAAGGCCTTGAACAACGAGTGATGGATTGCTTTTGTGGCGAGGGGATTTATCCCCGCTGGGCTGCGTAGCAGCCCCCAAGAGCCGCGCAGGTGATCTGATACACCGAGGTGTTTTATGTTGGGGTTGCTTCGCAACCCAGCGGGGATAAATCCCCTCGCCACAGGGGTTTGTGTACTTGGCACAAGGCTTTGTGTCGTTCAGAGCTGCTCGGCCAGTTGCTCAACCTGCTCCTGCCGCTCTGCCTGGCTCAAGCGCGGTTGAGTATTCAAGGATGACCATTGCGGATGCGCCCGCGCCTTGTTCAACGCTTCGGGCAGCTTGCCCTCGCGCCAGGTCTTGTCCTGGGGCGTGGCGATGCGGATGCTGTCCATCGCCGCATGGCCGCGCTGGTTGAGGGCTTGCAGCAGTTGGCGTTGGCGCAGGGCCAACAGGCGCAGCACGCTGTCGTCCACCGTCAATTCCCGTTGGCCCTTGAGCTTGCCCATCAACCGGTTGCCATAGCTGCGGGCGGTTTGCAGGGTGCCGCCGACAATGGCCCCGGCCAGGGCGGCGGCACCCAGGGTCAGGCCGCCCACCAGCAAATCGACGCCGGCCCCGGCCGCCGCGCCCGCCGCGATCCCGCCACCGACGCGCACGCCCAGTTGCTTGAGCGTCTCGGGGTTGAACAGGTCATCGCCCCAACGCCCGTCGAGCAGCGGCAGGTCGCTGGCGGCAGCGTCCTGGGGGCGGAAGGCGTAGAGCTTGAGCAGGGCCTCGACGCAACGCTGCTCGCGCTGACGCACGGCGGTGCGCAGTTCACTGATGGCCTCGCGTTCCAGTTCGCAATCGCTGGCGACGCTGCGTCGGCAGGCGGCGCAATCGATCAGCAGTTCGGCGATCAAGCGCGCCGCGCTCTGCTGGCGGGCCAGGCGTTGGGCCTGTTGGTCGGCGACCAGGCGTTCCAGTTGCCCACGGGCGCTTTCCAGCAACAGCGCAAGGCTCTCATACAGGCGTCGCTCGCCGTCCTCGGGCGGGGCGACGCTGTCAAACCGTACCAGGGCGTGCAGCCCCAATCGCGCCAGGGCTTCGCGCCAGTCGGGCTCGCGATGGTGGGCGCTACTGACGAAATTCAACACCGGCAGCAGCGGTTTGCCACAGCTGGCGAGCACTTCCAATTCATCGCGGTACTTGGCCAGCACCGGCTCCCGGGCATCGATTACATACAGCCCGGCATCGCTGGCGAGCAGTTGCCGCAGCACCTTGGCCTCCTGCTCGAAGCGTTGCCGCGCCTCGCTGCCCTCGAGGAAGCGGGCCAGGCGCGCCGGGCCATCCAGGCGTTCGCCAGGACGCTCCAGGCGCTCGAGGTAATCGAGCAGGGCGATGGCGTCCTCCAGGCCCGGCGTGTCGTACAGCTCCAGCAGCGCTTCGCCGTCCACCGACAGGCGCGCACCCTCGACATGCCGGGTGGTGCTCGGGCGATGGGACACCTCGCCGAAGCCGACGTCGCGGGTCAAGGTTCGCAGCAGCGAGGTCTTGCCCACGTTGGTGTGGCCGACCACCGCCAGCTTCAGCGGCTTCAAGGGCTCAGTCATGGCCGGTCTCCAGCCAGTTCAAGGGCATGCAGTCGGCGAAGGGCAACTGCAACTGTTGCAGTGCGGTGTGCCAGTCGCCCAGGCGCTCGGCGTCCAACGCTTCGCCGGGCGGCGCCTGCAACAGCCAGACGCGGGTGGCGCTGGCGCTGCGGGCCAGCTCGGCGATCAGCGCCAGGCTGCCGCGGTCCGGCGAACGGCGTGGGTCGCAGGCAATGGCCAGGCGTGCAGGGGGAAAGCGTGACAGTTGTTCCAGGAGTTTGTGGCGAGACTCGCGGCTGTCGAGAATACCGGCGCTTTTCACGGTCTCGGGCAGCTTGGGTGGCCAGGGTCGATTGTCCAACTCGATTGCCACCAGCAGCGCGCCGTCGCTGTCCATTGCACTGACAGCACTTTCGACTCGATGCAATTGCGCGGGGGCGGCGTCGTTGACGCCCAGTCGTTCGCTGCTGGGCATCAGCCGTTCACGCAATTGGGCGTAGCCCGGCAGGTTCAAGTCCAGGCGCAGGGTGGTGCGGCCGCGCCGCCAGCGCCACAGGCACAGCAGTGCCAGGCACAAGCGCGGCAACAGGCCATAGACCAGCAGCACGCCCACCAGCCAGGCGGCCCAGGCCTGGCGGGCGCTCTCGATGTTCAGGGCGCCGTCGCCACTGGCGCGGATCATTTCCACCGTTGGCACGCTGAAACCCAGCAGGGCGGGCAGCGCGCCGAGGGCCTGGGTCATGGCGACGAAGGTTTCGCCGCCGAGGAGGGTGGTTTCCCAGACGAAGCCATAGCGCCGGGTCGCCATCAGCAGCAGGACAATGACCAGCGCGCTGAGCATCGCCAACAGCCACAGGCCATTGACCAACACGCCGAGGGCCCAGCGACTGAGTTTGTGCCGTTGCAGCAACAGCAGCAGGGCCGGCGCCAGTTGGGCGGTCTTGGCGTCGCGGGCAAGTTTTTCGCTGAGCCACAACCACAGGCGCCCCAGCGTGGCACCTTGCTCGCCAGCGAAGATCAGGCCCAGGGCCCAGCCGATAAGCAGGATCAGGTTCAGCCCCAACAGACTGCCCAAGGCCCAGAACACATTGACCGGTGCCTGCCCGTCGCCGAGTGCGGCAAAGCCCAGGCCGGCGCCGCTGATGATGGCGAGCAGCGCCAATGCGAGCAGCGCCAGGCGCGCCCCTTGCAGCCAATGGCGCAGGGCTTGCGTGAGGCCATCGCGATCGGCCAGCCAGCGGGCGCGGTGGTGGATGCGGGTGGCTAAGTCGCCGCCTGCCGCACGGGCCAGGCGATTGGCTTCCTGGTCCTCGAGGGGGCCGGCGTGTTCTTCACGCAGGCGTATCGTCTCGGTCAACCAGAGGTTCTGCAGTGCTGTCACGGGTGCTTCCGTTGCTCGAATGAGGGTTGAGCATAACCGCTGTGATGCCTGTCGGGGTACGCCGGGCCTCTGGTATCCTCGCGGCCATGAACAAAACTCTCCCTTTAAGCCTGATCGCAGCCCTCGGTGAAAACCGTGTGATCGGCATCGACAACCGCATGCCCTGGCACCTGCCGGGGGATTTCAAATACTTCAAGGCCACCACCCTGGGCAAGCCGATCATCATGGGGCGCAAGACCTGGGATTCTCTCGGTCGACCGCTGCCGGGACGCCTGAACATCGTGGTCAGCCGCCAGTCGGGCCTGGTGCTGGAGGGCGCGGAAGTGTTCTCCACCCTGGAGGCTGCGGTGGCGCGTGCCGAGGCGTGGGCGCTGGAACAAGGCGTCGACGAGTTGATGCTGATCGGCGGCGCCCAACTGTACGCCCAGGCCCTGGAGCAGGCGGATCGGCTGTACCTGACCCGCGTGGCGCTGAGCCCGGAAGGGGATGCGTGGTTCCCGGCGTTTGAGGCGAGCCAGTGGACGCTGGTGTCGAACCAGCCGAACCCGGCCGAAGGGGACAAGCCGGCCTACAGCTTTGAGGTGTGGGAGAAGCGCTAAAAGCATCGCGAGCAAGCTCGCTCCCACATTGGGTTTTTGGTGAGCGCACTCTCTGCGATCACCGCCGGCCACTGTGGGAGCGAGCTTGCTCGCGATGGCGATTCAGCGGGTACATCCCATCAAGCGTGCACCAACGCCCCATGCTCCTCGGCATCGAGCAACGCCTTGTCAGTCTGCTGCATCACCTGGCTGGTAATCGCCCCGGCGGTGATCGAGCCGCTGACGTTCAACGCCGTACGGCCCATGTCGATCAGCGGTTCGACGGAAATCAGCAACGCCACCAGCGAGACCGGCAAGCCCATGGCCGGCAGCACGATCAGCGCGGCGAATGTCGCGCCGCCACCGACCCCGGCCACCCCGGCCGAACTCAACGTCACGATCGCCACCAGCGTCGCGATCCACAACGGATCCAGCGGGTTGATGCCCACGGTCGGCGCGACCATCACCGCCAGCATGGCCGGATAAAGGCCGGCACATCCGTTCTGGCCGATGGTGGCGCCGAACGAGGCGCTGAAGCTGGCAATCGCCCGCGGAATGCCGAGGCGGCTGGTCTGGGCTTCGATGCTCAACGGGATGGTGGCCGCGCTGGAGCGGCTGGTGAAGGCGAAGGTCAGCACCGGCCAGATCTTGCGGAAGAAGCGCAACGGGTTAATCCCGGCAGCGGACACCAGCAGGCCATGGACGACGAACATCAGGCCCAGCCCCAGGTACGACACCACGACAAAGCTGCCGAGCTTGATGATGTCCTGCAGGTTGGAACCGGCCACCACCTTGGTCATCAGCGCCAGCACACCGTACGGCGTCAACTTCATCACCAGGCGCACCAGGCGCGTCACCCAGCTTTGCAGGGTGTCGATGGCGTTGACCACTTTCTGGCCTTTCTCCACGTCGTCCTTGAGCAACTGCAACGCCGCGACCCCGAGGAACGCGGCGAAGATCACCACGCTGATGATCGACGTTGGCTTGGCCCGCGCCAGGTCGGCAAAGGGGTTCTGCGGGATGAATGAAAGTAGTAATTGCGGGATGTTCAGGTCGGCGACCTTGCCGGCGTAGTCGCTCTGGATCACTTGCAGGCGCGCCAGTTCCTGGGTGCCGGCCACCAGGCCCTCGGCGGTGAGGCCGAACAGGTTGGTCAGGCCGATGCCGATCAGCGCGGCGATGGCGGTGGTGAACAGCAGCGTGCCGATGGTCAGCACGCTGATCTTGCCCAGGGACGAGGCGTTATGCAGGCGGGCCACGGCGCTGAGGATCGAGGCGAAGACCAGCGGGATCACGATCATTTGCAGCAACTGCACGTAGCCGTTGCCCACCAGGTCGAACCAACCGATCGAGGCCTTGAGCACCGGGTTGCCGGCGCCGTAAATGGTGTGCAGGGCGAGACCGAACACCACGCCCAGCACCAGTGCCAGCAGCACTTTCCTGGCCAGGCTCCAGGTGCGGTGACGGGTTTGTGCCAGGCCGAACAGCAAGGCGAGGAACACCAGCAGGTTGAGGATCAGCGGCAGATTCATCAAAAAAGACTCCGATAAGACGTGCCAGTCGCCCGAAGCCGCGACTGTGAGCCGGGAAGCCTAACAGCCTGATAACTAATGATTTAATATTAAAAACGCATGAATATTGTCGTTTATGGAATAAGGCGGCGACGTTTATGGATATGTCGCTGGCGCTATCAAGACGCAAGCGGTCGCGGGCAGGCGAGGACTGTCACAAGCATTTGTTAGCGTCGGGTTCTTTGCACCTGGGAGAAATGCCGATGAAGCTCGCACCTCGTTTTCTCGCTATCGCCTTGAGCCTTGGCCTTGCCGGCCAAGCACTCGCCACCGATCTCAAACACTGGCCGGCGGAACAGGCCAAGGCTCTGGAGACGATGATCGCGGCCAACGCCAACAAGGGTAACTACGCGGTGTTCGACATGGACAACACCAGTTACCGCTACGATCTGGAAGAGTCGTTGCTGCCGTTCCTGGAGAACAAGGGCCTCATCACCCGGGAAACCCTGGACCCGTCCTTGAAGCTGATGCCGTTCAAGGACACCGCCGACCACAAGGAAAGCCTCTTCAGTTACTACTACCGCCTGTGCGAGATCGATGACATGGTCTGCTACCCGTGGGTGGCCCAGGTGTTTTCCGGCTTCACTCTCAAGGAACTCAAGGGCCACGTCGACGAGCTGATGGCGTCCGGCAAGCCAGTGCTGACCACCTATTACGATGGCGACAAGGTGGTCCAGTACAACGTCAACCCGCCGAAAGTCTTCACCGGCCAGGCCGAGCTGTACAACAAGTTGATGGAGAACGGCATCGAGGTCTATGTCATGACCGCCGCTTCCGAAGAGCTGGTGCGCATGGTCGCCTCCGATCCGAAGTACGGCTACAACCTCAAGCCGCAGAACGTGATCGGCGTGACCACCCTGCTCAAGGACCGCAAGACCGGCGAGCTGACCACCGCGCGCAAACAGATCACCGCCGGCAAATATGACGAGAAGGCCAACCTCGACCTGGAGTACACGCCTTACCTGTGGACCCCGGCGACCTGGATGGCCGGCAAGCATGCGGCGATCCTGACGTACATCGACGAATGGAAAAAACCGGTGCTGGTGGGCGGCGACACCCCCAGCAGCGATGGCTACATGCTGTTCCACGATGTGGACGTAGCCAAGGGCGGCATCCACCTGTGGGTCAACCGCAAGGACAAATACATGACCCAGATTAACGGCATGATGGCCAAGCACGCCGCGGCCCAGGCCAAGGAAGGATTGCCGGTGACGGCGGACAAGAACTGGGTGATCGTCAAGCCGGAAGATATCCAATAAGACCCACACCCCCCCTGTGGGAGCGAGCTTGCTCGCGATTGCGCTAGATCAGCAGTATTTTCATTAGCTGACACACCGCTATCGCGAGCAAGCTCGCTCCCACAGGGATACCAAGGAACCCTGTGGCGAGGGGATTTATCCCCGTTGGGCTGCGAAGCGGCCCCCACCAGGCAACTCGGTGTGCCAGGGAGATGAGTTCACTGCTTTAGGGCTGCTGCGCAGCCCAGCGGGGATAAATCCCCTCGCCACAAAAGATCACTTGGCTCCAAGGGGCCGAACAGGAGCCAAAAAAATGCCCCGCACTTGGCGGGGCATTTTTATGGGCGGTTGCAGCGCTTACAAGCCGTCAAGCATCGCCTTGTTACGCACCGCGCCCTTGTCGGCGCTGGTGGCGAGCAGGGCGTAGGCCTTGAGGGCCGTGGTGACTTTGCGCGGACGCACTTCCACCGGTTTCCAGCCCTTGTTGTCCTGTTCGACACGGCGTCCGGCCAGTTCTTCGTCGCTGATCAACAGGTTGATCGAGCGGTTCGGAATGTCGATCAGGACCTTGTCACCGTCCCGCACCAGGCCGATGGCGCCGCCAGCGGCTGCCTCCGGCGAAGCGTGGCCGATGGACAGGCCCGAGGTACCGCCGGAGAACCGGCCATCGGTCAGCAAGGCGCAGGCTTTGCCCAGGCCCTTGGACTTCAGGTAGGAGGTTGGGTAGAGCATTTCCTGCATGCCCGGGCCGCCTTTCGGGCCTTCGTAGCGAATGATCACGATGTCGCCGGCCTTCACTTCGTCAGCGAGGATGCCGCGCACCGCGCTGTCCTGGCTTTCGAAAATCTTCGCGTTGCCTTCGAACACATGGATCGACTCGTCGACGCCGGCGGTTTTCACCACGCAGCCATCCAGGGCGATGTTGCCGTACAGCACGGCCAGGCCACCTTCCTTGGAATACGCATGCTCGACGCTGCGGATGCAGCCGTTTTCACGGTCGTCGTCCAGGGTTTCCCAACGGGTCGACTGGCTGAACGCGGTTTGCGTCGGGATGCCCGCCGGGCCGGCCTTGAAGAAGTGATGCACGGCCTCGTCGGTGGTCTGGGTGATGTCCCACTTGGCGATGCCTTCGGCCATGGTCTTGCTGTGCACGGTCGGCAGGTCGGTGTGCAGCAGGCCGCCACGGGCCAGGGAGCCGAGGATGCTGAAGATCCCGCCGGCACGGTGCACGTCTTCCATGTGGTACTTCTGGATGTTCGGCGCGACCTTGCACAGTTGCGGTACGTGACGGGACAGGCGGTCGATGTCGCGCAGGTCGAAATCGATCTCGGCTTCCTGGGCCGCGGCCAGCAAGTGCAGGATGGTGTTGGTGGAACCGCCCATGGCGATGTCCAGGGTCATGGCGTTTTCGAACGCCTTGAAGTTGGCGATGTTGCGCGGCAACACCGACTCGTCGTTCTCACCGTAGTAGCGCTTGCACAGCTCGACGATGGTCCGCCCGGCCTGCAGGAACAGCTGTTCGCGATCGCTGTGGGTGGCCAGGGTCGAACCGTTGCCCGGCAGGGCCAGGCCCAGGGCTTCGGTCAGGCAGTTCATCGAGTTGGCGGTGAACATGCCGGAGCACGAACCGCAGGTCGGGCAGGCGCTGCGCTCGTACTCGGCAACCTTCTCGTCAGAGGCGCTGGAATCGGCGGCGATGACCATGGCGTCGACCAGGTCGAGGCCGTGGCTGGCGAGCTTGGTCTTGCCGGCTTCCATCGGGCCGCCGGAGACGAAGATCACCGGGATGTTCAGGCGCAGGGCGGCCATGAGCATGCCTGGGGTGATCTTGTCGCAGTTGGAAATGCACACGATGGCGTCGGCGCAGTGGGCGTTGACCATGTATTCGACGGAGTCGGCGATGATCTCGCGGCTCGGCAGCGAATACAGCATGCCGTCGTGGCCCATGGCGATGCCGTCGTCCACGGCGATGGTGTTGAATTCCTTGGCAACGCCGCCGGCGCGTTCGATTTCCCGGGCAACCAGCTGGCCGAGGTCCTTGAGGTGGACGTGGCCCGGTACGAACTGGGTGAAGGAGTTGGCAATGGCGATGATCGGCTTCTTGAAGTCGTCATCCTTCATCCCCGTGGCGCGCCACAAGGCACGGGCGCCGGCCATGTTGCGGCCATGGGTGGATGTTTTCGAGCGGTAATCAGGCATGGAGCACTCCGGGCGGCTAAACAGGTACTTATCAGGTATCAATGGGGAAGTGAGCTTCTGTCGACGTCTGGAACACCCGGGTTTGGCCGTGTGTCCGGAAGTGGCTGATGACTTTGCAGGATCACTGCGCGCCTCAGCATGAGCTCATAAACCCGCCGGGGATGAATGGCGATGAATGCCACGATTCTACACCGCTGGCGCCAGGATGAAATGACGCAAAGCGCTGATCGGGCGCCAATGTCGTGCGCGGGATGACGACTGGCAGGGTTCAGCCGGGCAACAACGCCTTGCCACGCTGCCGGACCAGGGCATTGAGGGCCAGCCCCAACAGGCTGAGCAGGACCAGGCAGAGGGCCAGGGTGACCTGCAAATCCAGCGGGGTAAGGCTGATCGCGGCGCTGGTCAACCCGCCGACGATGAAGATCAGCACACTACCGGCCGAGGCCGATGTGCCGGCTTGCTCGGGGAATAGATTCATGGCCCGGGTGTGGGCCGCCGCACGGGCAATGGTCGTCCCGGCGGTGCACACGATCATGGGCAGCAGCAGGGTGGTGACCGACAAGCCAAGGTGACTGGAGAGCCCCAACATCAGGATCCCCGCCGCGAGGATCAGGCCCAGGCCGGTGATGATTTGCGTCTGCGGGTCGATGCGATTGCTCAGCACGGTCGCCACCGCGCCCCCGCCGATGTAGGCCAAGCCATAGCCCAGCAGCGCCAGTGAAAAAGCCTCGGGCGAGAGGTGCAACTGGTCGATCAGGACCAGCGGTGAAATGACGATGAACGAGAAATGGCAGGAAAAAGCCAGCGCCGAGGTCAGCCAATAGGCCATGAAACTGAAGTCGCGGCAGACCTTCCGATAGGCGGCGATGAGATCCAGGCGCCTGGGTTGGCTGCCTGCCGCGCAACGTTGAAGTAAACGACTGGCGCCGATGAATGCACCGATTGCCAGGGCAATGAACACCAGGAAACTGCCTCGCCAGCCCATCCAGCTTTGCAGCCCGGTGCCGGCCAGGGGCGAAACAGAAATGAAAATCCCCCCGCAGGTGACCAGGAAAATCCGCAGTCGCTGCTGTTCCTGGCCAGTGAACAGGTCTTGGATCAGCGCCTGGGACAGCACGAAACAACCGCACCCCAAGGCCTGGACGACACGGAAGAAGAGAAAGGACCAGTAACTGTCGGCGAGTACGCAACCTGTTGCTCCAACCGCTGAAACGGCGATCCCGATCAACAGCAGGTTTTTTCGTCCCATAACGTCGGAAAGCGGACCGATCAGCAGTTGCGAAAGGGCGATGCCCACTGCGAACAGGCTGACAGACAGGGCAATGTCTGAGGATGGACGTTCAAACTGCGCGGACAGGGCGGGGAACGAGGGTAGCACGACGTCGATTGGAAAGACGCCGAGCAATGTCAGGGCCAGCAATAGGCCGACGGTGGCCGGTTTGCGGGCGGCCAGGTGGTTTTGCGGATCAGTCATGAGGCGTTCCAAGGCATACCTGAGGGATCGCTTTCAATCCTAATGCGTCATCCCGGCCAGGCGCGGGGTGATTGAGTAGGAAGACTCTGGTAATTGCGTGGGGGGTTTCCTAGAGACTTATTCACGCACGCAAAAAAAATCGCAGCCAAGGCCGCGATCAGGATGCAATTGGAGTGTGCGGGGCACAGCGCTACGGCCCTGGCCCCGCCCGGCCTCAGCTGTTGGGCAACAACCGGCAGGTGATGCTCTTGATGTAGCGGGTTTCGGCGATGGCCGGGTGTACCGGATGGTCTGGACCCTGGCCGCCGCGTTCGAGCAGTTGAATGTTGCGGTCCAGGTGGCGAGCGCTGGTCAGCAGGATGTTTTGCAGGTCGTCTTCGGGCAGGTGCATCGAGCACGACGCGCTGACCAGGATGCCGTCCTTGCTGAGCAGGCGCATGGCTTGTTCGTTGAGGCGGCGATAGGCGCCTTCACCGTTCTTCAGGTCTTTCTTGCGCTTGATGAAAGCGGGCGGGTCGGCCACGATCACGTCGAAACGTTCTTCGCTGGCCTTGAGCTCCTTCAGGGCCTCGAACACGTCGCCTTCGATGCAGGTCAACTTCTCGGCGAAGCCGTTCAACGCGGCGTTGCGCTCGACACCGTCGAGGGCGAAGGCCGAGGCATCGACGCAGAACACTTCACTGGCGCCGAACGCCGCGGCTTGCACGCCCCAGCCGCCGATGTAGCTGAACAGGTCCAGTACACGCTTGCCCTTGGCGTACGGGGCCAGGCGTGCGCGGTTCATGCGGTGGTCGTAGAACCAGCCGGTCTTCTGGCCTTCCATGACCGGCGCTTCGAACTTCACGCCGTTCTCTTCCAGGGCGACCCATTCCGGCACCAGGCCGAACACGGTCTCGACGTAGCGGTTCAGGCCTTCGGCGTCACGGGCCGCGGAGTCGTTCTTGAACAGGATGCCGCTGGGCTTGAGCACCTGGGTCAGGGCGGCGATCACGTCGTCCTTGTGGGCTTCCATCGTGGCCGAGGCGATCTGCACCACCAGGATGTCGCCGAAACGGTCGACCACCAGGCCTGGCAACAGGTCGGAATCACCGTAGACCAGGCGATAGAACGGCTTGTCAAACAGCCGCTCGCGCAGGGACAACGCCACGTTGAGGCGATGCACCAGCAGGGACTTGTCCAGCGGCAGCTTCACGTCGCGGGACAGCAGCCGGGCGCAGATCAGGTTGTTGGGGCTCATCGCAACGATGCCCAGCGGCTTGCCGCCGGCGGCTTCGAGGACGGCCTGGTCGCCGGCCTTGAAGCCGTGCAGTGGGGTGGCGGCCACATCGATTTCGTTGCTGTAGACCCACAGGTGGCCGGCGCGCAGGCGACGGTCGGCGTTGGCTTTGAGGCGCAGGCTAGGCAGGGACATGACGTCGCTCCGGAAAAAAGAGCGGGAGTATACCGTGTTGCAACCTTGGCGGGGCTTGCGGTAGACATGTGGTGGACATGTGGTGAGGGAGCGTGCTCCCTCGCCACGGTGTCGGGCAGGCTTCAGGCGGACAACGCGCTGATCAACTCGCGGTTGAACGCCGGAATGTCATCGGGCTGGCGGCTGCTGATCAACGTGCCGTCCTTGACCACTTCCTTATCGACCCAGTTCGCGCCGGCGTTGACCAGGTCATCCTTGAGCGTCTTGTAGCTGGTCATGGTCTTGCCCTTGACCAGCCCGCTCGACACCAGCAGCCAGCCGCCATGGCAAATCACCGCGATGGGCTTGCCCGCCGCCTCGAAGCCCTTGACCAGTTCCTGGGCGTCGGGGTCGATGCGGATGGTGTCGGAGTTCTGCACGCCACCGGGCAGCACCACGGCGTCGTACTGCTCGACATTAGCGGCCTTGAAGGTCAGGTCGATCGGAAAATCGTCGGCCGGCTGGTCATGGTTCCAACCTTTGACCTGGCCTTCGCGGGCCGAAACGATATCAACCTTGACGCCGGCCTGTTCCAGGGCCTGTTGGGGGCCGGTCAGTTCGGCCTGTTCAAAACCGTCGGTCACGAGGATGGCGACACGTTTGTTGTTCAGGGAGCCAGGCATGAAAAATCTCCTCAAGCTGAGTGGCTGGGTTGCCGACTCAAGCCTTTATGCAGGCTTGAATGTCGGCCCTGTAAAGTCCGAAGCCTGCGCCTGAAGGAAAGTTCCGCCGATCTACCCGGCGGTGTATCGGATCCATCTTTAAGGGTTAGAATCCCCGCCTGACCCGGAGTGTGTACTCATGTCCCAAGAACTTTCCGCCGAACAGATCCAACAGTCCTTGCAAGGCATCAGCGTGCCGCCCCAGCCGCAGATCATGGTGGATCTGCAGATGGAGCAGTACATGCCCGACCCGGACCTGGAGGCCATCGCCAAACTGATCTCCCAAGATCCTGGCCTCTCCGGGGCGTTGCTCAAGATCGTCAACTCGCCGTACTACGGCCTGCGCAACAAGATCACCTCGATCCAGCGCGCGGTGAACCTGCTGGGCAGCCGTTCGATCATCAACCTGATCAATGCGCAGTCGATCAAGGGCGAACTGCACGATGACGCCATCGTCACCCTGAACCGCTTCTGGGATACCGCCCAGGATGTGGCGATGACCTGCCTGACCCTGGCCAAGCGCGTCGGCCTGGAAAATGGCGACGAAGCCTATGCATTGGGGTTGTTCCACGATTGCGGCGTGCCGTTGATGCTCAAGCAGTTCCCCACCTACATGGGTGTGTTGGAAGAGGCCTACGCCAATGCCAGCGCCGAGTGCCGGGTGGTGGACACCGAGAACCGCGAGTTCAACACCAACCATGCGGTGGTCGGTTACTACACCTCCAAATCCTGGCGCCTGCCGGATCACGTCAGCCAGGCCATCGCCAACCACCACAATGCCCTGGCGATCTTCAGCGACGAGTCTTCACGCAATAACAGCCAGCTGAAGAACCTGCTGGCGATCCTGAAAATGTCCGAGAACATCTGCGCGTCCCACCGGGTGCTCGGCAATCAGGCCGAAGACCACGAGTGGGATTGCGTCGGCAGCCTGGTGCTCGATTACATCGGGTTGTCGGAATACGACTTCCAGACCCAGAAACAGGAAATTCGCGACCTCGCCACTCGTTGAGTGCACGGTGTCGCCTGACGCGAGAACCTCATGCCAGAACTGCCGGAAGTCGAAACCACCCGTCGCGGCATCGCGCCCCATCTTGAAGGCCAGCGGGTCAGCCGCGTGGTGGTCCGCGATCGCCGCCTGCGCTGGCCGATCCCGGAAGACCTCGACGTGCGGCTCTCGGGCCAGCGCATCGTGCAGGTGGAGCGGCGGGCCAAGTACCTGTTGATCAATGCCGAGGTCGGCACGTTGATCAGCCACCTGGGCATGTCCGGCAACCTGCGCTTGGTGGAAATCGGCATGCCCGCCGCCAAGCACGAGCACGTGGACATCGAGCTGGAGTCCGGCCTGGCCTTGCGCTACACCGACCCTCGCCGCTTCGGCGCGATGCTCTGGAGCCTTGACCCGTTCAATCACGAACTGTTGATTCGCCTGGGGCCCGAGCCGTTGACCGACCTGTTCGATGGCGAACGGTTGTTCCAGTTTTCGCGAGGGCGTTCCATGGCGGTCAAGCCGTTCATCATGGACAACGCGGTGGTGGTGGGGGTGGGCAATATCTACGCGACCGAGGCCCTGTTCGCCGCCGGGATCGACCCACGTCGGGCCGCCGGAGGCATTTCCCGGGCGCGTTACCTGAAGCTGGCGATCGAGATCAAGCGCATCCTCGCCCATGCCATCGAGCGCGGCGGCACCACGCTGCGAGACTTTATCGGCGGGGATGGCCAGCCGGGCTATTTCCAGCAGGAACTGTTCGTCTACGGCCGGGGCGGGGAACTGTGCAAGGTCTGTGGCACGGGGCTGCGGGAAATCCGCCTGGGCCAGCGTGCGAGCGTCTGGTGTCCACGCTGCCAGAGCTGATTTGTCCTACGGTCTATAGTCAATAGTCATAGTGATTTAGCCGAAGGATCGCCCGATGAAACTGCTTCGACCTGTTGTTCTCGCGCTGCTGCTGAGTGTCGGTTTGCCTGCCCTGGCAAGCGACGGCAGCGGCGACCCGCGCTACACCATCCAGAACCCGCCGGCCTTCGCCATGATCGGCGACCTGCTGATCGCCCGTCCGTTGCTGCTGGCCGCCACGGTGATCGGTGCCGGGGCATTCGTGGTGTCGTTGCCCTTTACCGCACTGGGCGGCGGGGTCGGCGATGCGGGCAAGGCGCTGGTGGTGGACCCGGCGAAGGCCACGTTTGTGCGGTGCCTGGGGTGTATCGGGGAGGGGTTTGAGCGGCAGGAGTGACGCCTTCAGTGCGGCTGCTGGCCTCATCGCGAGCAAGCTCGCTCCCACAGGGATCTATTGAGTACACATAATCTGTGCCCTGGGCAAATCCCTTGTGGGAGCGAGCCTGCTCGCGATAGGGCCGGATCAGACGCTACAAAACCATCCGGCTCAAGCCTTGCCAGTAATCTTGCGATATTTCGCCATCAACTGTTCTTCAGTTTCCGGATGCGCCTCGTCCAGAGGGATGCAATCCACCGGGCAGACCTGCTGGCACTGGGGTTCGTCGTAATGGCCGACGCACTGGGTGCACAAGTTCGGGTCGATGACGTAGATCTCTTCGCCTTGGGAAATGGCCTCGTTCGGGCATTCAGGTTCGCAGACGTCGCAATTGATGCAGTCGTCGGTGATGATCAGGGACATGCAGGCTCCTGCCGGGGCGTTGGGCCCGGGCATATGAAAAACGTATGGGCGCAATTGTGCCGCATTGGCGAGCGCAGTGCACGCGGGCGCGATGGACTGCGCTGTGTTGGGCGGCAGCGGGTCGCAGCCCGCGGGTTATTTCTTGAAGCGCAGGGTCAGCGCATCGGCCACGGCCGGGTGGACGAACTTGGTGATATCTCCGCCCAACGCCGCGATTTCCCGGACCAGGGTCGAGGAAATGAAGGAATAGCGCTCCGACGGCGTGAGGAACAGGCTCTCGACGTCCGGTGCCAGTTGCCGGTTCATGTTGGCCAGTTGGAATTCGTATTCGAAGTCCGAGACCGCCCGCAGGCCGCGCAGGAACACATTGGCGTTCTTTTCCTTGGCAAAGTGCGCCAAAAGCGTCGAGAAACCGACCACTTCCACGTTGGGCAGGTGCTTGGTGACCTCGCGGGCCAGTTCCACACGTTGCTCCAGCGGGAACAGCGGATTTTTCTTCGGGCTGGCGGCGACGGCAATGATCACATGGTCGAACAGGCGCGCGGCGCGTTCGACCAGATCGCCATGGCCCTTGGTAATAGGGTCGAAGGTACCTGGGTACAACACTCGGTTCATCGCGTCGTCCTGGCGGGAGTTCGTTGGGGAGTCGGATGGTATCGCAGCCTTCTCGGTCGGCCAAGTCGGCTGTTGCGTAAGAAAGCACTATAGACGCTGCGAATAATCCGCAAATTCATGGGTTTTTCAGGCGTTCGGCCAGGGCCGTCGCCAATTGCGCGGTCAGCCCGTACACCGATAATTGCGGGTTGGCACCGATGCTGGTGGGGAACAGCGAGCCGTCATGGATCGACAGGTTACCCAGTTGGTGATGGCGGCCAAGGCTGTCGGTGACGGCAGTTTTCGGGTCCTCCCCCATGGCGCAACCGCCCATCACGTGGGCGCTGCCCAGGCGTGTGCGGTACAACGCCAGGTCGAGTCCATCGATCAGGGTGCGGGCTTCGGCCAGGGTCTTTACGTAGCGGGCATCGTTGTGCAAGGGCAAGACCGCCTTGGCGCCGCCGGCAAACTGGATCTCGGCCATGCTGTGGAAGGCCCGGCGCAAGCCATCCCAAGCATACGGCGTCACGGGATAATCGAGCACGGGCGTGCCGTCGCTGCGCAACTCGACACTGCCGCCGGGGCTGTCTGGATGAAAACCGTCGCGCAACAGCGCCAGCATGGCGTGGGTGTGGGGCAGTCGGGACATGTGCAAGGCGTTCTCGGGGCCGAACCCGCCCAATAGCGTCGCGGCCAGGGCCGGGTGCAAGGGCGGGACTTCAAGCTTGTAGGACATTTTGCCGGTGGTGCCGTCCTGCCATTGGAAATGATCCGAATAAATCGATTGCGGCGCGCCGTAGAACGGGTTGATGACTTCGTCGAATTGCCCGGCGGACATGTTCACCAAGTGCAGGAAGGTGCGCTTGCCCAGGCGTTGGTGCGGGTCTGGCGCATCGGAGCGCAGCAGCAATCCGGGGCTATTGATGCCGCCGCCCGCCAGCACGTAGTGCCGCGCCTTGACGGTGATGCGCCGCCCGGTCGGCGCCACGCAACGTTCGTCCATGGCTTGGCACTCGAGGCCGATGACGGCATCGTTCTTGATCGTCAGACGCTCGGCCCGCGCCAGGTAAAGCAGCGCGCCGCCCTTGTCCAGCGTGGCCGGGATGGTGGTGACCAGCATCGACTGCTTGGCGTTGGTCGGGCAGCCCATGCCGCAATAGCCCAGGTTCCAGCAGCCGCGTACATTGCGCGGGATGACGTGCCAGGCGTAGCCCAGTTGCTCACAACCTTTGCGGATCACGTCGTTGTTGGCATTGGGCGGAACCAACCACGGCGCCACACCCAGGCGTTGTTCCATTTGTGCAAACCAGGGCGCCATTTCAGCGCGACCGTGGCCTTTTACGTTGTGCTCGGCGGCCCAATGGTCGAGGGTCTGGTCGGGTGTGCGGAAGCTGGAGGTCCAATTGATCAGCGTCGTGCCACCGACGGCCCGGCCCTGGAGAATGGTGATGGCGCCGTCCTTGCTCATGCGCCCGAGGCCTTCCTGATACAGGCTGCTGTAGGCCTGGTCTTCGAGCAGCGTGAAGTCATGACTGGTCTTGAGCGGACCTTCCTCGATCAGTAACACGCGGTAGCCGGCGGCGCTCAGAATTTCTGCCGTGGTGCCGCCGCCAGCACCGCTGCCGACGATGGCCACGTCCGCTTCCAGGGTCAGGTCCTGGGGCAACTGCGCGCCGTTGTAGGTGGTCCAGCCACGGGCCAGGCCTTCGCGGAAGGGATCGGGTACGGGCATGTTCAGGGCTCTCTTATTGTTATGAGTTTGCGGTACCCCTGTGGGAGCGAGCTTGCTCGCGATGGCATCGGATCATCAGCAACTGTATTGACTGACACGCCGCAATCGCGAGCAAGCTCGCTCCCACAGGATCTCACTGGCTTTCAAATCTTGGGCGGTCCTGGATAGCCGCAGTGCGCCCAGGCTTCGGATTGGGTGTACCAGGCCATCATCACCAGTTGCAGCAGGGAGCTGTGGCCTTGTCGCAGCAGGTCCAGCGAGCTGTTTTCCCACCGTTCGAGGAACTGGCGGATGTCATCGGCGCTGGCGTTTTCCCACGGGCCCCAGACGCCGGTCAGTGGCCCGCGGGTAATGCCCAGCGTGAGCACGTCGAACAGCTGGCGCGTGAGCTTGAGCATGGCGGGGGACAGGTGGGCCAGGCTGCTGTCCAGGCTTCGCAGGGTCGCGTCAGTGGCGGCGGGGATCTGTCCGACGGCCACTGCGCCATCCAGCATCACGGGGATGACGCTGCGTAAAAATGGCAGGTCGCTGTCGCGCAGGGCCGCCAGGCCGTTGGCCGGTTGGCTTGGCGAGCAACCGCTCAGGCTGGCGCCCACACCGACGGTGGCCAGGAAGGCGCTGGCGCCGAGGCTGAACTTCAGCAGGCCGCGCCGTGACAGCGCGGGTGTATCGGTGAGGCTTGGGTTCATTATTGTGATTACCCGGCAAGAGACGCGTCAGCGGACAAACAGCTTCTGGATCAGTTTCTGCAAAGGCTTGCCGTAGGGCGGATAAATCAGCTTCGCGGCGTTGAATCGCTGTTTGGTCAGCACGCCCTTGGCCTTGCTGAAGGTCAGGAAACCTTCATGCCCGTGGTAATGCCCCATTCCGGAGGGGCCGATGCCGCCGAACGGCAGGTCGTCCTGGGCGACATGCAGCAGCGTGTCGTTCAAGCAGACGCCGCCGGAATGGGTTTCGTGGAGCACGCGATTCTGTTCGGCCTTGTTGTAGCCGAAGTAGTAGAGCGCCAGCGGGCGGGGTCGCTGATTGATGTAGGCAAACGCCTGGTCCAGATGCTCATAGGGCACGATGGGCAGCAGTGGGCCGAAGATCTCGTCCTGCATGACGGTCATTTCATCGCTGACGTTGAGCAGCAGGCTGTGGGCCATGCGGCGGTCCTGCCCCTGGTCGAACAGTTCGATCAGCAGCGCGCCCTTGCTGGTGGCGTCGCTGATGTAGCCGTTGAGCCGCGCCAGCTGCCGTTCGTTGATGATTGCGGTGTAGTCCGGGTTGTTCGCCAGGGTCGGATAAAACCCGCGAACCGCCTCGCGATACGCCTCGACGAACTCGCCGACGCGGTTCTGCGGCACCAGCACGTAATCCGGAGCGACACAGGTTTGCCCGGCATTCAGGGTCTTGCCGAAAGCGATGCGTTCGGCGGCGTCCTTGAGTGGCACGTCGATAGATACGATGGCCGGTGACTTTCCGCCCAGCTCGAGGGTGACCGGGGTCAGGTTTTCGGCAGCGGCACGCATGACATGCTTGCCGATGCTGGTGGCGCCGGTGAACAGCAGGTGATCGAAGGGCAGCTTGGAGAACGCCATGCCGACCTCCGCTTCGCCAAGCACCACGCAGACCAGGTCCTGGGGAAAGACCCGGGCCAGCAATTGCTTGAGCAGCAAGCCGGTCGCCGGTGTCGATTCGCTGAGCTTGAGCATCACCCGGTTGCCCGCCGCCAGCGCTCCCGTCAGCGGCCCCATGGCCAAAAACAGCGGGTAGTTCCACGGCACGATGACCCCGACCACGCCCAGCGGCTGGTACACCACTTTGGCCGAGGCCGGCTGGAAGGCCATGCCGACCTTGCGCCGCGAGGGTTTCATCCAGCCCTGCAGATGCCGGCTGGCGTAATGGATGCCGTGCAGGCTTGGCATTAGCTCAGCCAGCAGTGTTTCGTCGGCGCTGCGGTGGCTGAAATCCTGGCTGATGGCGTCGATCAGGGCTTGTCGTTCGTTGCTCAACACCTCGCGCAATGCCTTGAGCCATTGTCGGCGTTGTTCGGCCGGTGGCATCGGTTGGACGGTGTAGGCCTGGCGCTGGGCATCGAAGAGCGACCGCAGCTCGTCCAGTTGTTGTTGAGACTCGTGCAGGTAGGCAACGTCGGCAGGCATCGTCGGGTACCGGATATTATTAGAGTGGATGTTTTTTAGAGCTTATACTCTAGAAAGTCAATGGCATCCGTAACGGCGATGGGTTTTTCCTGTGACCGATAGGTCGTAAGATGCCGATCAATGCCTTCGTCGAATTAAAGCCCAAACCATGGCCCCACGAATGAAAACCAGCGAGCGCATCGTGCAAAACAGCCTCGAGCTGTTCAATCAGCAAGGCGAGCGTAGCGTCAGCACCAACCACATTGCTGCCCACATGGACATGTCCCCTGGCAACCTCTATTACCACTTCCCCAACAAGCAGGCGATCATCGCCGTTTTGTTCAGTGAATATGAGGACCTGGTGGACAGCTTCTTGCGCCCGCCCCAGGGCCGTGCGGCCACGGTGGAGGACAAGCGCTTCTATTTGCAGGAGCTGCTGGCGGCCATGTGGCGCTACCGTTTTCTGCACCGGGACCTGGAACATCTGCTCGACAGCGATCCGGACCTTGCGGCGCGCTATCGACGGTTTTCCCAGCGCAGCCTGATCCACGGCACTGCTATTTATGAAGGCTTCGTTGCCGCCGGCATCCTGAAGATGGACCGGGTGCAGATCGAGTCCCTGACCCTCAATGCCTGGATCATCCTCACCTCCTGGGTGCGATTTTTGTGCACCACGCGGGAAAACTTCAGCCACCTGAGCGAGCAGGCCATCAAGCGTGGCGTGTATCAGGTGCTGGTGCTGGAGGCCGGTTTCGTGACCGATCAGGCCCGCGAAGAGGTGGATGCATTGTTCAAAGAATATTACGTCCCCCTGGCCCAGACCCTGGAGGAAGGGCAGCAGGACTGATCCCCGACTTAGCCACAGGAGTTCACCATGCCCATTGCGCAACTCATCAGCCCTCAAGCCCTCGAAGAGCGGCGATCACAGCCAGGGCTGGTCATCCTCGATTGCCGTTTTGCCCTGGAAGACCCCGATTATGGTCCGCGCAGTTATGCCGAGGGCCATATCGCCGATGCGTCGTTCGCGGACCTTGAGCGCGACCTGAGCGGGGCGGTGACCAAAGGCGTGACCGGGCGTCATCCGCTGCCCGAGCCCGAGGCCTTGATCGAGCGCTTCAAGGCCTGGGGGATCGATAACGATAGCGATGTCGTGCTCTACGACGACGGTCCCGGCGCCTATGCCGCGCGGGCCTGGTGGTTGCTGGCCTGGCTGGGCAAGCGCGATGGCGTGTACATCCTCGACGGTGGGCTCAAGGCCTGGCACGCCGCCGGCTTGCCTTTGAGCCTGGATCCGCCACAGAACAGTCGTGGGACTTTCAGCGGGACGCCGGATGCCGGCTTGGTACTCAATGCCCAAGCGCTGCAACAGCGCCTCGGCCAAGCGGACATGACCCTGCTGGATGCCCGGGCGTTGCCGCGTTTCAAAGGTGAAGTCGAGCCGATCGATCCGGTGGCCGGGCATATCCCGGGCGCCCAATGCGCGGCGTTCACCGACAACCTGGGCGCCGATGGCCGCTTCTTGCCGGCCGACCAGCTCAAGCAGCGCTTCGCCGAAAAACTGGGCGAGCGCTCGCCCACCGATCTGGTGGCCTATTGCGGCTCCGGCGTGACGGCGTGCCATAACCTGTTTGCCTTGTGCCTGGCAGGCTACCCGTTGGGAAGGCTGTACGCCGGCTCGTGGAGTGAGTGGATCAATGATCCCCAGCGGGGCGTGGCGAAGGGCGAATAAAGTCCCCCCCGGAAAACTGTGGGAGCGAGCTTGCTCGCTCCCACAGGGGATTTGTGTGGGCTGTAAACTTCCTCATGCTCACCCTTGCCCCAGGCTGGCCAGCCAATCGGGAATCCGCCGCTCCAGGTAATACCCCGGGCGCCGCAGGGTTCCGTCGACAAACCCCACATGTCCGCCCTGGGCGTGCAGTTCAATCCGGGTCGAGGCGGATAATTCGTCCGGTTCTGGCAAGCTGTGAGGAAACACAAAAGGATCGTCGGCGGCCTGGATGACCAGGGTCGGCGTGCTGATGCCGGCCATGAAATAACGGCTGGAGGCACGGCGGTAGTAATCCGCGGCATCGGAGAACCCGTGCAGCGGCGCGGTCACCCGGCCGTCAAAGTCCCAGAAGGTGCGCATGTTTTCCAACGGGCCAAGCGCTGCCAGGGTCGCCAGGCCTTCGTGGCGTCCGTCGTGCTGGAACTGGCGTTGCTTGTTGCGCACATAGGCCACGAGCTGGCGCATGAAATGCGCCTGGTAGAACCTGGAGAATCCCTGGCCGATGCGATCGGCGCACTGGTCGAGGCGAAACGGCACCGAGACCGCCACCGCCCCTTGCAACTGGCTGTCGCGGCCGGTTTCCCCCAAGTGCTTGAGCAGCACATTGCCGCCCAGTGAATAACCCACCGCAAACAGTGGCGCCAAGGGTCGTCGGGCGCGCAAGTGGGTGATGGCGGCGGCCAGGTCTTCGCTGGCGCCCGAGTGGTAGCTGCGAGGTAGCAGGTTCGGCTCACCCGAGCAGCCACGCCAGTTCAAGGCCACACTGGCCCAGCCCTGGCGAGCAAGGGCCTGTTGCAGCCCGGCCACGTAAGGCGAATTGGAAGAGCCGGTCAGCCCGTGCAGCACCAGCACCAATGGCGCCTCGGCGCTGTGGGGGCCATGCCAGTCAAGGTCGAGGAAATCACCGTCTTGCAGCCAAAGCCGCTCACGTTCACGACTGATGGGGGACAATTTTCGCCACAATGGCCCCCATAGCGTCTGCAGGTGGGGATTGGTCAGGCCGAAGGCCGGTGTAAATGTTTGGCTGGACATGGGAGTCTGCACGCACGTCTGATCCTGTCATTCAAGCATAGGCACCAGGCGCAAAGCTGCGCCTGGTGCTGTGTGAGTCTAACTGGCTTCAACCGTCTGCGCAGCGGGGCACGAATGCGCAGAGATTGCGCCGGCCGACGGCGGTACGGGCAATGGCAAGGGTTGCTGCTCAACCGTGGGGCCTACCGTCACCACATGCCAGCGGTCGTCTGCTAAGTGCCGGTTCAGTGCGTCCTTGATCTGCTTGAGCGACAGGCGTTGCATTTGCTGGGCGCTGTAATCCAGGTCCAGGGGCAGGTCGTATCGATTGATTTCGACCAGCCGGTGAAGAATCTGCGCATTGTTGGTGCTGTTGTGAGCGTTCGAGCTTTGCATCCGGCGTTTCAGTTGGTCAAGTTCCTGCTGCGTGGGTCCGTCGCGCAAATAGTCATTGAACATTGAACGTATCAATCCCTGAGTGCCTTGGCTGAATTTCGGACTGGTCCGAAGGGTAATGACCGTCACGCCGTTATCGATCCAGCCCCAGTGTTGGATATCGGCGCCATACACCAGGCCGCGCTTCTCCCTCAGCTCGGTCATCAGCCGTGTTTCAAGGATTCTGGTTGCCGCATCCAGCGCGGGGTAGTCGACATGTTTATTGGACACGCTGAGCTGGGCAAGCAGAAGTTGAGTTTGTTGGTCCGCGCGCTCGATATGGCTGGTCCTCGGCGTGCCTGCCAGTGAGGTCGCGTTGGGGCTGGCCAGGGTGGTGTGGGGCAAGGCATCGCTGATCTGCCGGCTGATCAGTTGGGCCTGTTCCAGCGTGAGGTCGCCCACCAGGGTGATTTGCGCGCTTCGTGCCGAGTAGGCTTGCCGATGGAAGTCCTGTACCGCCTGGCGTGTCAGTGCATCGTTCGTGGTAAACACCGGCTGAGCATAGGGTGTCTGGGGAGCCAGTTGTTCCTTGAGACGTTGGGTCACGATTTTTTGCGGGTTCCGTTTTTCGTGCAGCAGTATGTCGTTCGACTCGTTTTTTACCCTCGCTAATGCTTCATCGCTGAGCAATGGCTTGCCCAGCATTTGCGAAAACAGTTGCAGGGCAGGGCTGCTCTTTTCCACTGCGCTCAAACTACGCAGGGAGAATGCACTGCGCTGGCTATCTATATGCATGTCGAGTTGCGCGCCCAGGGCCTGGACGGTCTCGATGATTGCCTGATGGTTTTCCTTACCCGGCGTGCCTTCGTTGATCATGCTGAAGGTGACGGCGGCGAGACCGGGAGTATTGCTTCGGACGCTTCCCGCGTCGAAGCTGACATGGATATCGAACATGGGCGACGCCGTTGTGCGGATGAACAGCACTTTGCTGCCTGACGTAGTCTTCCAGCCCTTGATGGATAGTGGGCGCGGTTTGGACGCGATATTGTCCGGTTCAAGCAGCGATTGCAGACGCCCGGCGGAGCCGCCCGGCACGCTATCGGCAAAGACCAGGGTGGGTATGAAATGGCCCAGCAGTGCGATGCCGAGCAGCGCCTGGCGGATAGGGTGGGCTGATTTATTCATCGGTTTGGCCCCCGTGGACGTGAGCGATGGACATGCGATCCCGGGTCAGATACGTCGCGGCTGTCTGTTGGATATCTTCAGGGGTTACTGCTTTCAGCTCGGCGATTTCTTCATCCATCAATCGCCAAGGCAGGCCGCTGCTCACCAGGGCACCGAGGTAATGAGCTTGTCCTTCTATCGAATCCTGGCTGTAGATATTCTGCGCGATCAGTTGCGTGCGAGCTCGCTCGAGCTCATCAGGGGCGGGGGGATGGAGGCGCAGCTTCTCCAGCTCTTGCCACACACGCGCCTCGGCGTCATCGAGCGAACCGGTGTAGGCGTTGGTGAGGTTTGCGTCGATCAACAGAAGACTGTCGCCACGTCCCAGCCATATGTACTCGGAGAACACGCTGGAGAACAGCGGAGCCTTGAATTGAAGCTGCGCTTGTAGCCGGGCGCTATTTGAGCCTGCCAGCAACACCTGGAGCAAGCGCAGGGCATGCACGGTCCGTGGGGATTCGGCGGTGAGCAGCGCTGGGACATTAAATGCCATCAGCAACTCGGAATGGGTGCTGGGAACGGTGAGCATGAGCCTGCGTTCCCCCGGTCGGTCCAGTTCCAGCGGTGTGCGCGGCGCAGTGAAAGGGCGGGCTTCCAGCACACCGAAGTAGCGCTGCGCCGACGATTTGACCTGTTCTAGCGTGACATCGCCCACCACGACCAGTACAGCGTTGCCGGGCGCATAGCGGGTTTGATACCAGTCGCGAAGGTCGGCGACGTCCAGACGGTGCAGATCGTGCATCCAGCCGATGGTGGGCGTGCGATAGCCACTGGAAAGATGGGCCAGGCTAAGGAAACGCTCCCGTGCCAGCATCTCAGGCTGATCTTCGCCCTCGCGCCTCTCTTCACGAATGGTCGCAATTTCGGGCACCCAATCCTCCGCGCGCAGATGGGCAGTCGACATGAGGTCGGCCATCAACTCGAACGCGACACTCAGATACCGGGGCTCCAGGGTTTGATGATGGACGGTGAAATCTTCGCCGGTAAACGCATTGTACGCGGCGCCCAGGGTGCCGAGGATCGACATGGCTTCGCCCGCGCAAACCTTGCTACTTCCCTTGTAGACCATGTGTTCCAGTGCATGAGACAGCCCCGAACGGCCCGGCGCTTCATCGGCTGAGCCAACCTTGAACCAGAGCTGCGAGTTGACCAGTGGCGCACGATGATCTTCGCGTACGACCACCTTCAAGCCATTGTCCAAGGTAAATTCATGCGTGGGTGGGGAGTCGGCTACCGCCATTAGCGGTGCCAACCCGAAGAAAAGCAGCATCCTGCTGCGCAAAATGTCCATGAGTGAATTGCCCTCAGTGATTTACAAAGTTGTGTCATTCACTGTGGCGTTTTCGAGATGGCGAAGTGCGGTAACTATGTATCGCACCTTTGAAGCGTTCTTCGGTTCAGACAGGGGCAACTGTTCCAGCGGTGCGTTGCCACAGTGCGTAGAAGACCCGGCCGGATTTCTGCTCGCGATGCAGGCGCCAGCCGCTCGGCAGGCCGAGTGTCGAGGGCGCCGTCTCACTTTCGGTGTAGACCCAGGCGTCCTCGGCCAGCCATTGCCGGTCTTCAAGCAATGCACAAACGGCCGGCAACAGGTTCTGGTTGAAAGGCGGGTCGAGGAACACCAGGTCGAAAGGCGTCGCCGGTTGGCTGTCCAGGTAGCGCAGCGCGTCGGCGGTTTGCACCTGGCCGACGGTGCAGCGCAGGGTGCCCAAGTGTTCTTTCAGGCTGGAGACCGCCAGGTTGCTGGCGTCCAGCGCCTGGCCCATGGCGGCGCCACGGGACAGGGCCTCGAGAAACAGTGCGCCGCTGCCGGCGAACGGGTCGAGCACCCGGGCACCCGCTACATAGGGCGCGAGCCAGTTGAACAGGGTTTCGCGCACGCGGTCGGGAGTGGGGCGCAGGCCCGGGGCGTCCGGGAAGCTCAAGCGCCGGCTGCGCCATTCGCCGCCGATGATGCGCAACTGGTTCACACCGTTGTGCACGGGTTTCTTGCTGGAATTCGATGGGCGGGCCATTAGTGCTCCGGAACCCCGAGCGGCTGCTCGGCAGGTTTGTCAGTGGGGGGCGGCAGCGGCTTTTGCGGCACGCTCGGGCCAGCGGTGACGATGACCATTTTGTCGGTGCTCAGGTGCTTGTTCAGCGCGGCCTTGACCTGCTCGACCGTCAGCTCCTGGGACTGGCGCATGAAGTCCTCCAGGTAGCTCAGCGGCAAGTCATAGAAACCCATGGCGCCGAGCTGGCCGACGATGTCGGCATTGCTGGCGGTGGACAGCGGGAAACTGCCGGACAACTCACGCTTGGCGTCGTCGAGTTCTTTCTGGGTGGGACCGTTCTTGAGGTAGTCGGCGAACACGTCCTGCACCAGTTTCAAGGTGCCTTCGCTCATCTCCGCGCGGGTCTGCAGATTGATCATGAACGGGCCGCGGGCCTGCATTGGCGTGAAGCCGGAATACACGCCGTAGGTCAGACCGCGCTTTTCCCGCACCTCGGTCATCAGCCGAGTGCCGAAGCCGCCACCGCCGAGGATCTGGTTGCCCAGGGACACGGCGGCATAGTCCGGATCGTCGCGGTCGATGCCCAGTTGGGCGAGCATCAGGTTGGTCTGCTTGGACGGGAATTCGATGTGGCCAATGCTTGCCTTCGGCTCCACCGGTGCCGGCGTTTTCGCCAGGGCCGGGCCTTTGGGCAGCGCGCTGGACACCTGGTTGGCAACCGCTTCGGCTTCGGCGCGGGACAAATCCCCCACCAGCGCAATCACTGCGTTGCCGGCGGCGTAGGCCTTGGCGTGGAAAGCCCGGGCCTGGGCCAGGGTGATCGGTGGAATGCTCTCGGCGCTGCCGTCGCTGGAATGGGCATAAGGATGATCGCCGTACAGGCGCTTCATCAGTTCCAGGCCGGCCAGTTTGCCCGGGTTCTGCTTCTGGTATTCGAAACCGGCGAGCATCTGGTTCTTGATGCGGGCGAAGGAGTCGGCAGGGAAGGTCGGTTTGCCGACGACTTCGGCGAACAGCTGCAATGCCGGCTCACGCTTGTCGGCTGCGCTGAGGCTGCGCAGGGACGCCACGGCCATGTCACGGTAGGCGCCGTTGCCGAAGTCTGCACCGAGGCTTTCAAAGCCTTGGGCAATGGCGCTGACGTCCTTGCCGGCCACGCCTTCGTTGAGCATGGCGTTGGTCAGCAGCGCGAGGCCGGGAGCGTCGCCGTCCTGGCTGCTGCCGGCGGCGAAGGTCAGGCGCAGGTCGAACATGGGTAATTCCCGGGCCTCGACGAACAGCACCTTGGCGCCGTCGGCGGTTTTCCAGGTCTGCACGTCGAGCTGGCGGTGGCTGGGGGCCTTGCCGTCCAGTTCCGCCAACGATTGCAGCTTGTTGCCGGACTTGGCGTTATCCAACGCCTGGCTGGCGGTGACGTCGGTGGACGGCGACAGATAGAACGCCAGGGAACCGGCCAAGACGATGAGCGCCAGGCCGATCAATACCAGGCGCCGTGATTTGCGCTCACTCATGAGCTTTCTCCTCGGGCAGGACATGCGCAACGCTCAGGCGCGAGCGGGTGAAATACAGCTGGGCTGCCTTCTGGATATCTTGCGGGGTCACGCTTTGCAGTTCAGCGAGTTCGGTGTCCATCAGCTTCCAGGACAAACCGACGGTCTCCAACTGGCCGATGGCGGTGGCCTGGCTGGTGATCGAGTCGCGCTCATAGACCAGGCCGGCGATGACCTGGGCACGCACACGCTCCAGCTCCTGGGCTGTCGGCGCGGTGGTTTTCAACTGTTCAAGCAAGCGCCACAGACCGGCTTCGGCCTGGGCGATGGTTTTGTTTTTCTGCGTGTTGGGCGTCGCCGACAACGTGAACAGCGTGTCGCCACGGGTGTAGGCGTCGTAGCTCGACGAACCGCCGGACACCAACTCCTCGCCGCGCTCCAGCTGGGTCGGGATCCGCCCGCTGTAGCCGCCGTCCAACAGGGCCGAGATCAGCCGCAGGGCGTTGACCGACGTTTTGTCCGTGGCGGTGGCGAGGCTGGGCACATTGAAGGCCAGCATCACGCTGGGCAGTTGGGTCTGCACATGCAGGGTGATCTGGCGCTCGCCGGGTTCGGCCAGCTCCAGGGGGATTTTCGCGACCGGCACCGCGCGCCGTGCAATCGGGCCGAAATAGCGCTGGGCCAGGGACTTGACCTCGTCCGGCTTCACGTCGCCGACCACCACCAGGGTCGCGTTGTTCGGGGTGTACCAGGATTCGTACCAGTGACGCAGCTCCTCGACAGTCATCCGGTCCAGGTCGGCCATCCAGCCGATGGTCGGCGTGTGGTAGCCGCTGGCCGGGTAAGCCATGGCCTTGAAGCGCTCGTAGGCCTTGGACATGGGCTTGTCGTCGGTGCGCATGCGGCGCTCTTCCTTGATCACCTCGATCTCGCGGCTGAACTCCTCCGGCGGCAGGCGCAGGCTGGCCATGCGGTCGGCTTCCAGCTCGAAGGCCACGCCCAGGCGGTCGCGGGCCAGTACCTGGTAATAGGCGGTGAAGTCATCGCTGGTGAAGGCGTTCTCTTCGGCACCGAGGTCGCGCAGGATCAGCGACGCTTCGCCGGGACCGACTTTTTCGCTGCCTTTGAACATCATGTGCTCAAGGGCGTGGGACAAACCGGTCTGGCCTGGCGTCTCGTAGCTGGAGCCAACCTTGTACCAGACCTGGGAGACCACCACCGGCGCACGATGGTCTTCGCGCACGACGACCTTCAGGCCGTTGTCGAGGGTAAATTCGTGGGTGGGTTGTGGGTCGGCAGCCAAGGCTGAAAAGGGCAGACAAACTGTGCTGAGCAGCAGGCCTGCGGCGCGGCGGGCAAGAGCATTCATTCGTGTTTAAACCTGTTGGATTGCCCGCTAGGTCTTAGCGTCGGCGGGCGAGAGGGTGCTAGGATAACGGTCCGTTTTACTGGCGGCCACGCCTATCGGGCCTTTTATCGGCCCGGGGTTGTCTGGGTTCCCCGGAGAAACATCGGGTTTGCTCGTTGATCCCGGCGTTTTCGCCGATGATGCCGTACCAGTCCTTCGAAAAAATCGACTTTGGGGTGTCCTTGGGACGTCTCGACAAAATGTTGCGCGTGAACAAGCTGGATGAAACGCAGTCTGTTCAGCATTGAATATTTATCACCGAGGCGCCCTTGTGGCGCTTCGCTACCGTGAGATAGCCGTCCTCCATGTTTGGTTCCAACGACGACAAGAAGACCCCAGCTGCGGCTGGCGAGAAAAAAGGCCTGTTCGGATGGCTGCGCAAGAAGCCGCAGGAAACCGTCGTCGAACAGCCACAACCGCTGCCTGAGCCCGCCGCCGAGGCAGTGGTCGAAGAAACCGCGCCCATCGTCCTGCCGATTGCCGAGCCAGTGCTGCAACCGGTCGAGCCTGAGACTGTTGCTGAGCCGGTGGCCGAGCAACCGCTGACCCCGCCCGTCGAGCCAACCCCCTGGTTGACCTTGCCGGTGGCGGAAGAGCCGGTTGCGCTGGTCGAGGAAGCGGCGCCCCATATCACCCCGCCGATTCCAGCGCCGACGCAGGTTGTCGAGGCGCCCGTCGTCGACGCTGTCATTGAGCCGCCAGCCGCCGTCGTTGCCCCCGTGGTTGCGCCTGCCGCACCCGAGCCGGCACCTGCTGTAGCGCAAACCGTTGCCCCCGTCGAGCCCGTCCGTAGCGCCGAGGAAAACAAGGTCGGCTTCTTCGCCCGCCTCAAGCAGGGCCTGTCCAAGACCAGCGCCAGCATCGGCGAAGGCATGGCGAGCCTGTTCCTGGGCAAGAAAGTCATCGACGACGAATTGTTGGAAGACATCGAGACTCGCCTGCTGACCGCCGATGTTGGTGTCGAGGCCACCTCGGTGATCATCCAGAGCCTGACCCAGAAAGTCGCGCGCAAGCAGCTGACCGACGCCGACGCCCTGTACAAATCCCTGCAGGGCGAGCTGACCAGCCTGCTCAAGCCGGTGGAAAAGCCGCTGGTGATCGCCTCGCAGAACAAGCCGTTCGTGATCCTGGTCGTCGGCGTCAACGGCGCCGGCAAGACCACCACCATCGGCAAGCTGGCCAAGAAGCTGCAGCTCGAAGGCAAGAAAGTCATGCTGGCGGCGGGCGACACCTTCCGCGCGGCCGCGGTCGAACAGCTGCAAGTGTGGGGCGAGCGCAACAAGATCCCGGTGATCGCCCAGCACACCGGCGCCGATTCCGCTTCGGTGATCTTCGACGCCGTGCAGGCCGCCAAGGCCCGTGGCATCGACGTGCTGATCGCCGACACCGCCGGTCGCCTGCACACCAAAGACAACCTGATGGAAGAATTGAAGAAGGTGCGCCGGGTGATCGGCAAGCTCGACGCCGACGCACCCCACGAAGTGCTGCTGGTGCTGGACGCCGGGACCGGCCAGAACGCCATCAACCAGGCCAAGCAATTCAACCAGACCGTCGAACTGACCGGCCTGGCCCTGACCAAGCTCGACGGCACCGCCAAGGGCGGGGTGATTTTCGCCCTGGCCAAGCAGTTCGGCCTGCCCATTCGCTATATCGGCGTGGGTGAAGGCATCGACGACTTGCGCTCCTTTGAAGCCGAGCCCTTTGTCCAGGCACTGTTTGCCGAACGGGAGCATTCATGATTCGTTTCGAACAGGTCGGTAAACGCTATCCGAACGGTCACGTCGGCTTGCATGAGCTGAGCTTTCGGGTCCGTCGGGGCGAGTTTCTGTTTGTCACCGGCCATTCCGGCGCCGGTAAAAGTACCTTGCTGCGCCTGCTGCTGGCGATGGAGCGGCCCTCCACCGGCAAACTGCTGCTGGCTGGCCAGGACCTGAGCACCATCAGCAATGCCCAGATCCCCTACCTGCGACGGCAGATCGGCGTGGTGTTCCAGAATCACCAGTTGCTGTTCGATCGCACGGTGTTCAACAACGTGGCATTGCCGTTGCAAATCCTCGGGTTGTCCAAGGCCGAGATCATCAAGCGCGTGGACTCGGCCCTGGAGCGTGTGGCCCTGTCGGACAAGACCGACCTGTACCCAGGCGACCTGTCCACCGGCCAGCAGCAGCGCGTCGGCATCGCCCGCGCCATCGTCCATCGCCCGGCCTTGCTGCTGGCGGACGAACCCACCGGTAACCTCGACCCGCGCCTGGCGGCGGAAATCATGGGCGTATTCGAAGACATCAACCGCCTGGGCACCAGTGTGCTGATCGCCAGTCACGACCTGGCCTTGATCGCCCGTATGCGTCACCGCATGCTCACCTTGCAGCGCGGTCGATTGATCGGTGACGGGGAGGCCGGCGTATGAGTGCGACCCGCAGCCCGAAAGTGGCCGAACGCGTGGCCCCGAAGGCCTCCGATCCGCAGCCGCAAAAGAAAAAGCGCGACGATGACGACGGCCCGGACTTCGCCACACTGCTGCGCGCCTGGATCGAAAGCCATCGCGCCAGCCTGCTGGACAGCCTGCGGCGCCTGGGCAAGCAACCCATCGGCAGCTTCTTTACCTGCATGGTCATGGCGGTTGCGCTGAGCCTGCCCATGGGCCTGTCATTATTGCTAAGTAATGTGGAGCGCCTGGGCGGCTCCTGGCAGCGCGCGGCGCAGATTTCACTGTACCTGCAGATGGACGCAAGCCCCGGCGAAGGCCAGGCGTTGCGCGAGCAGATCAAGGCCATGCCGGGCGTGGCCGATGCCGAATACATCGGGCGCGAGCAGGCGCTTGAAGAATTCCAGCAGCAGTCCGGCCTGGGCGAAGCCCTCAAGGAACTGCCGGAGAACCCGTTGCCGGGCGTGGTGCTGGTGACGCCGAATGAGGTCGACAAGCCGACCCTTGAAGCATTAAGACAAAGACTTTCCGAGTTGCCGAAGGTACAACAGGCGCAACTTGATCTAGTCTGGGTCGAGCGTCTTGCGGCGATCCTCAAGCTCGGCGACCGGTTTGTCTTCGGTCTGACGGTGCTTTTGGTTTCTGCATTACTTTTGGTGATAGGCAATACCATTCGTCTTCATATTGAAAACCGCCGCACCGAGATAGAAGTGATTAAACTCGTTGGCGGTACGGACAGTTATGTACGCAGGCCCTTCCTTTATATGGGCGCGCTGTATGGCTTCGGTGCCGGGATTCTGTCCTGGGGTGTATTGGCGTTCGGCCTGGACTGGTTGAACGATGCGGTAACAGGGTTGGCCGGTTTGTACGGCAGTGATTTTTCGCTGGCCGGCGTGCCAGTCGCCGACGGTCTGTCGCTCTTGCTTGGCGCGGTGCTGTTGGGTTATATCGGTGCATGGATTGCGGTCGCACGCCACTTGCGTGAGCTTGCGCCAAAATAAGTGTTTTTTTGCGTGTATTGACCTTTCAGCTTTTGTGGGAACTTGTCCTAGGGTTCCCGGTCAATTTTCGCAGTGCTGAACTGCACGAGTTATGTGAGTCGGAGGTTTTTTCGTATGACCACTTCTTTGCAACCTGCTTATGCTCTGGTCCCGGGTGCGAACCTGGAGGCCTATGTGCACACGGTCAACAGCATTCCATTGCTGACCCCCGAGCAGGAGCGTGAACTGGCCGAGAGTCTCTATTATGAGCAGGATCTTGAGGCGGCTCGGCAGATGGTGCTCGCCCACCTGCGTTTTGTCGTACATATCGCTCGCAGCTATTCCGGCTACGGGCTGGCCCAGGCCGACCTGATCCAGGAAGGCAACGTCGGCCTGATGAAGGCAGTCAAGCGTTTCAACCCGGAAATGGGCGTGCGCCTGGTGTCGTTTGCAGTGCACTGGATCAAGGCGGAAATCCACGAGTTCATCCTGCGCAACTGGCGCATCGTGAAAGTCGCGACCACCAAGGCCCAGCGCAAGCTGTTCTTCAACCTGCGCAGCCAGAAGAAACGCCTGGCCTGGCTGAACAACGAAGAAGTCCATCGTGTCGCCGAAAGCCTCGGCGTAGAGCCTCGGGAAGTGCGCGAGATGGAAAGCCGCCTGACCGGCCATGACATGGCCTTCGACCCGGCCGCCGAAGCGGACGACGACAGCGCTTTCCAATCGCCGGCCAACTATCTGGAAGACCACCGGTACGACCCGGCGCGTCAACTGGAAGACGCCGACTGGAGCGACAACTCCAACACCAACCTGCACGAAGCCCTGGAAGTGCTGGACGAGCGCAGCCGCGACATCCTCTACCAGCGCTGGCTGGCCGAGGAAAAAGCCACGCTGCACGACCTGGCGCAGAAGTACAACGTGTCGGCCGAGCGAATTCGCCAGCTTGAGAAGAGCGCGATGAACAAGCTCAAGGTGTCGATCGCCGCTTGACTGCGGTAACGGCCATAAAAAACGCCCCGATCAGTGATGATCGGGGCGTTTTTGTTTGTGCGCTGCAATCCCCTGTGGGAGCGAGCTTGCTCGCGATAGCGGTAGATCAGCCAACTTCAATGTGGCTGACCCGCCGCTATCG
>NZ_CAKKMI010000030.1:0-74979 GCF_918698105.1 Pseudomonas brassicacearum | reverse complement strand
GTCGTGGTGGCCCAATCAATCACGGAGATTCACCATGTTCAAAGCAACCCCCAACCCACCCGATACCGATCCAGCCCACCCAAACTCAAAAGAATTCGACGAAACGGCTGACCGCGTCCTCGACGACTACCTCAACCCAAAGCCCAGCAAACCCGAGGCCGATCCAGGCCAATTGTTCACCGTCGTCAATGGCGTCGACACCGAAACCCTGCTCGCCAACCTCAGCGAAAACCTGGCCTCGGCCAACGCCATGGTCAGCGACCTGGCATTCGACCTGAAAGGCTCCAGGCGACACATTGCCATGGGCATTCATCAGCAACTGATCGAACTGAGCAGCTTATTGGCGAACCGGGCACTGGACAACGTCGAGCCCCGCCAGTCGACATAGCGCATCCCCCTGTGGCGAGGGAGCTTGCTCCCGCTGGGCTGCGCAGCGGCCCCAAAACCTCAAAAGCGACGACTGCTTCGCAGCCGAGCGGGAGCAAGCTCCCTCGCCACAGTTAGTGCGCCGCGCCAAGCCATCAAATAAAGGTCTCAACCGATACGCCGAAGCGCTCCGCCAACCAGCGGATCTGCCTTAAATTGAGCTGGCGCTTGCCGCTCAATACCTCCGATACCACCGACTGGGTGCCGACGCCCGGCAAGTCGCTCTGGCTCATGCCATGCTCGCGCATCAGGTAGCGAAGTGTCTCGGCGCCGCTGGCCTTGGGCATTGGCCGATGTTGGTGATCCCAGGCCTCGATCCATTCACCGATGATGTCCACCAGGCTCATTAGCGGGTGGGCTTCGTCTTCGCCAATCAATTCCAGCAATTCATCGAGCGCTGCGACCAACCGGTCGTAGTCCTTCTCGTTCCTGGGTTTGCGCAGCAGCGGCGACACAAACTCCCAATGGGCGGCGACTTGTTCGATTAGCGGACTCGCAGCGGCCCTGAGATAAGGTCCTGGGGTGTATCAGACTGATCGCGGTCATCCTTTTTGGGTCTGCTTCGCAGCCCAGCGGGGATAAATCCCCTCGCCACAAAGTTTCTGAGTGGCGTTGAGTGATTCATCGCCAGTCCAAACCGTGTGCCTACTCACCCAACCTTATCGTTCCCCTGCTCAGGCGTCTCGATCCCCGGCTCTGCCTCTTCAACCCCCTTCTCCTTGGGTTTGGCCGGTTTTTCCTCGAGATAGCCGGGCATGCCGCGGGCGTCTTCAGGGGTCAGTTCGTCCCGGTCGTGGCGGCGGTCGATGGCGTAGGACGGCGCGGCGTTGGGGTCTTCGTCGCGGCCGGCGGTGCCGAGTACGAAGCCGTCGTCGTTGGGGTTGTCCACTGCTTGGGGAGTGGCTGGGTCTTGAGGATGGCTCATGGGACCTCCTGAGGTTGCAAACAGGTACGTGGTGTTTTTTGAGGCCGTGACACCTTTTCAGTGCGGCGCACCTGATGAATGGCAGCCTTGAGTGCAAGCCCCACAATGGGATTGGAGTACGAATGGGAGAGCCAGGCCGGCTGTCAGGCCGCCTTCGCGAGCAAGCTTTGCTCCCATAGGTCCTGCTCAAACAGATCTGAGGGGTGTACGACCGTGAGAGCCAGGTCGGCTACTAGGCCGCCTCGCGGTGGACGTTGATCTCGAGCGCCCCGTTAACCACGCTGGCTGAACGAAGGTGTTGTGGAGTGGGCATCCCGGCATGGATGCCGGGATAGCCGCGCTGGGCCATGGATGGCCCTTCGCGGCGGCCCACGGAGCAATGCCGGAGTGAGGGCACACCGAGCCCTAGCGAGGTGCCGAGTGGTGGGGCATGAGCGTTTTGGTTACTTTTGCGCTTCTCAAAAGTGACCCGCCGTAAGGGCGGAACCCTAAGCAGCCGTTACCGCAACAATGGATATGTACTCAGTCAAAAAAACCCGACCAACTATCAGGCCACCATCCCAAGCAACCCCACACAAGGGAAATCCGCCGGCATAACTGCCTCCACACTACGCCATATCACTCTGGCTGAATTCCTCGGCCAGAAAATCAATCAACGTACGCACCGACGGCAACAACCCCCGTCGCGAAGCAAAGATCGCATGGACGATCCCGCACTTGGGCGTCCAGCCTGGCACCAGTTCCACCAGCCGGCCAGCCGCGATGTCTTCGCGCACCACCACGCTGGGCAGGTGGGCGATGCCGATGCCGGCCAACACGGCGTGACGCAGGGCCAGCAGGTCGTCGGTGACCATCCGCGGTTCATGGCGGATCAGTGCGCGGGTGCCGTCCGGGCCGAACAGTTCCCATTGGTATTCCCGCTGCGCCGCCCCCCAGTGCACGCTGGGCAAACCGTTGAGGTCCGCCGGGGAGGCCGGTGAAGACAAGCGCTCCAGGAACGCCGGGCTGCCCACCAGGCACTGGGTGCTGTTGCTCAGCACTTTCATGACCATGTCGGTGTTTTCCAGCGGCGGAAAGCGTACCCGCAAGGCAATGTCGAACCCTTCATGGATCAGGTCCACCCGGCGGTTGGTGCTCTCGATGAACAACTCCACCCGCGGGTACTTGAGCATGTAGCGGGTCAGCATCGGCCCGACCCAACTGTTGAGCAGCGCCGTCGGGCAACTGATGCGCACCAGTCCCTGGGGTTCGGAGCGGTTGCGCTCGATCACTTCCGCCGCGCTCTCGGCCTCGACCCGCATCGCCAGGCAGCGCTGGTAATAGGCCTGGCCGATCTCCGTCAACGTGCAGTGGCGGCTGGTGCGATGGAGCAAGCGTACCCCGAGCCGATCTTCCAACTGGGCGATACGCCGGCTGAGCTTGGACTTTGGCATGTCCAGCGCCCGGCCCGCGGCGGCGAACCCACGGTGCTCGACCACTTGGGTGAAGTAGTAAAGCGTATTGAGGTCTTCGATGATCGTTCTCCAAATAGAACGCTAAGGCGGATTTTTGCAGTCTAGCGCATCAAAGGTGCCAGTTTTAATCTACACCCATCGAAACGCAACACGGATTCAAACCGGCGCTTCGGCCAGATGAGTCACCGAACATCGCTACACCGACATTAAAAACCTTAACCAAGCCGACACCTTCGGCAACCAAAACTTAATGAGGGCTACGCCATGACCACTTCCTACAACCGTCTCGACAAAGATAACGCCGCCGTCCTGCTGGTGGACCATCAAGCCGGCCTGCTGTCCCTGGTGCGGGACATCGACCCGGACCGTTTCAAGAACAACGTGCTGGCCCTGGCCGACCTGGCGAAGTACTTCCAGCTGCCGACCATCCTCACCACCAGCTTCGAAACCGGCCCCAACGGCCCGTTGATGCCCGAGCTCAAGAATCTATTCCCGGATGCGCCGTACATCGCTCGTCCCGGCCAGATCAATGCCTGGGACAACGAAGATTTCGTCAAGGCCATCAAGGCCACCGGCAAGAAGCAACTGATCATCGCCGGCGTGGTGACTGAAGTCTGCGTGGCGTTCCCGGCACTGTCGGCCCTGGCCGAAGGCTTCGACGTGTTCGTGGTCACCGATGCCTCCGGCACGTTCAACGAGCTGACCCGTCAATCGGCCTGGGACCGCATGTCGTCCTCGGGCGCCCAGTTGATGACCTGGTTCGGCCTGGCCTGTGAACTGCACCGCGACTGGCGCAACGACGTGGAAGGGCTGGCGACCTTGTTCTCCAACCACATCCCGGACTACCGCAACCTGATGACCAGCTACAACACGCTGACCAACGCTAAATAATCAGCAACACCGATTTACCCCTGTGGGAGCGAGCTTGCTCGCGATGGCGGTGTATCAGTCAATAGTGCATCGACTGTCAGGCCGCTATCGCGAGCAAGCTCGCTCCCACAGGGGTTTTTGTGGTGGTTTCTATATAGTGTTCAATCTGTACCCATGATTTTCTGGAGACTGACCTGATGCTGATCCCCTGCCCCCATTGCAACGGGCTCAATCGCATACCCGCCGAACGCCTGGGCGACCAGCCCAAGTGCGGGCGCTGCAAGGCCCAGGTGTTATTGAGCGAGCCGTTCGAACTCAAGCAAGGCGACTACGCCAGCCAGATCAAGGGTGACCTGCCGTTGCTGGTGGATGTGTGGGCCGATTGGTGTGGGCCGTGCAAGTCCTTCGCGCCCGTGTTCGAACAAGCCGCCGCGCAGCTGGCGGGCAAATGCCGCTTGGCCAAGCTCGACAGCGAGGCCAACCCGCAATTATCGGCGCAGCTGGGAATCCGCTCGATTCCCAGCCTGATCCTGTTCAAGGACGGCCGGGAAGTGGCGCGCCAGAGTGGAGCGCTGCCGTTGCCGCAGTTGATGGCTTGGTTGCGTAGCCAGGGGATTTGAAGCCATGAGATAACTGTGGGAGCGGGCTTTGTGGGAGCAAAGCTTGCTCGCGATCCAGGCGCTGCGGTCCTCAAGAGACCGCAGCGTTTTCATCGCGGGCAAGCCTTGCTCCCACACAGTTGCTCCCACATTGGTTTTGCACAGGTCAGAATCAGGCGCTTTCCAGCAGGCTATGCAACTCCACGAACTGCAAGGTCAGCTTGTGCCGCGGGTCGAGGTGGATCAGCGGCAGGCTGGCCTGGTGGGATTCGCGCATGCGCACCGAACTGCTCAGGTACACCGGCAACACCGGCAAGCCTTCGGCGATCAGTTCGTCGAGAATCTGCTGTGGCAGGCTGGCCCGGGCCTGGAACTGGTTGACCACGATGCCTTCGACTTCCAGGCCTTCGTTATGGTCGTCCTTGAGCTCTTCGATCTCTGCCAGCAGGCCATACAGCGCCTGTCGGGAGAAGCTATCGCAGTCGAAGGGGATCAGCACCCGATCGGCGGCGATCAATGCTGAAACCGCATAGAAATTCAGTGCGGGCGGGGTGTCCAGGTAAATCCGGTCGTAATCCTCCTCCAGCTCTTCGAGCAGTTTGCGCAGCTTGTTGATCTTGTGCTTGGCCTCAAGCTTGGGCTGCAGATCCGTCAGCTCCGCCGTGGCGGTGATCACGTGCAGGTTGTCGAACGGCGTTTCGTAGATATCCACCTTGTTCTTTTTCGAGAAGGGCCCGGACGACAAGGTCTGCTTGAAGAAGTCGGCAATGCCCATGGGAATGTCATCGCCGGTCAGGCCAGTCAGGTATTGAGTGGAGTTGGCCTGGGCATCCAGGTCCACCAACAGCGTGCGATAGCCCTCGCTGGCGCTGACTGCCGCCAGATTGCAGGCGATGCTGGACTTGCCCACGCCACCTTTCTGATTGAACACCACGCGCCGCATGTCAAAACCTCCGTGTATCAAAGATTCCCGAGTGTAGTAGGCAGCGACACCGCTTAGCTACCTTCTGCGTAGAAGGACTACGGCAACCGTGGCTTTTCCAACGATTCAGACGTCAATTCGCCCAGACCGTGACAGAAACAACCGACAGACAGGCTCGTGTTGATCGCGACAATGGTCCAAGCCTGGCTTTGAGCAGACCAACTCGTACATTTCGCTGGGCAAAATGTAACCAGTATTTGCTACAAGCCAGTCGCACCGGGATAATGCGCGCCACTTGGGTCGCAAGGCCATGCAGGGTTGGACGCGGGTCAAACCACTGAACCGTGACAATAAAAAGCCCGCAGGGGTGGGGTGAAGTTTGTGATCAATTTCAATATCGCCCAATGGCGCGCGTGGGCCCCTGGGCTCGAAAGCGTGGACGATTGGCAGGCATGGAGCCGACAGCCGGTCGTATTGCCGACCAGCGATGCCGCCCCTGACGTTTCATTCCTGCCGGCCATGCAGCGCCGGCGCCTCAGCCGCCTGGCGCGGATGGCCTTCAGTGTCGGCTGGCCGCTGGCCGAGGGCCGACCGGACCTACCGTTGGTCTTTATTTCCCGTCACGGCGAAACCCCGCGCACATTTGAGATTCTCAAGGACCTGGCAGCCGACCAGCCCCTGTCGCCAACCCAATTCAGCCTGTCTGTGCACAACGCGGTGATTGGCCTGTGGTCGATCATGCGCGGCGAAACCAGCGAAATGACCGCCCTGGCCGCTACCGGCGACGGCTTGGAACACGGTGTGCTGGAGGCCGTCGCGCTGTTGAACGAAGGCTCGCCTGCGGTATTGCTGGTGATTACCGAAGAACAACCGCCGCAGGTCTACGCACCGTGGGTCGATGACGTACCGTTCCCCTATGCCGTGGGCCTGCTGCTGACGCCGGGCGACGACTGGCAACTGGATCTGCACGCGCAGGACGGTCAATTGCCTGGCAGCGACTGGCCCCATGCCTTGGATCTGTTGCGTACCCTGCTTGATAACGAAACCACCTGCCAACATGCCTGGAAGAATCGTGTATGGACCTGGCAACGCAACCGGTGACCGGTAAACCTCGCGACGCCTATTACTGGCGCCTGGTCGCGACGGCCGCAAGCTTCGCCCTGTTCGGGCTGGGCGGGCTGTGCCTGCGTTTGCTGGTGTTCCCGTTGCTGGCCTGGTGGCCTGGCGATGCCCAGGCACACCGTCTAAGGGCGCGCCGCACGGTCGGGAGGTTGTTCTGGTTCTTTATCCGATTCATGGCCCGCACCGGCGTGCTCACCTACCAGATCGACGGCGCCGAACGACTCGGGCGCCCCGGGCAGATGATCATTGCCAATCACCCGTCGCTGATCGACGTAGTGTTCCTGATCGGGCTGGTGCGCGACGCCAACTGCGTGGTCAAGCAAAGCCTCTGGGACAACCCCTTTACCCGAGGCCCGCTGCATTCGACCCAATACATCAGCAACGACGGCAGCATGGACATGCTCGATGCCGCCAGCGACGCCCTGCAAGAGGGCCAGACGCTGATCGTCTTCCCCGAAGGGACGCGCACCCAGCCAGGCCAGGTGCCGGCCTTTCATCGGGGGGCGGCGGCCATCGCCCTGCGGGGTGCGAAAATCCTCACGCCCGTCACGATCAAGGTCTGCCCCACGACCCTGACCAAGGCTGAACCCTGGTATCGCATTCCCCGGCGCCGCGTGCACTTCAGTTTCCGCGTCGGGGCCGATATAGACCCACAGGCGTTCGCCGCGCTCGGCCCGCCCCCCCAGGCTTCGCGCAGGCTCAACGATTTTTTGCATCACTATTACATCAAGGAGCTCGCCGAAGATGAGCGATCTGCACCGTGACATCAAACAGCTGATCATCGACGCCCTCGGCCTGGAGGACATTGGTATCGACGACATCGGCGACAATCAGACCCTGTTCGGCGAAGGCCTGGGCCTGGATTCGGTGGACGCCCTGGAGCTTGGCCTGGCGATCCAGAAACAGTACGGCATCAAGATAGATGCCGACGCCAAGGACACCCGTAACCATTTCAGCAATGTGGCAAGCCTTGCGGCCTTCGTCACTGCAAAACGCGTAGCCTGAGACCGGACCATGCAAACTCGTGACGATATTTTCCACACCCTGCGCGATGCTCTGGTCGAGCTTTTCGAGCTGGAACCTGAGCGTGTGACGCTGGAATCGAACCTGTACCAGGACCTGGAAATCGACAGCATCGACGCGGTCGACCTGATCGACCATATCAAGCGCCAGACCGGCAAGAAAATCGCCGCCGAAGAATTCAAGTCGGTGCGCACCGTCAATGACGTGGTCGAGGCGGTCTATCGACTGGTCCAACCGGCCGCATGACCCGGCTGATTGGCCTCGGCTTGCTGTTGGCGGGCCTGCTCTACCCCTTTGCGGTGTATTTCGGCATGGAGCACTTCGCCCCGTGGCAGTTCGGACTGCTGCTGGGTAGCCTGTGGCTGGCCCGGGCGTTGCTTGGCAAAGGCAGGGCCGGCAGCCGCTGGATGGCGGCCACGGCAATCGTGTTTTGTGTATTGCTCGCGCTGTTCGACAGCCCGCTCCTGCTGCGCTGGTACCCGGTGCTGATCAGCGCGTTCATGCTCGGGCTGTTCGGGCTGAGCCTGAAATACGGCCCACCGATGATCGAACGCCTGGCCCGCCTGCGCGAACCGCAGTTGCCGGCCAAGGCGGTGGTGTATACGCGCCAGGTCACGGTGGCCTGGAGCGTGTTTTTCCTGTGTAACGGTTTGCTCGCCGCCGCCCTGACCCTCTGGGCGCCGCTGAGCTGGTGGATGTTGTACACCGGCCTGATTTCCTACGGATTGATGGGGCTGCTGTTTGCCATTGAATGGCTCATACGACAACGGGTAAGAGGCCGCCCATGAATTGGATAACACTTGAGCAGATGCTGCTCAAGGCTCAGCCGGAACGCGCCGTTGCGGTCGCTCCGGCACTGGATCACTCGCAACTGCGGGACGCGGCGTTGCGCCTGGCGGCCGGCCTGCATGCCCGGGGCGTGCGGCATGTGGCGGTGCACCTGGAAGATGCCGCCGACCTGGCCGTCGCCCTGCTCGGCGCCTGGCGCGCCGGGGTGCGGGTCCTGCTGCCCGCCGACCTGCAAGCGCATACACGCCAGCGCTGGGCGGCAGACGTGGACCTGTGGCTGACCGACCAGCCCGGCGATACACATCCCGGCGACTTGCAACAGGCGCCGATGGACGCCGCCGAACTGGACCTCGATCACTGCTGGCTGAGCCTGTGCACTTCCGGCTCCAGCGGCGAGCCCAAGCGCATCGAGAAAACCCTGCGCCAGATGAGTAACGAGGTCCAGGCCCTGGAACACCTGTGGGGTGCCGACCTGGGCCCGGCCTGCATGATCGGCAGCGTTGCTACCCAGCACATCTACGGGCTGCTGTTCCGGGTGCTGTGGCCGCTGTGCGCCGGGCGTACTTTCGTGCGTCGGCAACTGGCCTTCCCCGAAGACCTGCAACGTGCCAGCCGCGAGCAACCGGACTTCGCCTGGGTCGCCAGCCCGGCGCTGCTCAAGCGCATGGGCGACAACCTCGATTGGCCGGCCTTGAGCTGCGTGCGCCGGGTGTTTTCCTCTGGCGGCGCCTTGCCCGCCGAAGCTGCACAAAGCTTGCAGCAGCGCCTGGGACAATGGCCGACGGAGATATTCGGCAGCTCAGAAACCGGCGGCATCGCCTGGCGCCAAGGTGGCGGTTTGTGGCAGCCCTTTGCCGGTGTCGAGCTCAGCCAGGACAGCGACGGTGCCTTGCTGATCGCCTCGCCCTATCTGCCGGCCGGGCATGTGGAACACAGCGCCGACGCGGCACGAATCGCCGAAGATGGGCGCTTCGAGTTGCTCGGGCGACTGGACCGTATCGTCAAGCTCGAAGAAAAACGCATCTCGCTGCCGATGCTGGAGCAAGCGCTGGTGGCCCACGACTGGGTCAGCGAAGCGCGGCTGGGGGTGGTGCAGGAGAATCGCGCCTCCCTCGGCGCGCTGCTGGTGCTGACCGACGCTGGCCTGCGTGCCTTGCGCAACCAGGGCCGGCGCGCCGTGACCGAGGGCCTGCGCCGACACCTGAGCGAACATTGCGAAACCCTCGCCCTGCCACGGCGCTGGCGCTGGTTGCGGCAGTTACCGCTCAACGCCCAGGGCAAACTGCCCCAGGCCGAGGTCGAGGCGCTGCTGATGGCGCCACGTCCCAAGGCTCCTGAAGTGTTGGAGCGCGTCGAAACCGACGGTGAGTGGAACCTGCAACTGGTCGTGCCGCCAGACCTGGCGTACTTCAGCGGCCACTTCCCCACCGCGCCGGTACTGCCCGGCGTGGTGCAGGTCGACTGGGCCTTGAGCCTGGGCCGCCAATTGCTGGACCTGCCGCCCCGGTTCGTCGGCATGGAAGTGCTGAAATTCCAGCAACTGGTGCGCCCCGGCGATGCAATCCAACTGCACCTGCGCTTCGACCGCGAGCGCGGCAAGCTGTACTTCGCCTACCGCAATGACACGGCGGCCTGTTCCAGTGGGCGGATTGTGTTGGGGGAAAACAATGCCTAGGCATCTGCACAAATCACTGTGGCGAGGGAGCTTGCTCCCGCTGGGTGGCGCAGCCGCCCCTGGTTCTTCAAGAGCGAGTGCTTCGCACTCGAGCGGGAGCAAGCTCCCTCGCCACAAAATGCTCCTTGGCCACCGAGACATGCCGCATGCATAACCCCTGCGCCGTCATCCCGGTCTACAACCACGAAACCGCCATCTCGGCGGTGGTCCAGGCGTTGCTCGCCAACGGCCTGCCCTGCGTGCTGGTGGATGACGCCAGCAGCCCGGCGTGTGCCGCCGTGCTCGATCGGCTGGCCGAGGGCGAGCGGGTTCATCTGGTCAGGCTGGCCGTCAACCAGGGCAAGGGCGGCGCGGTGATGACCGGCCTGCGCGAGGCTGCGCGCCTGGGTTTCAGCCATGCCTTGCAGGTGGACGCCGACGGGCAGCACGATCTGGGCGACGTGCAAGCCTTCATCGAACAATCCCGCGCCCACCCCGACGCAGTGATCTGTGGTTATCCGCACTACGACGCCAGCGTGCCGAAAGGTCGCCTGTATGCGCGCTACCTGACCCACGTGATGGTCTGGATCAACAGCCTGTCCTTGCAGATCCGCGACTCCATGTGCGGCTTTCGGGTCTATCCCCTGGCACCGACCCTGGCGCTGATCGACTCGGCCAATATCGGCAAGCGCATGGATTTCGATTCGGACATCCTCGTGCGCCTGGCCTGGCGCAATCAGCCAATGCAGTGGCTGCACACGCGGGTCCATTACCCCCAGGACGGGGTCTCGCACTTTCGCCTGTTCCACGACAACGTGCTGATTTCCAGCATGCACACCCGGTTGTTCTTCGGCATGCTGGTGCGCTTTCCCCTGATTCTCTGGCGACGGTGGCGGGCATGAGCCTTCAGCAAGACAAGCAACATTGGGCCGACCGCCAGGAGCGCGGCAGTTTCTGGCTGATGAAACTCACCGCGGTCGCCGCCAAGGTGCTCGGCCGGCGCTTGCTGACCCCGGTGCTGTACGGCATCGTCCTGTACTTCTTCATTTTCGGCCGCAGTGCCCGCCAGGCGGCCTGGCAATATCAGCAGCGCCTGGCCGACTGGAGCGCACGTCCCGAGCTGCGCCCCACCCGCTGGCGGGTGTTCGGGCAGTTCATGGCGTTTGCCGACTCCCTGCTGGACAAGCTCGACGTCTGGAACGGCAAGTTGAGCATCGAGCAGATCGAAATCGTCGATAAGGCGCTGCTGCGCAATCATCTGCGCGATGTCCGCGGGCAAATGCTGGTGGGGGCGCACCTGGGCAACCTGGAAATGTGCCGGGCCCTGGCCGAGCTGGGCGAGAAAGTCACCATGAACGTGCTGGTGCATACCAAGCACGCCGAGCAGTTCAATCGCTTGCTGGGCGAAGCCGGTGCCACGCACCTGCGGCTGATCCAGGTCAGCGAGCTGGACCCGGTGATCATGTTGCAGTTGAGCGAGCGCCTGGAGCGCGGCGAATGGCTGGCGATTGCCGGCGACCGCGTACCGCTGCACGGCGGGCGCAGCGTGACCGTGGACTTCATGGGCCACCCGGCCGCCTTTCCCCAGGGCCCCTGGCTACTGGCCGGCCTGCTCAAATGCCCGGTCAACCTGCTGATGTGCCTCAAGCACGAGGGGCGCTATCGCGTCACCCTCGAACCTTTCGCCGATGCCGTGGTGTGGAAACGCAACGACCGCGAGCAAGTGATCGCCCACTGGGCCGGCCGCTACGCCGAGCGCCTGGCGCAATACTGCCTCCAGGCCCCCCAACAGTGGTTCAACTTTTACCCATTCTGGAAGACCGATGACGATGCCCACTCTTGAGCCGGTAACCTTCGGCGAACGCCCCTTGCGCATCGAAGATGTGCTGGCCCTGGCCAACCGTCAGGCACCGACGCAGTTGCAGGATGACCCGGCGTTCCGCCAGCGCATCGCCAAGGGTGCGCAATTTCTCGATTCCTTGCTGGACAAGGAAGGCGTTATCTATGGCGTGACCACCGGTTACGGCGACTCTTGCGTAGTGGCCGTGCCGTTGCACCACGTCGAGGCCCTGCCGCGTCACCTGTACACGTTCCACGGCTGCGGCCTGGGCAAACTGCTCGACGCCCAGGCCACCCGTGCGGTGCTGGCGGCGCGTCTGCAGTCGCTGTGCCACGGCGTCTCCGGGGTGCGGGTAGAACTGCTGGAACGCCTGCAGGCCTTTCTCGAACACGACATCCTGCCGCTGATTCCGGAAGAAGGCTCGGTGGGCGCCAGCGGCGACCTGACGCCGCTGTCCTACGTCGCCGCCACGCTGTCCGGCGAACGGGACGTGATGTTCCGTGGCGAACGGCGCCTGGCCGCCGATGTGCACCGCGAACTGGGCTGGACCCCGCTGGTGCTGCGGCCCAAGGAGGCCCTGGCGCTGATGAACGGCACAGCCGTGATGACCGGCCTGGCCTGCCTGGCCTTCGCCCGCGCCGACTACCTGCTGCAACTGGCGACGCGCATCACCGCGCTGAACGTCGTCGCCCTGCAAGGCAACCCGGAACACTTCGACGAACGCCTGTTCGCCGCCAAGCCACACCCGGGGCAGATGCAAGTCGCCGCGTGGCTGCGCAAGGACCTGGCGATCGACGCCCCCACCGCGCCGCTGCATCGCCTGCAGGACCGTTATTCCCTGCGCTGCGCGCCCCACGTGCTTGGGGTATTGGCCGACAGCCTGGGCTGGCTGCGCGCGTTCATCGAAACCGAACTCAACAGCGCCAACGACAACCCGATCATCGACGCCGAAGCCGAGCGCGTGCTGCACGGCGGGCATTTCTATGGTGGGCATATCGCCTTCGCCATGGACAGCCTGAAGAACCTGGTGGCCAACGTCGCCGACTTGCTGGACCGCCAGCTCGCATTGCTGGTGGACGAGCGCTACAACCATGGCCTGCCGAGCAACCTGTCCGGCGCCAGCGCCGAACGGGCGATGCTCAACCATGGTTTCAAGGCCGTGCAGATCGGCACCAGTGCCTGGACCGCCGAAGCCCTGAAGAACACCATGCCGGCCAGCGTGTTCTCACGTTCCACCGAGTGCCACAACCAGGACAAGGTAAGCATGGGCACCATCGCCGCACGGGACGCGATCCGCGTGCTGGAGCTGACCGAACAAGTCGCTGCCGCCACCTTGCTGGCCGCCAACCAGGGCGTATGGCTGCGCAGCCGTGCCGAAGACGCGCGCCCACTGCCGCCGGCCCTGGCCGCCATGCACGAGCAACTGGCCGAGGATTTCCCGCCGGTGATCGAAGACCGCGCCCTGGAAGGCGAACTGCGCCTGTGCCTGCAACGCATCGCCGAGCAACACTGGAGGCTGCATGCGTAACCAAGGTGTCTTGCACGTCGACACACAGGTCGTGGTGCCATTTTTCGATGTCGATTCGATGAACGTGGTCTGGCACGGCCACTACGTCAAATACCTGGAAGTGGCCCGCTGCGCCTTACTCGACCTGATCGGCCACAACTACAATGACATGCTCGAATCCGGCCACGCCTGGCCGATCATCGACCTGCAACTGCGCTATGTGCGCAGCGCCGTGTTCGGCCAGGCCCTGACCGTGCGCGCCAGCCTGGTGGAGTGGGAAAACCGGCTGAAGATCAATTACCTGATCAGCGACGCAACCACCGGCGAGCGCTTGACCCGTGCCAGTTCGGTGCAAGTGGCCGTGGACCTCGCCAGTCGCGAAATGCTGCTGGCCTCGCCGCGGGTGTTTGTCGAAGCCGTGGAAAGGAAACTGCCATGAAGCGCCTGTCAGTCTGGCTGTTGCTGTGCTGCCTGGCACCCTTGGCCCAGGCGTTCGACTTGCAACAGCTGAGCGACCAACTGGCCCGCCCGGAAGTGATCCACGGGCAGTTCGTCCAGGAAAAACACCTGCGCGCCCTGCCCCAGCCCCTCACCAGCAAGGGGCGCTTCGTGCTGGCGAAAAACCACGGCCTGCTGTGGCTGCTGCAAACCCCGCTGCAACAGGACTACCGCATCACCCCGCAGGGCATCGCCCGACGAGACGGCAGCACCTGGCAGATGCTGCCGAACAAGAGTGCCGGCGCCGAGCAGAACCGCCTGTTCCTCGCGGTGTTGCAGGGTGACAGCACAGGCCTGCAACGGGATTTCGAACTGAGCCTGTCGGGCGAGCCGCAACAATGGAAGCTCACCCTGACCCCACGCTCGGTGCTGCTCAAACAGGTTTTCAACCAGATCAACATCGACGGCGGCGAACTGGTGCAGCGCATCGAACTGCTGGAAACCCAAGGCGACAGTACCGTGCTGCGCATGCAGGACAGCAACAGCACGCTACCTTTGAGCGAAGCGGAGCAACATGATTTTGCCGAGTGAACGGATGCTGCCCCGGCTGTTCCTGATCCTGCTGCTGGCGGTGCTCGCGCTCGCCGGCTGGCAATGGCGCAACGGCGCGCCGCTGTCGGCCAATCTCATGGAGCTGGTGCCGGGCACCTCGCCCGATGCCCTGGAATTGATTGCCGAACAGCGCATGCAGGAGCCGCTCAATCGCGAGGTGCTGGTGCTGGTCGGTCATACCGATCGCCAGCAAGCCATCGCCCTGGCGCAAACCCTCGGCGAGCAATGGCAGGCCAGCGGTCTGTTCGACAAGGTGCAGTGGACGTTGCAGGCCGACTTGCCGGCGCTGCGCACGCAATTGCTCAACGGACGGCTGGCGATGCTCTCGGCGGCGGATCGAGAGCAATTGATCGAGCAGCCCGAGGCGTTCATCCAACAACGGGTGCAGGCCCTGTTCGACCCGTTCAGCGGTTTCAGCCTGGTGCCGAGCCAGGACGACTGGCTGGGCCTGACCGGGCGCATCCAGAACAGCCAGCCACAACGCGGCGCAATAAAATTCGACATCGGCAGCGGTGCGCTGGTCGCCGATGCCGACGGTAAAAGCTGGGTGATGCTGCGGGCCCGCGCCCAGGGCAACGCCTTCGACATGAACCTGCCGTTGCAAGTGGCCGAACTGCTGCAACACAGCCGCGACCAGGCGAGCCAGGCCCAAGGTCAACTGCTGGCAGCCAGCGGCCTGCTGTACGCCGCCAGCGGCCAGCAACAGGCGTCGCGGGAAATCACCTGGGTCGGCGGTGGCGCGACCGTCGGCATCTTGCTGCTGCTGTTGCTGGCCTTCCGGCGCCTGCGCGTATGGCTGGCGTTCGTGCCGGTGCTGGTGGGCGTACTGTTCGGCGCGGTGGCCTGCGTGGCCTTGTTTGGCCGCATGCATGTCATGACGCTGGTCCTGGGTTCCAGCCTGATTGGCGTGGCCGTGGATTACCCACTGCACTACCTGTCCAAGAGCTGGAGCCTCAAGCCGTGGCGCAGTTGGCCGGCCTTGCGCCTGACTTTACCGGGGCTGAGCCTGAGCCTTGTGACCACCTGCATCGGCTACCTGGCCCTGGCCTGGACGCCCTTCCCGGCGCTGACCCAGATCGCGATATTTTCCGCCGCCGGGCTGGTGGGCGCCTACCTGAGCGCCGTCTGCCTGCTGCCGGCGCTGCTCAAGGGCGCAGAGTTGCGTCCTGCCCAATGGCCGCTCCAGGCCTGCCAATACCTGCTCAAGGTCCGCGAAGCCCTGCTCAAGCGGGTGCGCACGCCGGTCCTGCTGACGTTGCTGCTGACGTTCTGCGCGGGAGGACTCTGGCACCTGACCACGAAAAACGACATTCGCCAGTGGATCGGCACGCCCCAGCACCTCACCGACGAAGCCCGCGACATCGCGCGCATCACCGGTTTCCAGCCCACCAGCCAGTTCTTCCTGATCCGCGCCGACGATCAGTCCCAACTGCTGGAGCGCCAGACCGCCCTCAACGAGCGGCTGGATCAGTTGATCGGCCTGGAAAAGCTCCAGGGCTACCTGTCGCTGAACCAACTGGTCAGCCCGCCCGCCGAACAGCAGAACGTACGTGAGGCCCTGGCCCGCTTGCCAGCCTTCTGGCAACCGCTGCTGGACCTGGGCGTCCCGGTCGCTGCGCTGCAAGCGGAGCTGGCGCAATTACAGGCGCTGCCGGTGACCGACATTGACGCCGCGCTGGCAGGTCCGTTGGCCGAGCCGTATCGCACACTCTGGCTCGGATCAACAGCGCAAGGCGTCGCGGCGGTGGTCAGCTTGCAAGGTTTGAACGATGCGGCGCTGCTGCGGGTACAGGCGGTGGATCTGCCAGGCGTACAACTGGTGGATCGCCTGGGCGACCTGAACGGGGTCTTCGCCGCCACGCAGGTCAGTGCCGCCGAGTTGAAACTGGCCTCCTGCGTGCTGATTGTGCTGGTGCTGATCTGGCCGTTTGGCGTCGGCGGCGCCTTGCGCATCGTGGCACTGCCGCTGCTGGCTGCGCTGTGCAGCCTGGCGAGCCTCGGCTGGCTCGGTCAGCCACTGACGTTGTTCAGCCTGTTCGGCCTGTTGCTGGTGACGGCCATCGGCGTCGACTACGCGATCCTGATGCGCGAGCAGATCGGCGGTGCCGCCGTGAGCCTGCTGGGCACGTTGCTGGCGGCGATCACCACCTGGCTGTCGTTCGGCCTGCTGGCGCTGTCCAGCACACCGGCGGTGAGTAACTTCGGCCTGGCGGTGAGCCTGGGGCTGGCCTTCAGTTTCATGCTGGCGCCATGGGCCGGACATCAAGCCCACGCCGCCGCGGCGGTCGCGGAGCCCGCCCCATGATGATTCTACTGTTCTGGCTCATGGTCCTGGGGCTGTTCGCAGTCGCCACTCGCCTGGGTGCTCGCTTCGGGCTGATCCCGATTGTCAGCCAGTTGTTGCTGGCGACCTTCGGCCTGCCGCTGCTGATGTATTTCTGGATCGAGCCGGGCTGGCAGCTCAGCGGCGCGCAACTGGTGTCGCCGGTGTGGCTGAAGAACCTCTACAGCCTCGCGTTCGCGCTGTTGCTGGGACACATCCTCAGTGACGTGATCGACCTGCGCCTGGACCGCCAGAGCGTGAAAATCGCCCTGCCCAGCTTCGCAGTTCCGTTCGCCTGCGGTCTGGCGACAGCGTTCTGGCTGCTGCCGCCCCAGCCGTGGATCAGCTCCCTGGCGGTGGGACTGCTGTTTGCGATCACGGCGATCCCGGTGCTGTACCTGTACCTGCGTCACATCGATTATCCACCCGCCGCCACTCGGCGACTGGTGCAAACGGCGATCCTGATCGACCTGGCCTGTTGGAGCCTGTTCGGCCTGGCCCAGGGCAGCCTCCACCTGGGCAGCCTGCTGTTGCCGTTGGCCGGCGCCTGCATGCCGCTGCTGTTGCGCCTGGCTGGCCTGCGCCAGCCGTTGCTGTACAGCGGTGTGTTCTTTGCCCTGCTGGTGGTGGCCGAGCACTACCGGCTCAATGCGCTGATCGTCGGCATCGGCTACCTGCTGTGCATGGCGGCGCTCAAAGTCCCCTTGAGGCTGCCGCTCAATATCGCCTGGATGCAGGGCTTGCAGACGTACCTGGCGATCCCGCTGATCCTCACGTTCGGCATTGTGCAGATCAACGTCCACAGCGCCATGAGCAGCCTCGACTGGGTGCAATTGACGGCGTTGCTGCTGTTGCCCATTGCCAGCAAACTGCTGGGCAACTGGCTGGGCCTGGGTTGGGCCGCCGGGTCATTCGCCGGCGCCAGTCGCTGGCGCGAAAGTGTCCTGCTGAACATTCGCGGCTTGAGTGAAATCGTCTTCCTCAATCTGCTCTTGCAACAACAGCTCATCAGCCCGGCGTTGTACTTCACGCTGATGCTGATGGGGCTGATCGCCACATTGCTGCCGGCCGTAGCCGGTTTCCACCGTATTTCCTCGATTGCCGTCCCGGCCAGGAGCTCCAGTGCCAACAGTTGAAATGGAACGTCGACAGGTCGTCATCATCGGCGCAGGCCCTTCCGGTGCCATCGCCGCCGCGCTGCTCAAGCGCAAGGGCCATGATGTGCTGGTCATCGAGCGCCAGCATTTCCCCCGGTTCTCCATCGGTGAGAGCCTGTTGTCCCATTGCCTGGATTTCGTCGAAGAAGCCGGCATGCTCGACGCGGTGAATGCCGCCGGGTTCCAGCGCAAGAACGGCGCCGCGTTTGCCTGGGGCGAGCGCTACAGCGCCTTCGATTTCGGCGACACCTTCAGCAACGGCAAGCCCACGACCTTCCAGGTGCAGCGCGCCGACTTCGACAAGTTGCTGGCCGACCAGGCCGCCCTGCAAGGCGTGGAGATCCGCTACGGCCAAGCGATCACCAGCGTCGACTTCAGCCTCGCCAAGCCACAACTGGGCGTGCAGCGCGAAGATGGTAGCGAGTACCGGGTCGAGGCCGATTTCGTGCTTGACGCCAGCGGCTATGGCCGAGTCCTGCCGCGCCTGCTGGACCTTGAGGCCCCGTCGAATTTCCCGGTGCGCCAGGCCGTGTTCACGCACATCGAGGATCGCATCGACGCCCCGGCGTTCGATCGGGAAAAAATTCTGATCACCACTCACCCGAGCAAACGCGACGTGTGGTTCTGGACCATTCCGTTCAGCGGCGGACGCTGCTCGGTGGGCGTGGTCGCGGCGGCGGAACATTTCGCCGGCCGCACCACCGACCTCGATGCCTGCCTGCGCGGTTTCATCGATGAAACCCCAAGCCTGGCCGGCGTGCTGCAAAACGCCGTGTGGGACACCCCGGCGCGGACCATCGGCGGCTACTCGGCCAACGTCAAGACCCTGCACGGTCCCGGCTTCGCCCTGCTGGGCAACGCCGCGGAATTCCTCGACCCGGTGTTCTCCTCCGGCGTGACCATTGCCATGCGTTCGGCGAGCATGGCCGCCGGCGTGCTGCACCGTCAGTTGCAAGGTGAAAGCGTGGATTGGCAAAGCGAGTTTGCCGAGCCGCTCAAGCGCGGCGTCGACACCTTCCGCTGCTACGTCGAGGGCTGGTACGCCGGCACCTTCCAGGACGTGATTTTCTACACCGAAGGCTCGGACGACATCCGCCGCATGATCAGCTCGATCCTGGCCGGCTACGCCTGGGATCAGCGCAACCCGTTTGTCAGCGAACCCAAGCGCCGCCTGCGCATGCTTTCGGAAATCTGTGCGAGCCCGGCGCCATGAGTCAGCAACCATGAGCTACCTGAGCGACAACTACGTCGAAGAAACCCGCTTCGGTTTCTGGTTCCTGCGCAGCCACACTTGGCAGCACCATGTGCTGCGCGTGGCGATCAACGACCTGCGCAGCCTGTTCAGCATCCCGCTGCCGAGCAACCCGGTGTTGCTGGACGCCGGCTGCGGCCAGGGCAAATCGTTCCAGTACCTGCGCCAGGTGTTCGCGCCGCAACACCTGATCGGCGTGGATGCCGACCCCCATAGCCTGGACCTGAGCCGAGAGGAAGCCGCACGCCAGGACATGGCCGTGGAACTGATCGGCAGCGACTGCGCGACGTTGGCGGTGCCGGATGCCAGCGTCGACCTGTTGTTCTGCCACCAGACCTTCCATCACCTGGTGGAGCAGGAAAAAGCCCTTGCCGAGTTCTATCGCGTACTCAAGCCCGGTGGTTACCTGATGTTCGCCGAATCCACCGAGGCCTACATTGACACCTGGGTGATCCGCTGGCTGTTCCGCCACCCCATGCACGTGCAGAAAAGTGCCGCCCAGTACCTGGAGATGATCCGCGGGCAAGGCTTCCAATTCGAGGCCCGCAACGTGTCCTATCCGTACCTGTGGTGGAGCCGCGCCAAGGACTTCGGCTTACTCGAGCGTTTTGGCCTGCGCCGCGCCAAACCGTTCGGCGAGCGCGAGGAAACCCTGGTCAATGTGGTGGCGCGCAAGCCTGTCGAAGGGGCCATCGGATGATTCGTGCTTTGCTTGTCGGTTGCCTGTTGCTGCTCAGTGCCTGCGCCAGCCATGCGCCGCTGCCCGAGCGCACGCCAACCCTGGCCTTGCCGATGCAACTGCACATCGAGCGGACATTGGCCGGCCAACGCCAGGACTGGCTGCTGGTGATCCAGCGCGAAGACGCCGGCATCCGTTGGTCGATGATGGACCCGCTGGGCATCCCCGTGGCCCGCCAGCGCCTGGTCGCTGGCCAATGGCAGGCCGACGGCCTGCTGCCGCCCAATGCCGAAGCCCGGGAGTTGTTCGCCGCGTTGTTGTTCGCCCTGACCCCCGAAGCCGAACTGCCGGGCAACTACCCGGCCGCCCGGCAACAGGCGTCGCAACGGACCCTCGATAGTCGATGGCAGGTGCGCTACACGCAGCCGCTGGATTTTGAAATGAGCCTGCCCCAAGGCCCCCGCTACCGCATCACACCGTTGACCGAGAACGCCCCATGACTCATACCGATCGGCCAAGTGGATACCATGGGGAAACACATAAACCGTGGCGAGGGAGCTTGCTCCCGCTGGGCTGCGCAGCAGCCCCAAAACAGGCCCGCTTCGCGACCCAGCGGGAGCAAGCTCCCTCGCCACAGGATGACTGCTCGGCTTTATTTCTCTTACTGACTGGCATTAGCCCATGACCGCCTATTTGAATGCCCTCGGGGTGATCTGTGCCCTGGGCCGCGACAAGCACAGCGTCGCGCGCAACCTGTTTGCCGGCGACTGCTCGGGCGTGCGTATCAAGGACGGCTGGGTCGCCGAACGTGCGTTGCCGGTTGCCGCGGTGCCGGGTGAACTCGCCCCCATTCCTCCAACCCTGTTGGCGCACCGCAGCCGCAACAATCAACTGCTGCTGGAAGCCGGGCTGCAGATTCGCGCCGAAATCGACCAGGCTATCGAGGCCTACGGCCGCGCCCGCATTGGCATCGTGTTGGGCACCAGCACTTCGGGGATCGATGAGGCCAGCCAGGGCATTGCCCATTACCTGCGCGAGCAGCACTTTCCCGACGGCTACGACTACCAGCAACAGGAACTCAGCGCGCCGGCCAACTTTCTGTCCGACTGGCTCGGCCTGAGCGGCCCGTCGTATGTGATTTCCACGGCCTGCACCTCCAGCGCCCGCGCCTTGATGAGCGCCCGGCGCCTGCTGGACCTGGGCCTGTGCGATGCCGTGCTGTGCGGTGGCGTGGACAGCCTGTGCAAACTGACCCTCAACGGTTTTTCCGCGTTGGAAGCGGTGTCGAACGAACGTTGCAATCCGTTTTCGGTGAACCGCAGCGGCATCAACATTGGCGAAGCAGCCGTGCTGTTTCTCATGAGCAAGACGCCAGGCGAAGGCACACCGATTGCCTTGCTCGGCGACGGCGCCAGTTCCGATGCCCACCATATTTCCGCACCTGAACCCAGCGGTCGCGGCGCCCGCCAAGCCATGGAAAAAGCCCTGCGTTGCGCCGGCCTCGAGGCCAGCCAGATCGACTACCTGAACCTGCACGGCACCGCCACGCAACACAATGACGCCATGGAAAGCCAGGCGGTGGCCGGGCTGTTTCCGGCGGGCGTGCCCTGCTCGTCCACTAAGCCCATGACCGGCCATACCCTCGGCGCGGCCGGGGCGCTGGAAGCGGCATTCTGCTGGTTGGCCCTGAGCACGGAAAACACCACCCTGGCCCTGCCGCCGCATGTCTGGGACGGCCAGGCCGATCCGGCCCTGCCGGCGCTAGACTGGGTCACCGCCGACACCCGCCTGAACCCGACCACCCCGCGCCGCCTGATGAGCAATTCATTTGCCTTCGGCGGCAACAACGTCAGCCTGATTATCGGAGACGCCCCATGATTGACTGGCCGCTCGCCGAACTGCTGCCCCATGCCGGCGACATGATCCTCATCGACCGGATCCTGTCGTTCGATGACGAACAGATCCATACCCACGCCACCGTCAAGCCCGGCGGTTTGTTCAACCGCGACGACGGTGCACTGCCGGCCTGGGTCGGCATCGAGCTGATGGCCCAGAGCGTCGCGGCGTTTGCCGGTTGCCATGCCCGCCAACGGGGTGATGCCGTGGCGCTGGGCTTTTTGCTCGGCACCCGCAAGTTCGAATGCAACGTCGAGTGTTTTCCCGCCGGCGCCGAGCTGACCATCCACGGCGTGCGCTCCCTGGAAGACGACAACGGCATGGGTGTGTTCGAATGCCACATCCACGCCCCCGGCATCCATGCCACGGCCCGGCTCAACGTATTCCGTCCGCCCCAGGCCGCCCATTACCTTCATGAACCGTCCGCAACAGGAAACCCGTCATGACTGAATCCGTACTGGTCACCGGCTCCAGCCGTGGCATCGGCCGCGCCATCGCCCTGCGCCTGGCCCAGGCCGGGCACGACATCGTGCTGCACTGCCGCAGCGGCCGCGCCGAGGCCGAGGCGGTCCAGGCGCAAATCCAGGCCCTGGGCCGCAACGCCCGGGTGCTGCAATTCGACGTGGCCGACCGGGCCGCGTGCAAGGCCATTCTCGAAGCCGATGTCGAAACCCACGGCGCCTATTACGGCGTGGTGCTCAACGCCGGCCTGACCCGCGATGGTGCCTTCCCGGCCCTGAGCGAAGACGATTGGGATGTGGTGATGCGTACCAACCTCGACGGTTTCTATAACGTGCTGCATCCGGTGATGATGCCGATGATCCGTCGTCGCGCCGCCGGGCGGATCGTCTGCATCACTTCGGTTTCCGGGCTGATCGGCAATCGCGGCCAGGTCAACTACAGCGCCTCGAAGGCTGGTTTGATCGGCGCGGCCAAGGCGTTGGCAATCGAGCTGGGCAAGCGCAAGATCACCGTCAACTGCGTCGCGCCAGGCCTGATCGACACCGCCATGCTCGATGAAAACGTCCCCGTGGAAGAGCTGATGAAAATGATCCCCGCCCAGCGCATGGGCACCCCGGAAGAAGTGGCGGGTGCGGTGAATTTCCTCATGTCCGCCGAAGCCGGCTACATTACCCGCCAGGTCCTGGCCGTCAACGGAGGCTTGTGCTGATGAAGCGCGTCGTCGTCACCGGCATGGCCGGCATCACCTCCATAGGCAGCGACTGGGAGACCATCGCCGCCAACTTCGCCGCCAACCGCAGCGGCATCCGGCGCATGGATGAGTGGGACCGTTTCACCGAACTGAACACCCGACTGGCCGGCCCCATCGACAACTTCCAGGTCCCGGCCCACTGGACCCGCAAGCAACTGCGCAGCATGGGCCGGGTTTCGCGCCTGGCGGTCGCGTCGGCGGAACAGGCCCTGGCCGACGCCGGCCTGCTGGGCGATGAGTCGATCAAGGACGGGCGCATGGGCGTGTCCTGCGGTTCGTCCACCGGCAGCACCGACGAGATCAAGGCCTTTGGCAACATGCTGCTCAACAGCGTGGCCGAAGGGCTGAACGCCAACTCCTACGTGCGGATGATGCCCCACACCACGGCGGCCAACATCAGCATCTTCTTCGGCCTGACCGGGCGCCTGATCCCCACCTCCAGCGCCTGCACCAGCGGCAGCCATGGCATCGGCTATGCCTACGAGGCCATCAAGTTCGGACGCCTGCCGTTGATGCTCGCCGGTGGCGCCGAAGAACTGTGCCCGACCGAAGCGATGGTCTTCGATGCGCTCTACGCCACCAGCCTGAAAAACGAAGCACCGCAAACCAGCCCGCGCCCCTACGACAAGGACCGCGACGGCCTGGTGATCGGTGAAGGCGCCGGCATGTTGGTACTCGAAGAATTGGAACATGCGTTGGCGCGCGGCGCGCGGATCCACGCCGAGATCGTCGGCTTTGGCAGCAACGCCGACGGCCAGCACGCCACCCGCCCAGAACTGCTCACCATGCGCCGGGCCATGGAACTGGCCCTGGAAGATGCCGGCCTCGAACCTTCGGCCATCGGCTACGTCAACGGCCACGGCACCGCCACCGAACAAGGTGACATCGCCGAAACCCTGGCCACCAGCAGCCTGTTTGGCGAACACATGCCCATCAGCTCGCAGAAAAGCTTCCTCGGCCACACCCTGGGTGCCTGCGGCGCGCTGGAGTCCTGGTTCAGCATCGAAATGATGAACCGCGACCTCTACGTGCACACCTTCAACCTCGACGAGGTTGATCCCCAATGCGGCAAGCTCGATTACCTGCGCAACGAGTTCAGGTCGATGAGCCACGAATACGTGATGAACAACAACTTCGCCTTTGGTGGGGTCAACACCTCGCTGATTTTCCGCCGCTGGCACTGAATCGGATTCAAAACCCTGTTACCCCTCGTCAAGGAGACCATGATGTCGTTGAAGAAAATCGCCGTAACCGCCGCCCTGTTGCTCAGCACCCTGCCAAGCCTCAGCCAGGCCCGTGATACCGCGCTGTTCCTGCCGTTCGACAAAGTCGTCGCCGAAGCCATCCGCACCGGCAAGATCGACGGCAGCGTGAAGTTCTACCTGGCCGGCAACAAACCGGCCGGCAACGTCACCGTGATCAGCCCAGGGGCGGTGACCAACAAGAAAACCAACGCCTTCAACAAATCCGATGAAGTAGCCTGCGAATGGGTCCTGCAATCGGCCCTGATCAGCCTGCACCAAGCCGCCAAGAACGCCGGCGCCAATGCCGTCACCAACATCGTCAGCTTCTACAAGAGCAACGAACGCAAAGACCCGACAACCTACGAATGCCACGCCGGCGCGATCATGGCGGGTGTTGCGTTGAAAGGGGACTTGGCGAAGGTGCAATAACACCTTTTGAAGCCCATGCCGGAATGTAGGAGCTGTGTAGGAGCTGTCGAGTGAAACGAGGCTGCGATCTTCCCCCAGACACTTGAGTCTCAAGCGAAAGATCAAAAGATCAAAAGATCGCAGCCTTCGGCAGCTCCTACAGGGTTAGATTGCGGTGAGTCAGTGCCGGTGATGCCGGCTGTACTGCCGTTATCGTGAGCAAGCTCAGCTCCCACAGGGCTTGATGGCGCACCCGGATATTGCGAACACCTTGAATCCACTGTGGGAGCGAGCCTGCTCGCGAAAGCGGTAGCTCAATACCGGTGATGCTGGCTGTACTGCCACCATCGCGAGCAAGCCCGCTCCCACAGAATCCGGCCCTGACGCCGCCCTTGTGGCGAGGGAGCTTGCTCCCGCTGGGCTGCACAGCAGCCCCAAACAACCGCAAGAAATCAAATACCGCAAGCGCCTGCCGGGACGGCGAAAAGCCAAACTCGGAAAATGGAGCACCCAATTTCCGAAACTTCCCACACCAAAACCCTTGAACTTCGCGCTACGGTCACATCCCAACCAAAAGCCGGGAATTCCAAGGATGAATGAAGTGACCAAGAAAGCCGTGATCGTTTTCAGCGGCGGCCAGGACTCCACCACCTGCCTGATCCACGCATTACCAAAGTACGACGAAATCCACTGCATCACCTTCGATTATGGGCAACGTCATCGAGCAGAAATCGAAGTGGCGAAAGACCTCGCCCGGCACTTTGGCGTGACGGCCCATAAGGTGCTGGACACCACGCTATTGAACGAGCTCGCCGTCAGCAGCTTGACCCGCGATAACATTCCCGTCCCGTCGGCGAACTGTGCAAAAAATGGCCCACCGAACACGTTTGTGCCGGGGCGCAATATCCTGTTTTTGACGTTGGCGTCTATTTACGCTTATCAGGTGGGGGCTGAAGCGGTGATCACTGGCGTGTGCGAAACGGATTTCTCAGGTTATCCGGATTGTCGGGACAGTTTCGTCAAAGCCATGAATGTCGCTATTGAGTCCGGCATGGATTACCCACTGCGCATTGAAACGCCGCTGATGTGGCTGAATAAAGCCGAGACGTGGGCACTGGCGGATTACTACAATCAACTGGAATTGATCATGAACTGCACCCTGACTTGTTATAACGGAATAGTGGGGAATGGGTGTGGAGATTGTGATGCATGCAGTCTTCGCGCAAAAGGGCTGAATGATTTTTTGGAAAATCGCGAAAAAACCGCAGACACACTTAAAAACAAACTAGGATTGTAAGTTTACAAGAGCCCGCGGCCATCTATCGATAGCCGTCCTGCTCAGGCAGGTTGAGCGCCGACAACGTATTTCTTGAATAGCGACCTTGCTGCATAAGCGGGAAAAACATTAAAAATGGAAAAAAACATTTTTATTACAATCTGCACATAAACAATCTGTAGTATTTCCTGATTTTGCAAAGAGCCATGAAATGCAATATAGCAGAAGAGAAAACTGTCCACTATCACAGCAATAAAAGTACTGAGAAACACCCGCAAAAACAAAAATCTGGAATTCGTAAGCTCTTTGATTCTGGACAACAAATACGAATTCACATATTCCGACAACAAGAATGAAGCAGAAGAGGCGACCAGAACAGATAGCATATGATTTATCACTTCGCCAAAGTGCTCATCCAGCTGCCAACCTGGCGAACCCGGGAGCCAACTAGTAAAACTTAACACCATCAAAACAAATGCGTTGCTCGCGCAAACAAATAATATTGCTTTCCTAGCAAGCCTGAGCCCATATGACTCGTTCAGTATGTCTACCGCAAGGAACGTTAGGGGATAGAGAAACACACCGGGGGTCACCACCACATCAAATTGTTCAATATATACAAGCTTTGCTGCGGAAATATTGGCAAGCATATACAACACAAACAATATAAAACTCAGCACCACATAGACCATCCAGGACCGTTCATGGCGATCGCTCATCTCATAAGCGGTCACCGCAGCCCCACCGGAATAGAATTTTTTGTAAATTTCTCTTAGCTCTACCTTAGCCAGATCGTCTATGATTTCGCTTTTCAACAGTTCATTTAACTTTATCTTTACCACTCTACCGGTAGAGATCACCATTATGATAGCTAGGCTTTTACTTTTCTCAAAACCCAGCAGTTTGTATTTGATATTTTGAGAGCCTCCATTACCGTCCATTAAACCGTTCCTCTACCACATCACCAATCACCAGGACGACATCAGAACAAGAGTAACCACCAATGACAATTAGCAGCTCTTTCGTCGACTGCTTGTAGATTAACCTCTCCCCCTCACTATTTAACGTCCCTTTTTTTACCACCAGCAAAGCACCCGCCTCATACATATCTTCAATGTCATTTTCCAGAAGCACACCGATCAAATTACTGCCCACACCAAAGTAATACGTCAATGGATGTTCTACCACCAGCTCACCAATTTTTTTCTTCAAGCTTTGAATAAGCTCACTTTCCTTTATTATTGGCACCGCTGCTGGATTCATATTCCCATGCAGTGACGCGCTACTCTCTATTATTTCACGCTCTTCCAAATCAACCGACTCTATCTCCCTATAGGATACTCCAAAAAAATCCGAAATCTTTCGGATTGTAGTTCGCTGAACGTTCGTCACCCTCCCTTCCAAAATGTTATAGATAGTGGTTCGCGTCAAACCGCTAGCATTACTTAAAGACAACTGTGTCTCACCACGGCTTTTTATTAAATACTTAACGTTATTTTTTAATGTCTGCGCTTTCTCTTTTTTATGCATAAGCCTACCAATATCCATACGAGCCGACAGAACTTCCAAAGCAGCTTAGACGACAACCCCCGTATTGAAGTGACAAAATCACAGCCATAAGCCTGAGAAACGTTAACTAATATTTCCGCAACAGGTAATACACCCTGACTGTAGGATACCTCTTTCAGATCTGGCGACAAAAACAACTCTAGAGGCATTAGCCATAGGCATTTGCCCTCGATTTTAGGAGAACAATAATTGACCAACTATAATCATTTCACGATACAAATGTTCATTTCTTTGATTAACATATAAATAATTTTCACTGAGCACTTTTCCTTTTCGCCAACACACGTACAGTAATGCCTACGTTATTAATCCACTCGGACCTGAGACCTTTGATTTACAAGGAGTTAATCATGAAGAAGGTAACCTCATACTCATCCCAGCGCCTAACCATTGATCACGTCTTCACCATCCTCCCCAACGTCGACACCCAATCCCTGCTCTGCCACGCCAGCGAAACCCTCGCCTCGCTGAACGTCATGTCCACCGACCTCGCCGGCGAACTGCAAGGCGCACAACGCAGCATGGCAATGGCCCTTCAACAGCTGACAGAACTAGGCGAGTTGCTGGTCAACCGTGCATTGGAAAACCTGGAGCCGCCCGTAGGCTTGCCGGACGCTTCGTTAAACAATAAACGCTAACATTCGAACCCACGGAGGTTTTTGCCATGGAAAGATACAGGCCTGTCACCGGCATCGACTGCACCGTTGCCTCGTTACTGATCGACACTGAAGCGCCCCTGGATGTCCTGCATGAAACCGCGACTGATCGCATACGCGCCGCCACTCAACTCCTCGAAAACCTGGCGTTCGAAGAGGGTGCCTACAGTGAATTGGCTCGCGTGTTGGTGATCTCTTTGCGTGAGGGCTGCGATTTGCTGGATGTTGTCGGTCGTCGCTTGCAGATGCAAGCTTGAACCCAAAAACGCGAAGGGCGCAGCTATTTAAAGGAAAAAACCAGAGTAACTCCCTGATTTTCTAAATGCATGAAGGATGCGTCCGCTACGTTCTCAAATATGAAACGAAGTCATATACCACTGAGCATTACTGAATGTGTTGCTGCGAAACTATTTCTGGAGACCTATCTATGACGCCTGATTCTAGAATACTTCTCGTCTTATCTCAGGCTTATGCTCTAAATGTAACAAACCTAGAACTGCTATATGATGGCATCAACAAAATTTTTGCGTGCAATGCCAACGAAACAGAAATCATATTAAAACTATCCCCTACAAATATTCGCAACCCCCGTCAAATTGCATACGAGCGTCGACTGATAAAACATGTACATGCCAACGGAATAGAATGTGCCAAGCCATTGTGCCCCAACAATGGCGAGGAAGAAAAAATTTACATCTATTCAGGCCAACAATATTACGGAATCCTTACTCGTAAAATCAGAGGAACCCCATTCATACCAGAAATGAGCCATTCACAATTATCTGCGTTCGGCCTATCTCTATCCAAACTACATGAGTGCGTACAACCACACTTTGCAACACCACCACCAAGCTTAATAAATGCATCTCAGATAGTAGAAAAATTAAGCAACCCTATTGATTCCGTCCACATGAGCAGGCTTCGAAAAATAATAAAAAAACTCTTCGACGACGTCCAATCACATCCTATCGCGCTCGATCCTAATAACGCTTCCTGTATATGCCATGGTGACGCGTGGCCCGGAAATGCTCTCTACAGCAAAAACTCATGCGTTCTTTTGGACTTTGAGCATTCCAGAATCTGCCAGCCTGCCTTTGATATATCAACATTCCTGTGGTGGATGCTGGGCCAACATGACGACAAGTCCCGCGCTACCGCTTGGGACAGGTTCCAAGAAGGTTACGGGGACACCTTGGCGATACGGCTAGATAAAAATACCGCCACATATATAAAGATAAATGAATTACGTAGTTTAGTGTTCCTCTACAATCACGTGCACATCAATGAAGAAATCTTCGAGCATATCAACCAGCAGACACGGTGGCTTCTGAACAAACTGTCGTGCTCCCCAACGGGTTGCGAGCTATTGGCGTTACTATGCCTTCGTTGAAACTCGCTATCCGGTGCACTCAACAGGTCGCCCCCGTTTTAAAAAGCTTCGATCTTAACTCATAGCCTCCGCCGATCTATTTTTTTAGATATGAAAGTGGTCGCATAGAGCGGAAGTGTTTTTTTATTATAAATCACACCTAACACCTCTCTTCGAATGGAGGAAATGAACCTCCGCCAACCTAAGCGCAGGCAAGAAATCCTCCGCCATCGGCACCCCCTCCCGCACGATGATCAAGAAACGTTTCTGAAGCGTATTGATGATTTCGTCGCCATTGCTCAAGCGACTGCCGACCAGTGCGATGTTGCTATTGTTTTCCCCGGCGCCGGTGATGATCCGTGCCGTGCTGCCATCGGCGTATACCACCTCGTCGCCTTTCTGCGCGGCGCGTACTTTCCAGCCATTGTCCAAGGTGAACGTCAACGAAGATGACACCTGCTGGATCGTTCCGCCGTTACGCGTCTGGCTGCCTTCGGTGGCGACTCGATAGATAGCGATGGGCGGATGAGCTTCGACGAATGCTTTTTGTCGATTAACGAATGCCGCGACTTCTTCGCCGTAACCCTCCAGTTGGCGTTGCTCCAGGTACAAGTCATCCAAATGACGGAGAGCTTCACGGGAAATTTCGTTGGTGTAGCGGGCATCCACAGATGAGTGCATTTCCAGGGGCCTTATTCATGGGCTTCAGACTGCGTCCCCTTGCGCTGGGAAGGAGCACTGAGCCGGACGATTCGGAATGATGAATAAGACGTTGCAGCGCAGGCGAGTCGCAATCCCAGCGGTGGGGTATCTGGTACGAATAGGAAGTGTCGCAACTCGAAATGCGCGTTTTCCTACAATCAAAGGTCCCTGACTATGGGTCAACACCATGTCGTACACCGCTTCCCTTGCTTATGTGCGGTATCCATCTACCACCCTATCGTCGCCTGCCCCCGATAAGTTGCTCTTCCGAAAACTCTCAGGATGAGAACATGCAGGAAGACACCTCCCCCACACCGCCTCTCGACTCGCCAGAGGCCGACATCAGTCTGCTGATGACTTCGCAGCAGCACATGCTCCGCTTGAATAGCGCCGTTCCAAGGCCTTTAGAGATCACGAGGCAGCATCTGAAGCAGTGGTTCAACGACAATTTCCCGGCATCGGCAGACGACCTGATGGTCGTAGATTTATCTGTACGCACGCTGCAAGAGGAGCCGATCCCGCTCTCGGAACGCGTGCCCGATGGGCCGACGTCCAGGCGGACAGTGACGGCCATGTCGTCCCTCGAGACGCTGTTCTGGCGTGCCGTCGCCGGCCAGATGGACACTCAGGCGTTTTTCTCCGAGATGGACGATCTCGAAGTTGTCGTCAATAACGGCTCCTCCACACAAACGCCCGCCGCACTGAACAGCCGTGAAGCGAAGCAGCAAATCAAGCAGTTGCTGAACACCACGCAAGCATCCTATGAACAGCTGCTGACACAGAAACTGGACGAGTTCTGGACAATACCGGCCGACTTCATCCCGGGCCGAAGTGTCGCTGACTGGTTGGCCGAAGAACTCGGTACGCAACTTAAGGCGCAAGCAAATCTTCATCTTCGGGATACGACGTTGGACCGGGCCACCCACAGCGCGGTGACGCGCCATGTAGCGGCAGCCTCGGCCCTTGGGGACGCTCGCGCAACATCCGGCGTCTTCAGCTTGAGCCTGAGCCCTCAACATTGGGAGTTCAGCCTGCCGGTGCCGGGCGCCGTCGTGCTGACAGGGCCCGACAATGCCAGTCAATCGACAGGATTCGTCTTGTACCGTCCGGGTTATCCGTTGGAAGTGTTCGCCAGTCAGGCGCAACTGACGTCCAGCTTAGGGAACGACGATGAGACTCGGGGTGAGCTGGACACCGTACCACTGGCCAAGAACTTTCTTGTTCATCTGGTCGACGATTTGCGCACGACGCAAAAAACAGCCATCAGCGATGCGTTTTTGAATGGCCCCTTCGAAGAAGAGGGCAGCGCGGCCTGGGTAAGACGAATGGACGCCGCGGCGGACATCGGCGACAAGCTGGACCTGGCGGGCGTCATGGACGAGCGCGAGCTGCGAGTGAACCTGAACAAAGTGGACGAATGGCTTCACGATTCGCCACACATCACCGGGGCTGACCGCCTCGCCTGGTGGAAGGCGACCCAGTCGCTGCACCAGAGCATGGTGGACTCGCCGCCTCCTCCGGACCCGGTGATGTTGGCCACCCCAGAGGCTCTCGAAGAACGAAGCCGCACGCTGCTTGCCCGCTCTATCGCAGAAAAATACCCGCCGGTCGACCCTGACAGCGTCTCGTTGACTTTCAGGAGAGAACTTAACGACCCGCATGCACCGACGGGTACATCGCCGTTTGGGTCCGGGCTCTCGCAAGGCAGTGTGATAGGGATCGTTGATGACCATCGCTCCATGACGCAATGGGCCATGTCCAACCTGACCCACGACGAACGTAACGCTGCCCATCCGATCGTCGCAGGGCCACTGAGTTTTGCGCAGATTGTCGAGGTCATTGAACGGGCAGACCTCGGTCGCCGGCTTCCGGCCGAACTGCAATTCGCTGCCCGGGAGCGGAAATCGCGATGGCTGGCCCTGAAAGCGAAGCAGATGCGGGCACAGGTCTGGGCGGCTCACATCTCGGGGGACTTGAGGCACGACAAGGACAATACCGGACTGAACCTGGTGCTGGCAGCGCTGGACAGTCCCACGCCGGATCGGCGCGCCAAGGTCAACGGGCACGAAGTGGTGGTCCGCCAGTTGCAATGGGGCGACAGCGTGTTGAAGTCGATAGTGGCCTTTGGAGTCAGGAGCGTGGCGAGCCGTCCGTCGCTGACGTTGTATACGCCGGACGCGCCGGATGGCAAAGCGTTCAGGGACGTGGACGCTGCCAGCGGCCGGACATTGGAAGCTGCCCTGGCGCAGGCACTCACCGCTACGCCGCAGATGACCCGCTGGCTCATCGCGCAACTGCCGCTGCTGGAGCAGACCGCGCAACTCGCCAGCATGGTGCCGACCCCGGAAGACCTGACCCTAGATGAAAAGATCAAGAAGGTCACGCAATCCACTTTCACCTGGGCGAGGGCCAGGGCTCAAGCGGATTTTACGGCGAAAATTTCTTCGCCCATCGTAGGAGGAAACCTGTTCGAAGCACTGCATGAGACGCAAATAACCCATGCAATCAAAACTGCGCAAACGCTGACAGTGAGCAACGCGCAGCGTGACAGCACGGCGGCGCGGGAAGGACGCCGCAACGGTGTCGTGTTGTTGACAGGCGCAATGTCGATGGTGGCTGGCGGTCGGCTGGGCCGCCTATTCGGGCTGGCGACTCTGCCGACCATGGCCGGGGGCGCCGCAGTGTCGGCGATAGACAGCGAGGGCGGCAGTTTCAGCCAGTGGACAAGTGATTTCATCAGTGGGATGGGTGAGGTCTTGGTCGAAGCCGGACAGGACGTGATCATGGCTCGCGCAAGCCGTATCCGACGCAAGGCCCGCCCGATGCTCTCCTCTCTGCCCAGAATGCCGGATCCAGAGCTGGAGCCCTTTTATCTCAGGGGGTTTGACGGCAAAGGGTTGGTGGCAGAGGGCCGTAATCGCTACCGGGACACGAACGGGCAGGGTTATCTGAAAATAGGTAGCAAGTACTTCAAGTCAGCCATGCAGGAAGGCGAGCGGATCATCTATGCCCCCAACAACCGTACGAACCAGCGCCAGGTCACCTGGGAAAACGGCCGATGGCAGATTCAGGCGCCCCGACGGCTACTTGGAGGCGGTCCTGTACAGAGTCTGCTCGGTCGCTACCGGGAAACCCCCGAACAGAAGAAGTACAACATATTGGTGGAAGCCGCTCTGGTAGTTATCACCGCACCCATTCAAGGAATGGACAAAAAGGTAAGGCGTGTCGTTAATTCCATGCCTGAAGAGCTGGTTGTACGAATACTCCAGGAAAGCATGAACGAGGTGGGCATTCGAGACATGGATACTTATCGCTCACAACTACAGGTCTATCTAAGACACATACCTGCGTATAAGAAGCTCATGCAGAAACTCAATATGTGGATGCACGTCGACATAGCAGCCAACAGCATCAAAACGGTCGAAGGCCTTTCCCTGACTAGCGCCCAAAAAATACTTATCTACAACAAAATAGAACAACAGGGAGGCAGACTGATTAATCGCCAAGGTGATCTCAAGACGATGGTCACCTCGATTGTGGACAGCGTGACAGGCGCAACCTTCCTGATAATCACCCCTGATGAAGGACACCTGAGAGAGGCCGCGATTAAAATCGGTGATGCCCACGAGGCCGTATTGAAAACGGTAAGAAAGCAACTTCTGGACGAGCTAGAACCGCAATTCCCGGGAGATGGACGTGATGTAGAGACTGCCAAGAAGAAATATATGGCCTCTCGCGAACATCGCGAAGAGTACAAGACGAAATTCTCCAGTATGTTCCGCACGGAAATGCAGCGCAGAAACATGCCGGGACTCCTGACCGAGATCCGAAATCGCAAACTTCCCCACGTCATTGTCAACCGAGGTAAAACACAGCAGAAGATGGTGCTTGTTACCGAGGAAGACATGACGAGATTCAAACAATCACTATCACGATACGACGGGTTCGATGTCCAGATGCAGACCGATGCCCGCAAAAATAAAGTGACAGGAGCACAACCTCCAGCTGAGCCCCCAGTTCCAACGGCTCCCTTGCCAGCGCCGGACAAGTACAGGGTCGATACGAGCCCACTGGCTGAGTCACAAATGTCTTATGACAACTTTCCCGAAGCCGCCAGAACGAAAGTGCTTGAAATCATGGATGACATTCGTGCTGGCAGGGTGACCGACAAGAGATTCCACGGTTATTCCTGGTATGACATGGCCAGCCTGGCACCAGGAGGTGGCAGGGGCGCGTGGCGCGCCGCGTTCAAACGCCAGGGTGATACCTGGACACTCGAGGGATTCTTTGATTACCACACCAACAGAGCTGCGACCGTTTGGGGGGAATGAGCAAAAAATCCGGATGCTTGCCCGTGAGTCATTCACGGGCAAGCCTTTTTTCTAATCAGGCCAGCCCTCGGGAGCCGAGGGCGGCTTGCATTTGCCGATCGGCTCCTCAAGTGCTGGCATGAAGCTTCAGCCCCAGCGCATTGCAATGACTAGACAACTGCCCCCCCATCGGTCAACAACGCCACAAACGCCCTCGCCATCGGCGAACGCTGGTCCTTGCGCTGAACCAGCCACACCGCCGACACCGCGGCCGGATCGAGCAACGGTCGATAGACCACGCCATCGATACGCATGCGCTGGTAAGACGCCGGCAATACCGAGACACCCAGCCCTGCCGCGACCAGGCCGATGATGGTCATGGCTTCGCCGGCTTCCTGAGCGAAGTGCGGGCTGAAGCCGGCATCGCGGGCCAAGTTGAGGAGTTGGGCGTACAGGCCGCTGCCGTAGCTGCGGGGGAAAAACACGAACGGCTCCTGGGCCAAGGCCGAGAGGTACAGGCCGTCTTCATGGCCCTGGGCCAAGGGATGCTTGGCGCTGAGCACGGCTACCAGCGGTTCACGGCTGAGTTCGATTTCCGTCAGGGTATCGGCCAGCGGCAATGGTCGCATGATGCCCACCTCGATCACTTCGTCCAGCAGTGCGTCGGCCACTTGGGTACTGCTCATTTCCCGCAGGTTCAGGTGCACCGCCGGGAAGCGTTGTCGGAATGAAAAAATCGCCTGGGGGATGGTGGAATTGAACGGTGCCGAGGAGGTGAAGCCGATTTTCAGCTCGCCCAATTCCCCCAGTTGGGCGCGGCGGGCAACGTCGGCGGCTTTGTCGACCTGGACCAATACCCGTCGCGCTTCTTCAAGGAACAACCGCCCGGCCTCGCTCAATTCGACCCGACGATTGGTACGCTCGAACAGCCGCGCGCCAATCTCCTGCTCCAGCGCCTGGATCTGCTGGCTCAAGGGCGGCTGGGAGATGCCCAGGGCCAGCGCGGCACGGCCGAAATGCAGTTCTTCGGCAACGGCGATGAAGTAACGCAGGTGACGCAATTCCATGGGCCATCCAATAGGTCGTAAAACGTCTTAAACAGGTCGAACAATATATTGGATAGAATCATTAGCCGGCTATATGCTTTTTTCATTGCCTGCCTGATCGTGCCCTTGCGAGGTCCACCGTGAAAACTGCTGTCGCCCCACTGGCCCATGAAATCCCACCGCGTACGCAGGATGACGTCGTCGCCGAACTCAAGGACATCTACATCGAGAAAGGCACGCCGATGTTCATGCGCACGGTGCTGGCGCTGTTCTGTGGTGGCTTTGCGACCTTTGCCCTGCTGTATTGCGTGCAACCGATGATGCCGCTGTTGTCCCGGGAGTTTTCCATCAACGCGGCGCAGAGCAGCCTGATCCTGTCGGTGGCGACCGGCCTGCTCGCCATCGGCCTGTTGATTACCGGCCCTGTTTCCGACCGAATCGGGCGCAAGCCGGTGATGGTCGCGGCGCTGTTCGCCGCCTCGGTGTGTACGATTGCCAGCGCCATGATGCCGACCTGGCAGGGCGTATTGCTGCTGCGCGCCTTGGTGGGGTTGTCCTTGAGCGGGTTGGCTGCGGTCGCGATGACGTATTTGAGCGAAGAAATCCATCCCAGGCACATCGGCCTGGCGATGGGGCTGTACATCGCCGGCAACGCCATCGGCGGCATGTGCGGACGCCTGATCGCCGGGGTCTTGATCGATTTTGTCAGCTGGCACACCGCGATGCTGGTGATTGGCGGCCTGGCGCTGATCGCAGCGGCGGTGTTCTGGAGAATCCTGCCCGAGTCACGCAACTTCCGTCCCCGCTCGCTGCACCCGCGCAGCCTGCTGGATGGTTTCACCATGCACTTTCGCGACGCCGGCTTGCCGCTGCTGTTTCTCGAAGCCTTTGTGTTGATGGGCGCGTTCGTGACGCTGTTCAACTACATCGGTTACCGCCTGCTGGCCGAGCCTTATCACATGGACCAGGCCTTTGTCGGGTTGCTGTCGGTGGTGTACCTGTCGGGTATCTACAGCTCGGCCAAAGTCGGCGCACTGGCGGATAAACTCGGCCGGCGCAAAATGCTCTGGGCAACCATCGCGCTGATGCTGGCCGGCCTCGCGCTGACCATGGCCACCCCGCTGTGGCTGGTCGTGCTGGGGATGCTGGTGTTCACCTTCGGCTTCTTCGGCGCCCACTCGGTCGCCAGCAGTTGGATCGGCCGCCGCGCCCTCAAGGCCAAGGGCCAGGCTTCGTCACTTTATCTGTTCAGCTATTACGCCGGCTCCAGCGTTGCGGGTACGGCGGGCGGCGTGGCCTGGCACCTGGGCGGGTGGAACGGTGTCGGCCTGTTCATCGGTGGCTTGCTGGTGATCGCGTTGTGGGTGGCGGTGAAGCTGGCGAAATTGCCGTTGTTGCCGGGGAATGTGCAGGTTTAGACCCAAACCAGGGACAGCGTGGGCACTTTGTGGCGAGGGAGCTTGCTCCCGCTGGGTGGCGCAGCCGCCCCAAAACCAGACGCCGCGGTGCATCAGGTAAACCCTGCCGACCGGTTTGCGTCTGCTGCGCAGCCGAGCGGGAGCAAGCTCCCTCGCCACAAAAGCCTTCATTCCCAAGGCCAGTCATTGACGCAAGACCACCCGCGCGCCCAGCAAACCATTCTCGGCTTCCAGCGTCAGCGATTGCAGCACCGCCCCCTCCCGCTCTTGTTGATCCAACCAGTGCAGCAACGAATTGGCCTCGCCACTGACGGCCAGCCGCAACGAATCGTCGTCGACCTCCATTTGCGCTATTTCCAACCCCGCCGCAGTCGCCCGCTCATTGACGCGCACAGACAAGGGTTGTGTGGCGGCAGTTGTATCCCGGGTGGGTTCGGCGCGCTGGATCCGCGCGCTCAGTTCGGCCTGTTGGCGATGCTGTCGCTCGGCAACCTCCAGCCTTTGCCGGGTCGGTTGCCAGATCGAGGCGTAGGCCACAGCCACCAGCACTATCCCGGCAAGCCCCGACAGCAGCCCTTGCTCACGGCGCGACAGGCCCAGCCAGGCCTGTTTCAACGCCAGCCATCCCTTGAGGTTCATCAACTGTTCTCCAACGTGAGGACGGCTTGTACGCGGTTGTTCTGTTTGCTGGCGCTGCCCAGGGTGACCGGCAATCCGTTTTGCTGTCCGCGCTCACGCAGTTGTTCAAGCTCGACGAAACTGTTCGCCGTCAGTTGGATCTTCCAGCCCTCGCCTTCACGAAAATCGATGCGCTGCACCTCGACGTTGCTGGCGCCAATGACCTGCTCCGTCAAACGAGCCAGACGGGCAACCTGGGTGTCCTGGCTTTGTCCGCGACGGCTCTGCAATGCCTGGAACTGCGCCGCCAGGTCGACAATCCGCTCCTGGCCGGGATACAACGACCTGAATCGCTGTTCGCTTTGCGCATACAGAAGCTGGGTTTCGCTTTCAAGAAAACGTATGCGGGCTTCACTGAAGGCCCAGGTGAGCAACAACACGCCCAGCACAGCCGCCGAGGCGCCACGCCATGGCAGCGGTTGGCGGCGCCGACGGAATTCGCCCTGCAACAGGTCGATGGGGTGTCCGCCAGCGCGCAACAGCCACTCATCGACGCCCTGGCGATCTCGTTCCTCATCCAGCCAGTGGATGTCTTCAGGCAGGCCAGGCTTGAGGGTTGCCAAGCCTCTGGCCGACAACGACATCCGCACCGACAGCCCTGCACCCAGCAGCCAACGCCCAAACCAGCGCACGCCAATTGCCTGGTCGTCGGCAAACAGGTCGGCATCGACATGCACCGCACGCACATCGATATCCTGCGCGGTGAGTAACGCCAGCAACGCCTGGAAACGGGCTCGCTGCGTCACCATCATCGGATAGCGGTGCTGACGGTCGCGCGGGCCGATGCTGATGTGCAGCGCCTCCAGGTTTTCACTCAGTTGCTCTTCGACGGCGAATGCCAGGGCCTGGGGTTTGGGCTGGCGTCGAGAGGGCCACGGATCGCTGCGCAACCAGCTAAACATTTCCATCGGCAACAGTACGTCGACGAGCCGGCCGTTCAACTCGCTGGCCGCCTCATGCAAAGGCAGGCGACGACGCTCGCCGGTTGGCGACCACACGCAGCACGGCCAATTGGCGCAAGGCGCGCCCAGGCCTTCGGCCGTCAAGTAAAGCCAGGTTTTCATCAGGGACGCTCGCTGCTGCTCAAGGGTAGGAAACGGCGCTGTCGGACAGTCCAGCGGCCGCTGACGGAATCGCGTTCGATATCCGAGGCCAGGCGCAAGCGGCTGCCGGCATGGGTCACGCTCACGGTGATTCGGAACCAGCGGCTGCTCACGCCCAGGCCATGGCTGCTCAGGCCCAAGCCGGACAACAAGGGGTCGTTGGTAAAGGCCTGCACGCTGGCGTACGGCGCGTGGTGCCGCTGGTTGAGCAACGCTTTGGCCGGCCCGTCCTCCATGCCGTCCAGGGTCATCAGCAACAGCAGCGGTGCGGTATTGATGTTCAGCCGCGCATCTTTGGGCAGCAACACCACCCACGGTTCCAGGCGCCGCAATGTCTGGCCGTCGATGCCCGGCAACAGGCGCAGTTGACTCAATTCCTGCACCGGCCCGACCTGGGGCAACGACAGCGCCGGCAGATCCAGCAAGGCGAGCAACCGGGCCCAGCGACCAAGGGTGACCTGATCAACCTGCCCCGGCGCCAGCAGTGCGTTGAGATTCAGGCGCCCGGACAAGTCCTCGATATCGACATGCAACTCGGCCCCTTCCATTGCCAATACAGCCCCGAGCCGGGCCCAATCCTGGCTCAGGTCAACGGGCCCGGACGGCGTTATCCCACTGTGTTGCAATACCGCTCGCGCCCAGGCTTCACCCGACACCCCCAATTGCCGCAATTGGACCTGTTGCAATTGCTGCGCGCTGCTGTGCAACAACAGGCGATGACTGCGCAACAGGCCACCGATCAGCAGCAAGGCCAAGCTCAGCACCAGCAGCACGCTGATCAGCGCGACGCCGCGTTGTCGGCTCATGGCAACGCCCCCGGCAACAGCAGCACTCGACGGATCTGTTCGAAACGCCCCACCGACACGATCAACTCCAGCGCCAACGGCGCGGCGTCGCCTGCGGTTTCACCATGCCAGCCGTGTTGGCGGTGGAACACGCGCCAACTCAAGCCGTGTACGTCGTCGAGCAATTTCTGTTGCTGCATGACGGTCGAGCCTTCGCCGACACTGTCACGCCACAATGCCGCGCCCTCAAGGCGATAACTCACTGTTTGCCGTTCACTGCGTGGCTGGTCCAGCGGATTGCGCCAATGGCTGCGCTGCAATTGCAAACGGCCCGGGGCGAGCACGACCGAGTCGGCAACTGCCTGCCACACATCCCGTTCGATCACCGCCACGGCACGCTGCAAAGCTCGAATCTCGCGCTCATGCTGCCCGGCCCCCTGCTGGGTCCGCACGACGCTGTCGAACAGTCGCCAACCGGCCAAGCCGAGCAAGGCAAATAGGCCGATGGCAATGACCAGTTCCAATAAGGTGAAGCCCGATTGCCTATTCATCACTGCTGTGGATCCATCCGGTGGTGCGCTGCACGACCGCCGCGCTGTCGACACGGCTGACCTGAATCTCGACCTGCAGCAGGCGCGCGTCACCGGCCGGGACGACCCGTTGTTGCAAGACCCAGTCGCGGCGCCCCATATACCGGTTCAGCCGCTGTTGCCCCGGTGGCGACGCGGCTTGCAGGCGCAGTTCGCTCAACTGATTGTCCGCCAACCAGGCACCGAACAAACGGTCCTCGAGCCCGGCGCTTTGCTTGAGCACGAACTGGCTGGCCGAGAGCACGGCCGCCGCCAGCGTCGCGAAAATCGCCAGGGCGATCACGACTTCCAACAACGTGAAGCCCCGGCAACTGGCGGCCTGTCTGCGAGGGTTAGTCATCGATCAGCGGCTCCGCCAGGCCATCGCTCGACACCCGGGTGATCGTCTGCCCAGAGACTTTGATCAGCAGCCTGAACGGGCTGATCTCGTCACTGCTGAGCATCAGCAACTGCGGCGGACCTGAAACATCATCGAGCCTCTGGACATGACCGTCCTGCTCCAACCCAAGCGCCAGCCCCTCAGGCAATCGGTGCAGCACCGACGCCGCCGTCCAGCCCTGGGCTTGGAGGCGCAACGCCTGGTAACTGCGAGTCTGAACGCGCACCCCATATTCCTGCCCATCCAGTACCGCCCGCTCGCGCAACTGCTGGACCACACGGACGAAGTCTCGGGCTTGCTGCCGGGCCTCACGTGCCGGGCTCGACCCCGTGGCGAAACTGACCATGCCCGCCAGGACCCCGATCAGCACGATGACGACCATCAGTTCCAGCAAGGTGAAGCCCCGACAATGACGCCCCATGCTCACTCGGCCCAATTGCCGATGTCTGCCGCCATGCCTTCGCCGCCCGACACGCCATCGGCGCCCAGCGAATAAAGGTCATAGCCGCCATTGGGGGATTTATGCCCCGGGTTGAGGTACTGGTAAGGCGTGCCCCAGGGGTCGACCGGCTGGCTTTTCAGGTAACCCTGGGGGTTCCAGTTCCTGGCGGCGGGCGTGCCGGACGGGCGTTTGCTCAGCGCCTCCAGGCCTTGTTGGGTCGATGGGTACTGGAAGTTGTCGAGGCGGTACATTTCCAGGGCCGTGGCGATCGCCTGGATATCGGTGCGGGCGGCCGTGACCTTGGCCTGGTCGGGTCGGCTCATGAACTGCGGCACCACGATGGCGCCCAGCACGCCAATGATGACCACCACCACCATGATTTCGATCAGGGTAAAGCCACGTTGGTGGCGTGCAGGTCGCTTGTGTTGGAGTTTCATCGGTCAATTCACCAATTGGTTGAGGCTCAGGATCGGTAGAAGAATGGCCATGACGATCAGCAGCACGACGCCACCCATCAACACCAACATGGCCGGTTCGAAAAGGCTCACCACCAGCGCGATACGCGCCGCGAGGCTGGCCTCCTGTTGTTCGGCGGCCCGGGCCAGCATGTTGTCGAGCTCGCCGGCGCGTTCGCCGCTGGCGATCATGTGCAGCATCAGCGGCGGAATATCGCCGCCCAGCTCCAGGCCACGGGTCAGGGTCCCGCCCTCGCGGACCGAACGGGCGACGTCGGCCATGCGGGCGCGGATCGTCAGGTTGCCGATCACCTGCGCGGCGATGTGCAAGGCCTCCACTAAAGGCACGGCGCTTTTGCTCAGGATCGCCAGGGTGCTGGCGAATCGCGCCGCCTCCATCGCCCGCAGCACTTCGCTCAACACCGGCAGCCGCAGCAACACACGGTGCCAGCGCAGGCGCCACGCCTGTTGGCGCAGGCTCCAACGCCACAGGCCGAGCAGCCCGGCCAGCGCACCGAGCAGCAGCAGGCCATGGCGGCGCAAGCCATCGCTCACGGCGATCAGCGCCTGGGTCAGCCAGGGCAACGGCTGGCCGCTGTCGATGAAAATCTTCACCACGTCCGGCACCACGTAGCCCAGCAGGAAACCAACAATCGCGACGCAGGCCAGCATCAGGATCAGCGGGTACACCAATGCCAGTTGAATGCGCTGGCGCGACGCTTGGCGCGCCTGGGTGTAGCTCGCCAGTTGTTCCAACACCTGGCCCAGGTGCCCGGATTGCTCGCCCGCCGCGACGGTGGCGCAGAACAGCTCGGGGAATGCCTGGGGAAAGGCCCTCAGGGCCGTCGCCAGCGCGTGGCCTTCCATCACCCGGCTGCGCACTGCCGCCAGCAGGTGGGCCACGCGCCGCTTCTGGCTCTGTTGCGCCACCGCCCGCAGGGATTCTTCAAGCGGCAGGCCGGCCTGGATCAAGGTGGACAGCTGCAATGTCAGCAACGCCAGATCAGCCGAGCTCAAACGCCCTCCGGCATGGCGCCCGCCCAAGGTTCGCGGCTCCTTGGTTTCAGCCAGTTCGCTGGGCAACAAGCCGCGCTCGCGCAACAACTGGCGAGCATGGCGCGGGCTGTCGGCCTCCAAGCGGCCCTTGCAGCGTCGGCCCTGGGCGTTCTCGGCCCGGTAGTCGAAGGTCGGCATGGCGCTAATCCTCCTGGGTAATGCGCAGCAGTTCGTCGACACTGGTCAAGCCTTCCAGCACCCGCCGGCGGCCGTCCTGAAACAGGCTACGGGAGGTCTTGCGCGCCTCGGCGGCCAGCGCCTGCTCGGTGGCGCCCTGGTGAATCAGTTGCGACACAGCGGCGCCGACATTCACCAGCTCATAAATACCGAAGCGCCCGCGATAACCTTTCTGGCAATGCTCGCAGCCCTGGGCCTTGAACAACCGGGGCGTAGCATCGCCGTCGAGCCCCAGGCGCCGACACGTAGCGGCGTCGGCCACATAGGGCGTCTTGCAGGACGGGCACAGGCTGCGCAACAAGCGCTGGGCGACAATGCCAGCCAGGGACGACGCCAGCAGATAGGCATCCACGCCCATGTCCACCAGCCGCGTGACTGCACCGACGGCGGTGTTGGTGTGCAGGGTCGAGAGCACCAGATGCCCGGTCAGCGACGCCTGGACGGCAATTTCGGCGGTCTCGCGGTCGCGTATTTCGCCGACCATCACCACGTCCGGGTCCTGGCGCAAAATGGCCCGCAAGCCGCGGGCGAAGGTCATGTCGACTTTCGGGTTGACTGGCATCTGGCCGATGCCCGGCAAGTGATATTCGATGGGGTCTTCGACGGTGAGAATATTGCGGCTCTGGTCGTTGATGCTGCTCAGCGCCGCGTACAGGCTGGTGGTTTTCCCTGACCCCGTGGGCCCGGTGACCAACACGATGCCGTGGGGCTTGCCGAGCAACTGGCGCAAGCTGGCCAGGGTGTCGTCGGGCAGGCCCAGGTGTTGCAAATCCAGACGCCCGGCCTGCTTGTCGAGCAGGCGCAACACCACCCGTTCGCCATGGGCCGACGGCAGGGTCGAGACCCGCACATCGACCTCGTGGCCGGCCAGGCGCAAGGCCATCCGACCGTCCTGGGGCACGCGTTTCTCAGCGATATCCAGGCGCGCCATGACCTTGATCCGCGACACCAGCAGATTCGCCAACTCCCGGCGCGGGCGCAGCATTTCCTGCAACTGACCGTCGATGCGCATGCGCACCGACAGGTACTGTTCGAACGTTTCCAGGTGCACGTCCGAGGCGTGCTCGCGGACCGCCTCGCTGAGCAAGGCATTGATCAGCCGGATGATCGGCGCATCGCCCTGCTGCTCCAGCAGGTCGGTGGTCTGCGGCATCTGGTCGGCCAGGCTGAGCAGGTCCAGTTCCTCGTCCAGGCCTTGGGCGACCTGTTCGGCGGCGCTCTGGCCCTGGCGATAGACGCTGGCCAGGCGCGCGGCGAACGGCGCCGGTTCCAGCACCTGGATAGGCAAGTCCCGACCACACAGGCGCTGCACTTCGGCCACGGCGGTCAACGGTGTATCGCGGCGCATGACCAGGCTCAAGGTCGGCCCCTCGCCTTCGAGCAGCACGCCCAGGCGCCTGGCGAAACCAAAGGGCAACGGCTCGCTCACAGGTCACCGGAGCGCTGTGGGCGCGGGTCGGCCGCCGGCACTGGCGGGGAGGGTTCGAATAATTGGTGAGCGTCCCGGGGGAGCAACAGCGAGTTGTTTTCCCGCGAGCCCGGCTTGCTCAGGTCCCGGAGCGCGTCATAGCGCTGGCGGCTCACCTGGGCAAGTTCCTCGTTGCTGCGCACGATGGTCGGGCGCAGGAACACCATCAGGTTGCTTTTGACCTGGGTGTCGCGGTTCCAGCGAAACAACGCGCCCAGGTACGGGATACTGCGCAGCAATGGCACACCGCTTTGCTGGGTGCGGACACTGTCGCGGATCAGGCCGCCGATCACGATGATCTCACCGTCATCCGCCAGGATCGTGCTCTTCAAGGCCCGCTTGTTGGTGACCAGGTCCGAGGGATCCACACCGGAGATCGACGGTACGATGTCCGAGACTTCCTGCTCGACTTCAAGACGCAAGGTCGAGCCTTCGTTGATGTACGGCTTGACCTTGAGGCTGATGCCGACATCCTTGCGCTCCACGGTGGTGAACGGATTGTCCGCGCCATTACCGTTGGTGGCGTAGGAACCGGTCTTGAACGGGACGTTCTGGCCCACGATGATTTCCGCTTCCTGGTTATCCAGGGTCAGCAGGCTGGGAGTGGACAGCAGGTTGCTGTGGATATTGCTTGCCAGCGCCGAGACCAGCGCACCAAAGCGATCGCCGCCCAACCGCAAGACCGCGCCTTCGGGTGCCTTATCCAGTTCATTGAAGTTCAGCTCGCCGATGATCGGGATGTCGGTCCCGGGGAAATTGATGAACCCCGCCGTGCTGCCGCTGTTGAGGCCCCATTGCACCCCCAGCGCTTCGGAAATATCTCCGGAAATCTCCACGATGGCCGCGTGAATCAGTACCTGCGCCCGGGGTTGATCCAATTCACGCACGATCTTTTCGATGGTGCGGATCTGGGCCGGCTCGGCGATCAGCACCAAAGCGTTCTGGCTTTCATCGGCCTTGATCATGAACGGGCGGGTGGCGGCACTGTCCCGCTGGCCGGCCAGGGTCGGCACGGTTTTTTTATCCTGCCCGACGCCTTCCAGCACCTCGGCCAATAGCTTGGCATCACTGTGGCGCAGGCGAATGACCCGGGCGTTGTCCTGGGATACGGTGGCGGGGACGTCGAGGGTCCGGGCCAGGTCGACCAGGCGCTGGCGCACCGCCGGTGCGCCGATGATCACCAGGCGATTGCTGCGGGCATCGGCAATCACCACGCCCGCGGTGTCACCCTCGCGCTTGCCGCCGGAGGCGTCCATCAGTGGCGCGATATCCTCGGCCTGGGCATGCCGTAACCGCACCACCACATGATTGCGGTTGCGCCCTGAGTCCAACTGCCGAACCACGTCGGCGATGCGCCGGACATTGGCGGCGGTGTCGGTGACCACCAGGGCGTTGGACGATACCGAAGGGCCGACGTAACCATGGGTGGACACCAACGGTCGGATCAGCCCGGCGATGTCGGCGGCAATGCTCGAGTGCAGGTCGATGACCCGGGTGACGAACTGCGACGGCGTGGCGCTCTTCGCATCAGTGGCTGCGGCGCGCGTCTTGGCATCGCTGACCGGCGTGATCAGGATCCGCTCGCCTTCGTCGATGACAGTGAAGTTGTTTGCATCGAGTACCGAATAGAACAACCGACGCACACCTTCACGGTCCAGCGCCTGGCGGGACATGACCGTAATACGCCCCGACACCCGCGGATCGAGCACCACGGTCTTGCCCAGGATCGCGGAGAATTCCTCGACCACGTCGCGCAGTTCCGCATTGTTCATCGCCAGCTGCCATTGGACCTCCTCGGCCCGCAGCGAACCGCAGAACATGAGCGGGCAGGACACGGCAAGGCCGAACAGGACAGGCGATACACGGCCCCGGATAAAGCTGTTCATGAATTCGATCACTCTGATTGCCCGGTCACCGGGCGTAGGTATTGCGAAGACTGCGGTGCGCCCTGGCGCCCGTCTTTCAAGTCCAACCGGCGCAACAAAGGCTTGGCCGCTGGTTGCAGGGCCACCCGTTCTTCCCGTCCGTTGCGCCACAACGTCACATGGCTGGCCTCGACCCGACGCAGCACACTGCCACCGGGCAAGCGCTCGCCGACTTGGTAGATGCGCGAGCCAGAGGCGCTTGCCAGCAATGCTCGCGACAAGCCCTGGCCGGTGACAAAACTGGCTTGCAACGTAATCGGTTCGGCGCTCGGTGCGCGGGCACCTTCAGGCGCCAAGCCAAGCACCGTCGCTACCGCTTGGACGTTGGGCCGGTCGCGAACAGGAGCCACCGGCGAGTCGGCCACCACCGGCACAACGCGGCCCAATGCCTGGCGAAAGCGCCACTCTTGCCCGGCCAGGAAAATCCCATACAGCAGCGGCAGGAGCACCAGCAGCAGCGTCGGCAGACGGCTGCCGACCCGAAAAAACAGGCTCACCGTTGTGCTCTCTGGATCGTGCCGGCGGGCTTGGCGAAGGACATTCGCCGCACCAAAATAATCGCCGCCGACAGCCAGTGCAGCAGCACCCGTCGCCTGGAGTAATGAATAGACATCACTGCGCACTCGTCTGAAGGCCCCAGGCAATCCTGCCGATCGCCTGGGGCCATGCCTGTCAGGACTTACAGCTTGTCCCAGGCGCTTTGCCAGGAGGCACCGACGCCCGGCTCGAAACCGTTCGCCGTCGGGCTGTACTGCTTGCAGTAGCCGGACGCAGGGAACGGCTTGCACTCGAAGACTTCGTCAGTCTTGGGTTGCAGCACTTTCGTGCCGGCGGTGTATTCGCTGAGGCCTTCAGGGAAAACGAAGTCGTACTCGATACCTGCGCCCTCACCAGTCAGGGTGACCGCTTGGGTATCCTGGCGGGTGGTGCGCCCGTCTTCGGTGGTCCCCACCAGCGTCAGGGTGTGGGCACCGGGAGCGCTGCGCACGGCCAGGGTCAGGTTGGTGCTGCCTTCACCGACGGTCTGGCTCACGATACCGACCTGTTTGTTCTTCTCATCGAACAGTGTGGCTTCGAGGTTCATCCTGCGGTTTGTCTGCGCTGTGAACGCCATGCTGACCCGACCATTGTCGAGAACGTACTCTGGCTGCAGGGAAGAGATCTCCATACTGGCGCCGGAGTCTTCCACCATGTCCAATTGCACTTCGTAGCGCTTCACGCCGCTTTCGTCCTGGGCATACAGGCTGTTGGCGCCGTTGATCGGAGTGATATTGCCCTCCTCGTCACGAACACCTGCACGAATCAGGGTATGGGCGTTGTTGATGGCCTCGGCCAGTTTGAACGACCAGTTCTCAGGCTTGCCTTCCTCGGCGTTGTCGACGCTGATTTCAACGCTGTATTGGGCACTTTCACCCGTCGCGGAGAATGCCCGGGCCTTGACCTTGTCACCTGCCAGCAGTTGCGTCGATGGTGCGATGCGGCCCACTGGCGACCAGCCGCCCGGCAACGCGGCTTCGGCGATGATGTTCACATCCACCGGGTTGTAGAACGCATTGTCGGTATCGCCAACCGTCCAGACCCCCAGGATGACGTGATGCCCAGACTTGCTGTCAGGAATGACGCAGTCGTGCTTGGCACCACTTACCGGGAGTTGATGACCGCCATCGACCGTACAGAACGGCGTGCTGTCGAACGAGGCACGCTTGAGCGCTTCGTTCGGGTTCCAACCGTCGCGGGTAATGAAGTATTCGTGCTTGGTCGCCGGGTGCGGCGCGGTGTACTGCCATTGAAAGGCAATGTTGCGGTCCGTGATTTCCGTCAAGTGCCAGCGTGAAGCCGATTGCGCATCCAGGGCAGAAAACAGGGACTTGTCGCCGCTGGCGATCTTGCCGTCGATAGGGCCTTGCAGCGGAGCACCGCCCACGCCATTAGGAAAACCCTTGTGGGTTTCGCCGGTACTCTGTGGTTCATTTGACGCGCCGCCACAGTGTTGGTTGACACCTAGGCGACACAACAACGCACGGGAAGGCGGCACTTCGACGAAACCATGGGCAGCTGCACCCTGGGACGCCACCATGGTCGACAATAGAACTAATGACGACGCACACCCTGCCAATATACTGCCCTTGCTATAGCTATTTTTCATATAAATTCCAGACTAGTCATCAGAATTGAAAGACGTATAACCGCCCTCTTGAAAGGCACACTAGACCGCTCAGCACCTGGCCTTACAAGTGCTGGGAACTTTATAGAAAGTTGGACTACCCCTATGTAGGACAAGTCTCTCAACATAGAAGGAAGGATCTCTGATTCCTCTGTTCTTACATAACTAGAGAAAACTCTTACAAATAGAAATAGCCATCAAACACAAAACAAACACACAGAAACACCAAATAAAACAATCGACTCATTTCACGCAAGATCTATTAGAAAGACAGGCATTAAAAAGCCTGTCCGGCACGGGTCCGGACAGGCTGGGTGACAAGGATGCAATCAGACGTGATATTGCGCCGACAATTCATGCACCGCCCGCAGGAAGGCACCGGCGTGTTCGGGATCGACTTCCGGGGTAATGCCATGGCCGAGGTTGAACACATGGCCGCTGCCGCTGCCATAGCTGGCCAGGATGCGCCCCACTTCAGCACGAATGGCTTCAGGCTTGGCGTAGAGCACAGTCGGGTCCATGTTGCCTTGCAGGGCGACCTTGTGACCGACGCGCTCGCGAGCGTTGCCAATGTCGCAGGTCCAATCCAGGCCCAGGGCGTCGGCACCGGCATCGGCGATGCTTTCCAGCCACAGGCCGCCGTTCTTGGTGAAGAGGATCACCGGGACTTTGCGACCCTCGTGCTCGCGGATCAGGCCGCTGACGATCTTGCGCATGTAGGCCAGGGAGAATTCCTGGTACGCCGCCGCCGACAGGTTGCCGCCCCAGGTATCGAAGATCTGCACCGCTTGCGCACCAGCCAGGATCTGGCCATTGAGGTACGACGTAACCGACTGGGCCAACTTGTCCAGCAACAAGTGCATGGCTTGCGGGTTGTCGTAGAGCATTGCCTTGGTCTTGCGGAAGTCCTTCGACGAACCGCCTTCGACCATGTAGGTGGCGAGGGTCCATGGGCTGCCGGAGAAACCGATCAGCGGTACACGACCGTTGAGTTCACGACGAATGGTGCTGACCGCGTCCATGACGTAGCCCAGGTCTTTCTGTGGATCGGGAATCGGCAGGGCCTCGATGTCGGCCAGGGTGCTGATGACTTTCTTGAAGCGTGGGCCTTCGCCGGTCTCGAAGTAAAGGCCTTGGCCCATGGCATCGGGAATGGTCAGGATGTCGGAGAACAGGATTGCCGCGTCCAACTGCGGATACCGATCCAGCGGCTGCATCGTCACTTCGCAGGCGAACTGGGGGTTCATGCACAGGCTCATGAAGTCACCGGCCTTGGCGCGGCTGGCGCGGTACTCCGGCAGGTAGCGACCCGCCTGGCGCATCATCCATACCGGGGTGACGTCTACGGGTTGCTTGAGCAGGGCGCGAAGGAAACGGTCGTTCTTCAGGGCAGTCATGTCGGCATCCGGAAAAAAAGTGCGGGCATTTTCTCAGAGCGCGAGGCAAAAGGCACGGCAAGAGCCGTGCCTTTTATCTATCGGGGCAATTTGTCGCGGTGCCACACAATGTTCAGCAACACCACAAAACAACTGTGGGAGCGAGCTTGCTCGCGATGAGGGCGTCACATTCAACATTTTCGTCGAGTGATCCACCGCTATCGCGAGCAAGCTCGCTCCCACATTTTGATCGCATTCCAGCATTAGGAACTGATCAGACCCCCAGGTAATCCAGGATCCCTTCCGCCGCATTGCGGCCTTCGAAGATCGCCGTCACCACCAGGTCAGAACCGCGGACCATGTCGCCACCGGCGAAGATCTTCGGGTTGCTGGTCTGGTGCTTGTACTGGCCCTGCTCCGGCGCCACGACGCGGCCCTGGCTGTCGGTCTGGATGCTGAACTGCTCGAACCACGGCGCCGGGCTTGGGCGGAAGCCGAAGGCGATGACCACGGCGTCGGCCGGGATGATCTCTTCGGAACCGGGAATCGGCTCGGGGCTGCGGCGGCCACGGGCGTCCGGTTCGCCGAGACGGGTCTCGACCACCTTCACGCCTTCGACCTTGTCTTCACCGACAATGGCAATCGGCTGGCGGTTGTAGAGGAACTTCACGCCTTCTTCCTTGGCGTTCTTCACCTCTTTGCGCGAGCCGGGCATGTTGGCTTCGTCACGACGGTAGGCACAGGTCACCGACTTGGCGCCCTGGCGAATCGACGTACGGTTGCAGTCCATCGCCGTGTCACCACCGCCGAGTACCACGACCTTCTTGCCTTTCATGTCGACGAAATCTTCCGGCGACTTTTCAAAGCCCAGGTTGCGGTTAACGTTGGCGATCAGGAAATCGAGTGCGTCGTAGACGCCCGGCAGATCCTCACCGGCAAAGCCGCCCTTCATGTAGGTGTAGGTGCCCATGCCCATGAATACCGCATCGTACTCTTCGAGCAGTTGCTCCATGGTCACGTCCTTGCCCACCTCGGTGTTCAGGCGGAACTCGATGCCCATGCCGGTGAAGACTTCGCGACGATTGCTCAGCACGGTCTTTTCCAGCTTGAACTCGGGGATGCCGAAGGTCAGCAGACCGCCGATTTCCGGGTTCTTGTCGAACACCACCGGGGTCACGCCACCACGCACCAGCACATCGGCACAGCCCAGGCCCGCCGGGCCGGCACCGATGATCGCCACGCGCTTGCCGGTCGGCTTGACCTTGGACATGTCCGGACGCCAGCCCATGGCGAACGCGGTGTCGGTGATGTACTTCTCCACCGAACCGATGGTCACCGCGCCAAAACCGTCGTTGAGGGTGCACGCACCTTCGCACAGGCGATCTTGCGGGCACACCCGGCCGCAGACTTCCGGCAGGGTGTTGGTCTGGTGAGACAGCTCGGCGGCCTGGAGGATGTTGCCCTCGGCCACCAGCTTCAACCAGTTGGGAATGAAGTTGTGCACCGGGCACTTCCATTCGCAATACGGGTTACCGCAACCCAGGCAGCGGTGGGCCTGGTCGGCCGACTGCTGGGGTTTGAAAGGCTCGTAGATTTCCACGAACTCTTTCTTGCGTTGACGCAACAGTTTCTTCTTCGGATCCTTGCGCCCGACATCGATGAACTGGAAGTCGTTATTCAGACGTTCAGCCATTGTTAAAACCTCATCAAACTCTTCAGGCGCATATCACTGCGGGTTGGCACGAGTGCTGGAAAGCAACGATTTCAGGTTGGCAGCCTTGGGCTTGACCAGCCAGAAACGGCGCAAGTAGTCATCGAGGTTCTCGGCGAGTTCACGACCCCACTCGCTGTCGGTTTCCGCGACGTACTCGTTCAGCACGTTTTGCAGGTGGCTGCGATAGGCTTCCATCGCCTCGCCGCTGATCCGCTGGATTTCCACCAGTTCGTGGTTGACCCGGTCAACGAAGGTGTTGTCCTGGTCGAGCACGTAGGCGAAACCGCCGGTCATGCCAGAGCCGAAGTTATAACCGGTCTTGCCCAGCACGCAGACAAAACCACCGGTCATGTACTCGCAGCAGTGATCGCCGGTGCCTTCCACCACAGTGTGGGCCCCGGAGTTACGCACGGCAAAACGCTCGCCTGCGGTGCCAGCGGCGAACAGCTTGCCGCCCGTGGCGCCGTAGAGGCAGGTGTTGCCGATGATGGCACTGTCCTGGGTCTTGTAGACGCTGCCCTTGGGCGGAACGATGACCAGCTTGCCGCCGGTCATGCCCTTGCCCACGTAGTCGTTGGCATCGCCTTCCAGGTACATGTTCAGGCCACCGGCGTTCCAGACGCCGAAGCTCTGGCCCGCGGTGCCCTTGAAGCGGAAGGTCACCGGCGCCTTGGCCATGCCCTGGTTGCCGTGCTTGCGCGCGATTTCGCCGGAGATCCGTGCGCCGATGGAACGGTCGCAGTTGCAGATGTCCAGGTTAAACTCGGCACCGCTCAGGTCGTTGATCGCCGCAGCGGCCATGTCGACCATCTTCTCGGCCAGCTCACCCTTGTCGAACGGCGGGTTGCGGTCGACCTGGCAGAACTGTGGCTTGTCTGCCGGGATGAGATCGCTGCCCAACAACGGGGTCAGGTCCAGGTGCTGCTGCTTGGCAGTCTGGCCTTCGATCACTTCCAGCAGATCGGTACGGCCGATCAGTTCTTCGAGCGAGCGCACGCCCAGCTTCGCCAGCCACTCACGGGTCTCTTCGGCCACGTAGGTGAAGAAGTTCACCACCATGTCGACGGTGCCGATGTAGTGGTCCTTGCGCAGCTTGTCATTCTGGGTCGCCACGCCGGTGGCGCAGTTGTTCAGGTGGCAGATGCGCAGGTATTTGCAGCCCAGGGCGATCATCGGCGCGGTGCCGAAGCCGAAGCTCTCGGCACCGAGGATGGCGGCCTTGATCACGTCCAGGCCGGTTTTCAGGCCACCGTCGGTCTGCACCCGGACCTTGCCGCGCAAATCGTTGCCGCGCAGGGTCTGGTGGGTTTCAGCCAGGCCCAGTTCCCACGGCGCGCCAGCGTACTTGATCGAGGTCAGCGGCGATGCGCCGGTGCCGCCGTCGTAGCCGGAGATGGTGATCAGGTCGGCATAGGCCTTGGCCACGCCGGCCGCGATGGTGCCCACGCCCGCCTCCGCCACCAGTTTCACCGAGACCAGCGCCTTGGGGTTCACCTGCTTGAGGTCGAAGATCAGTTGCGACAAGTCTTCGATCGAGTAGATGTCGTGATGCGGCGGCGGCGAGATCAGGGTCACGCCAGGGACCGCATAACGCAACTTGGCGATCAGGCCGTTGACCTTGCCGCCAGGCAACTGGCCGCCTTCGCCGGGCTTGGCGCCCTGGGCAACCTTGATCTGCAGCACTTCAGCGTTGACCAGGTATTCCGGCGTCACACCGAAGCGGCCGGTGGCCACCTGCTTGATTTTCGAGCTCTTGATGGTGCCGTAGCGCGCCGGGTCTTCGCCGCCTTCGCCGGAGTTGGAACGCGCACCGAGGCGGTTCATGGCTTCGGCCAGGGCTTCGTGGGCTTCCGGGGACAAGGCGCCCAGAGAAATACCGGCCGAATCGAAGCGCTTGAGCACCGATTCCAGCGGCTCTATTTCACTGATGTCCAGCGGCGTGTCGAGGGTCTTGACCTTGAGCAGGTCGCGAATCATCGACACCGGACGGTTGTCCACCAGCGAGGTGTATTCCTTGAACTTGCTGTAGTCGCCCTGTTGCACGGCGGCTTGCAAGGTGCTGACCACGTCCGGGTTGTAGGCGTGGTACTCGCCACCATGAACGAACTTCAGCAGGCCGCCTTGCTGGATCGGCTTGCGCGGGCTCCAGGCTTCGGCCGCCAGGGCTTTCTGTTCGGCTTCGATGTCGACGAAACGCGCCCCCTTGATGCGGCTCGGCACGCCACGGAAGCTCAGCTCGCAGACTTCTTCCGACAGGCCGATGGCCTCGAACAGTTGCGCGCCACGGTACGAGGCGATGGTCGAGATGCCCATCTTCGACAGGATCTTGAGCAGGCCCTTGGTGATGCCCTTGCGGTAGTTCTTGAACACCTCATAGAGGTCGCCCAGCACTTCACCGGTACGGATCAGGTCGCCCAGCACTTCATAGGCCAGGAACGGATACACCGCCGAGGCACCGAAACCGATCAGCACCGCGAAGTGATGCGGATCGCGGGCGGTGGCGGTCTCGACCAGGATGTTGGAGTCGCAGCGCAGGCCTTTTTCGGTCAGGCGATGGTGCACCGCGCCGGTGGCCAGCGAGGCATGGATCGGCAGCTTGCCCGGCGCGATGTGACGGTCGCTGAGCACGATCTGGGTACGACCGGCGCGCGCGGCTTCTTCAGCCTGATCGGCAACGTTGCGGATCGCCGCTTCCAGGCCGACGCTTTCGTCGTAGTTCAGGTCGATGACCTGGCGCGCAAAGCCCGGGCGATCGAGGTTGGTCAACGAGCGCCACTTGGCCGGGGAAATGACCGGCGAGCTGAGGATCACCCGCGAGGCGTGTTCCGGCGACTCCTGGAAAATGTTGCGCTCGGCACCGAGGCAGATTTCCAGGGACATCACGATCGCTTCGCGCAGCGGGTCGATCGGTGGGTTGGTCACCTGGGCGAACTGCTGGCGGAAATAGTCGTACGGCGTGCGCACGCGCTGCGACAGCACGGCCATCGGCGTGTCGTCACCCATGGAGCCGACCGCTTCGTAACCCTGCTCGCCCAGCGGACGCAGCACCTGGTCACGCTCTTCGAACGTCACCTGGTACATCTTCATGTACTGCTTGAGCTGGTCGACGTCGTAGAACGCCGAACCGTGGTCGTTGTCTTCCATGGTCGCCTGGATGCGCAGGGCATTCTTGCGCAGCCATTGCTTGTACGGATGACGGGACTTGAGGCGGTTGTCGATGGCGTCGGTGTCGAGGATCTGGCCGGTCTCGGTGTCCACGGCAAAGATCTGGCCCGGGCCCACACGCCCCTTGGCGATGACGTCCTCAGGCTGGTAGTTCCAGACACCGATTTCCGAGGCCAGGGTGATGAACCCATTGGTGGTGGTGACCCAACGCGCCGGACGCAGGCCGTTACGGTCCAGCAGGCACACGGCGTAGCGACCGTCGGTCATGACGATACCGGCCGGGCCGTCCCACGGTTCCATGTGCATGGAGTTGTATTCGTAGAAGGCGCGCAGGTCCGGGTCCATGGTCTCGACGTTCTGCCAGGCCGGCGGCACGAGCATGCGCACGCCGCGGAACAGGTCGATGCCGCCGGTCACCATCAGTTCCAGCATGTTGTCCATGCTCGAGGAGTCCGAACCCACGCGATTGACCAGCGGGCCGAGTTCTTCGAGGTCGGGCATCAGGTCGTTGGCGAACTTGGTGCGACGGGCCACGGCCCAGTTGCGGTTGCCAGTGATGGTGTTGATCTCGCCGTTGTGGGCGAGGAAGCGGAATGGCTGGGCCAGCGGCCATTTCGGCAGGGTGTTGGTGGAGAAGCGCTGGTGAAACACGCAGATCGCGGTTTTCAGGCGCTCATCGCTCAGGTCTGGATAGAAGGCGGTGAGGTCCGCCGGCATCATCAGGCCTTTATAAATGATGGTCTTGTGGGAAAAGCTGCAGATGTAGTGATCGGTATCGGCGGCATTGGCCACGGACGAACGACGACGGGAGCTGAACAGCTTGATCGACATGTCCTGGTCGCTCAGGCCTTCGCCGGCGATGAACACCTGTTCGATCTGCGGCAGGCGCTCGAGCGCCAGGCGGCCGAGGACACTGGTGTCGATCGGCACTTTGCGCCAGCCCACCAGTTGCAGGCCGGCGGCCAGGATCTCGCGATTCATGTTTTCGCGAGCCGCCTCAGCCTTCACCGGGTCCTGGTTGAAGAACACCATGCCCACGGCGTATTGCTTGGGCAGGGTCACGCCGAACGTTTCCTGGGCTACGGCACGCAGGAACTCGTCGGGCTTTTGAATCAGCAAGCCACAACCGTCGCCGGTCTTGCCGTCGGCGTTGATCCCACCGCGGTGGGTCATGCAGGTCAGGGCCTCAATGGCCGTTTGCAAAAGGGTATGACTGGGCTCGCCCTGCATATGGGCTATCAGGCCGAAACCGCAGTTATCCTTGAATTCATCTGGTTGGTACAGACCTGCTTTCATAGACACTTTCTCACCAGGCTGCCCCTTATCGAGGCAAATTTCTTTTCAATTCAACCAGTTGCGTGCCGCGCCGAACGTACGCCAGCTTTGCGGGGGCAAAAGGGAGGTCATTGTACACACCGGCACAGAGGCTCACAAATTTGACGACGAACTGTCGCAAATCCATGTCGCATTTGTGAAAGGTTTAAAGCTATATGCTGTGCTAGTCAAAACTTTTTTGGGTTCGACCGCTACGACTCAAACACTACTGTGACGCAGACACCACAAGGCGCGCGGCCATAAAGGTCGCCCGCCCCTGCGGAAATTTTGAGGTTGCCGGGAGAGGCGGCCTGGGTAAGGCCGCCGAATCTTCAGCGAGTTGCTGCCAGTTCCTGTTGGACGCTGGCGACAGTGCGAGGCCAAGGTTTACCAGCCTGAACCTTCGCTGGCAAGGCCTTGATGGCGGAAACGGCTGCATCACGGTTGGCAAAGCTGCCGTAGGTGATGACATACAGTGGCTTGCCATTGAGCACTTTCTTGAAATAGCGGTACTCGCCGCCCTGCTCCTTGACGAAGTTCTGTGCCGTGGCTTCGGAACTGGTACCGAGGATCTGCACGACGTAGTTGCCCGGCGCCTGGCCAGCGTACCAGCTACCGCCCGCGGCCTTGGCCGGGGTGGCGGCGGCAGGCTTGGCCGCTGGGGCTGGCGCTGGGGCCGGTTTGGTGGCGGGCGCAGGCGCAGGCTTGGCGGTAGCCACCTGGGTAGGCGCCGGGGTTGGCTTGGCAGGCGTTGGCGTTGGCGTCGGTGCAGGACCGGCCGGCACGCCCACAGGCGGCGCGGTGGTGGTCACAGTCGGCGGCACGTCGCTGCTGTCGTCGACCGGTGGCGCTGCGCCGTCGTCGCCTTCGGTGATGCCGCCGGCCGCTTCAGCCAATGGGCCGCGCATGACCGGCTGCGACTGGCCGACCAGCGGCAGCGGCATCGGCTGGGTGTTGCCGGCAAATTCCACTGCTGGCGCGCCACCGTTGGCTTGCGGCGTCCCTTGGCCGAGAGGCAGTTGCGCCTGTTCGTTGGCAGGGGCACCGGTGGTGGGTGCCTTGGTGCGACCCGGCATCAGCCAGGCGGCGGCAACCGCGACCACGACGACGGCGGAAATTGCCAATACGTGTTTCTTCGGCATGTTGAACCCCATACTTGGACGCTTCACCGCTGAGCGGCTGGCAATCATGACTTCGATCAGAGCATCGCGGGCGACCTGGTTGATGTTGCCAGGCCAACCGTCGGCGCTTTCGTGAATCTCAGAGATCTGATCGGCGGTGAAAAGTTCGATACCCCGGCCCGCCCCCTCAAGACGCTGGGCCAGGTATTCACGCGTTTCTTCCTCGGTGTAGGGCGCCAGCTCGATGACGTGGAAGCGCTCTTCCTCGAGATTCAATTGGTCCAGATCAGCGATCAGCGACGACTCACCAAACAGGAACACATGAGGGCGACCCTCCGGCGCACCGGCCGCCAAGGCCAGCAGTGCCTCGAGGGCCGACTCGTCGAGTTGCTCGGCGTCGTCCACCAGCAGATAGACTTCCTGCCCAGTCAGCGCCAGCTGCACGATCTGATCGAGAATTGCACCGACCTCAGCCTGGGCGACGTTCAGCGCCTGGGCCACCTGACGCAATACACCTGCGGCATCGCCGGCGCCACGGGCCGAGACGACCACGCTTTGCACGGACTGTTTGTTGGTGCTGGCCACCAGGGCCTGGCGCAGCAAGGTCTTGCCGCTGCCCTGGGGACCGGTGACCACCAGCAGCAACTGGCTGTAGCGCGCCAGATGATGCAATTGGCCCAGCACCGGCTTGCGCTGGGCAGGAAAGAACTTGAAGCCCGGGACCCGCGGTGCGAAAGGGTCATGACTCAATTGGAAATGGCCGAGGAAAGCCTCGTCGGCATGCAAACTAGTCATCGGAATCTTATTAACCTTTAAGCTGAGCCAGGGCGCGGTAGTCCGCTCCCAGCGTGGCCTGTAGAACTTCTTTCGGATAATCGTCGGTCACCACCGCTTCGCCCATGTGGCGCAGCAGCACCAGGCGCAGACGACCGTCGATCACTTTTTTGTCGATTGCCATGTGTTCAAGAAAATCCGCCTCGCTCATTTCCTCGGGCGGAACCACCGGCAGCCCGGCGCGCTGGAACAGACGAATACCGCGATCACGCTCCTGTTCGCTGATCCAGCCCAGGCGCGCGGACATCTCCAGGGCCATGACCGTACCGGCCGCAACTGCTTCACCGTGCAGCCAGACACCATAGCCCATGTGGGTTTCGATGGCATGGCCAAAGGTGTGACCAAGGTTGAGGGTGGCGCGCACACCTGACTCACGCTCATCGGCACCCACCACGGCAGCCTTGGCGGCGCAGGAGCGTTCGATGGCGTGGGTCAGGGCTGCCTGATCCAGTGCACGCAGGCGGTCGACATTCTCTTCGAGCCAGCCCAGGAACGGCTCGTCGCAGATCAGCCCGTACTTGATGACTTCCGCCAGCCCCGCAGACAGTTCGCGGGCCGGCAAGGTATTGAGGGTGGCGGTGTCGATCAGCACCACGTTGGGCTGATAAAAAGCACCGACCATGTTCTTGCCCAGCGGATGGTTGATCCCTGTCTTGCCGCCCACCGACGAGTCGACCTGCGACAGCAGCGTGGTGGGGATCTGGATGAAATCGACGCCACGCTGATAGCAAGCGGCTGCAAAACCGGCCATGTCACCGATCACACCGCCACCCAGGGCAATCACCGTGGTGCGGCGATCGTGGCGTGCGGTCAGCAGGCCATCGAAAATAAGTTGCAGGGTTTCCCAGTTCTTGAAGGCTTCGCCGTCGGGCAATACCACGGAAATGACCGAGAAGGCCGACAGGCTGCGGGTCAGACGTTCCAGATACAGGGGCGCGACGGTTTCATTGGAAATGATCGCCACTTGCCGCCCGGCGATATGCGGCGCCAGCAGTTCGGGCTGGTCCAGCAAGCCTTCGCCAATATGAATCGGGTAGCTGCGCTCGCCCAGGTCGACCTTAAGTGTCTGCATGTGTCCCCACAGTGAAGATGGAATCAGGCGTCCTGCCTGCAATTAACGAAAGTCCACGGTGCTTGTTCTGACGCCAGTTAATGGCCATCCGCCACGCCCCAGGCGGGCCATGACGGGAGGTCGAGGATAGCGCATTTCGCCAAGCGCATTAACGGGGAGGCAGTTGCTGAAGGCGATCGAGAATGTCCAGCACCACCATCCGAGGCGGTCGCTCGTCGGTTTCCACCACCAGGTCGGCGATCTCCCGATACAGCGGATCACGCAGCTCCAGGAGGTCCCGCAGGGTCTTGGCCGGGTCGGCGGTGCGCAACAGCGGCCGGTTGCGATCCCGGGCGGTGCGACCGACCTGCTGCTCGACAGAAGCATGCAGATAGACCACTCGTCCGCCGGCATGCAGCGCCCGACGATTGGCTTCGCGCATCACTGCGCCGCCACCGGTGGCAAGGACCACGCCATCGAACGCGCACAACTCGGCGATCATCGCCTGCTCACGGTCACGAAAGCCCGGTTCGCCTTCCTTGTCGAAAATCCATGGGATATTGGCGCCCGTGCGCAATTCAATTTCCTTGTCGGAATCTTTGAACGGCAGGCGCAGCTCTTTGGCCAGCAAACGGCCGATGGTGCTTTTTCCAGCGCCCATCGGCCCAACAAGAATCAAATTTCGCACAGAATCAACGACTCACAGCAATCGCCTGGTTATTCATGATACGCGGAGTGAGGAACACCAGCAGCTCGGATTTGCTATCCGAAACCACATCACGCCGGAAAAGGCGGCCAAGATACGGCACATCGCCAAGAAATGGCACCTTATCTACAACCTTGCTCTGAGTATTTGAGAAAACCCCGCCAATCACAATGGTCTCGCCATCATTGACCAAGACCTTGGCATTGACCTCGTTTTTCTTGATCGGCGGCACATCATTCACCTTGTTCAGGTAGTCCGGCTCATCCTTGGTGACCTTGACCTCCATGATGATGCGGTTGTCCGGGGTGATCTGCGGGGTCACCTCCAGCGACAGCGAAGCCTCCTTGAACGACACCGACGTAGCACCGCTGGAGCTGGCTTCCTGATAAGGAATTTCCGTGCCCTTGAGGATCTTTGCCGTCTCCTTGTCGGACGTCACCACCTTGGGCTGGGAGACGATCTCCCCGTTGCCGGTTTTCTCCATAGCCGTCAGCTCAAGGTCCAGCAATACGTTGTCGGTGATAAAGGCAATGCCGATGCCCGAGGTATTGCCCGAGGCGCCCAGGTCGACAAACGGCTGGTTGGTGCTGGTGCTGCCCGGCGTGCCGATAGTGGTGGAATCGCCCGTGGTGACCCCCGAGGAGTTCCAGTTGCCCTTGTTTTGAACCGAACCGCCCCAGCGCACGCCCAGGCTTTTGTCGTAGTCGACGTTGGCCTCGACAATCCGCGCCTCGATCATCACCTGGCGCACCGGGATATCCAGTTGCGCCACGATCCGGCGCAGTTCGTCGAGACGGTCCTGGGTCTGGTAGGCAATGATGTTGTTGGTGCGCTCATCGACCGTGATCGTGCCGCGCTCATCGGCTTTGGCCTCGGCACTGGTCACCGACTGGAACAGCTTGGCGATGTCGGCCGCCTTCGCATAGTTGACCTGCAACAGTTCACGCCGCAGCGGTGCCAGGTCGGCAATCTGCTTCTGCGACTCCAGTTCCTGGCGCTCACGGGCGGCAATTTCATCGGCCGGAGCCACCAACAGCACGTTGCCGACCTTGCGTTTGTCCAACCCCTTGGTCTTGAGCACCAGGTCGAGCGCCTGGTCCCAGGGCACATTCTGCAACCGCAGGGTGATGCCACCCTGCACCGTGTCGCTGGCGACGAGGTTCAGGTTGGTAAAATCGGCAATCAGTTGCAGGACCGAACGCACCTCGATGTCCTGGAAGTTGAGCGAAAGTTTCTCGCCACTGTAGGCCGCGCGGTCGGCGTTGCGTTTTTGCAGGTCGTCGACGGTCATGGGCCGGACGCTGACAGTGAGCTTGTTGTCGGTCTGGTAGGTCGAGTAGTCGAAGGTGCCACTGGGTTCGATACTGATGGTCGCCCGGTCGCTGCCGGCGCTGGCATTGACGAACTGCACCGGGGTGGCGAAGTCCTTGACGTCCAGGCGCACCCGCAGCGGCTCGGGCAACTGGGTCCTGGCGAAATTGAGGATGATCTTGCCTTCGCGCTCCTGGATATCCGGGGCGATGGACGGGTCAGACAGGTCGATGACGACATTGCCTTCGCCCTGGGTCCCGCGCTGGAAGTCCACCCCACGGATCGCCTTGCCCACCGGCGCACTGGCTCTCGCAGGCGCGGCGCTGGCAACTGCCGGGCGCGGGGCCTGGGCCGCGCTGTTTGGTGCAGCGCCCTTCGCGGCGGCGCCCTTGCCAACCACCACGAACAGGTTGTTACCTTCGATCCGGGTGTCATACGGCGCCAGTTGGGTAAGGCCGATGATCAACCGGGTGCGATCCCCAGCCTCGACCACGGTGGCACTGCGTGCATTGCCCCCGCCCAGGTCGCGGCGCTTGCTGGACAGTTGATTGGTTACGCCCGGCAGGTCCAGAGCAATCCGCGCCGGTTGTTCGGTGGTGTAGCCCCGCGGTGACGGTGGTGGCCCGTCGAAGGTGAGCTTCAACTCGACACGGTCCCCCGGCAACGCCGCCACATCCAGCGTCTTCAGGCTGGCCCCGAGAACCATCGGCGACAACAGCGCTATCCATAGCGAAATACCGAGGGCTGAAAAAATCCTGTTCATTGTTCGAGTTCCACTATGAATGCTCTTTCAAAGGAATGGTCCGTGGTCGCTCTAGCCAGGCACCCTCGCCATCGGGAACGATTTCGACCACATCGACCTGAGTGGCACTGATGTTGACGATCCGCCCGTCGTTGCGCCCCAGATAGTCACCGACCTTGAGCCTATGCACCCCGCCCGCGCCCCGCAGGAGCGCGAAGGAGCCACTGACGTTGGAGATCGTACCGACCATTTCAAACTGCTCGATGTTGAAGCCTTCCAGGTACTGCTTGACCCGGTTCGGGTCGGGCCGGACATTGCGCGAGCCCCGCTGCCGTTCGGCCTGGTCAACGCGGACCTGCCGGGAAAACGGGCTGCGCAGGTTGGCGGCACTGTAGGTAAAGGTTTCGTAGGGCCTGAACGTCGGCGTCGGCTCGATCTTGCCGGGTGGTCGCAGGCGCACTTCATTCATGTAGGCGTCCAGGTCGCTGAAACCGTTGTCGTTGTTGCAGCCCGCCAGCGCGACCAGCCCTGCCAGCAGGCAGATGCGACACACCGGCCTCATGGTTGTGCCTCCTGCTCGTTGTACCGGTAGGTCTTGGCCTGGATGCTCATGCGCAGCTTCGTGCCGGCCTCGGGCTCCATCGGTGCGATCTCGAAATCGTGCAGCGTGACAATCCGGGGCAGCCCCGCCACCCCACTGACGAACGTCGCCAGGTCGTGGTAGCCGCCGGTCACGGTGATCTGGATCGGCAACTCGATGTAGAACGGCTGGGTGACCTCTGGCAGTAGCTTGATTTCCTCGAACTCCAGGCCGCTGCCCAGGCCGGTGCGAGTAATGTCCTCCAGCAGGCCCGGCACTTCGGTATCGCTGGGCAATTGCCGCAACAGCACACCAAAAGACGTTTCCATCTGCTTCATCTGCTCGGTGTAGCGCTCCAGGTTCGCGGCCATGTGGGCTTTGCCCGCGAATTGCGCCTTGAGGGTGTTTTCTTCCTCGCGCACCTGCTGCAACTGGTTCTCCAGGTCACTCAAGGCAAAGTTATAGCCCAGCCCCAGCACCAGGACCACCAGCAGGACAACGGCCAGCCATTTGATCGGCGCGGGCCAGGAACCGACGTTGTTGGTGTCCAGGTCACTGAGATCGATCTTGCGCAGTGCGTCGAACCACTCCCCTGGCTTCATTGGGCGTCCTCCGCATCGGCCGGGCGGGTCTGGCGAACCGTCAGCTGGAAGACATTGGCCTGGTCGAGCTGCCCAGCGGTGGTGGCCTTGACCTCCGTCAGGCTGGGCGTGTCGAACAGGTCCGACGAGTCCAGGTTGCGCATCAGGTCCGAGACCCGGTTGTTCGACTCCGCGGCCCCCTTGATCGAGAGCGTCCGGTCTTCCATCTTCACTTCAGTGAAATACACCCCGTCCGGCAGGGTCCGCACCAACTGATCGAAGATGCGCCCACTGACCGGCCGGTTACCTTGCAAGTCCTGGATGATGCGCATGCGCTCCAGCAATTGCTGGCGACGGGCCTTCAATTCGCTGATCTGCTTGATGCGCTCGTCCAGCACGGCGATCTGCTCGGAAAGATGACTATTGCGAGCGACCTGGCAGTCGATGGCGCTGTCGATGTACCGGACCGCGACCAGGACCACGCCGACCGCACCGATCAATGCCCCCACCAAGGCCAGCAAAAAGCGTTTACGCCGTTCTTCACGCAGCTCTTCGCGCCAGGGAAGCAGGTTGATCCGCGCCATCAGTCGAAACTCCTGAGGGCCAGCCCACAGGCAATCATCAGTGCCGGCGCGTCACCGGCCAGGGCGCCGGCATTGACCTTGCTGCTCAGCGCCATGTTGGTAAACGGGTTGGCCACCTGGGTCGGCGTGCCCAGGCGCTGTTCGATCAACCGATCCAGGCCGGCGACCGAAGCCGTGCCTCCGGCCAGCAGAATGTGGTCTACCGCACTGTACTGGCCCGAGGCGAAGAAGAACTGCAGGGACCGCGAGACCTGCTGCACCAGGGCCTCGCGAAAAGGTTGCAGCACCTCGCTGAGATAGTCGTCCGGCAGGCCACCCTGCTTCTTTGCCTGGCCGGCCTGCTCGGGTGTCAGGCCATAGCGGCGCTGAATCTCCTCGGTCAGTTGGCGGCCGCCGAACAATTGTTCGCGGGTATAGATGATGCGCCCGTTGTGCAGCACGCTGAGGGTGGTCATGGTGGCGCCGATGTCGACCACCGCCACAGTCAGCCGTTCCTGGGAGGCAGCCAGTTGCGTGGCGAGCAGGCCGAAGGCACGCTCCAGTGCATAAGCCTCCACATCGACCACCCGGGCCGTCAGCCCGGCGAGCGCCAACGCGGCCTCGCGGACCTCGACGTTTTCCTTGCGGCACGCCGCCAGCAGCACTTCGACGCGCTCGGCGCTGCGCGGCGAAACGCCCACCACTTCAAAATCGATGGCCACCTCATCCAGCGGATAGGGGATGTATTGATCGGCCTCGATCTTGAGCTGGTTTTCCATGTCATCGTCGGACAGGCCGGCGTCCATCTCGATGGTCTTGGTGATCACCGCCGAACCCGCCACGGCCACCGCCACGCTACGCAAGGGCGTCCTGGCCTTGGCCAGCAGGCGCGACAATGCCTGGCCCACCCCTTCGAGCTCGGCGATGTTCTTCTCGACCACGGCGTTGGCTGGCAACGGTTCGACCGCGTAGGACTCGACGCGGTATCGATCGCCCTGGCGGCTCAACTCCAGCAGCTTCACCGACGTCGAACTGATGTCGATCCCCAGAAGCGCATGGGCTTTTTTATTGAAGAGTCGTAGCACTACCAATTCCCTATGACTATCCGTGAGTTACGGACTCTCTAATACGCATTGCGTTCAATCACTCCAGCCCGACGGACGTCCGGATGGCATTCCCGGCGAAAAAAAATGCTTATAATGCCCAGCGTTTTTTTCGCTTTGTTGCAAGCACGGGTCCATCCCTGCACCTGGCGCCTTTTCATTCTTTGCCTGGATATCCAAAAGCCTTGATTCGTCTGCTGAAATTTTTCGGATGGTCCATCGTCGCCGTTTTCTGCGGACTGCTCTTGGGCCTGAGCGGCGCCTTTCTTTACCTTAGTCCGGGATTGCCGTCCGTGGAGGCGCTGAGAAGCATTCAGTTGCAGATTCCTTTGCGGGTGTACAGCAGCGACAACAAGTTGATCGCCGAATTTGGCGAAATGCGCCGCACGCCGATCCGTTTCGCCGACATTCCCCCCAATTTCATCAATGCGTTACTAAGTGCTGAAGACGATAACTTCGCCAACCACTATGGCGTCGACCCGGGCAGCCTGATGCGCGCCGCCAGCCAGTTGGTCAAGAGCGGGCACATCCAGTCCGGCGGCAGTACCATCACCATGCAGGTGGCCAAGAACTTCTTCCTGACCAGCGAGCGCAGCTTTTCGCGCAAGACCACCGAGATCCTCCTGGCCCTGCAAATCGAGCGGCAGCTGACCAAGGATGAAATCCTCGAGCTGTACGTGAACAAGATTTACCTGGGCAACCGCGCCTACGGCATCGAGGCGGCGGCGCAGGTGTATTACGGCAAGTCGATCCGTGACGTGAGCCTGGCGCAGATGGCGATGATTGCCGGCCTGCCCAAGGCCCCCTCGCGCTTCAACCCGCTGGCCAACCCGGCACGCAGCAAGGAGCGTCGCGACTGGATCCTGGGGCGCATGTACAAGCTCGGCAAGATCAGCGAGGCCGACTACACCGCCGCGATCAATGAGCCGCTGAACGCCAGCTATCACGTACCAACCCCGGAAGTGAACGCCCCGTATATCGCCGAGATGGCCCGGGCCGAAATGGTCGGGCGCTATGGCAGCGACGCTTACACCGAAGGTTTCCGCGTGACCACCACGGTGCCGAGCAACTTGCAGGAAATGGCCAACACCGCGCTGCACGAAGGCCTGATGACCTACGACCAGCGCCACGGCTATCGCGGCCCTGAATCGCGCCTGCCGGGCAAGACCAAGGAAGCCTGGGCCCTGGAGCTGACCAAGCAGCGCACTATCAGCAGCCTGGAGCCGGCAATTGTCACGTCGGTGGACAAGGACGGCATCAAGGTGCTGACCCGTAACGGCGAGCAGGAGGAGCACGTGGCCTGGGACACCATGAAATGGGCCCGTCCGTTCCTCAATACCAACAGCATGGGCGCCAACCCACGACAGCCCTCGGATGTCGCCCAGGTCGGCGACCTGGTCCGTGTCCAGCGCCAGGCGGACAACAGCCTCAAGTTCAGCCAGATCCCGGCCGCCCAGGGCGCCCTGGTGTCTCTCGACCCGCAAGACGGTGCGATCCGTTCGTTGGTGGGCGGCTTCGCCTTCGAGCAAAGCAACTACAACCGCGCGTTGCAGGCCAAGCGCCAACCGGGTTCGAGCTTCAAGCCGTTCGTCTACAGCGCCGCCCTGGATAACGGCTACACCGCCGCCAGCCTGGTCAACGACGCGCCGATCGTGTTCGTCGATGAGTACCTGGACAAGGTCTGGCGACCGAAGAACGACACCAACACGTTCCTCGGCCCGATTCGCTTGCGTGAGGCGCTGTACAAATCCCGCAACCTGGTATCGATCCGCCTGCTGCAGGCATTGGGCGTGGACCGCACAATCGACTACATCAGCAAGTTCGGCTTCAACAAGCAGGACCTGCCGCGCAACCTGTCCCTGGCCCTGGGCACCGCGACCTTGACGCCGATGGAAATCGCCACCGGCTGGAGTACATTCGCCAACGGCGGATACAAGATCACCCCGTACATCATCGACAAGATCGAAAGCCGCAACGGCGAGACATTGTTCGTTGCCAACCCGCCACGGGTGCCCACGGGCGAGCAGGCCAGCGATGGCGTCGCCGCTCCGTCCACCGAGACGTTCACGGTCAATGCGACACCGGGCGAAGCCACCACGGCCCCGGGCCTGCCCCAGGCGCCCGCCATCGCGGAACGCATTGTCGATGGCCGTACCACCTACATCCTCAACAGCATGCTGCAGGACGTGATCAAGCTCGGCACCGGCCGCCGCGCCCTGGCCCTGGGTCGCACGGACCTGGCGGGCAAGACCGGTACCACCAACGAATCCAAGGACGCCTGGTTTTCCGGCTACAACGCCGATTACGTGACCACGGTCTGGACCGGTTTCGACCAACCCGAAAGCCTGGGTCGCCGCGAGTTCGGCGGCACCGTGGCGCTGCCGATCTGGATGAGCTACATGGGCGCTGCCCTCAAGGACAAACCGCCTCACACCCAGCCGGAACCGGAAGGCATCCTCAGCCTGCGGGTCGACCCGGTCAGTGGCCGCGCCGCTACACCGGGCACCCCGGGGGCGTATTTCGAACTGTTCAAGAGCGAAGACACGCCACCGTCGGTCAACGAGCTGGGCAACGGCGTCGCACCGGGCAGCCCGCTGCCGGCGGACGAAGCGGCGCCGATTGATCTGTTCTGACCAGCCCCAACCCAGAAGCCCCGCCTTCGGAAGAAGTGCGGGGCTTTTTTTGGCCGCAACATCCTGTGGGAGCAGAGCTTGCTCGCGATGGCGGCAGCTCAGCTTGCATCGATGTTGAATGCCCGACCGCAATCGCGAGCAAGCTCGCTCCCACAGGGGAGTTGCGGTGGCCACACAATCAAAGTCCATCACCGATCAAATGTGGGAGCCGAGCTTGCTCGCGATGGCGGCAGGCAGCTTGCATCGATGTTGAATGCCAGACTGCAATCGCGAGCAAGCTCGCTCCCACAGGGATTTTGCGGTGGCCACACAAAACCGGCACGCACAAAAAAGCCCCGACTCACAGGAGCCGGGGCTTTTTGTTGAAGCGCTACAACGGTTTAGCCGTTGAACACATCATCCACGCTCTTGAGCGGGTAGTTCTTTGGATACGGCAGGGTGGCCACGCCCGTCTCGATGGCGGCCTTGGCCACGGCGTCGGAGATGAGGGTGATCAGGCGGGCGTCCATTGGTTTCGGAATGATGTACTCACGACCGAATTCCAGCTTGATGCCGCCGTAGGCGTCGCACACTTCCTGAGGCACCGGCAGCTTGGCCAGTTCGCGCAGGGCGTTGGCGGCCGCGACTTTCATTTCTTCGTTGATGCGCTTGGCGCGAACGTCCAGGGCACCACGGAAGATGAACGGGAAGCCCAGTACGTTGTTGACCTGGTTCGGGTAGTCCGAACGGCCGGTGGCCATGATCACGTCGCTGCGAGTTGCGTGAGCCAGTTCCGGGGCGATTTCCGGGTCTGGGTTCGAGCACGCGAACACGATCGGGTTCGGTGCCATGCGCAGCAGGTTTTCCGCGCTCAGCAGGTTCGGACCCGACAGGCCGACAAACACGTCGGCACCGTCCAGCGCGTCGGCCAGGGAGCGCTTCTCGGTCGCGTGGGCAAACACGGCCTTGTACTGGTTCAGGTCGTCACGGCCGGAGTGGATCACGCCGGTACGGTCGACCATGAAGATGTTTTCGATATTGGCGCCCATGCTCACCAGCAACTTCATGCAGGAGATGGCCGCAGCACCGGCGCCCAGGCAGACGATCTTGGCTTCCGGCAGGGTCTTGCCGGCGATTTCCAGGGCGTTGATCATGCCGGCCGCGGTGACGATGGCGGTGCCGTGCTGGTCATCGTGGAATACCGGAATGTCGCACTGTTCGATCAGGGCGCGCTCGATCTCGAAGCACTCAGGTGCCTTGATGTCTTCCAGGTTGATGCCGCCGAAGGTGATGGAGATGCGCTTGACGGTGTCGATGAAGGCTTGCGGGCTCTCGGAATCGACTTCGATGTCGAACACGTCGATACCGGCGAAGCGCTTGAACAGCACGCCCTTGCCTTCCATGACTGGCTTGGAAGCCAATGGCCCGAGGTTACCCAGGCCGAGAATCGCGGTGCCATCGGAAATGACTGCAACCAGGTTGCCTTTACCGGTGTATTTGTAGGCCAGTTCAGGGTCGCGAGCGATTTCGCGGACTGGTTCGGCTACGCCGGGGCTGTAGGCCAGCGACAAGTCGCGAGCAGTAGCGGTGGCCTTGGTGAGCTCGACACTCAGCTTCCCTGGACGAGGATTAGCGTGATATTCGAGAGCGGCAGTTTTCAGATCAGACATGTGGGCATTCCGCTTTTTACTGTGTTGGACAGACGGACCGCCGAGGATACGCGCCTCGCAAAGTCCCCACAAGACTGACCAGTCACTGCTGTCAAGCGCCCTGCCCTACGACTTTGGACCAAGAGCCGCGGAACACAAGGGCTTGATGCATACAATCCAATAGAAAAATGTCTACAATTTTCTATCCAGGCGTCGCGCCCAGCATGCTCGGGTCCGTCAATGGCAACAGCCAGCGCGCCTGGCCTTTTTTTAGCCCACCACGCCGTGAACGATCGACCAGCCAGCCACGGGCTTCAATCTGCCGGCCTTCAAGCCCCTCAAGCAGAGCCTCATCGAAACGACTCACGAGATTGGGCGCAACGTGCAATACAACCGAGTCTGGCAATTGGAGCCATACACCGCCTCGATTGCGCCTGACTTCGCTCACGCGCCCGCTGAGCACGGCGAAGCCCGACGTCTTGCTTTGCCACGTTTTGAGCACAGGCGAGCGCTTCCACACCCCTAGTCCCGCTGCACGCGCCTGACGCTCGGCGGCAGTTTGGCACGCCACCAGGTCGACATTCGGCGCCACCGCCACATGAAAACCCAAACCCTCGGCGAGCAACTGCGCTTCGAAATTGGTGCCCTGGCCGCTATAGACATGGGCCAGGGTGCGACCGTAGCGGTCCTTGCCTTCCTTGCCAGGCAGCAACCCCACGCGCCCCTCACTGTCAGCCACCAGCGCCTGGAGCCGGCGGCGAGCCGCAACGGCGAAGGGTTCATCGGAACGCCCTTGCCGCCCCAGCTCAGGACTATTGATGCCAATCATGCGCACGCTGCGGCCATCCGTCAGGCGCAGGGTATCGCCATCCACCACCCGCTGCACCGTCACCGGGACAAGACCCGCTGGCGCCGGGCAAAAGGCCTGGGCATCCGCCAGCCAAATCGCAGACACAAAAAAGGCGCCCGCAAGGGACGCCTTTTTCATCAGTCTGGAGCGGTCGAGACGACCATCCAAAATGATCAGCCTCAGGCTTTTGGAGTAACTTTGCCGAAAGCACCGAAACGATCGGCGAACTTCTGAACACGGCCGCCGGTATCCAGAGTCTTTTGCTTGCCGGTGTAGAACGGGTGGCATTCGTTGCAAACGTCGATCGCCAGGGCTTTGCCGTAGGTCGAACGCGTTTCGAACTTGTTGCCGCAGCTGCAGGTTACGGCAATTACTGGGTATTCCGGATGGATATCGGTTTTCATGCTGTTTTCCTCAGGCTAGCGTGCCGCCACCCAACACTATTGTTGAATACCGCACGTAATTAGGCCGCGGATTCTACCAGACAACATCAATCACGCAAGCTATGACTTGTACCAGCCGTCTGCTAGGCTCCCGGCCTCAAGCACAATCCCTGTGGGAGCGAGCTTGCTCGCGATTGCGACAGCACAGTCGACATCACCGTCACTGAACCACCGCCATCGCGAGCAAGCTCGCTCCCACATTGAATCGTGCTCAGCCTTGCGAATTTGTCCGCCTATCGAGATCTTCCCGCGTGCCCGACGCCATCCTGCGCCTCGCCCTGCCTTCGCCCCTGCGCCGCCTGTTCGACTATCGCGCCCCGGCCGGGGTCCTGCGTGCCCAGTTGCAGCCGGGCATGCGCCTGCGGGTGCCGTTCGGCCGGCGGGAGATGATCGGCATCCTGGTGGAGGTCACCGACCACAGCGAGGTCCCGGTCGACAAGCTCAAACCAGCCCTGGCCCTGCTCGATGCCACGCCACCGCTACCCGCCGCGCTGTTCAAGTTGTGCCTGTGGACGTCCCAGTATTACCAGCACAGCCTCGGCGACACCCTGAGTTGGGCGCTGCCGGTGCTGCTGCGCCAGGGCGAACCGGCCGAGGCGCGCCAGGAGCGGTTCTGGTCGGTGGCGCCCGGCGCCTCGCTGGACGACCCACGCATCGCCCGCGCCCCGCGCCAGCGCGAGGCCTTGGCGACCCTGGCCCAACATCCCCATGGCGTGGCGCATCAATTGCTGAGCAAACTGATGCTCAGCAAGGACAGCCTCGACCTGTTGCTGGCCAAGGACCTGGTCCAGGTGGAAGTGCGCAGGCACGCCCCCGGTGCCCGCCATGAACATTGGCTGGCCCAGCCGGAACTGCCGCTCAACGCCGAACAGCGGGCCGCCTGCGAAGCGATTCGCGCAGGTTTCGACAGTTATCACGCCTTTCTGCTGGCAGGCGTCACCGGCAGCGGCAAGACCGAGGTCTACCTGCAACTGATCCGCCAGACCCTGGAGGCCGGCAAGCAGGCACTGGTACTGATTCCGGAAATCAACCTCGGCCCGCAAACCCTGGCGCGCTTCGAACAGCGCTTCAACGCCCGGATCGCCCTGGTGCACTCGGCGGTCAACGACCGCGAGCGCCTGGAGGCCTGGCTCGCCGCCCGTGACGGCGAGGCCGATATCATCATCGGCACCCGTTCGGCCCTGTTCACACCGATGAAGAACCCTGGCCTGATCATCATCGACGAAGAACACGACGGCTCTTATAAACAGCAAGAAGGCCTGCGTTACCACGCTCGCGACCTGGCACTGGTGCGCGCCCGCCAGGAAAACATCCCGATCGTCCTCGGCTCGGCGACGCCATCGCTGGAAAGCCTGCACAACGCCTACACCGGCCGCTACGGCCTGCTGCGCCTCAACGAGCGGGCCGGCGGCGCCAAGCAACCGCGCTTCCTGCGCCTGGACGTGAAAAGTCGCCCGCTGGACAGCGGTATTTCCGGGCCGATGCAGCAAGCCATCGGCCAGACCCTGGCTGCCGGGCAACAGGTCCTGGTGTTTCTCAATCGCCGCGGTTTTGCCCCGACCCTGTTGTGCCACGACTGCGGCTGGATGTCCGAGTGCGAGCGCTGCGACGCGCGGATGACCGTGCATCAACGCCATGGCGAGCTGCGTTGCCACCATTGCGGCCACGTCGAGCGCGTGCCGAGGCATTGCCCACAGTGCGGCAAAGTGGACTTGCGCCCGGTCGGCGCCGGCACCGAACGCGCCGAAGAACGCCTGGGCATCCTGTTCCCCGATTACCCGGTACTGCGGGTGGATCGCGACAGCACTTCGCGCAAGGACGCGATGAACCAGTTGTTCGCCACGATCCAGAAGGGCCAGCCGTGCATCCTGGTGGGCACGCAGATGCTCGCCAAGGGACACCACTTCCCACGGGTCACGCTGGTGTCGATCCTCGACGCCGATGGCGGACTGTTTTCCGGTGACTTCCGCGCCAGCGAGCGCATGGCGCAGTTGATCGTCCAGGTCGCAGGCCGGGCCGGGAGGGCCGAGGAGCCTGGCAAAGTGATCATCCAGACCCACCTGGCCGATCACCCATTGCTGATCCAACTGACCGAGCAAGGTTATTTCGCCTTCGCCGAACAGGCCTTGAGCGAACGCCGCAGCGCCGGCCTCCCACCTTTTGCCCACCTGGCGCTGTTGCGGGCCGAAGCCCACAAGCCGGGGCAGGCCGAAGGCTTTCTCGATGAGGCCTGCAGCGAGGCAGAGCGCTTGCTGGCAGAGCAGAACCTTACCGGCATCGAACTCTTGGGCCCGGTGCCGGCGCCGATGGAACGGCGGGCCGGGCGCTATCGCGCGCAGCTTTTATTACAGGCCAATGCCCGGGCGTCGTTGCACCGACTGTTGAGCGCCTGGCTGCTGGTGCTGGAACAGATGCCCAGCGGGCGGGCGGTGCGCTGGTCGCTGGATGTGGATCCGGTGGATTTGTATTGACGGGCCTCACTGATTCCCTGTGGGAGCGAGCTTGCTCGCGATAGCGGTCTGGCATTCAACATCATGCAAGCTGACCCACCGCCATCGCGAGCAAGCTCGCTCCCACAGGGGATCGCGTACATCCAGACTGCCGAGAATAGTCACCACACATCCCCAACCGACCCGCTACAGTTGGCAAGCTCGCCCGCGCCACGGATAATGCCCAGTTTTTCCACCAGCGCATCGAAGCGCCGCCGCGCCTGCGGTTGAAAGAGAAGACCATGAAAGACACCATTCGCCAGCTCATCCAGCAAGCCATCGCCCAACTCGTCACTGAAGGTGTGCTGCCAGAAGGCCTGTCGCCGGCGATTCAGGTCGAAAACACCCGCGACAAGACCCACGGCGACTTCGCCAGCAACATCGCGATGATGCTCGCCAAGCCGGCCGGCATGAAACCGCGGGACCTGGCGGAGAAAATCATCGCCGCCCTGCCGGCCGACGAGAACGTCAGCAAGGCCGACATAGCCGGCCCCGGGTTCATCAACTTCTTCCAGAACACCCAGGCCCTGGCGTCGCGCCTGGACGCGGCCCTGGCTGACGAGCGCATTGGCGTGCGCAAGGCCGGCCCGTTGCAGCGCACCGTGGTCGACCTTTCGGCCCCCAACCTGGCCAAGGAAATGCACGTCGGCCACCTGCGCTCGACCATCATCGGCGACGGCGTGGCACGGGTCCTGGAGTTTCTCGGCGACACCGTGATCCGCCAGAACCACGTGGGCGACTGGGGCACCCAGTTCGGCATGCTGATGGCCTACCTGCAGGAAAACCCGATCACCAGCGATGAGCTGTCGGACCTGGAGAACTTCTACCGCGCCGCCAAGCAACGCTTCGACGAGTCGCCCGAGTTCGCCGACCGCGCCCGTGGCCTGGTGGTCAAGCTGCAGGCCGGCGATGCCGAGTGCCTGGCGCTGTGGAGCAAGTTCAAGGACATCTCCCTGGCCCACTGCCAGAAAATCTACGAGCTGCTGAACGTCAAATTGACCATGGCCGACGTGATGGGCGAAAGCGCCTACAACGACGACCTGATCAACGTGGTCAACGACCTCAAGGCCAAGGGCCTGCTGGTGGAAAGCAACGGCGCCCAGTGCGTGTTCCTCGACCAGTTCAAGACCGCCGATGGCGAGCCGCTGCCGGTGATCATCGTCAAGGCCGACGGTGGCTACCTCTATGCCACCACCGACCTGGCGGCCGTGCGCTACCGCAACGGCGTGCTCAAGGCCGATCGGGTGCTGTACTTCGTCGACCAGCGCCAGGCCCTGCACTTCCAGCAAGTGTTCGAAGTCGCGCGCCTGGCTGGTTTCGTGACCCATCCGATGGAGATGGAGCACATGGGCTTCGGCACCATGAACGGCGCCGACGGCCGCCCGTTCAAGACCCGCGATGGCGGCACGGTGAAGCTGATCGACCTGCTGACCGAAGCCCAGGACCGCGCCTACACCCTGGTCAAGGGCAAGAACCCCGAGCTGGCCGAAGACGAGCTGCGCCAGATCGCCAAGGTCGTGGGCATCGACGCGGTGAAATACGCCGACCTGTCCAAGCATCGCACCAGCGACTACAGCTTCAACTTCGACCTGATGCTCAACTTCGAAGGCAACACCGCGCCGTACCTGCTATACGCCTACACCCGCGTGGCGGGGGTGTTCCGCAAGCTCGGCAAAAGCTTCAATGAAGTGGACGGCCAGATTGTCCTTGAGGCCCCTCACGAACAGGAGCTGGCGGCGAAGCTGGCGCAGTTCGGTGAAGTGTTGAACAACGTCGCCGACAAGGGCACGCCGCACACCCTGTGCGCCTACCTGTACGATGTCGCCGGCCTGTTCTCCAGCTTCTACGAGAACTGCCCGATCCTCAACGCGCAAACCCCAGAGCAAATGCAGAGCCGCCTGCGCCTCGCCGCGCTGACCGGGCGTACGCTCAAACAAGGCCTGGAACTGCTGGGCCTGGAAACCCTGGAGCGCATGTAAGTTGGCCGCCAAGAAAAAACCTGCACCCAAACGCGGCGCCAGTCGTTACCAGCCTCCGGCCAAAAAACCGATTCCGGGCTGGTTGTGGATGGCCATCGGCCTGACCGTCGGCGCTTTCATTGTGTTTCTGATGAAGCTGGAGCCGGGCCAGGGCGATGACGTCAAGCGCGTGCGGCAAGAGCAGCAGAAAGCCACGCGGATCGCCGAGGCCAACAAGACCCCGCCGAGCCCGACGCAACCGGTGAAGCCGAAGTACGACTTCTACACCTTGCTGCCGGAATCGGAAGTCATCGTGCCGCCCGAGGCCGTGCCGGAGAAAACCCTGCCGACGCCGCAAGTGCCCACCACGCCGGTGACCCCGGCCGAAGCGGCGAAGATCGACACCGCTCGCGCCCAGGCGGCCCTGGCCGGCATCACGCCACCACCGGCCCCGCCGGTACAGAAAGCCGCGCCAGTGACGAAGTTCTTCCTGCAGGCCGGTTCGTTCCGCAAGGAAACCGACGCCGACAAGGTCCGGGCGCAGATCATTCTGCTGGGCCAGTCCGTGTCGGTGGAGTCCGGCACCGTGAAGGACGAGACCTGGTACCGGGTGCTGGTCGGGCCGTTCAGCAACCGCGAGGAACTGACCAAGGCCCAGAAGCAACTGGCTGGCAGCGGGTTCAGCAATTTGTTGTTACAACAACGCCAGAGCCGCTGATTTCTGCTGAAAACACCCGTTGCTGCGGGGCTTTTTGTGGCGAGGGAGCTTGCTCCCGCTGGGCTGCGTAGCAGCCCTAAAAGCTTGGGACCGCTGCGCGGTCCAGCGGGAGCAAGCCCCCTCGCCACAAAATAGTTCTTTACCAAAAACGGCGGGGCACCACTCGTCCCCTCTGCAC
>NZ_CAKKMI010000029.1:0-75578 GCF_918698105.1 Pseudomonas brassicacearum | reverse complement strand
CCCCCTACAATCAGGTTGAATAATTGAATCGCCCCCAGCCCACAGGAGCCCAGCATGACCGCAACCGTTCTGGTACTGGTTGAAACCGTCAATGAATACCTGCCGATTCTCGAGCGGCAGGGCTATCACCTGGAGTTGGCGCCCACGCCTGCCGAACGCAAGACGGCGATTTTCGAACACGGTGAACGCTTCAGCGCAGTGCTGACCCGCGGCCCCCTGGGCCTGACGGAAGAAGAAATCGCCGCCCTGCCCAACCTGAAAATCATCTGCGTGATCGGTGCCGGTTACGAACAAGTCGACCTGCAGGCCGCACGCCACCGGGGCATCGTGGTCACCAACGGTGCCGGGGTCAACGCGTCGTCGGTGGCCGACCATGCCATGGCGCTGTTGCTGGCGTTGGTGCGCGACATCCCCCATTGCGATGCCGCCCTGCGACGGGGCGAATGGCCAAGGGCTGCGCGCCCTTCCCTGGCGGGTAAGCGGCTGGGTGTGTTGGGCCTTGGCGCGGTGGGCATGGCGATCGCCAAACGGGCCGCCCTGGGCTTTGACATGAGTGTCAGCTATCACAATCGCCGGGTGCGCAATGACGTGCCCTACACCTTCTGCGCCACGCCCACGGAACTGGCGCGGGTCTCGGACTTCCTGATCGTCGCCACGCCAGGCGGCCTGGATACCCGGCAGTTGATCAACAAGCAGACCCTCGATGCGCTCGGCCCAAAAGGATTTCTGGTGAACGTCGCCAGGGCCAGCGTGGTTGCCACCGCCGATCTGATCAGCGCCCTGGAGCACCGGCGAATTGCTGGAGCAGCCCTGGATGTGTTCGATCACGAGCCCGAGGTGCCGCAGGCGCTGAAAAACCTGCCCAACGTCGTCCTCACACCCCACGTGGCCGGCCTGTCGCCAGAGGCGACCCGCGCCATGGTAGAGCTGGTGGGCCAGAACCTGACCGCGTTCTTTTCCGGCAAACCGGTGCTGACGCCGGTGCCGTGGCCCGACGAGTAGCGTTAGAGAACCCCCAATAACGTCCACAACCGGCGGGATTCGGCATCGGCACTGATCAGTTCCCCCAGCAACTCGCTCAACGGCTTGTTGCCCCACTCCACGCCGCGTCGGATCAGGTAGGGCACCGGGCTGTGGGGTTCGGTGCGGGCCAGGTAACCGGCGATGACCAGTAGTTGTCGGTAGGCCTCTTCACGATTGGCCGGTTCCTGGAAGACCTGGGCAGGAGCCGCATGCGGCTGGGACGTCGACGTCGTGGTCGCTGGGGACGTTTGCACCGGCACGACGGTGGGTTGCTGTGGGTGCATCGCGATGAACTCCTCTACCAGTGCCAGCAAGGCCTGCATCACGTCTTGCAGGGATTTGTAGCCCGGGGCCAGGTTGCCCAGGTAAGCGTCGCTCCAGGCTTCGAGCCGTTGCAGGTGTTGCAAGCTCAACATCAGGCTGCCTTGGTGGTGCAACCAGAACGACAAGGGTGTGTTGCGAATCAGTTCGCCGAGTTTCTTTTGATCGTTGCGCGCCGCTTCGGCCGAGGCCTTGGCATTCTTGCTGTCGTTGACCAACACTTGTTGGCGCTGCAAGCGTTGCCAGTCGTCCAGGCAGAAAGCCGCGAAGGCCTGCTCCCGGCCATCGAACAACGGCACCCGCGTCAGCAGCACTTCGCTATAGCGACGGGCCAGCCACTCCAGCGGGATCACCCGCCACGACTGGTCGCCGTCCTCGGCCTGGGGGTGCAACTGCTCCGGATAGCGCTCACACAGCCCCGCCACCAGCGCCAGGCTGCCCGGCAACCCTTCCAGCCCGGCGATGTGCAGCCAGGCCTCCCCCAGCCAGGCGCTGATCATCAGGTCCTTGCTGCGTTCGAGCAGCAACGTGGTCGCGAGCCGTTCCAGGTCCGGCCACAGGGCGCGCTTGATCGAAGACTGCCACACGCCGGTGGGCAGGCTGGTGTCGTCCTCCCGGCGCAATTCGCGCAACTGGTCATATTCCGGCTCGTAGCGCAGGTCCTGGCCACAGGGCGATTCGGCGCTGATCGGCTCGAGCAACTGGCTGACCAGCTCAGGCAAAGGCGATATCGGCAAGCTCACAGGCCCTCCTCACGGGTGGCGATGGCGGGGCTCGATGCGGTCGCCATGAAAGGTGAACGGGGCGCCCGCGTCGGCAGCGGCGGGATCGATAGGGGCAGCTTGGAGCCCTGGCTCATCAACGACAGGCGCATGAACATCAACGTTTGCTGCGCCGTGCTGGCTTGGGTCTGGGCGGTCACCGGCAGTTGCAGGGCCAGGGGAAAATCGGTGTAGTCGACATTCGGCTGGCGCTGGACCGACACCAGCGAGCGCATCAGGCGCAGCAAGGCCCAGGGCCCCTGGTACTCCCAACCGGCCTCCAGGTCACGCACCACCAGGTTCGGTTGCAACGGGTCGTTGGCCGGACGCTGATAACCGTTACGGGCCCAGCGCAAAGTCAGGCGCACCGGCTGGCCGACCATCCAGCGCAGATTTTGCTGGCCGCCGCCGGGGTAGCTGATCTGTTGGTTGCCGGCGTCCAGGCTCCAGGCGATCACCTGATCAGCACCGCGCTCCTCATCGCGATCGGTGCGCCAGCGCACGTCCATTTCCACCCCCAAGATGCCACTCTTGTCCCGCACGAACAGCGGCCCGAGCCAAGTGCCGGCCTGTTTCAAACGGTTGAGGAAATCCTCGGCCACCAGCCGCTCCGGTGTCTGGCTCAACGTCAGCCCGGCCTGGGCCAAGGGCAGGCGCGTGTCGATCAGTTCCAGCAAATGCTGGACCCGCGCCGGGTCGGCATCGCTGGCCCGCACATCCTGGGCAAACGGAAAGCGCCCGGCCAGGTATTGATTGAAATAGTTGGCCAGGTCATTCCAGGCCGTCGCCGCCTGGTTCTGTTGCAGGTACAGGCACCGTTGCAAGGCGCCCTGCTGCAACGCGACCGTGCGCTGGGCCAGGTCACCGCGCCCGCCGGGCAGGCTGGCGGTCTGCAAGATCTGCGCGCAGGAGGTGGTGTCCATGGCAATAAAGTCCCGGCTGACCAATTGTTCCAGTTGGGCTGCCGAACTGGCCGGGTTCTGGTTCTTGTACTTGAGCAATTCATCGTTGAGGGCCATGAAGCGTGCCACCTGGTCGTGTTCCAGGGCCGACAGGTTGTCCTGCTGGACAATCAACCACTCCAGCGCGGGCATTCGCTGCTCGGCGATCTGCAGCATCGCGCCGAATTGCTGGGCCAGGTTCAGCTTCAGGTCTTGTGGATCGCTGGCGCCGTAGAGTTGCAAGCCGAAGTTTTTCGAACCGTCCCAACGCTGGACATCGGCCCGCTGGCTGAACAGCGGCTGGGCATCGATTTCGTCCAGGCCACTCTTGATCTGCGCCAGTGCCCGGCGATTGAGCAGACGTTGGAAACGAATCGCCAGGTCGCCACGGTGCACGTCCATGAAGGCTTTTTGCAGCGCAACGGCCTGGGTCGTTTGCACATTGAAGCCCATGCCAGGCAACGCCTCGTCGCTTTCATCCAGGCTCAACCACATGGCCCGCGCCGCGGCACCTTCAGCGGCCTGCATCAGCGCATCACGGTAATCCGGCGGAATGCGCGGCATTTCTTCATTGGCATAGCTCTTGTAGCTGGCGAAGTAGTTCAGGGCGACGCTGAAATCATCGCTGCCATCGCCCTGGCCCATCGAACCGGGGTTGTTGCCCGCTGGATCCTTTTGCATGGCCAACGCCACGAAATCACGCTTGAACAGCGCCTGCACCGCGCCCTCCAGCGCCGTGACATGCTCTTGCAAGACCAGCAGGCCACTGCCCTGTTGCACCAGCAGATTGTCCCGGGAACCGGTCTGGACGATCCACTGGTCACGAAAGCTCTGTTGCAACTTCGCCGCCTGGCTCTCCAGGTCCTGCTCGATGTCCGGCCCCAGCAGGGTGCTGTGGCTGACCTTGTCCAGCATCTGGCTGTAGCCGGGCACCAGATCCTGGCCCTTGCCGCGACCCCAGGCCGAGTTGGTCAGGCTGACCAGCGTCTGCAAATCGTCGATCAGCGCCGTCAGGTCTTCGAGTTCGCTCAACGAATTGCCACTGCCGGCCTCCAGCCGTTGCAGGTGCAGCTTGAGGTAACCGGCCTGGCGCACGAAGTTGTCCGCCAGGAAATAATGGTCCAGCCAGCGCTGCATCAGGCCGGTGAAGTTATCGGAGATCACCGGGCGCGCGGCGTTCAGGTCCAGCCCTTTCAAATCGCTGTTCTGGGCATCGAACAGCACCCGGTTATAAAACCGTGGCCGGCTCAAGGTGCCGGTGTTGAGCCCCAGGGACAACGCGGTGTTGCTCAGCTGCACCAGTTCGTCCAGCGGTGCCTTGGGATCGTTCACCACCTGGCTGAACATCTGGTTGTGCTGTTCAAGGCGTACCGCCAGGTCCACCAGCGCCTTGGCCTTCACGTAGCTCTGCCATTGCGCCGGGTCTTCGTTCTCCACATTGCCCCGCCGCTCGGTGTTGCGGATGGATTTGAGCTGTTCCAGGTCTGAATTGAGCAGGTCCCGCAGGGGCAATATCCAATGGTGCCGAGCGGTCAGGCGCAAGCCATTCTCCAGCTGCGTGTCCACGGAAGAGAACCACGATGTAGGAAAGACCACCGAGACAAAGCGCCAGCGCGGGGCCTTTTCCAACATGTTCCAATAGTTCTGCACGTTGTGCCGGGTCGGTTCCAGCTGCGGTTCGTCAGGGTCGACCACAAGGTGGTTCTTATGGGTGCTGAGGATCAAGCGCGACAGCCCTTCGGCTTCTTCCACCGAATCGTGCCAGACCCAGACCATGCCACCCAACCAGACCAGGCCCACCACCAACGCCACCGCTGCGACCAGCCGATGCCCGCGCTGGCGCAGGCGCAACAGCCGCGGCACGGGCTGGGCCAGACCACGCTCAGCCACCAGCCGTCGTGACCACAATTGCCGGGCGAACACGGTTTGCCGCTGGGCACTGTCGGCGGCGGTCAAACCATCACCGTTGACAGCCGGCGCCTGGCTGGCAGTGAAATACACCCCGCGAAAACGCGGCGCTTCGCCTTGGGCATTGCCCTGGAACACCGGTTCCAGCAGGATCTGCAAGGCCCGTCGCAAGCCTTCGAAGCGCTCCGGCAACCCATAAAGATCGCTGCCCAATTGCCCCGACAGCGCACCGATCTCGATGATCGACTGCGACAGCGCCGCGTTGACCTGATCCAGGGCCTGGTCACTCCAGTGCGACTGCCAGGCCGCATCCGGCAAATAGGGCGAGGACCAGCCCAGCATCGATTCACGCGCCTCGGCGGGCAGCGCACTGACCAGTTCCTGGACGCCGGGCAGCTCTTCCATCCCGGTGATCACCACGTACACCGGCAGGCTGAGGCCGAACCGTTGCAACAGGTCGATAAAGCACCGCCGGACCTTGAGGCTCAGTTCGGTGGTGTGTTCGATGTCGTCGAGGGTGCTGAACGGCACCGTCCAGATCACCGCATCCAATGGTCGCTTGCTGCGCAAGCGCAACATCAGCCCCAACAGGCGCCACCAATTGCCCCGTTGCCGGTTCATGCCTTCATCGGGCAGGAACAACGCCTGGGGCACCACCAGCACCGAGCCCTCGGCATCGGAAAACCAGCGCCCGAACCAGGCGGCCTTGTCGGTCGGTTGCAAGCGCCACTGGGTACACAATTGGGCGCCATCGGTTTCGTTGCCGAGCATCATCAGCCAGGGCATCTGATAGCGGTCCCGGGTACCCTGTTCCTGTTCCATGCGGCGCACCGCCCCATAGAAACTGCGGATCGCCGCCCCGCCTTGGGTCCGCAGCCACCAGATCAGGGCCGCGATCAACAGCACCACGACAATGGCGATCACCACCAGGGCGACGATGCTCAGGGGGCTCATGAATCCTGCTCCTGAACCACCGCTGACTCGTTCAGTTGCAGCACCGGTTCGAGCTCCGAACGAATGTCACGCCAGAACACCTGCCCCAGCCCGGTCAACAACAACACCATCGCCAGGATCGCCAGCCCCAGGCGCAAGCCGTCCGGCAGTGACTCCTGCACCGGCATGCGCACCGGCGGCGTTGCCGAAGACAGCGCCAGGCGCTGGCTGACGTCGACGTAATCGGGATCGTGTTGCCAGGCGAACGTGAACAGCGCCACGCGCCACTTGGCATGCTGGACTTGACCGGGCTCGCCACGCAATCGTCCCTGGAACCCGAGGATCAGGCATTGCAGGTAGACATTCGCCAGGTCCCGGGTGCCGGGCATCTGCTCGTCCAGCAGTTTCTTGATCGCCGCCGGCAAGCGCTCGCCGGCCTGGCGACTGGCGTACATGCGTGACTCGAGGGGGTGCTGCTGCCAGGCCAGTTGTCCGGGCCAAGGGCTGAAGAGCAAGGTTTCGTCCACCAGCGCCACGAAGGCATAGACCAGCGCCTTGACCTGCTCGGTCGCGGCATCGCCGACGGTGGCGAAGGCCACCCGCCACAGACGCTGGGCGCTGCGCCCGGAAAACTCCACGACCCGATTGACCAATACCGCAGGGTCGCTGTCCTTGGGCAAGTCTTGCCACTCCTGGGCCCACTTCAGCCAGGCCTGGCGAAAAGCGCTGCTCAGCGGCGCCTCATGCAGACTCCGAACCGCACCGCCACTTCCATCAGGCATACGACTCCCCTTTTGCGATCAGGCACTTTCACTGGCTTGCGCGACGAACAACACCACTTGCCACGGGCTGCTGGCCTGGGCCGATGCCGGCGCCACGATGTGCAGCGGCAATTGCGCGTCGAACCATTGCCCGCTGGCGGCCACCACGAACAAACGGGTGTCGTCGCCCACGCTGTAGGCCACCTGTTCGTTGCGGCTCATGGCTTGGTGGGGCAGTCCGCTCATGCGTTGTCGGCTCAGCAGCGGGATGTGCCGCGCCGACGCGATGATCGCCCCGCGCAACCACTCGGCCGCCGCCTGCTCGCTGGCGCCGTTGGGCATGCGCAGGCCGATCACCAGGCGTTGGTCCGATTGGTCGTCAGGCAGCTGGATCGAAAAGACCTGCTCATCGCGCTCGAAGGCCAGGCTGCGATAGCCGGCGCGAACCAGTTCCAGAGTGGTTTCCAGCCAGTCGAGCAACAACTCGTAGCCGCGCTGCAATTCGAGAAAATCCAGCGGTGCGAAGGCCGGGACGCCCGCCAGCGGATCGAGGGCCGACCAGCTCCCGGCCAGCCCCAGCAGCAGACCGTAGAGCGCCTGGGGCGTCGCCACCCGGGTGTTCAGCGCGCCTTCGACTTCCGGCAAGCGCGCCCACAAGGCGGTCAATTGCCGGCGGATCTCCATTGCATCGTCCTGGTTGCCGGCCGCCTGGGCCTGACGCAAGCGACCGGCGAGAAACATGCACTTTTCCCGGGCCCGGGCGCACACCCCGGCGACCCGTCGACCCAGGGCCGACTCTGGCAACAGGATCGGCGTCGGCGGGGTGTAGGGCACGCGCCAGAAGCCACCGCCCTCCTTGCGGATGCGCAACAGCGGCAGGCAGATCGAATCGGCCTTGCTCAGTTGCGTGCACAGCCTCGGGTTGGGTCGCCAAACGGTGATCGACTCGGGAAATGCACCGCTGGTGAGGTCCGGCAACGCCTCGCCGACCACCGATTGCAGGCGCCCCTTGAGCGGCACCAATTGCCCGGCGCGCCACAGTGGGCTGACGGCCAGGTACACCGTCACGGTGGCGTCGTCGGTCTTGTCGATCGCCTCGCCGATGTCCAACTCCAAGGTCGGCCCGACACCGGCCTGCAGGTTGACCGGCAAGCCGTCCGGCAAGGTGCCTTGCAGTTGCAGCAGCCGCACCTGGCCGGCGCTGAGGGCCGAAGGATCGACTTCCAGCTGGCTGACACCCCAGAACCAAGGGTTGCAGGCCCCGGCAAAATACGCGGCCAGCGCCTCGGCGCGCAGCCCTTGCAATTGAAAATGCTGGGGCAGCAATTGCATGCCCTCATGCCAGCACACCGCGTCAGGTAACAGACTCATACGACTCCCTTCGACATCCCAATGTCACCGCCCAGGGCGGCCCGCGGTCACTCAAGGCTGGCTGTCATCGAGCCCCATCATTCACGAGGGTCATCTCGCGACTGTCGAACTTCAGCCAGGCCTTGCGCTGATCGTCCAACCGAAGCCGGTGGGCTCCGGGAGTGTTATAGCTGGCGAAGACCAAAAGTCCAGCGGCGCGCCGGCCCTCCAACGGGAAGGGTTGACGGTCGATGAATTGCCCCGGAACCAGCTCCAGCCCCCACACCGACATGAGTTGACGATAGTCGCGCTGGAACTGTTCGCGCTCGGCGAACCATTGGCTGGCGGTGATGCCCGACAGCTGCTTGAGCAGGTCCGGGTCGTTCACCGCGATGAAGTCCACGGCGATCGGCGTGTCGTCATTGGCACGCGGCGCGACGTCCAGGGTCAGGCTGTCCAGGTCGACACTGGGCGCAAAAAACGAGCAACCGGTGAGCGCCAGGCTCAAAAAAAATCCGAAAAAAAATCCTCGCAAAATGAATCTTCCTTTTCTCAGCGGTCAAAAATTGTTTTTGCTTGCTTTTTTATAGACCTGTTCTAGCGTCTTGGATAGTTCGACCCACACGGTCGAATGCACCAGGTTCGTCAAGGGAATGACAGGTTTTCTGCCGTCCATTTGCAACCTGTGGATCAGCAAGGGAATGCGATGAGCGGGACTCCCGATGCATTGCGCCCACACATGCATCGGAGTCGGCCGCCATGGCAGAAAGTACCCAGCACAAGCTCGACAGAGTCCGTCCTCCCCGCGTCCAGATCACCTATGACGTGGAGATCGGCAACGCCATCGAGAAAAAAGAATTGCCACTGGTGGTCGGCATTCTGGCCGACCTCTCAGGCAAGCCATTGGAGCCGCTGCCCAAGCTCAATGAGCGGCGCTTTACCGAAATCGATCGGGACAATTTCAACGAGGTGCTCGCCTCCATCTCCCCCCGCGCCACGCTGCAGGTGAACAACACCCTCAGCGGCGACGACAGCAAGCTCAACATCGAACTCAACTTCCGTCACATCGACGACTTCGACCCGGTCAAGGTCGTGGAGCAGGTCACGCCGCTGCGCCGCTTGTTCGAAGCGCGCCAACGCCTGCGGGACCTGTTGACCAAACTCGATGGCAACGACGACCTGGACAAGCTGCTGCGCGACGTGATCGCCAACACCGAAGGCCTGCAGGAAATCAAGTCGGCCCGACCCCAGGACGTACCGCCAGAGCTGCCCACCGTGGCCGCCAACGATGACCCGGCCCCGACCGAACCACAGGCCTGATCGCGCGCATCATTAAGGGAGATAACGCCATGCCTGCTTCATCCAGCGCTCAAACCAGCGAGAGCACGACCCAGACCCTGTCCCTGCTGGACAAAATCATCGCCGAAGGCCGCATGGCCCACGACGACAGCCAGCAAGACTACGCCCGCGACATGCTGGCCGAATTCGCCACCCAGGTCCTCGACGAAGGCATGGCCATCGACAAGGACACCGTGGCGATGATCAACGACCGCATCAGCCAGATCGATCAGTTGATCAGCGCCCAGCTCAACGAAGTGCTGCACCACCCCGACCTGCAGAAACTCGAAGCCTCCTGGCGCGGCCTGCACCTGCTGGTGCAGAACACCGAGACCAGCACCCGGCTCAAATTGCGCCTGCTCAACGTCACCCAGAAAGAACTGCAGAACGATCTGGAAAAAGCCGTCGAATTCGACCAGAGCGCGCTGTTCAAGAAAATCTATGAGGAAGAATACGGCACCTTCGGCGGGCACCCGTTCAGTCTGCTGGTGGGTGACTACACCTTTGGCCGACACCCGCAGGACATCGGCCTGCTGGAAAAACTCTCGAACGTCGCCGCCGCCGCGCACGCCCCGTTCATTGCCGCCGCCAGCCCGCGGTTGTTCGACATGACCAGTTTCACCGAACTGGCGGTCCCCAGGGACCTGTCGAAGATTTTCGAGAGCCAGGAGCTGATCAAGTGGCGCGCCTTCCGTGAAAGCGAAGACTCGCGCTACGTGTCCCTGGTGCTGCCGCACTTCCTGCTGCGCCTGCCCTACGGCCCGGACACGCTGCCGGTGGAAGGCATCAACTACGTCGAGGACGTCAACGGCACCGACCACAGCAAATACCTGTGGGGCAACGCCGCCTGGACGCTGGCGCAACGCATCACCGAAGCCTTCGCCAAATATGGCTGGTGCGCCGCCATTCGCGGGGCCGAGGGCGGTGGCGCGGTCGAAGGCCTGCCGGCCCATACGTTCCGCACCAGTTCCGGGGACCTGTCGCTCAAATGCCCGACCGAAGTGGCAATCACCGACCGCCGTGAAAAGGAACTCAACGACCTGGGCTTCATCTCCCTGTGCCACAAGAAAAACAGCGACGTGGCGGTATTCTTCGGCGGCCAGACCACCAACAAGGCCAAGGCCTACAACACCAACGAGGCCAACGCCAACGCGCGGATCTCGGCGATGTTGCCGTACGTGCTCGCGGCCTCGCGGTTCGCCCATTACCTGAAGGTGATCATGCGCGACAAGGTCGGCAGTTTCATGACCCGCGACAACGTGCAGACCTACCTCAACAACTGGATCGCCGACTACGTGCTGATCAACGACAACGCGCCGCAAGAGATCAAGGCGCAGTACCCGTTGCGCGAAGCACGGGTGGACGTGACGGAAGTGGCCGGCAAGCCAGGGGCCTACAAGGCCACGGTGTTCCTGCGGCCGCACTTCCAGCTGGAGGAGCTGACCGCGTCGATCCGTTTGGTGGCGACGTTGCCGCCACCGGTAGCTGCCTGATCACGGCGTGGCTATGTGACCGTGTGACTGTGTGGCTGAAGAGCTTTTTGTGGCGAGGGAGCTTGCTCCCGCTGGACTGCGCAGCAGTCCCAAAAAAAGAGGGGCCGCTGCGCGGCCCAGCGGGAGCAAGCTCCCTCGCCACAAAAGCCCGCTTGCCACAAAAGCTATCTAGCCACAGCAAGCGCCTTGGCCACGGTTAATTCATCGGTATCGGGCACTACCTCATTCGTCTTCTTCAGGAGTTCCACACAATGGATGCAATCATTCTCGACCTCGGCGGCGACATCAAGGGCGACAGCCTGCTGGAGGGTTTCACGGACAAGATCGAGGTCATGTCCTACAGCCACAACGTGGCGATGCAGGTCACCAACGACGTCAGCAACTCGGAGCGCACCTCCGGCCGGCCGCACATCGGCGAATTCACCCTGACCAAATTCGTCGACAGCTCCACCCCCACCCTCAATGAGTATTGCTGCGCCGGCAAGCCGATCCCGCAAGCCGTCATCACCATTGGCCGCAACGCCGCCGAGGGCAGCGGCAAACTCATGCCATTCATCATCTACACCCTGACCAACGTCGTGCTGTCCAACGTCAGTGTCAGCGGCGGCACCGGCGGCAAACCGGTGGAAACCCTGTCGCTGAACTTCACCAAGATCAAATGGGAGCTCACCGCGCAGAAAGACGACGGCACCAAGGAAGGCACGGCGGGCACGACCTGGGACCTGGCCGCCAACAAAATGACCAAGTAGGGAAGTCGCGCCCATGGCTGGCTTCGGGCTGCGCCCGCCCCTGTTCGAACGCCTGGCCAGCCCGGCGGACGATACCGGGCGGGCATTCGACCGACAGGCGTTGCAAGACTCGGTGCATGCCGAACTGTCACGCCTGTTCAATACCCGACGCGGCCCACGGGCGTTGACCGAACCGCCGAGCATCCTGGACTACGGCATCGCCGACTGGACCGCGCTGCAACAGCAGCGCAGCGATGACCGGCGCCAACTGACCCGGGAAATCCGCCAGGCCATCACCCATTTCGAACCTCGCCTGCGCCTGGGCGAGGTCGAGGTTTGCCCGGTGCCGGGCCATCCGCAGCAACTGTGCATACGGCTGTCGGGCGAGCTGCGCGGCGACCTGCATGCCTGGCCCGTGGCCTTTGTCATCGAGCACGCCGGCGACGGCCTTGAGGTACGACATGAGCGACTCGATTGACCCGCAACTGTTGGACTATTACCAACGCGAACTGACCTGGTTGCGGCATGCCGGGAGCCTGTTCGCCGAGCGCTACCCCAAGGTCGCCCGGCGCCTGGAGCTGTCCCCCGGCGAATGCCCCGACCCGCACGTCGAACGCCTGCTGGAAGGTTTCGCACTGTTGGCCGCCCGCTTGCAACGCCGGCTGGACGACGACTACGCCGAATTCAGCGATGCCCTGCTCGAACAGCTTTATCCGTTGGCCATGCGGCCCTTGCCGTCGTGCGCCATCGTGCAGTTCGAACCCGACCCCAGCAAAGGTAACTTGAACGAGGGCTACCCGCTGCCCCGCGACACACCGTTGTTCGTCACCACGGACACAGGCCAGAGCATTCATTTTCGCACCACCGCCGCCGTGCATTTGTGGCCGGTGGCAATCAGCGAGGCATTGCTGCTGGGCAGCGACGAAGCCCAGGCACTGACCGGCGTGCTCCGGGCCCGCTCGGCCTTGCGCCTGGAGCTGCGGTGCCTGGGCGAAAGCCAGTGGTCGACGCTGGGCATCGACTCGCTGCGGGTACACCTGGCGGCGTCACCGATCATCAACGCCGGGCTGTACGACTTGCTGGGCGCGCACGCCATCGAGGTACTGGCCGGCGCGCCGGGCAGCGTGCCGGAGCCCCTGACCGGCTTGCCACAGATCGTCGGTTTCGCCAGTGACCAGGTCTTGCTGCCGGATGAAGACGGCGTGCATCCCGGCATGCGCCTGCTGGCCGAATACTTTGCCTTCCCGGATAAATTCGGCTTCTTCGACCTGCCACTGGCCGGGGCCACCAGCGATAGCCAGACCTTATACCTGTACATCGTTTTCGACCGCCCCCCCACCAGCCGCCTGCCGCTGCAGGCCAGCGACTTCGCCCTGGGCTGCACGCCGGTGATCAACCTGTTTCCCAGGACGTCCGAGCCGCTGCGCCCGGATGGCACCCGCAGCGAGTACAGGTTGGTGGCCGACAGTCATCGCGAAAACAGCGTCGAGATCCACAGCGTCCGCGGCATGCGCGCCATGTCCAGCGAGGGCGTGCGCAAAGTGCCGGCCTATTACGGCAGCCAGCACGGCAGCGATCAAACCTGTTATTGGCATGCGCGACGGGTCAGTGGCATGAGCCCGAACCGCTTGGGTACCGACCTGATGGTCAGCCTGGTCGACACCCAGTTCGACCCGCTGGCCGACACCCGTGACTACAGCCTCACCGCCGAACTGCTGTGCACCAACCGCCATCTGGCCCAGAGCCTGCCGGCCGGTACGCCGCTGGGTTTCGAGCGCCCGGGGCCGGTGGCCTGGGCGCGTCTGCGCAACCCACCCAGCCCGCAAAGCCTGCCGCGCCTGAACGGCGAATCGCGCTGGCGGCTGGTGTCGCAATTGACCCTCAACCATTTGTCTCTGGTCGAAGGCCCCCAGGCACTGGATGCACTGCGTGAGATTCTGCAATTGCACAACCTGCGGGACGAAGCCAGCGCCCACCGCCAAATCGAAGGGGTATCGGGGCTGGGCTGCGACCGGGTCATCGCCCATGTCGGCGAAGACGCCTGGCGCGGCTGGCGCAATGGGCTGGAGGTGCGCCTGCAACTGGACCCGCAACACTTCGTCGGTAGCAGCGCGGTGCTGTTCTCCGGGGTGCTGGCGCAGTTCTTTTCCCTTTACGCCACCGCCAATCGCTTCGTGCGCACCGTGCTGGTCCAGTCCGACAAGGAGGTGAAGACATGGCAACCCCAAGCCGGCAAACCCCTGGTGCTCTGAACCTGAGCCAGCGCCTGCGACGCGACCCGCAACGCTTCGAATGGCTCCAGGCCTTGCTGTTGCTCGAACGTGAACATCCCCAGGCCGAGCCCCTGGGCAGCGGCACCGCGCCGCACGCCGAAGCCTTGCGCCTGCGCGGGCCTTTGACGCCGCTGTTCGCCGCCAGTGAAGTCGAGAGCCTGGATCAGGAACCCGGTCTACCGCCGACCTTGACCACACCGATCTTCGGCCTCGGCGGCCCGGACGGCCCGTTGCCCTACGCCTACCAGGAATGGCTGCAACAACGGGCACGGGCGAAGGACCACGCCCCGGCGGAATTCCTCGACCTGTTCCAGCATCGCCTGCTCAGCCTGCTTTACAAGGTGATGCGCAAACATCGCATCGCCCTGGGTTTCACTGCCCCGGGATCGTCCGCCGTCCATGCACAACTGCGGGCGTTGACCGGCCTGCTGCCCAAGGCCTTGCAGGAGCGCCAGGCCGCCCCCGACTCGGCGGTACTGGCCTGCACCGCGCTGTACGCCGATGGCCGGCGCTCCCTGGACGGGTTCGCGGCGATTGTCCGCGAACAGTTCGGGCTGCCCGTGGAGCTGACCGCCTACGAAGGTGGCTGGCGTGACATCCCGCCGGCCAGCCGCAGCCGCTTGCAACCAGGCGGGCGCAACCTGTGCCTGGGCCGCAACGCGGTGGCCGGCGCCCACGTCTGGGACGAACATGCCGGCGTGCGCCTGACCCTCGGCCCGCTGAACACGGACCAGGCCAGCGCACTGCTGCCCAACGGCGAAACCCATCCGCTGCTCGCCAGCCTTTACGCCCTGTACTTCGGCCCTGACCTGGATTGCACCCTGGTGTTGCTGATCCGTGGCGCCGGCCCGCTGCAACTGCACCGCCAGGCAGCGCCACGGCTGAACTGGAACGGTGGCCTGCAACGCCAGCCGACCCTCGCCGTGCAACGGATCGAAACCCGCCTTCGTCAGCCGGAGATTGCCTGAAATGGAACTGGCCAGCCTGATCGGACGCCTCAACCCGGACAACCGCCACGCCCTGGAACGGGCCGCGCAACGCTGCATGCAGCGCAGCCACCACTACGTGGAAATCGAACACCTGCTGCTGGAATTGCTCGACATCGAGGGCGGTGACTTTGCCTGCCTGCTGCCACGTTTCGGTCTGGAGCGTGACGCGGTGGCAACGGAAACCAACAAGGCCCTGGACCTGTTCAAGTCCGGAAGTACCCGCACGCCCGCCCTGTCGGCGCACACCATCGGCCTGCTGGAAGATGCCGTGGTCCAGGCCAGCGTGCTGGGCCTGGACAGCATCCGCTCGGGGTTGTTGCTGCTGGCGCTGCTGGACCGTGATGAGCGCCGCAGCCTGCTGCTCAACAGTGCTTCGTCGTTGCTGCGCATTCCCCGCGATGCCCTGCGCGCCCATCTCTTGGAGTGGACCGAAAGCTCCCGTGAACATGCCGCTGGCGTGCGCCCGGCCAAACCCGGCGAGCCGCCCCAGAAACAGGACCCGGTGCTGGACCAGTACACCCAGGACCTGACCGCCGACGCCCGAGCCGGGCGCATCGACCCCATCGTCGGCCGCGACGGCGAAATCCGCCAATGCATCGACATCCTGCTCCGGCGCCGGCAGAACAACCCGATCCTGGTGGGCGCGCCAGGCGTCGGCAAGACCGCCGTGGTGGAAGGCCTGGCCCTGCGTATCGCCGCCGGGGATGTGCCGCCGTCGTTGCAGGAAGTCACCCTGCGCGTGCTCGACCTGGGCCTGTTGCAGGCCGGTGCCGGCGTCAAAGGTGAATTCGAACAGCGCCTCAAAGGCGTGATCGACGCGGTACGCAGCGCCGAAAAACCGATCATCCTGTTCATCGACGAAGCCCACACGCTGATCGGCGCCGGCGGTGCGGAAGGCGGCAGCGACGCAGCCAACCTGCTCAAGCCGGCCCTGGCCCGAGGCGAACTGCGCACCCTGGCCGCCACCACCTGGTTGGAATACAAAAAATATTTCGAGAAAGACCCGGCCCTGGCGCGCCGCTTCCAACTGGTGCAGGTCGAAGAACCGGACGAACTCACCGCCGTGGAGATGCTCCGTGGCGTGGCGAGCAAACTGGAACAGCACCACGGCGTGCAGGTGCTGGACGCGGCCATCCACGAGGCGGTGAAGCTGTCCCACCGCTACATCTCCGGGCGCCAGTTGCCGGACAAGGCCATCAGTGTGCTCGACACCGCCTGCGCCCGGGTCGCCCTCGGCCAACACGACGTGCCGCCGCCCCTGGAAAGCCTGCGCCATCGGCAGAACAGCCTCAAGGACGAGGTCGAACGCCTGCGCCGGGAACAGGCCACTGGACTGGATCACCGCGAACGCATCACCCTGCTCGAAGGCGAATCGACCAGCAACGTGCAAGCCATCCGCGAGCTGGAAACCCGCTGGGGCGAAGAGCGCGAAGCCGTGCGCGAACTGCTCGACACCCGCCGCGAACTGCTGGCCCTGAGCGAACGCGCCGACAGTGAAAAAGCCGACACCGAGATCGATAACCGCATCGACCACCTGGCCGCCGAACTGCTGCGTTTGGAGGCGGGCCTGGATGCCATTCGCCAGGACGATCCGCTGGTGCCCGAACAGGTCGACAGCAAGACCGTCGCGGCCGTGATTGCCGGCTGGACCGGCATCCCGGTGGGCAAGATGCTCGCCGACGAAGCCCACGCCGTGCGCACCCTCGGCCAGCGCATGGGCCAGCGGGTCATGGGCCAGGGCACCGCGCTGAACACCATCGCCCAACGCCTGCAAGCCTACCGCGCCGGCCTCACCGACCCGCAGAAACCGGTCGGCGTGTTCCTGCTGGTGGGCCCCACCGGCGTGGGCAAGACCGAAACCGCCTACGCCCTGGCCGACGCCTTGTACGGCGGCGAACGCAACCTGATCAGCATCAACCTCTCGGAGTACCAGGAAGCCCACACCGTCAGCCAACTCAAAGGCGCCCCACCCGGCTACGTCGGCTACGGCAGCGGCGGCGTGCTCACCGAAACGGTGCGGCGCAAACCCTATTCGGTGGTGCTGCTGGATGAAATCGAAAAGGCCCACCCGGATGTGCTCGAAGCCTTCTACAACGTCTTCGACAAAGGCCTGATGGAAGACGGCACCGGCCTGGTGGTGGACTTCAAGAACACCGTGATGCTCGCCACCAGCAACGTCGGCGCCGAGCTATTGCTGGATACGCCCGCCGCGCAACTGGGCAGCGACGCCTTCAACGAAGCCTTGCACAAAGTGTTGCTGCAAGCATTCCGCCCCGCCTTTCTGGCGCGCATGACGGTGGTGGCGTACCGGCCGCTGGATGAAGCGACGCTGGAAGGGATTGTGCTGGCGAAGTTGGAGAAATTGCGCGCCCGCTATAAGGCCGCGACGGGTAAGCAGTTCGAGTTTGATGCGGGGATCGTCAAGGCGGTGTTGGCCAAGTGCAGCGCGGCGGGGGCACGGGATGTCGAGAACGTGTTGATGACGCAGGTGACGGGGAAATTGGCGGAATGGGTGTTGGAGTGATTCCGTACCTCTAACAACGTTAAACAGAAGCGACTGGAGCAGACCGTGGGTAAATTCCTTTCTGGTGGTTCATCGGGTCAGGCAAAAAAGCTGGAGCCGCGCTGGACAGACACCACCGTTCATAATGAAGTGAAAAAACTGGTCACCGACGGAGAGTTTGTCGAGACGGAAGACCTCAGCACTTTTGCATCCGACGATGGCTGGAGGACAACCGTGATGATTGATCTGGTTTCGCGGCTCAATCCGGTATCAGGTGGAAAATACTATCCGGGCCATGCCGGCCTGATACTTTGGCATACCTCAGGACCTCTAACAAAGTTTTATTCAGTTGGGATTTTGATGGAGGGCGAGCTGGACCCTGAAGGTGTATCAACGACAGATTTAAACGCATCAAATATGCTGGATTTGTGGTTCTTCACAAAAAAAGTCAGCAAAACCAATATCGACAAAATGATCAACAGGATCACGGCTCTCTCTTCAAAGACACTGAAATATAAAGAGTTTGATGGTAACCGTTATAGCGGCGCCTACAACTGCCACACCATCGTCGACGACATCTTGAATGCCGGAGGTCTGTCGGGCTGGACCGGACGACCTTGGAGCTGGCTCACGCCTTGGGCTTACAGCTTATCCTTCGGCATCACCGGCTGGCACTCCAGTGTCATGTACAACACTAAGAATCTTTGAATGATCTGCCTCGTTGGCTTAGGGCGTGTGACCTCGAATCTCTGAAAGGGAGGAGATTTCCATGACGGAAGTGCATAAAGTGGGTCGTTACTCTGGCGGCAATATTGCGATGACTGGGGCAAACCCTTTATATGCCTCATGGCTGGCGGCCAATCAGGCAACTAATGGCGGCACCATTCCCGACTTGGCCAGTATCTGTCACGAATCCTCTTCCAGTCGCCGGGCCCTGGCCGGTTCGGGAGCATCCCATGGAACCTGCTTTGCGCTAATCGAGCATTTCGATGCCGCTCGCGGCGTGCTGTTGTACAAGTTCGGCGACAGCGCATTAAAACTGGATTTACTTGGCAACTACACCACGACAACAAAAAAAGTGGTCACGACACTGCGAGGGCACGCGGAGATCAGCGCATTAGTCCAAGCGATCAATAGCGTCACGCTTCCCGACGGTGATTACAGCAATTTCGTCACCCGCATTTATATCGAACTGAGTCCCTGCCAGCTCTGCGGCCCGCAATTGGCACCCTATATTGGAAACTCAGTGCTGATGTACAGCTACACCTATGGAAACGATAACGAGATGGGGGGATGGGTCAGCGACAACCAGGCAGCGATTCATTCAAAAGGTGGGACATTCAAATGGTAAGCGTGCCCTCAACTTTTATCTGAGGATAATCAATGCCCCGCTCCACCGACAGCAACACCACCCTGTCTCTCACCGCCGCCACGCTGTCGGCGCTGTACCCTGAATCGCTGTCCGGCGAAGAGCGCCTCAACGCCCTGGGCTCGCACATGCTCAACGGCGTCAACGACGGCGCTCCGCTGGACCTCACGACGGCCGTCGCCAGCCACGTGACCACCACGCTGCACAAGGACGCCTTGCTGCGCCCGCTGGATTGGCTGGTGGCCGAGATCCGCCAGCTCCCTGCCGACGCCACCGCCGAGCGCTACCAACTTTTACTGCGCCCATGGCTTTGGTGGCTGACCCTGGCGAGCAACAACCGGGTATTCCAGAACCTCGTCACCTCGGACATCGTCACGACGATTTTCAAGGCCCATGGTTTTACCGACTTCCAGCTCAAGCTCACCGGCAGCTACACCCCGCGCGAATACTGCGTGCAGTACGGCGAGACCGATCTGGCCTTTGTTTCGCGGTTGATGGAAGAAGACGGGATTTTCTGGTTTTTCAGCCACGAGCAGGGCAAGCACACGCTGGTGCTGGCCGACAACAACGATGCGTTCTTGCCGATTCCCAACGGGCCGACGGTGAACTACCTCGGGCAGAACATCGGCGAGCGGGAACTGCATGGCATCCGCTCCGGGCAAGTGTGCCTGCAAGCGGTGGCCGGGGTTTACCAGGCGACCGACTATGAATTCACCACGCCGACGACATCGCTCTACAGCCAGGCCGAAGCCGTGGCCGGGCCAAGCTCGATGTACGAACATCCCGGCGGCTACACCGCCAAGGCCCAGGGCGATGCGTTGACCAAGCAGCGGGTGGACGGCCTGCGCAGCCAGGAGAAACGTTTTGTCGGCGAAAGCGACTGCCGCTGGCTGGTGCCAGGGTATTGGTTCACCCTCGCCGGCCATGAAGACACGACGCTGAATATCGATTGGGTCGTGACCTCGGTCAGCCACGAAGCCAGCCACGACAGCTATCGCAACCGCTTCGAAGCGATCCCCAAGGCCACGGTCTATCGACCGCCCCGACTCACGGCAAAACCACGCATGCACACCCAGACCGCGCTGGTGGTGGGCAAGACCGGCGAAGAAATCTGGACCGACGAATATGGCCGGATCAAGTTGCAGTTCCCCTGGGACCGCACCGGCAAGAACGACGAGACGTCATCCTGCTGGGTGCGCGTGGTCCTGCCCTGGAGCGGTAAAGGCTTTGGCATGCAGTTCGTGCCGCGAATCGGCCAGGAAGTCATCGTGACCTTCATCGACGGCGACCCGGACCGTCCGCTGGTGACCGGCTGCGTCTACAACGGCGACAATGCCCTGCCCTACGCACTGCCGGCGAACCAGACCCAGTCCGGGATCAAGACCAATTCATCCAAGGGCGGTGGCGGTTTCAACGAGTTGCGTTTCGAAGACAAGAAGGACGCCGAAGAGGTGTTTCTCCAGGCCCAGAAAGACTTCAACATCAACGTGCTCAACGACACCACCGCCACCGTCGGCCACGACGAAACTCTCACGGTGCAGAACGCCCGCACCCGCACGGTGAAGGATGGCGACGAAACCGTGACCCTGGAGAAAGGCAAGCGCAGCGTGACCATCCAGACCGGCAGCGACAGCCTCGATGTGAAGGACACCCGCACCGTCACCGTGGGCTCGGACCAGACCCACAGCACCGGCGGCAACTACGCGCACAAGGTCACCGGCGATTACAGCCTGACGGTGGACGGCAACCTGACCATCAAGGTCAGCGGCACCCTGACCCTGCAAAGCGGCGGCAGCTTCGCGATCAAGAGCGGCGCCGACCTGGCCGCCCAGGCCAGCACGTCCATCAGCCAGAAAGCCGGCACGGCCCTGAGCAACCAGGCCGGTACCTCGCTGGAAAACAAGGCCGGCACCACCCTGACCAACGATGCCGGCATCAGCCTGGTGAACAAAGCCGCGGCCGAACAGACCGTGGACGGTGGCGGCATGCTGACCATCAAGGGCGGCCTGGTGAAGGTCAACTGACAGGAGCTCACCGATGGCCTCGAAAAAACTCGACCTGGAGCGTGGCGACAGCCAACTGCGCGGGCAACTGGTCGACGGCCAGCTCGACGGCCCGCTGCAGATCCAAGAAGCGCAACGTCCGCAAGCAACCCTCAACTACAGCCAGGGTGAACTGCAAGGCAGCAGCACCCTGTATCACCCCAATGGCAAGGTCTCTGCGGTACTGCCGTTCGTGAAGGGCAAGTTGCACGGTGTGGCGAGTTTCTATGCGGCCGAAGGCGGGTTGCAACGGCAGGCCACGTACCGCCGCGGGTTGCTGCACGGTGAGGCGAACAACTATTTCCCCAACGGGCAACTGGCCGAAGCCGAGGTCTATCGCGACGGCGTGCGCGACGGCCGCTATCGTCGCCTGCACCCCAACGGCAACCCGGCGGTCGAAGCCCGCTACCTCAACGGCCAACTGCTGGAGCCGGCCCAGGGCTACGCCGAAGACGGCCGGCCACTGGACGCCGAAGGCAAGCCGATCTCCCGGGTGCGCTGGTGGTTCAGGCGCTGGAATGATCCGGCGCAGGCCTGACTATTGTCTTCCCCCCTGTGGGAGCGAGCTTGCTCGCGATGACGCCGGCACATCCAACATCACCACCAACTGACCCACCGCTATCGCGAGCAAGCTCGCTCTCACAGGGTCTGTGCAATGCCTGTAAGATTGCCAATCAGGGGATGAGCATCTGCACCTGCCCTGGCACAACGATCTTGATCACCCCGGCCCAGGTGCACATCAAGGTGCTGTTGGCATCGATGGCCGGCATGTTGCCCAGCAGCAGGGTCGGTGCGCCGCCGGGGATCCATGGGGCCGCGGTGGCCGGGATGCAGGGCATGGGAGTCAGCACACCGAGTGCCGCAGCGGTCGCCGCCGCCACGGTCGGGTTCGCCAGGCTCAGGCACATGCCAAACGTGGTGATGTTCACCAGCGGGATGTGGTCCATGATGTTCGCCGCCGGCATCCCGCCGGTCAGCAGGCGATTGACCGGCAGCACATTGAGCACCGCCGGGGCGGCGCCGAAGCTGCATTGCAAGGTCGCGGTGCCACAGACTTGCGGGCATCCCATCGCGATGACTCCCTGAAAGCGACAGACTTCACAACCATAGCTCGCCCATGGCCGCCATGCATCAAGCCCGCTGATTATCCTGCAACACGCTAACCTATAAGACCCTGGCGTGCTTGTGACGCCTCCCGCGCGCCATTAGATTAGCCAATGATCGATGGCCTCCAAAATAAGCAGAAGGGATAAGCATGGCGTTTACTGATCAGTCCACCCGCGTGCGCGACGGTGAAGAACTCGATGCCAACCTGATCGACCCGTACCTCAAGGCCCACATTCCCGGCCTGACCGGCGTGCCGCAGATCAGCCAGTTTCCAGGTGGCGCGTCGAACCTGACCTACCTGCTGGAATACCCCGAGCAGGAATTCGTCCTGCGTCGTCCGCCGTTCGGCCACAAGGCCAAGTCCGCCCACGACATGGGCCGTGAGTTCCGCATCCTCAATCAATTGCGCGAAGGTTTCCCGTACTGCCCCAAAGCCTACGTGCACTGCACCGACGAGTCAGTGATGGGCGCCGAGTTCTATGTGATGGAACGGGTCAAGGGCATCATCCTGCGCTCCGAGCTGCCGCCGGAACTGGGTTTCGACGCCGCCCGCACCGAAGCGCTGTGCAAGAGCTTCATCGACCGGCTCGTCGAGCTGCACCGTGTCGACTACAACGCTTGCGGCCTGGCCGACCTGGGCAAGCCCGAAGGCTACGTGGCCCGGCAGATCCGCGGCTGGAGCGACCGCTACGAAAAAGCCCTGACCCCCGATGCGCCTAAGTGGGAAGCGGTCAAGGCCTGGCTCAACGACAAGATGCCGGCCGACCACCCCACGTCGAGCATCGTGCACAACGACTACCGCTTCGACAACGTGATCCTCGACCCGCAGAACCCGATGCAGATCATCGGCGTGCTGGACTGGGAACTGACTACGATCGGCGATCCGTTGATGGATCTGGGCAACAGCCTCGCCTACTGGATCGAAGCCGCAGACCCGGCCCCCGTCCAACTGATGCGCCGCCAGCCAAGCCATGCCCCCGGCATGCTGACCCGTCGCGAGTTCGTCGATTACTACGCCGAGCGCGCCGGGATCCGCATCGACAACTTCGACTTCTATTACACCTACGGCCTGTTCCGCCTGGCCGGCATCGTCCAGCAGATCTACTACCGCTTCTTCCACGGCCAGACCCAGGACAAACGCTTCGCGCAGTTCGTTTCGATGAACAAACTGCTGGAGCAGATGAGCCTGCAGGTCATCAGCAAATCCACGCTCTGAGCGCACCTATAACAAGGAAACAGCATGTCCAAGACCCAGTTGTTCGACCTCGACGGTAAAATCGCTTTCGTTTCCGGCGCCAGCCGCGGCATCGGCGAGGCCATCGCCAAACTGTTGGCCCAGCAAGGTGCCCATGTGATCGTTTCCAGCCGCAAGCTCGACGGTTGCCAGCACGTGGCCGACGCCATCATCGCCGCTGGCGGCAAGGCCACCGCCGTCGCCTGCCACATCGGTGAAATGGAACAGATCAGCCAGGTGTTCGCCGGTATCCGCGAACAATTCGGGCGCCTGGACATCCTGGTCAACAACGCCGCCACCAACCCGCAATTCTGCAACGTGCTGGACACCGACCTGGGTGCGTTCCAGAAAACCGTGGACGTGAACATTCGCGGCTATTTCTTCATGTCGGTGGAAGCCGGCAAGCTGATGCGCGAGAACGGCGGCGGCAGCATCATCAACGTGGCATCGATCAACGGCATCTCGCCGGGAATCTTCCAAGGCATCTACTCGGTGACCAAGGCCGCGGTGATCAACATGACCAAGGTGTTTGCCAAGGAATGCGCGCAGTTCGGCATCCGTTGTAACGCCCTGTTGCCGGGCCTGACCGATACCAAGTTCGCCTCGGCACTGGTCAAGAACGACGCGATCCTGAAAACCGCCCTGGCGCAGATCCCCCTCAAGCGCGTGGCCGACCCAAGCGAAATGGCGGGCGCGGTGTTGTACCTGGCCAGCGATGCGTCGAGCTACACCACGGGTGTGGCGTTGAATGTGGATGGTGGGTTCCTGTCCTGACAGTGAGCCCATGACAGACCTGTGGGAAACCCTGTGGGAGCGAGCTTGCTCGCGATAGCGTTGTATCAGGCATACATGTACTGACTAACGCACCGCTATCGCGAGCAAGCTCGCTCCCACAAGAGGATCCTATGCAGCCAGAGAAATGAATATTTATTCCAACATTTGCAATTAGCGAATATTTATTCCATAAAGAGCCCTCCTGAAAATAACAATTCAAAGGGATCTTCCTCATGCGTGAACTCGGCATCGGTCTGATTGGCACCGGCTTCATGGGCCGTGCCCATGCCTTGGCGTTCCACAATGCCAAGGCAGTGTTCGACCTCCCTCTGAACGTGAAACTGGCGGCCCTGGCCGACACCGATCCGCAGCGTGCCCGGCAATGCGCCCACAGTTGGGGGTTCGAGACGGCCCACAGCGATTGGCAACAACTGATCGACGACCCGAAGGTCAACCTGATCGCCATCACCACACCCAACCACCTGCACTTCCCCATGGCCATGGCGGCGCTGGCGGCGGGCAAGCCGGTCTATTGTGAAAAGCCCCTGGCGGTTTCCCTCGTGCAGGCCGAGCAGATGCGCCAGGCGGCCAAGGCGGCCGGGGTGGTGACGCGGGTCGGCTACAACTACCAACACAATCCGATCATTCAACGGGCGCGGGACATGATCCAGCGCGGCGAACTGGGGCGGATCATCAGTTTCCAGGGCGAATTCAGCGAAGACTTCATGGCCGACCCCGCCTCGCCGTGGTCATGGCGCTGCGAAGCGGCCCATGCCGGCGGCGCACTGGCGGACCTGGGCAGCCACTTGCTGGCCATGGCCCGGCACTTGTTGGGCGATGTCGAGGCGGTGTGCGCCGACAGCCAGACCGTGCACCACCAACGCCCTGCCAGCGCGGGCCATGCCGAACAACGCGCCATCGCGGTGGATGACCAGGTCCACGGGCTGCTGCGTTTCGCCAATGGCGCCCGGGGCACGGTGAGCAGCAGCTGGCTCAAGCACGGCTACAAGAACCACCTGAGCTTCGAGATCAGCGGCACCCTCGGCACCCTGGCGTTCGATCAGGAACGACTGAATGAACTGCGCTTGTGTCGCGTCGGCCAGGCAGGTTTCCAGCGCCTGCTGGCCGGTCCCGATTTACCGGGCTATGCCGCGTTCAGCCCGGCGGCCGGGCACCAGTTGGGATACAACGAATTGAAGACCTTGGAAGTGCATGAACTGGTGATGACGCTTGCAGGCGAAGGCGGCAGCGGGACGGACTTTGAAGAGGCCTGGGAAGTGGAGCGGCTGGCGGCGGCGATTCGTGTCGCGGCGCGGGAGGAGCGTTGGGTCAAGGTGAGCGAGCAATAACTTGCTGAGCAAACCGCTCATGTGAACGGCTCTTGTGGCGAGGGAGCTTGCTCCCGCTGGGTTGCGCAGCAACCCCAGAGAGGCTGAATGCAATCAATCTGACACACCGGGATGAATGGTTTTGGGGCTACTTCGTAGCCCAGCGGGAGCAAGCTCCCTCGCCACAAAGGGAGTGTGTTCAACCTAGAGAAGGGTTTGCAGTTCAGCCAGCCGCCCCGCCAGCGCCTTGGCCTGACTCGCCACATCAGTCACAGCAGTACTCTCCCACCACATCCCCCGCAGTGGCGGGCCCATGGCGAACAGGCGGCTGGCGGGCTCACCCCGAGCATCCAATACCGCGCCGTCAGCACACGCGGCAATACCCAAGGCCAGTGGCCCCGGCTGGATCAGCCCTCGGGCCAGCAACTGCCGCGGCAATGGTCGCGCAACACGCCGCCAATCATATTCAATGCCGCTGGAGTTGATCAGCGCGGCGCCCTGCACCACGTCCAGTTCAGCCTCGCCCCGTCGGCGAACGCTAATGGCCACTAATCCATCGGCAGACGCGGCCAGCCCTTTGAACGACGCCGCGTGAATCCGCAACCGCCCTTCTTCGTGCAGACGCGCCACCAGTTCGGCGCTCAGCGGTGGCGAACGATGATGATGGCTCTCCCACCATGGCCGTACATGGCGCACGAACTGCCGGCGCTGCACATCGCTGGCCTGGTTCCACAAGCGTCCGATGTGCGCGCGCACCGTATCCAGCGGCGCTTGCCAATCGATCCCTTGGGCTTGGGCCAGGCGGCATTGCTCGCGCAGGGCCCGCATCAACTGGCGGGGCGAACGCAGGCTGTGATCTTCAGCAAGGAAATCCACCCAGGCGGGCGGTTGACGGCGCACATGGGGCAGCAGGCCGTGGCGGGAAAACACCTCGATCGGCCCGCGATGCCCGGCCCGGTCCAACGACACCACGGCGTCGACCATGGTCAGTCCCGAGCCGATGATCAGCACCGTGGACTGCGGATCGAGCTGGCGCATCGCAGCCACATCCCAAGGGTCCAGGGCCGCGGCATTCAAGCCGCTGGATTGGGTTTGCGGGGTGCGCGCCGCCGGGAACATGCCAGTGGCCAGTACCGCGAAACGTCCGCGCAAGACCTGGCCTTCATCCAGCGTCAGCATTACGGCATCGTCGGCAAGCTGTAGGTCCACGGCCTCCCCGCGCACGTGCTCGGCGGTCGAGCCGTGTTGTGCACCCAACTCGCGGGCCTCGGCCAGCCGTTGCTGTACATAGAGGCCAAACATCCCCCGGGGTGGGAACAGCTCGCTGATCGGCACGTGTTGCTGATCCGACTCGGGCCAGCCGCCGGCCTCGATGAACGCGGTGAGCCATTGGGTCAGGTCATCGGCGTTGTCCGGGTCGACGCTCATGCGCGCCGCGTTGCCGTTCAAGGTGTGCCCCAGTTCCACGGCACTGTAGGCTTCGCCCCGGCCCAATTCACTGCGCGGCTCGACGATCAGTACCTCGCGCCGGCCCGGCAGGCGCAGCAACTGCGCGGCCAGCATGGCACCGCTCAGGCCGCCACCGATGATCAGGATGTCGGCTTCGCGGATGAGGCCGCTGCCCTGTCGCTCCAGCCCTGTGTCCATACCGCTCTCCCCAGGCATCAAATCACCACGTTGCGTACGAATCTCGCCGCCACCGAGCCATCGTTGCGATAGGCATGGGGCTGGTTGCTGGCGAACATGAAGAACTCACCGACGCCTATGCGGCGCTCTTCGCTGCCCAGCAGCAACGTCAGGCAGCCTTCGAATACATAAAGTTGTTCGCTCCATCCCTCTGCGTCGCACTCGGAATGGTAATGCTCGCCCGGCTCCAGCCGCCATTCCCAGAGTTCTACCTCACGGCTGGCGGTGGCCTTGGCGAGCAACACAGCTTTGCTGCCCGGGATCACACCGGCCCAGACCAGCTCGTTGATGCGGCTCGTGTCGCGGGCATCGGGGGCCTGGATCAAGTCGCTGAAGGCCACGTCCAGGGCCTCGGCGACGCGGTCCAGGGTGGTCAGGCTGACGTTCTTTTCCCCGGCCTCGATGGCCACCAGCATCCGCCGGCTGACCCCCGACAGCTCGGCCAACGCCGTCTGGCTGAGCTCGGCGGCATGCCGCAGACGACGGACGTTCTGGCTGACGTGTTGCAGGACGGACGCCCGCTGGCCGGGTTCTTTGTGCACTATATTGCTCACATGGCTGGGTTGCGCATTATACTGCCCAACTTCGGACGCATTGTGCGTCCGCCTCAAGTGGCGCGCAAGGTCATGGCATCGGTGAACTCCCCGCAAGCTTCCCCCCGTTTCTCCCGGTTCAGCAAGGCCGAATGCGTGCTGGTGCTGATCACCATGATCTGGGGTGGGACCTTCTTGTTGGTGCAGCACGCCATGACCGTCAGCGGACCGATGTTCTTTGTCGGCTTGCGCTTTGCCGCCGCCGCGGGGTTTGTCGCGCTGTTCTCCTGGCGGCATCTGCGGGAGCTGACCTTGTTCGAATTCAAGGCCGGGTCCTTCATCGGTGTAGCAATCATGCTCGGCTATGGCTTGCAGACCGTCGGCCTGCAAACCATCCCCAGCAGCCAGTCAGCGTTCATCACCGCGCTCTACGTGCCGTTCGTGCCCTTGCTGCAATGGCTGGTGCTGGGCCGCCGGCCTGGCTTGATGCCAAGCCTCGGCATCATGCTGGCGTTCACCGGGTTGATGCTGGTGTCGGGCCCGGCCGGGGCTTCGCTGAACTTCAGCCCCGGTGAGATCGCCACGTTGATCAGCGCCATCGCAATCGCCGCCGAGATCATCCTGATCAGCGCCTATGCCGGCCAGGTCGATGTGCGCCGGGTGACCGTGGTGCAGCTGGCAAGCACGGCGGTACTGGCCTTCTTGATGGTGGTGCCGACCCAGGAAAAAATTCCGGATTTTTCCTGGTTGCTGCTGGTCAGCGCCGTGGGCCTGGGCGCCGCCAGCGCAGCGATCCAGGTGGCGATGAACTGGGCCCAGAAAAGCGTCTCGCCGACCCGCGCCACGCTGATCTATGCCGGTGAGCCGGTGTGGGCCGGCATCGCCGGGCGCCTGGCGGGCGAGCGGCTGCCAGCGATTGCCTTGTTCGGCGCAGCACTGATCGTGGCGGCGGTGATCGTCAGTGAGCTGAAGACCCGGGGCAAAGGTAGCGTCGAGGTGGATGAGGTGCTTGAACGCGAGCAGTGAGGCGTTCGTAGCTTTTACCGGTTACAAGCAAGAAATGCCGGTCAACCAGCGAAATATGGGCGAGCAAAGAATCCTGTGGCGAGGGGATTTATCCCCGCTGGTCTGCGCAGCGGACCCAAAGCAGGCGACTCCGTTTAGCTGACACACCACGTCGGCAGGTTTCGGGGCCGCTACGCGACCCAGCGGGGATAAATCCCCTCGCCACAGGTGATGTGTGGGGTGCAAAAGTAAGAAAACTCCACCTCCCTTGTAGGATTCTGCGACACCCTCGCGGTTGGTGATCGGGAATACGCCACGTATGATCCCTGCTACCCACCCGCCGAATAGAAGCCTATGTCACTGATAGTTCTATTGCTTTTGCCCTTCATCGGCAGTTGTGTCGCGGCGCTGCTGCCGCATAACGCCCGTAACGCCGAATCACTGCTGGCCGGCCTCATCGCCCTGGCCGGCACGGTTCAGGTGGCCTTGCTGTACCCGCAGATCGCCGACGGCGGCGTGATCCGCGAGCACTACGCCTGGTTGCCCAGCCTGGGCCTGGATTTCGTATTGCGCCTGGACGGGTTCGCCTGGCTGTTTTCGTTGCTGGTGCTGGGCATCGGCACACTGGTGTCGCTCTACGCTCGCTACTACATGTCGCCGGACGATCCGGTGCCGCGCTTCTTCGCGTTTTTCCTGGCGTTCATGGGCGCCATGCTCGGGCTGGTGATCTCCGGCAACCTGATCCAGATGGTGTTTTTCTGGGAACTGACCAGCCTGTTCTCGTTCCTGCTGATCGGTTACTGGCACCACCGTGCCGACGCTCGACGCGGTGCCTACATGGCGTTGATGGTGACCGGAGCCGGCGGACTTTGCCTGTTGGCCGGGGTGATGCTGCTCGGCCATGTGGTGGGCAGCTATGAGCTGGACAAGGTCCTGGCCGCCGGCGACCTGATCCGTGCCCATGCCCTCTACCCCATCCTGTTGCCGCTGATCCTGATCGGCGCCTTGAGCAAAAGCGCTCAGTTTCCGTTCCACTTCTGGCTGCCCCATGCCATGGCCGCCCCCACGCCGGTGTCGGCGTATCTGCACTCGGCGACCATGGTCAAGGCCGGGGTGTTCCTGTTGGCGCGGTTATGGCCGTCGCTGTCGGGCAGCGAAGAATGGTTCTACATCGTCGGCGGCGCGGGGGCCTGTACGTTGCTGCTGGGCGCCTACTGCGCGATGTTCCAGAACGACCTCAAGGGCCTGCTGGCCTACTCCACCATCAGCCACCTCGGGCTGATCACCCTGCTGCTGGGCCTGAACAGTCCACTGGCGGCGGTGGCGGCGGTGTTTCATATCCTCAATCACGCCACCTTCAAGGCCTCGCTGTTCATGGCCGCCGGGATCATCGACCACGAAAGCGGCACCCGCGACATTCGCAAGCTCAGCGGCCTGGTGCGGCTGATTCCGTTCACCGCGACCCTGGCCATGGTCGCCAGCGCGGCGATGGCAGGGGTGCCGTTGCTCAACGGGTTCCTGTCCAAGGAAATGTTCTTCGCCGAGACCGTATTTATTTCCGCCACGGCCTGGGTCGAACTGGCGTTGCCGATCATCGCCACCATCGCCGGGACCTTCAGCGTCGCCTACTCCTTGCGGTTCACCGTGGATGTGTTCTTCGGCCCCACCGCCACCGACCTGCCCCATACCCCTCACGAACCACCGCGCTGGATGCGCGCGCCGGTGGAGTTGCTGGTGTTCACCTGCCTGGTGGTGGGGATTTTTCCCGCCCAGGTGGTCGGCTCGCTGCTCGCGGCCGCCGCGTTGCCGGTGGTGGGCGGCACGCTGCCCGACTACAGCCTGGCGATCTGGCACGGCCTGAATGCACCGATGATCATGAGCCTGGTGGCCATGTCCGGCGGCATCGTCCTGTACCTGCTGCTGCGCAATCAGTTCCGGCAAGGGCACATCAAGCACCCGCCGCTCATTGGCCGACTCAGCGGCAAGCGCCTGTTCGAACGTTGCCTGGTGCTGATGATGCGCCAGGGCCGGCGATTGGAGCGCAAGATCAGTACACGGCGCCTGCAAGCCCAACTGTTTTTCCTGGTGCTGGCGGCGGTATTGGCCGGGCTGATCCCGATGCTGCACAGCACGCTGGTCTGGGGCGACCGGCCGAAGATCCCCGGCTCCATCGTCTTCGTCACCCTGTGGCTGCTGGCGATCGCCTGTGCCCTGGGCGCGGCCTGGCAGGCCAAGTACCACCGGCTCGCGGCCCTGACCATGGTCAGCGTCTGCGGCCTGATGACCTGTGTGACCTTCGTCTGGTTCTCCGCGCCCGACCTGGCCTTGACGCAACTGGTGGTGGAGGTGGTCACCACCGTGCTGATCCTGCTGGGTTTGCGCTGGCTGCCACGGCGGATCGAGGACGCCTCGCCCCGGCCCAACAGCGAGCGCCGCGCGCGTATCCGCCGCCTGCGCGACTTGCTGCTGTCCATCGCCGTCGGCGGCGGCATGGCGCTGTTGTCCTATGCGATGCTCACGCGCCAGACACCCAACGACATCTCGTCGTTCTACTTGAGCCGCGCCCTGCCCGAAGGCGGTGGCACCAATGTGGTGAACGTGATGCTGGTGGACTTTCGCGGCTTCGACACCCTCGGGGAAATCACCGTGCTGGTGGCGGTGGCCCTGGCGGTGTTCGCCCTGCTACGACGTTTCCGCCCACCGAAGGAAAGCATGCAGCTGCCGGCGCAACAGCGCCTGCTGGCACCGGATGTGGTCACCGACCTGGTCAACCCGCGCCATGCCAGCGACACCGCATTGGGCTTCATGATGGTGCCGTCGGTGCTGGTGCGCTTGCTGCTGCCGATCGCCCTGGTGGTGTCGTTCTACCTGTTCATGCGCGGCCACAACCAACCCGGTGGCGGCTTCGTGGCCGGGTTGGTGATGTCGGTGGCGTTCATCCTGCAATACATGGTTGCCGGCACCCAGTGGGTCGAGGCGCAAATGAGCCTGCGACCGCTGCGCTGGATGGGCACCGGACTGTTGTGCGCCACCGCCACGGGCCTGGGGGCGATGGCCGTGGGTTATCCGTTCCTGACCACCCACACCTGGCATTTCGAATTGCCGCTGCTGGGTGATCTCCATGTGGCCAGTGCGCTGTTCTTCGACATCGGCGTGTACGCCGTGGTGGTCGGCTCCACACTGTTGATCCTCACCGCCCTGGCGCACCAATCGGTACGGGCCCATAAACCGAGCCTGCACGCCAAACCCGTCGCCCCCGTCAAAGGAGCCACCGCCTGATGGAAGAAGTCATCGCAATCGCAATCGGCGTACTGGCCGCCTCCGGTGTCTGGCTGGTGCTGCGGCCACGGACCTTCCAGGTGGTCATGGGCCTGTGCCTGCTGTCCTACGGTGTCAACCTGTTCATCTTCAGCATGGGCAGCCTGTTCATCGGCAAGGAACCGATCATCAAGGACGGCGTGCCCCAGGACCTGCTGCACTACACCGACCCGTTGCCCCAGGCATTGGTGCTGACGGCCATCGTGATCAGCTTCGCCATGACCGCGTTGTTCCTGGTGGTGCTGCTGGCGTCCCGGGGCCTGACCGGCACCGACCACGTGGACGGTCGGGAGCCCAAGGAATGATGTTGACGCCTCATCTGATCGCGGCGCCCATCCTGCTGCCGCTGCTGACCGCCGCGTTGATGCTGATGCTGGGCGAGAAACACCGTCCGCTCAAGGCACGGATCAATCTGCTTTCCAGCCTGCTGGGCCTGGGCATCGCCGTGCTGTTGCTGTACTGGACCCAGGACCAGGCCCTGCCCGCGTCCATCGGCGTGTACCTGCCGGGCAACTGGCAGGCGCCGTTCGGCATTGTGCTGGTGGTCGATCGCCTGTCGGCGCTGATGCTGGTGTTGACCGGGATCATCGGCGTCTGCGCCCTGCTCTTCGCCATGGCCCGCTGGCACGGTGCCGGTTCGAGCTTCCACGCACTGTTCCAGATCCAGCTGATGGGCCTCTACGGCGCCTTCCTGACGGCGGACCTGTTCAACCTGTTCGTGTTCTTCGAGGTCTTGCTGGCGGCCTCCTACGGCTTGATGCTGCACGGTTCGGGCCGGGCGCGGGTGTCGTCGGGCCTGCATTACATTTCCATCAACCTGCTAGCCTCCTCGTTGTTCCTGATCGGCGCGGCGCTGATCTATGGCGTCACCGGCACGTTGAACATGGCTGACCTGGCCCTGAAAATCCCGCTGGTACCGGAGGCCGACCGCGGCTTGCTGCACGCCGGGGCCGGTATCCTCGCGGTGGCGTTCCTGGCCAAGGCTGGCATGTGGCCGTTGAACTTCTGGCTGGTGCCGGCCTATAGCGCCGCCAGCGCACCGGTGGCGGCGCTGTTTGCGATCATGACCAAGGTTGGCGTCTACACGATCCTGCGCCTGTGGACGTTGCTGTTCTCCGGCCAGGCCGGCGCCTCGGCGTATTTCGGCGCCGACTGGCTGGTCTACGGTGGCATGGCGACCATCGTCTGCGCCGCCATCGCCATTCTCGCGGCCCAACGCCTGGAGCGCATGGCGAGCCTGAGCATTCTGGTCTCGGCCGGGATCCTGTTGTCGGCCATCGGCTTCGCCCAACCGAACCTGGTGGGCGCAGCGCTGTTTTACCTGGTGAGTTCGACCCTGGCGCTCTGCGCGCTGTTCTTGCTGGCCGAGCTGATCGAGCGTTCGCGCTCGGCCAATGAGCTGGCCCTGGACGACGACTTCGACACCTTGCCGCGGCCACTGGAATCCTTGCAGCCGCCCAAGGGCATCAACCTCGATGACGAGCAAAAAGCCGTGGTCGGGCAAGTGATTCCCTGGACCATGGCCTTCCTGGGCTTGAGCTTTATCTTTTGTGCGCTGTTAATTATCGGCATGCCACCGCTCTCGGGGTTCATCGGCAAGTTGAGCCTGCTGAGCGCCTTGCTCAATCCCCAAGGGTTCGGAGCCAGCGCCGGGGCACCGGTGTCGAACCAGGCGTGGGGCCTGTTGGCGTTGCTGATCCTGTCGGGGCTGGCCTCGTTGATCGCGTTCTCGCGCCTGGGCATCCAGCGCTTCTGGACGCCGCAAGAGCGACCACCGCCGTTGCTGCGGCCGTTCGAATGCCTGCCGATCATCGTGCTGCTGGGCCTGGGCATCGCCCTGACCTTCAAGGCCGAGCCGTTGCTGCGCTATACCCAATCCGCCGCCGACGCGCTGAACACCCCGGAACATTACGTGATGTCGGTACTCGCTACCCGCGCCGTGCCCAACCCCGAAGCTCGCACTGCATTGCGAGAGGTGCAGCCATGAAGCGCCTGTTTCCCGCCCCGTGGTTGTCCCTGGCGCTGTGGTTGCTGTGGCTGGTGTTGAACATGTCCGTCAGCGCCGGCCATCTGCTACTGGGCGCGGCACTGGGCTTTCTCGCCCCGTTGATGATGCGCCCATTGCGACCCCGGCCCATCCGTATTCGCCGGCCGTGGGTGGTATTGCGCCTGTTCCTGCGCGTGGGCCGTGATGTGCTGGTGTCCAACCTGGCGGTGGCCTGGGAGGTGCTGAACGCCGGACGCCGCCCGCCTCGCTCGCGGTTCATCAAGGTGCCGCTAGACCTGCGCGATGCCAATGGCCTGGCCGCGCTGTCGATGATCACCTCGGTGATTCCCGGGACCGTCTGGTCGGAACTGGCCCTGGATCGCAGCGTCCTGTTGATACACGTATTCGACCTGGCAGACGAGGCGTCATTCATCGCGCATTTCAAGGCCACCTACGAGCACCCCTTGATGGAGATTTTCGAATGAGCCCGTTGCTGTCCCATGCGATCCTGTCGAGCCTGTTCCTGTTCTCCCTGGCGATGGTGTTGACCCTGTGGCGGCTGTTCAAGGGCCCTTCGGCCCAGGATCGGGTATTGGCCCTGGACTACCTGTACATCGTGGCGATGCTGATGATGTTGGTGCTGGGCATCCGTTATGCCAGTGACACCTATTTCGAGGCGGCGCTGCTGATCGCCCTGTTCGGCTTTGTCGGCTCCTTTGCCCTGGCCAAATTCCTGCTGCGTGGCGAGGTGATCGAATGACCGGCGAACTGTCGATGTGGGTGGAAATCCCGGTGGCGATCCTGCTGGTGCTCGGCAGCCTCTTCGCCCTCGCTGGAGCGATCGGCCTGGTGCGTTTGAAGGATTATTTCCAGCGCATGCACCCGCCGGCCTTGGCATCCACATTGGGGGCCTGGTGCGTGGCGCTGGCCTCGATCGTGTATTTTTCGGCGCTCAAGTCCGGGCCGGTGTTGCACGCCTGGCTGATCCCGATCCTGCTGTCGATCACCGTCCCGGTGACCACCCTGCTGCTGGCCCGGGCGGCGTTGTTCCGCAAGCGCATGGCTGGGGATGATGTACCGGCGGAAGTGAGCAGTCGCCGAACCGACTGACCGATATCTCGAGCCGGAACAGCTTGTGTGGCGAGGGAGCTTGCTCCCGCTGGGGTGCGCAGCAGCCTAAGACCTGTCACCTCGGTGTGTCGGGCTGATTGTGCTCAGCAGTTCTGGGTTGCCGGGGTTTAGTCGATAGCTGACCGCGAGAACCTCCGTTACTTATAAGGATTGAGTCGGCGACAACACCTGAAACGGTAACAACAAGCGACTTAATATTGGGGCGGCGAACATGTGTGCCGAGTACACATCAGCTCAGGTCAATATCCATCAGGCGGAGCTGGAGCACTCGGGCAAAAACAGGTCCGTCAATGAAAACTTCTTTTTTACCAAGGATGATTGTTTGGCTGACATATGGATTGGCGCTGAGCGGTTGCAGCCTACTCGAGCCACACTCACGAACAAGCTGGGAAACAGATTCGCGGGTGTCGACCCAAGAAGTTATGTCGTGCGCGCAAAAAACCATTCAAGCTTTATCAGTTAAGAACCTCAAATGGGAAACGACTGTGACTCGACTGGACATTCGCGGCGGGACATTCGAAACAGGCGACTATCCAAACCCTAATGCAACCGGATTAAGAGCCCGTGTCACTTTCCAGCCCGAAGCACATCAACTGACAGTGGACATTAAAGGCAGCGGCCCCTACTACATGGATCTCGGGGCCAAAAAGGGTGCAACGCACTTCAGGCGCAGCATGGAAAACTGCCTAGCCAGATAGTTTCTCAGAGGAAGAGCAATGAATAAAAAATTACTCTTTTGGGTCGCATTCTTGATGCTTCCAGGGTTTCCCACTGGCGTTTTTTCTCGCGAAATCGAGTGGAAGGAGAATGAGTCGGTTGTGAGGACCATAGAAGATCAAAAAGTAATCAGCGAGCGCACAGAGGCATTCAATAAAAGCTTGGAACACAAAGGCTATGCAGGCGCTATAAAAGACTGCTCTGACATCTATGACTTCCCTGTTGGGGTTGCAAGTGCAAACCATAGTTTTGGCAGCATTTGCACCTACCAACATGACCAAGCCACAGAAAAAGTTTTTGTTTGCAACGATCTAATGGTGGGGCATTTTGCGATGCTGTATGAATTTACTGATACGGACCAGTGGCAAGCCAGGGCCATTTTCGAGAACTGTTACGGCGGATAGGCAGACGTGTATTCAACCTTTTGGGGCTGCTACGCAGCCCAGCGGGAGCAAGCTCCCTCGCCACAAGGATTGCGGTGGGCTAGTTATTAGCCAGGGTGAGTTGGAAACTCAGGCCCACGCCACCGTCAGCAACCCGGCCCCGAGCACCACGCACAGCGGCGAATAGACCCAGGTGTCGAGCCTGGCGAATGTGGAGCCCTTGACCTCCTTGAAGAAACCCACCAGCTCCGACTCGCCAATGGCCCGGGCGAACATCAGCAAGGCGATCGCGCTGATCAGCCACTGCAACGCCCGATGGGTGACCGGCTGCGCCAGCAGGCCGACCCGCAGGCACACCAGCAGCGCCACCATCAGCAGTGCAACGGCCACCAGCAAGGTCAGCCAGCCCGAGGGGTTGAATGCCGGTCGCAGCGCCTCTCCCTGCTTCACCGCCACCTGAGGCACCACCGCCTTGGTCGCCCACCGCCCACCCAGGGCCCAATACATATGAATCAAGCTGATGGTCGCAAACACTGCGACCAGCGACCGAGCCAATAAAAGCGTCATTCGCCAGCCTCCTGAAAAAGGTTGAACACTCATCCTAGCTCGAATTTGGCATTTCGCTGGATGGGTGCAGGTTGCCAGTTTCCAGCGAATGACTCATTGCTCAGGATCAAGAGTTCAACCTGCCGGCACGCGAGGCCTAGAGACCGGCAGACACCTTGTCCGCCACCTCCTTGGGCAGCCAGGCCTGCCAAACCTGCGGATGCGCCTTGAGGAACGCCTCGGCGGCTTCACGGGGTGGCGTGCGCTTCTCGCTCATGTCGGCCAGAGCCTTGTTCAACGGTTCGATGGGCAAATCCACCTTGCTGAAGAACTCGGCGATGTCCGGGTGTTGCTTCTGGAACGGCGCGGATACGCCAATCGAGAGTTTCGAGGCCAGTGAACGGGTCGGCTTCGGGTTGGGGTTATCGGCGTCGGTCAGGGTTTTCCAGGCCTCGGCATCGAACGGCGGCTCTTGCAACTGCACCAGCTTGAAGCGCCCGAGCAGGGGCGTGGGCGACCAGTAGTAAAACAGGATCGGCTTGCCCCGGCGGATCGTCGAGCTGATTTCCGCATCCAGCGCCGCGCCCGAACCGCTGCGAAAATTCACGTAGCTGTCAGACAAGCCGTACGCTTTGAGCTTCTGTTTGTTGACCACCTCGGAAGTCCAGCCAATGGGGCTGTTGAGGAACCGGCCCTTGTCGGGGCTCTCCGGGTCCTTGAACACATGCTTGTAGCGCGCCAGGTCTTCGACACTGCGCAGGTCCGGCGCCAGGGGCTTGATGCCCTTGGCCGGGTCGCCCTTGATGACGTATTCGGGCACCCACCAACCTTCCGTCGCGCCTTTGACCGTATCACCCAAGGCGATCACCTTGCCTTCGGCCTCGGCCTTGACCCACACCGGGCTGCGGCCGGCCCATTCCTCGCCGATCACCTGGATGTCGTTATTGGCCAGGGCGGTTTCCAGGGTAATGGTGGTGCCCGGTAATGTGTCAGTCTGCAACCCGTAGCCTTTTTCGACGATGATCCGCAGGATATCGGTGATCAGGCTGCCACTTTCCCAGTTCAAGTCGGCAAAGTGGATCGGCGCTGTGGCAGCCGACGCCGGTAGGGGTGAAACCAACACAGCGAAGGTGGCCCAGGCAGCCAGCCACTGTCGAACTCGTTTCATGCTTTGCACCTCATGCCAGATACAGCAATAGCTGAACGGCCCTGCGTAACCGAACGCAAGCCCTGAATAGTTCAGTCAATTGACTGTAGCCGAGGTTCCAGCGAGATCCTGCAAAACTGTCAGCGGTTTGGGCGCACAGCCTCACAAGCCCGATGCCTACGTGCTCTTCAGCGGCCCCGAAACGGTCACTCACTGGCCTTGAAGGTCACCAGCTCGCCCTTGCGCCACTTGGCGGCCTTGGCGGTGACCGCCTTCAGGGTCTTGGTCAAGCCTTCTTGCAGTTGTTCGTTGGCCGCAAACACGGTCACCACACTGTGGCCTTCCTTGAACAGGATTGCCTGACCACCGGGGGTCGTGACGAAGGCGTAATCGCCCAGGCCATAGACCGTCAGCTTGATTTCGCGAAAGCGGATTTCAAACTTGCCACCTTCACGGCTGGGCAACACCGCTGCGCGAAAATGATCGCCAACCTTGAGTTCGAGCCTGGGCTTGTCATCGACCACCAGCGCCGACTCGGTGTCGATTTCGGCGACATAAATACCTTCGGCGGTCTGCTCGGTGATGTAGACGAAACGTGACTGGAAGAGTTTGACCAGTTTTGCCCGCAGGTCACCAAGTACGAATAACGCATGCATGTCGAGATTACTTACTGCCAAGGAAACATCCCCATCTTTGAAAAAGGCCCGCCCTGCACAAAGGACGGACCACGAGAACCCGTGCCGACTGTAGCGTCGTAATGGACCTGTAACTGAAATTCGAAGTGAACGGCGCGCCCTGTCCCGGGCCGAGAGCAGACTAAAGGTTGCCGCTCTCGCCGTCTTTTCCAGGAGATCGCCAGAGGCTGAAGGAAAAAGCCACTTGGAGCATCGGAAAAGATGGGACTACTAACTTTAGGGAAATTTCTCACTTAAAAAAGCATTTTTCTGACATCGAGCCCAAAAAAAATTGCTTTAGATAGGCGCAACCGTCCACACGACACTGCCGATTCTAGAGCAGCTGAAGGCGTGGAGACTACTCGAAGTCCCCGACAATTCGTCGGTAAACCATGAAAAGGAATTCACAATGGCCACTTTCACCACCCAAGCCCTCCCCGCCGCGCCTAGTATCGTTGAACCAGCCAACAGCCTTGACGGAGCCGATTGCCTGCCAATTTCGTTGATTCAACCGCGTTATCGGGTGGTCTTGGCCGGCAAGTGTTTTTTTCACATTGAAGAAACATCGACTGGACGTGTAAGAGGATTCCGCACCGACCATAACGAGGCCTGCTACCTGGCCAGACGCCTCGAAAACAGCGTCTGAAGCGCATATATGCCCGTCCATGACTTAACTCAGCCGCCGACGGGCAACTGCTGCCATACTGCCCGCCCAGCGAAGACCGCCGTAAATCGGCGGATCGCGCACCCATAATGGTTTCGAGGAGAAGGCGCGACGTGACGGAATTTGATATTGGCGAGTTTTTTATCCGGGGTGAAGCCAGAGAAGTCGAAGGCGAGTTCCAAGCCGTCATCGTGATGCGTGCCAAGCCACCCTTGACCACCGTCAGTTGCCATCAGGTGGAGAAGGATCGCTGGTTCAAGACTGCGGAGATCGCGGCCGAGGCTGCCAGGGAAGCGGCCAAGGCCTTGAAGGCCGCCGTGGACGAAGGAGCCTTGAAAGCCTGAGCCCGATCGAACTCCTGACGAGCGCTTGCCTCAGATAAAGGTAAGCACCGAGGCGCCACGACGGCGCCCCACTCAAAGGAGACTTTCATGGAACAACCTTCCCACGAACTCAAGACCCTGTTCGACCAACTGGGCCTGCCCTCCGACGACAAGGCCATTGACGATTTCATCATCGCCCACCCGCTGGCCCCGGAGATCAAGCTGGTGGAGGCCGATTTCTGGTCGGACCAGCAGAAAGACCTGCTTCGGGAATGGCTGCTCGCCGATGGCGAAGAGGCGGTGCTGGTGGATCAACTGAACGTGCGTCTGCACGACGGCAAATAGAATGGACTGAATACACCATCGTTTTTGTGGCGAGGGAGCTTGCTCCCGCTGGGGTGCGAAGCAGCCCTGAGACCTGTCACCTTGGTGGGGCAGGTTGATGGGGTTCAGCCTTTTGGGGCTGCTGCGCAGCCCAGCGGGAGCAAGCTCCCTCGCCACAAAAGCGCCCTTGCCACATCCGTGGCGTTGATGCCTACCGCGCCTTCTCGGGTTTGTAGCCCAAGCGCAAACCACCCCAATGACGTCCCTTGAGCATGATCGGAACCGAGAGATCGTGCATCAACTCCCCCGTGTCGCGGGTGTAGGTCTGGAGCAGCACCGGCTGCTGGTGGCTGCCGCAGCGAATCCCGGTGCGGTCGGAGAATTTGCGCTTGGTGCGGTTATTCAGCGTGTCCACCTGGGGATCGCCCGTCAGCGGCTGGCTGAAGACCTTGTTATGGGTCGGCACGTAGCCCTGCTGGGTGCAGGCAATCGCAAACACCAGGCCCTCATGCCGGGCAAGCAAGGGCTCCTGGATCGCCGGCAGTACCTGGTCGGTGTAGCGGTCGAAGCGGGTCTGGAATTTGGCTGGCTGGGTATTGGGGATGGGCTGGTAGTTACGATCGAACAGGTCCTCCAGGCTGACGCGGCCTTGGTCGATATCGGCTTCGAACTGCGCAGCGATCTGGCTCGCCCCTTCCCGGGCCAGGTCGTAGACCCGTTGGTGATAATCGTCGAGGCCCACCTCGGCCAGGCGTTCGCTGATGGTTTCGGCCTGGCCTTCCATTTGCACCGCCGCCTCGGCCAGCCGCTGGGTCTGCTGGTCGCTGATGGATAGGTCGCCGCGCATCTGCTCGATGGCGTGGAACAGGCTGTCGAGTTGTTCGCGATTGGTGTCGGTGCCTTGGGCGATGGCGCTGACCTGGGTTTCGACGCCGGCGGCGAGCCGGGCGATGTTTTCCAGATGCTGGCCGGTGTGCTCGACCTGCTGCACGCCAATGTCCAGGTCAGCGGCCAGTTGCCGGATCTGCTCCACCACCTGGGCGGTGCGCTGCTGGATGTCGGCCACCATCACCCCGACCTCGCCGGTCGCCGCAGCCGTGCGCCCGGCCAGGCCTCGTACCTCATCGGCCACCACTGCGAACCCACGGCCATGCTCACCGGCCCGGGCCGCCTCGATGGCCGCGTTCAGCGCCAGCAGGTTGGTCTGGCTGGCGATCGACTGGATCACCAGGCTGACCCGCTGGATTTCATCGCTGCGCACACTCAAGGCCTCGATCAACTCACGGCTGTCGTTTGCGCGCTGGCTGAGCTGGTGCATGCGGCTGATGGACTCCACCAGTTCGCTGCGCCCGGCCAGGCTGCTGCGATGGGCCTCGCTGGCGGCGCCCAGGGCTTGCTGGCTGAGTTGCGAAGTGGCTTGCTCGGTGGCGATCATCGATTCGGCATTGCTGACGATCTGCGCCGCCGCGTCGAGTTGGGACTGGACCTTGCCGGCCAGTTGCTTGACCGAATAGGCGACACCGGCCGCTGACAGCGCGTTATGGCTGGTGGTGTAGGACAGGTCGCGGGTCAGTTCGGCCAGCGTGTCGGTCGCGGGCGTGGGCGCCGCGGCCACGCGCGAACGCAGGCGCGGCAACCAGACGATGAGCATGACCAGCGGCAGGCCCAGGTACAACGACCAGCCGCCCAGGGCCATGCCGCACAACAGCAATGCCAGGGCGAGACTCTGCAAGGTCGGCGTCAGCCAGCGCGCCGTGCTTTTTGTCTGAGGTACCGAGGCCGGCACCGCACCCGTCAGCGTTCCGTCTGTCGCCATGTTCGTCACCCACATTCTCGTTGTTATAACCGCATTAAACGCCACTACAGAGCCATTATCCATGGTCCATTAGTCGCGTTCTTGCAGCAGATCAACGGGAGTAGACGAACGAGCACGGGCGAAAGCAAAAGATCGCGGCCTTCGTCAAAAGGTCGCGATCTTTTTTGGAAAACCCGAATCAGGCCTGACGCTGGTGCTTGTCGATCTGTTCGTGACGTTCCTGGGCTTCGATGCAGTACTTGGTGGTCGGGCTGATCAGCAGGCGCTTGAGGCCGATCGGCTCGCCGCTGTCGTCGCACCAGCCGAAGCTGTCGTCGTTGATGCGGTCCAGGGCCTGCTCCAACTGAGGCAGCATGCGCTGGTCGCGATCGATGGCGTTGACCAGCCAGGTACGCTCTTCTTCTACGGAAGCAGCGTCCGCCGGGTCTGCCGGGGTGTCCAGGCTCTCAATGGCGATTCGGTTCTGTTCGATGCGCTCGTGGGTTTCGACTTTCATGTTCTGCAACAGCTTGGTGAAGAAAGCCAGCTGCTCGGCATTCATGTAGTCATCCGCCGGCATGGCCAGCAACTTTTCCTTTGTCATTGATATCTCTATAAAAAAACGTGCATTAAGGCGAATTATGGAGCGTCCCGCAGCGCAGCTGCCGCGCTCATCAGGAAGGCGCCGTCGATTCCAAGCGCCACCCGGCACTCAATTTACGAGGGGCGGCAGTCTAAGGCCGAGTCGAGGCCTCAGCAACTGAAAACATAGGGAAAATGTCCGACAACCCCTTCAAATGTTCTCTGACAGGCTTTTGGCAGTCATCGGAGTGCGTTTATAACAAGAAATTCGGTGCAATAGCTGTATTAAGAAGACAAATGGCAACGCCACGCGGGTCAGGCGTGGCGCTTTGTCGCAACTTCCGGGGCTCAGCGCTTGAGTTTGCGCTTGTTGCGATACTGGTCGATGACCACCGCCACCACGATGATCAGCCCTTTGATGATGTCCTGGATGTAGGCATCGACCCCGACAAAGGTGAAGCCGCTGGCCATCACCCCAAGGATCAGCGCCCCGATCACGGTGCCGGTGATGCGCCCCACCCCGCCCGCCAGGCTGGTGCCGCCGATCACGGCCGCGGCAATCGCGTCCAGCTCATAGGACATGCCCATGCCCGCCTGCCCCGTCGCCGCCCGCGCCGAGGCCACCACGCCGGCCAACCCGGCCAGCAACCCGGCGATGCTGTAGACGATCACCAGGTGGCGCTTGACGTTGATGCCTGAGGTGCGCGCCGCCTGCATGTTGCCGCCGATGGCGTAGGTGTACTTGCCGTACTTGGTGTAGCGCAGGGCGATGTGGAAGATCACCGCCACCACCAGGAAGATGATCACCGGCATCGCGCCATGGCCGATGGCGGTGTAGGAATCGGACAACATGCTCACCGGCTGACCTTCGGTGTAGTAGCGTGCCAGGCCACGGGCCGACACCATCATGCCAAGGGTGGCAATAAAGGGAGGGATGCCGGTGATGGCAATGATGCTGCCGTTGATCGCCCCGGCCAGCAGCCCTACGCCGAGCCCCGCTACCACCGGGATCCACACCGGCAAGTCCGTCAAGGAGGGAAACACCGCCCGGGCGAAATCAGACGTCTGGGCCAGGCTGGCGGCAATCATCGCCGACAGCGCCAGCACCGAGCCGGACGACAGGTCGATACCCGTGGTGATGATCACTTGGGTCACGCCGATGGCCAGCAGGCCGATGATCGACACTTGCAGGATCATCAGCACCAGGCGCTGGGAGTTCATCAGGAAACTCTGGTCGCGCATGATCCAGCCGAACATCTCGAAGACCAGGCCGATGCCGATCAGCACCAGGAATATACTCAGTTCCGTCGGCAGTCGCCGGCGCGCCCGGGCCGGTGCGGCCGCGGGTTTGTTTTCCAGTATCGCGTTCATAACCGTTCACCTTGTTTATCTGGGCTGACGGGCATCAGGACAGGCCCGAGGCCAATTGCATGACTCGTTCCTGGGTCGCTTCGCTGCGGTCGAGGATTCCCATCAGGTCGCCTTCGTGCATCACCATGACCCGGTCGCTCATGCCCAGGACTTCCGGCAGTTCCGAGGAAATCATGATCACTGCCATGCCTTCGCTGGCGAGGTAGGCAATCAGCCGGTAGATCTCGGCCTTGGCACCGACATCGATGCCACGGGTCGGCTCGTCGAGGATCAGGATGCGCGGGTTGGTCATCAGCCAGCGCGCCAACAGTGCTTTTTGCTGGTTACCACCGGACAAGGTGTCGATGCACTGTTCCAGCGACGGGGTCTTGACCCGCAGCTTCTTGCACATGTCCTCACACAGCGCGCGCAGGGCTTTCTGCTGGATGAAGCCGTTGCCCACGTAATGGGGCAGCACGGCCATCTCCATGTTTTCCAGCACCGACAGGCACGGGAACAGGCCACTGAGCTTGCGGTCCTCGGTCAACAGCGCGAAGCCTTTCTCGATGGCCATGTGCGGGTCGCTGATGCGCACCGGTTGGCCATCCAGCCGGATTTCGCCGCCGGTACTGGGGGTCACGCCGAAAATCGCCTCGGCGACGTTGGTCCGACCCGAGCCCATCAGCCCGGCGATGCCCAGGATTTCCCCGGCATGCAGGTCGAAGGACACGCCTTTGAAGATGCCGTCCAGGCTCAGGTCGCGCACCGACAGCACCAAATCGCCGATAGGTTGCTCCCGCACCGGGAACAACTGGCTCAGTTCGCGCCCGACCATCATCGAAATCAGGCTGTCACCGTCCAGGCTGTCGGCCCGTTGCAGGCCGATGTAGGCGCCGTCGCGAAACACCGCCACTTCATCGGCGATGGCAAACACCTCGTTCATTTTGTGGGTGATGTAGATGATGCCTTTCCCTTGGGACTTGAGGTCGGCAATGATCGAGAACAGGTGGGCGACTTCGGTCTCGGTGATGGCCGAGGTCGGCTCGTCCATGATCAGGATGTCGGAGTCGTAGGATACGGCCTTGGCAATCTCCACCATCTGCCGCTCGGCGATGCTCAGGTTGCCCACCTGCTCCTCGGGGTCAAGCTTGATGCGCAGGCGCTCCAGCAGCCGGGCGGTGCAGCGATGCATCTCGCCATGGTCGACCATGTGCAGGCCGTTGAGCTGTTCGCGGCCGATCCAGATGTTTTCGGCGATGCTCATGTGGGGCATCAGGTTCAGTTCCTGATGGATCATCGCGATGCCGGCCTGCAAGGCCGCCAGCGGCGTGTCGAACGTCACCGGCTTGCCGCGCAGGCGCAGTTCGCCAGCGTCCGGCTGGTAGATGCCGGCGATGATTTTCATCAAGGTGGATTTGCCCGCGCCATTCTCGCCCATCAGGGCCAGCACGGAACCGGGGCGTACCCGCAGTTGTACATCGGACAGGGCCACCACGCCGGGAAAGCCTTTGCTGACATTGACGACTTCCAGCAGATACGGTTCATCAGGTATTACGTCCGGCCGGAAAGCCATCGCCGGGGCGCTCGAAGCAGTCGCTGAAGCGAACATGATCAGGTACTCCCTCGGCAAGGTCGGCGTTGCAACCTTGCCTGTTTATTGTTGTGGTGGGACCGGTGCGTCAAACGTCATTTGAACTGATCGACATTTTCCGGCGTGATCAGGCGGTAAGGCACCCAGACGGACTGTTCGACCGTTTGTTTCTTGACCATTTTCACGGCCGTGTCGATCGAGCCATCGGCCTGGCCCTTGGCGTCCTGGAATACCGAGACGGCCATGTCGCCTTTCTTGATGGCGTTCAAGCCGTCCGGTGTGCCATCGACCCCGGCAATCAATACGCTGCCCTTCTTGGTGCCCGCTTGCTTGAGGGCCATGGCGGCGCCGATGGCCATCTCGTCGTTGTTGGACACCACGGCATTGAAATCGCGGCCCTGGGTCAGCCAGTCGTTGACCAGGGTCATGCCCTTGTCCCGGGACCAAGTGCCCGTCTGCTCCTGCTCGATCTTGATGTCAGGGTATTTGGCCAGCACTTCCTTGACGCCCTTGGTGCGGTTGGTAGTGGAGTTGTTGGCCAGGTCACCCAGCAGGATCACGATGTCGCCTTTGCCGCCCATCTTGTCGGCCAGGTATTGCATCTGCATGCGCCCGGCTTCCAGGTCATCGGAGGCCACGGTGACCACACCTGCTGGCAACTTCGGATCATCCGGACGGCGGTTGACGTACACCAGTGGGATACCGGCGGCCACGGCGGCCTTGGTGATGCGCTGGGTCGCGGCGGTGTCCACCGGGTTGACGATGAGCGCGTCGACCTTCTGGCTGATGAAGCTTTCCACCTGGCTCAGTTGCTTGACCACATCACTGCGCGCGTCTTCGAACTGCAGCGTGACGCCGTCTGGCAGGGACTTGGCTTTCTTGTCCATGGATTCGCGCAGGTAAGTCAACCAGGTGTCATCGAACTGGGACATGCTGACGCCGATCTTCAGGTCCGCCAGGGCTGCGCCGCTGGTGAGCATCAACGACAGGGCCAGCGAAGCAATACGGGTCTTGGTCTTCATGAACGGTCTTTCTCCACTTTTTTGTTGGTTTTATGGATAAGGCGTGACGGATCAGGAACGGGGCAAGGGCACGATGGGCGCGCCGGGCATGCAACACACCACGGCGCCCTTACGCTGGATACACAGGGATTCGAACAGGGGGAGGACTGCGGACAGGCGCAGCAGATGTGGCAAGTGAAACGCAGAGCGGCTGAAGGTTTTCATCGACGGTACCTAGCTGTGTTTCTTGTTTTTGTTTCGTCCGGCATCCGTTCAAGGCTGGCTTGGCGGGAGACAGACAGGATTGTCGGTAACCTGGAATCGACTTTATTGGAAAATATTTTCCATATCAACTCATTTTAGAATTTTAATCGTTTTTTATTCCATGGCCGATAGGCGCGGCCAAAACCACCACTTCGCCCCGCTCGGCACTCTGCCTGGCAGCATCAAGGATGCGCGTGGTCGCCAGTGCGTCACGGGCCGCCACCGGCAGCGGGCCAGTGCCCTGCAACGCGGTTTGCAGGTGTTGGTAGAATGCCAGCCAGCAGCCGCGCTCCGAGGTCACCCGCTCGCGCTCGGTGCCGTGTTCGAACCAGCCCCAGCGCCGATGCTCTTCTGCCCCCCAGCGTTCACCCTCGGTCGCCGGGCTCAACCCGGCCAACGCCTGGGCCTCCTGTCCATCCAAGCCTTCGACGGTGTAGCAACCCTGGGTGCCGCTGACCCGAAAGCGCGGACGCGCTGCGTTTTGCACACAGTTGCCGCTCAAGTGGGAAACCACGCCGCCGGCATGGGTCAAGGACATGAAGAAGCCGTTGTCGAACACCTGGTCGGGCTGGCGGTAGTCCAGTTCGGCGTAGACCCGCTCCACCGGTCCGAACAGTTGCAGCGCCTGGTCCACCAGGTGGCTGCCCAAGTCGCGCAGGAACCCGCCACCGCTGCCTTTGCCGACCGAAGTCGGCGAATAGCGCTCGACGCTGGATTCAAAACGAATGACCTGCCCCAGGGCGCCGGACGCCAGCAGCTTGCGCAGGGTCAGGAAATCCGAATCCCAGCGACGGTTCTGGTACACGCTCAACGGCACGTTGTGTTGTTCGGCGGCCATCACCATCGCCTCGGCCTGTGCGGCATCCCAGGCAAAAGGCTTGTCGCTGACCACCGCCACGCCGAGGTCGATGGCTTGCATCACCACCGCCGGGCGACCGTCCAGCGGCGTGGACACCACCACCGCGTCAACGCCCGTTGCGACCAGTTGTTCGAGGGAGTCGAAGGCTTGGACGTGGGGATAATCACTCGCCAGTTGCTGGCGTCGCTCGGCAGACCGGGTCACCACGCCGACGAACGTCGCCCCGGGCAGACTGCTGATCAACGGCGCATGAAAAAACCGCCCGCCCTTGCCGTAGCCCACTAGTCCGATTCGCATGAAAGCTCCTTGTTTGTCACTGAATGAATGCAATCCCTGTGGGAGCCGAGCTTGCTCGCGAAGACGGCGGGCCTGCCAGTATCATGTCGACTGACCCACCGCTATCGCGAGCAAGCTCGGCTCCCACAGTTTGTTCTAGGGTGACTGCGGGAACTCTGCGCACCACAGATCCCCTGTGGGAGCGAGCCTGCTCGCGATAGCGTCGGCCCCTCCAGCATTGATGTCGACTGACCCACCGCCATCGCGAGCAGGCTCGCTCCCACAGGGGGAATGCATTTAACCGTAGAAACGCGGGCGCTCGGGCAATTCGACCTTGACGATCTGCCCACTCTCTTGCGCTTGGACACAGGCATCCGCCGCCACGGCAGCGGCAAAACCATCCCAGGCCGACGGCCCACCCACTTGCCCGGCGCGCACGCCGTCGATGAAGGCCTGCAATTCGACGTCGTACGCCGCGATGAAGCGGTCCTTCCAGTCCATCAGGATCGCATTCGACAGTTTCGCGCCACTGCGCAATTGCACCTGGGACGGCTCCGGCAGCTTGGCGATGCCGGTCTCCCCCACCACTTCGCACTGGATGTCGTAGCCGTATTGGCAGTTGACGAACACTTCGACGTCGATGCGCGTGCCCCGGGCGGTTTCCAGCAGGACGATCTGCGGGTCGCGCAGATGGGCCAGGGCCTTGCTGGTCTTGCGTGGGAACACCACCTGCACCGACACGTAGTCATCGGCCAGCAGCCAGCGCAACACATCCAGCTCATGGATCAAGGTGTCGGTGATCGCCATGTCAGTCTTGTAGTTTTCGCCCACGCTCGGGTTGCGGTGGGCGCAGTGCAGCATCAGCGGTTCGCCGATCTGGCCACTGTCGATCACCGCTTTCAGTGCCCGATAACCTTCATCGTACGGACGCATGAAACCGACCTGCACCAGGCGCTTGCCGTGGGCGATTTCGGCCTCGACGATCTTGCGGCAACCTGCGGCCGTGACCGCCAGGGGTTTTTCACAAAACACCGGCTTGCCCGCCGCAATCGCCGCCAGCACGAACGCTTCATGGCTCGGGCCCCAGGAGGTGACGAGGATCGCCTCCACTTCCGGCGCCTTGATCAAGGCGTGACCGTCGGGGTAGACCTCGGCGGTCAGCTTGAGATCGGCAACGACCTTGGCCGCTTGTTGCAAGTTGATGTCGGTCACCGCCACCACCTGGCTGTTGAGCAAGGTCTGGCTGCAACGACGGATATGGTCCTGGCCAATGGCCCCGGTGCCGATGACGCCCAGCTTCAAAGACATGAAAAACTCCTTTCGTAGGGTTGGGGCAATCAGTATTGACGGGCCTTGGCCAGTCGTTCGTTGAGGGTCTTGGCGACCGCATCGGTGCGGGCGCTGGTGGACACTTGCGCCACGCCGACCCGCCACCACGACAGGTATTTGTGGATCATGGTCTTGGGCAGGACCTTGATGTCGATCAGCGTCGAGACGCTCTGGCGCCGCGCATCGGCCAGGGCCGTGTGCAGTTCGTCGAGGGTCTTGACCTTGTAGGTCTTGCAGCCATAGGCCGCGGCACTCATGGCAAAATCCACCGGCACGAAACCGCCGTCGAGCTTGCCCGTCTCGGGGTTGCGAAAGCGGAACTCGGTGCCGAAGCTGTCCATGCCGTGTTCCATTTGCAGGTTGTTGATGCAACCGAAGGTCATGTTGTCCAGCAGCACCACATTGATCTTGCGACGTTCCTGGATTGAGGTCGCCAGCTCCGAGTGCAGCATCATGTAGGAGCCATCGCCCACCAACGCGTAGACCTCTTTGTCGGGCTCGGCGAGTTTCACCCCCAGCGCCGCATTCACCTCGTAGCCCATGCACGAATAACCGTACTCGACGTGATAGGTGTTCACGCCCTTGCTGCGCCAACTGCGCTGCAAGTCGCCGGGCAGGCTGCCAGCGGCGGCGACAATGATCGCGTCATCCGCCAGAGTCTGGTTGAGGGTGCCAAGTACGCGGCTTTGGGTCAGGCAAGAACCGGTGAGTTCGATGAATTCGCGAAACACCGCCGGGTCCATGTGGTCGTTGATTTCCGGGACAAAATCCTCGGCCTGGAAGTCCGCTTGATAGATCCGGTCCACTTCCGCGTCGAGCTGGGCCTTGGCATCGGCGATCTGCCCGCCCCATTCGGCGCGATAGTCGCCCATCGCGGCGGACAATGCCTCCAGCCCCGAACGGGCGTCCGCCAGCAGTTGCACGCCATCGAGTTTCAACGCATCGCACGGGCTGATGTTGAGATTGAGGAACTGCACCTCCGGGTGCTGGAACAACCATTTCGACGCGGTGGTGAAATCGCTGTAGCGCGTGCCAATACCGATGATCAGGTCGGCTTTCTTGGCCAGCAGGTTTGCCGCCAGGCAACCGGTTTCACCGATACCACCGACGTTAAGCGGGTGACTGGACACCACCGCGCTCTTGCCGGCCTGGGTCTCGGCGAACGGGATGTCGAAACGCTCGGCGAAGGCCTGCAACGCGGCGTTGGCACCGGCATAGCGCACGCCGCCACCGCAAATAATCAACGGCTGGCGCTTGCCCTTGAGCAGCGCCAGGGCATCGCCGAGCATCGCTTCGGTGGCCGGGCGACGCTCAATGCGATGAACCCGCTTTTGCAGGAAGTAATCCGGGTAATCGTAGGCTTCGGCCTGCACGTCCTGGGGCAAGGCCAGGGTCACCGCGCCGGTTTCGGCCGGGTCGGTCAGCACGCGCATCGCATGGATCGCCGCAGTCATCAATTGCTCTGGGCGGTTGATGCGGTCCCAGTATTTGCTCACGGCCTTGAAGGCATCGTTGGTGCTGATGCTCAGGTCGTGAAACTGCTCGATCTGCTGCAACACCGGGTCTGGCTGGCGACTGGCGTAGACATCGCCGGGCAACAGCAGCAATGGGATACGGTTGGCTGTCGCGGTAGCAGCGGCGGTCAGCATGTTCGCCGCGCCGGGGCCCACCGAGGAGCTGCAGGCGTAGATCTTGCGCCGCAGGTGCTGCTTGGCAAAACCGATGGCCGCGTGGGCCATGCCTTGCTCGTTACGGCCCTGATGGACCACCAGGTCGCCGCTGTCCTGCTCCAGCGCCTGGCCCAGGCCCAGCACGTTGCCGTGGCCGAAAATGGTAAAGACCCCGGCGACGAACTTGCTCTGGACGCCATCGACCTCGATGTACTGGTTATCGAGGAATTTCACCAGGGCCTGGGCCATGGTCAGTCGTGTTGTGGTCATGCTTGCACCTTTTCAAACGCAACTCGGTCAAGTGTGGGAGCGAGCTTGCTCGCGATAGCGGTGTGTCAGGCAGCTCAGATGTTGAGTGTGCCGCCGTCATCGCGAGCAAGCTCGCTCCCACAGGGGGTTCTCCAGCGTTCAGGGAATCGGGTCAGGCCTGTGGGTTCTGCAGATGGTTCATGCTCGCCCCCAACGCCTGGCGAATGTCGGCCAGGTCATGGACGCTCTCGGCGAACGGCTCGAAGGACAGGTAGCCCTCGTAGCCACCGGCCCGCAGCGCCTCGATCTGCAAGGCATTGCCGAGGATGTCGGCCGCGCCCACCAGCACCCGGTGGCCGTCACGGATCGTCGCCAGCGGCGCCTGGGCATCCTCGACGCCGGAGATGTGCACCAGCCCGGTCAGCTCGGGGAAGAACTCCTGTTCACCGGCCAAATGATGGTGAAAGGTGTCATGCACCAAGCGGAACACATCCAGCCCGCCGATGCTCTTGATCGCTTCCACCGCCGTGCCCTTGCGGCGCAGCGAGCACTCTTCGAAACCCAGGGGTTCAATGAACCCGTAGATGCCGAAGGCGCGCAGGATCGGCGCCAGTTCACTGAGGGCCGTACGCAGCCCCGCCGCGCGTTCAGCCTCGCTGCGCGGGTCGGCGCGGTCGTTGAGCGGGCACATCACCAGCCCCTCGGCGCCGCACTCACGGGCGTAATCGGCCAGCCGCACGGCCTGGGCACGGCGCTCTTCGTTCCACACGTCAAAGGGGTACAGGGCGTTGATCGACAGCACCTTGATGTCGCGCGCCTCGCACAACTCACGCACCCGGGCCGGCGGCATGCCGTCTTCGATCTCGACGCCCTCCAGATCGTTGCGGATCTCGATGGCATCGGTTTTCAACGCCAGGGCCAGGTCGATGAAAGCGGGCAGTGACAGGCGTGGCGCAACCATTCGGTTCAAGGCAAAACGCAGGGGCTTGTTCATTGTTGTTCTCCCTCCGGCAGTCATTCAAAAACGCGTTATTGAGCAGTCGGCATGCTGAATTCAGGCCCCTTGGCAATGCTGTCGGGCCAGCGTTGCATCACGCTTTTGTAGCGGCTGTAGAAACGCAGGCCTTCTTCGCCGTAGGCGTGGTGATCGCCGAACAGCGAACGCTTCCAACCGCCAAAGGAGTGCCAGGCCATGGGCACCGGAATCGGCACGTTGATACCCACCATGCCGACCTTGATGCTGCGGGCAAACGCCCGGGCAATGCCGCCGTCACGGGTGAAACAGGACACGCCGTTACCGAACTCATGGGCGTTGATCAGCGCCACCGCCGTGGCGAAATCCGGTACGCGAACGATCCCCAGCACCGGGCCGAAAATTTCCTGCTGGTAGATGCTCATCTGGGCGGTGACCTGGTCGAACAGCGTCGCGCCGACAAAGAAGCCCTGCTCGGCCCCAGGCACCTTGAAACCACGGCCATCGACGATCAGCCGAGCGCCCTCGGCCACGCCGGCATCGATGAAACCTTCGACCTTGGCCTTGTGCTCGGCGGTGACCAGCGGCCCCATGTCGATGCCGGGCTGCTGGCCGTTGCCGATCTTCAGTTGGTCTATGCGCGGCAACAGTCTGGCAATCAATTCATCGCCCACATCACCCACTGCCACGGCGATGGAAATCGCCATGCAGCGCTCACCGGCCGAGCCGTAGGCGGCGCCGATCAAGGCATCTGCCGCCTGGTCGAGGTCGGCATCGGGCATGACGATCATGTGATTCTTGGCCCCACCCAGGGCCTGCACACGTTTGCCGTGCGCCGTGCCTTGCTGGTGGATGTACTCGGCAATCGGCGTGGAGCCGACAAAGGAAATCGCTTCGATGTCCGGGTGCTGCAACAGTGCATCCACCGCCACCTTGTCGCCCTGGACCACGTTGAACACGCCGTCCGGCAAGCCGGCTTCGGTCAGCAAACGGGCCATCAGCAAACTGGCGGACGGGTCGCGCTCCGAAGGCTTGAGGATGAAGCAGTTGCCGGCGACCAGCGCCAGGGGAATCATCCACAACGGCACCATCACCGGGAAGTTGAACGGCGTGACCCCGGCGCAAACGCCCAAGGGTTGGCGTAGGTTCCAGTTGTCGATTCCGCCGCCGATGTTGTCGCTGAAATCGGTCTTGAGCAGGTTCGGCGCACCGCAGGCGTACTCGACGATCTCGATGCCGCGGGTGACTTCGCCGTGGGCGTCGGACAGCACCTTGCCGTGTTCACGGCTGATGATCTGCGCCAGCTCGTCGTGGTGCCGGTCCAGCAGCTCCTTGAACTTGAACATCACCCGCGAACGACGCAATGACGATTGCTCGGACCAGGCCGGGAACGCCGCCAGCGCCGAGGCCACCGCCGCGTCGACGGTACTTGGTTCAGCGAGGGCCACCCGGGCCTGCACCGCGCCGGTGGCCGGGTTGAAGACATTGCTGAACCGCGTGCTGTCGCGGTCCTGCACGTGACCGTTGAGGTAATGGCCGACTACCGGGGCGTCACTCATTGTTCTTGTTCTCCATGGGAATGTTGAAGTCAGAGGTCCAGCAGCCAGCTGTGCTGCGGATCGTTATGGAACTGCCAGACCCGCTTCGGGCCGGCCATGACGTTCAGGTAGTACGACTCGTACCCGTAGGGCACGCTGACCGGGTGATACCCCTTGGGCACCACCACCAGGTCGCTGTTCTCCACGGCCATGGCCTGGTCGATGCTGCGATCGTCGGTGTAGACGCGCTGGAACACGAAGCCTTGGGACGGGTTGACCTGGTGGTAATAGGTTTCCTCCAGGAAGCTCTGGTGCGGCAGGTCGTCGGTGTCGTGCTTGTGCGGCGGGTAGCTCGAGGAATGCCCCGACGGCGTGCGCACTTCCACCACCAGCAGCGAATGGGCCGGCTCGCTGTCGGGCAGGATGTCGCAGACATAACGGGTGTTGGCGCCTTTGCCGCGCACGCTGCGCTTCATGCTATCCGGCCGGATCAGCCGTGGGCCATGACTGTTCTGCGCAGCCCCCGGCGCGGCGCACACGGCAATCTGTACATCGCTCAACGCGGTGACCTGGGCCTGGCTGCCGGGCGGCAGGTAAGCGGCATAGGGTGACTTGTCCTCGAACACCGACTGGCGATCACCGAGGTTGTCCCAATCGAAGGCCCCCTGCCCCGGCGCTTCGCCCTTGAGGCTGATGCGCCCGCTGAGCAGCACCAGGCACAGTTCCTTGTCGCCGGCGGCCACCGGCAGGGTTTCGCCCAGGCTCAGGCGGTAGGCGGCGAACCCGACGTATTCCAACTCACCAGCCGGCAACTGGACCATGGTCCGGCCACTGGAATGGCTCTTGATCAACAGGCTCATGACGGACTCCTTTCTTGCAGCAAGGCACGCAGCGTGTCGTAGCCCTTCTTGGCGTAGGCATAACTCGGTGCTACGGCCGGGTCCTGCTCGGCTTCCACCACCAGCCAGCCTTGGTAATCGGCGGCCAGCAGCACGTCGAGCAACGCGGCGAAGTCGATGTCACCGTCCCCCGGCACGGTGAAGGTGCCGTTGATGATGCAGTCGGGGAAGCTCCACAGATTATTGCGCGCCAGTTGCACCACCGGTTTGCGCACGTCCTTGAAGTGCACATGGCAGACCCGCTCGATGTGTTTGCGCAGCACCTGCAACGGTTCGCCACCGCCCATGTAGCAGTGGCCCGAGTCGAACAGCAGGCCCACTTCGCTGCCGGTCAGGGCCATCAGCTTGTCGATGTCCGAGGGCGACTCAACGTAGGCGCCCATGTGGTGGTGATAGGCCAGGCGCACGCCTTGGGACAAGGTGAAGCGCGCCAGTTCGGTGAGCTTGTCGGCGTAGGCTTGCCAGGCTTGATCCGTGTGGAAACGCGGCCGCTCGACCAGCGCAATCCGCTGGCCCTGGATGGAATCGGCGACTTCCCCGTACACCAGCACCGTCGCGCCGTTCTGCGCCAGCAGCTCGACGTGGCTGGCGATGGCGTCGATTTCCTCAGCCGCCGAACGCCGGGCCAGGCGGCTGGAGTACCAACCCGAGACCAGCGCCAGGTCATAGGGCCGCAGCACATCGCCGACGCCCTTGGCGTCCTTGGGGAATTTGCCATTGAGTTCAAAACCTTCGTAACCGATGTCCTTGCCCTCGCTCAGCGCCGTGCTCAACGGCGTCTCGCCGCCCAACGATGGCAAGTCGTCGTTGCTCCAGGAAATCGGGTTGATGCCAATTCGAATAGCGGGCATGGCTGCACCTTTTATTGTTGTCTCTAATGTTCAACCGATCACCTGTGGCGAGGGAGCTTGCTCCCGCTCGGCTGCGAAGCAGTCGCAAAACCTATGGATGCCGTTTACCTGTCGAATCGGGGTGGCTGACTTGGGACTGCTTCGCAGTCCAGCGGGAGCAAGCTCCCTCGCCACAAAAGCCCTGTACATCAAGCACGGGCACTGCGCCACGCCTCGATCAACTCCACAAACCTGCCCTGCACCTGCCGGATCAGCGATTCGTCATCGATTTCCCCGGCCAGCCAGGCCCGGCTCGGTTCCTGGAAGATCGTGCGGCCCACGGCAAAACCGCGGCAGGTGGTGCTCTGGCTGGCCTGGCGGAAGCCTTCGGCGAGGGCGGCGGCCGGGGCGTTGAGGCCCAGCAGGACCACGCCACGGCAATACGGGTCGCGTTGCTGGATCAGCTCATCGAGCTGTTTCCACTCCTGCGCGCCCTGGGCTTCGATCTTCCACCACGCCGGATATATACCCAGGTTGTAGAGGCGCTTGAGGGCGCGATAGAGCACGTCCGGGTGCGGCGATGGATGATCCTTGGGCGGAATGACTTCCAGCAGCAATTCATGGCCGCTGACCTGGGACGCCTTGTACAACCCCATCAATTGCGCCTCCTGCTCCAGGCGCAGCAGTGGCTCGTCATCAGGGTGAAATTGCACCAGGCACTTGATGATCTGTTCCTGGGGCCAGGCGATCAGGTTGCTGCCAATGGAGCGCCCATGCTCGAACGCCAGCGGCCGCGAATTCTGTACCTCCACCGGCCGCGCCACCCACCAGCCACGTCCGGTGGCAGCGTTCAGCGAGTCCTGGCCGAAGCGCTGGTCGGCCAGCAGACCGACGTCGGCCTCGACGCCTTGGCGTTGCAGGTCGGCTTCGACCCGCTCCACCGCCTGGATGAACAATTGCTTGAGTTCGCCGATGCTGCTCAGGTCGCGGCCGCCCTTCTGGGCCAGCTCCACCAGTTGCCAGCGATGGTCGAACGCAAAGATGAACAGTTGTTTCCAGGTCTTGCGGGGCACGCTGACCTGGTGCAGCCGCTGCAGCACGGCGTCCTGGTCCGGGCGGGTAATCGGCACCGGGCTCTGGAATAGATAGTCGAGCTCGGCCCGGGTCGGCATCGCCGGGGCACAGGCATGGCGCGACACCACCAGGCCGCCGCAGGCATTGGCCAACTGACAGCAGCGCTCATCGCTGGCGTCCTCCAGCCAACCGGCGAGGAACCCCGACATGAATGCATCACCGGCGCCCAGTACATTCAAGACCTCGACCCGGACACCTGGGTAAAGGGCGCCATCTTCAAGGCGGGCCGGGATGGCGCCATGAATCACCGTGCAACCTTGCGGGCCAAGCTTGACCACCAGGGTCGCCGCCGTCAGCGAGCGCACGGTGCGCAAGGCGCCCAGCAGGTCTTCGCTGCCGCCGGCGATGAGGAATTCTTCTTCAGTGCCAACGATGAGGTCGAAACGCGGCAGGATGCCTTGCACATGCTGGCTGACCTTCTGGTCGGCCACAAAACGGGTTTGCCCATCGGCCTTGCCCGCCAAGCCCCAGAGCACCGGCCGATAATCGATGTCCAACACGCATTTGACGTTGTGCTTCTGTGCGTAATCCAGCGCCTGGATACTGGCCTTGTAGACGCCATCGGTAGAGAAATGGGTGCCGGTGATCAGCAGCGCCTTGCTGAAGGCAATGAAGCTTTCGTCGATGTCTTCGGCGCGCAACGCCATGTCGGCGCAGTTTTCCCGGTAGAACACCAGGGGAAAGGTTTCCCGGTCCTTGATACCCAGCAGGACCATGGCCGTCAGGCGCTCGGGATCGACCTTGATGCCGCTGACGTCGCAACCCTCGCGCGCCAAGGACTCCACCAGGAAGCGGCCCATGTGGTCGTCCCCTACCCGGCTCAGCATCGCCGACTTGAGCCCCAATCGCGCCGTGCCGAAAGCGATATTGGCAGAGGAACCGCCCAGGTACTTGGCGAAGCTCGAAACATCTTCCAGGCGCGCGCCGACTTGCTGCGCGTAAAGGTCGACACCCAGGCGTCCCAGGCAGATCACATCCAATTGACGCCCACTGGCAAAACGAGTCTGGCCCATGCTGGCTCCTGTTATTTTTATCAGCCTGCGCTTGGCGCCGACACCGGTGCCAACGCTGTTGGTGGATGCAGACTAAAACGAGCAGCGCGCAACAATCAATAATTATTCTATAAATTTTTTATGTGGAATATTTTTTCCAATACACCAAGACCAGAGCGAGCCAGCCGCAGTGCATCGTTTCAGCAGATGCTGCAACATTTGTCCGCCCATGATTTTCCCTGCGCCTACGCTGTAGACTGCGACCAGCCAACCTATTGTCGAGGGCCGACCTGTTTTCGGGCCGCCCTAAAAGAACAAGCCAGAAGGATTTTCTATGACCCGCCCCGATGATCTGCCGGCGCCGTCCGAGAGCGCGTCCGAACCCGCCCTCTCGAGCCCACCGATCAATGCCGAGCGCCTGTTGCAACTGATCACCGATGAGTACGAAAGCCTGCCGCGCCAGCTCAAACGCATCGCCAGCTACATGAGCCAGCAGAGCGACCGGATCATGGTCGACCGCATCAGCGACATCGCCCGGGAATGCGAAGTGCACCCCTCGGCCATCGTCAGGTTTTCCCAGCGCTTTGGCTTCAGCGGGTTCAGCGAAATGCAGGCGTTGTTCCGCGAGGCCTACACCCACAAGACCACCCCGGTGCAGAACTACCAGCAGCGCATCCGCAGCATGATCGCCAACAAGTCGCAGAAGGCCAGCGGCGGCGACCTGGCCCGCGAGTGCGTCAACGCGACCCTGTCGGGCATCGAGCGCCTGGGGTTGGAGCTGGACGACCAGGCGTTCGAAAAGGCCGTGGACCTGGTGGTCAACGCCGACAACATCTACGTGGTCGGTGTGCGCCGTTCGTTCGCGGTCGCCGATTACCTGGTCTACAACCTGCAACACACCAATAAACGCATTCACCTGGTGTCCGGCCTGGGGGGCAGTTACCGCGAGCAGATGCGCAGCGTGCGCGCCAACGACCTTGTCATCGCCATCAGCTTCACGCCCTACGGCAAGGAAACCCAGCACTGCCTGCGCATTGCCCAGCATCACCAGGCCAAGACCCTGATCATCACCGACAGCAACCTGTCGCCCCTGGCCAAACGGGCCAACGCGGTGTTGCTGGTCAACGAAGGCAGTTCGTTCGCCTTCCGTTCGCTGAGTGCCACGTTGTGCCTGTGCCAGGCGTTGTTCATCGCCGTGGCGTACCGACTGGAACTCAAGGTCGATGAAATCCATGAACAGGTCGGGTTCGAGGATTAACACCCGCAAGATTTTCTAAAGGAGAAGTGATGAAACTGATCGGCATGCTGGACTCGCCCTATGTGCGACGCGTCGCCATTTCCGCCAAGTGCCTGGGGGTTGCCCTGGAGCACGAGTCCGTTTCGGTGTTCAGGCATTTCGAACAATTCCAGCGCATCAACCCGGTGGTCAAGGCCCCGACCCTGGTGCTGGACGATGGCACCGTGCTGATGGACTCCACATTGATCATCGACTACCTGGAGGCCTTGGCGGCACCGGGGAAAAGCTTGATGCCGGCCGACCTTGGGCAACGCCTGCGCTCACTGCGCCTGATTGGCTTGGCCCTGGCGGCGTGCGAGAAATCGGTGCAGATCTACTACGAGCGCAACCTGCGGCCAACGGAGATCCAGCACGCGCCCTGGGTTGAACGCGTGGAAGGCCAACTGGCAGCGGCCTATGGAATGCTGGAGCAGGAGCTGGGGAAACAGCCGTTGGGCACCGACGGTTCGATTGACCAAGCCGGCATCACCGTAGCAGTGGCCTGGAGCTTCACCAACCTGGTGGTGCCGGACCAGGTGCAGGGCAAGGCTTTCCCGTTGATCAGCGCATTCACCGCCTATGCCGAAGGGTTGGAGGCGTTTGTCGGTACGCCGATGGAATAACGGTCGAGTGGGGTTTCTGTGGGAGCGAGCCTGCTCGCGATAGCGGTGTACCAGTCAACATTGCTGCTGGCTGAGCTGACGCTTCGCGAGCAAGCTCGCTCCCACAGTTTGTTCCTGGGTGACTGCGGGATAGGCACTCACCACAAATCCCTTGTGGGAGCGAGCTTGCTCGCGATAGCGGTGTATCAGTGAACATTGATGCCGGCTGACCTGACGTTTTCGCGAGCAGGCTCGCTCCCATAGTTTGTTCCTGGGTGACTGCAGGATATTCGCTCACCACAAATCCCTTGTGGGAGCGAGCTTGCTCGCGATAGCGGTGTATCAGTGAACATTGATGCTGGCTGACCCGACGCCTTCGCGAGCAAGCTCGCTCCCACAGTTTGTTCCTGGGTGACTGCAGGATATTCGCTCACCACAAATCCCTTGTGGGAGCGAGCTTGCTCGCGATAGCGGTGTATCAGTGAACATTGATGCTGGCTGACCTGACGTTTTCGCGAGCAAGCTCGCTCCCACAGGATTTGCTCAGGCCAGTTCGATTTCCTGGGGTTTTACTGTCGGCGCCACCTCGAAGCGATCTTCCAGGAACGGCGTGATGTCCAGCGGCAACGGTTCGTTGTTCACCAGTTTATCCAGTAGCACCCCGGTGATGGCCGAGGTCAGGATGCCGGTGCGGAAATGCCCGCAGGCATTGAGATAGCCTTCCACCCCGCGCATCGGCCCCAGGATCGGCAATTCATCAGGAGACCCCGGGCGCAGGCCGGCCCAGGTCCGCTTGAGGTTGATGTCGACCAACTGCGGGATACAGCGCACCGCGCCTTGCACCAACCCTTCGATCTCCGGATAGGTCGTGGTCACGTCGAAGCCTTTGTCTTCGGTGGTGCTGCCAATGAGGATCTCACCGTTGTCTTTCTGCGCCACGTAGCAGTCGCTGGTGGTCAGGCAGCCGTTGAGGATCTTGGGCATGCGCTCGGTCAACAGGATCTGGCCCTTGACTGGCTTGACCGGAATCCGCACGCCGGTGGCCTGTTCGCTAAGGTCCGCCGCCCAGGCACCGGCCGCGTTGATCAGGGTCCGGCAGTTGAACGTCCCCGCCTCGGCGGTTTCCACGCCTGTCACTCGCGTGCCGCTGCGCAACACCTCGGTCACGCTGGTGTTGAAGAACAGGTCGACGCCGTTCTGCCGGGCGCCTTCGGTGTAGGCGTCGGCCAGGCGGAACGGACTGACCTGGTGATCGCAGAGAAACTCCAGCGCGCCGAGGGCTTCATGGCTGACATTCGGCTCCGCCTCACGCAGGGCTGCCTGGTCAAGCCAGCGCACCTGGTCCGCCAAGTGAGGAATGCAGGCGACGATGTGCTCGGCATACAAACGGTCTTCATCGTCGTAGATCACGAACTTGAGCCCGGTCTCCTCGAACTTGAAATCCATGCCATGGTTGTCGATCAGCTCGCGGTGCAACTGCGGGTACATCGCGTTGGACTGCAAGGCGAAATCAAAGAACGACTGGGGCAGTATGTGCGGCGTGCTGGCGTCCACCGCCACCGCGGCGCCCTGGGTCTGGCGCTTGCGGTTGGCCGACATCATGCGAAAGAAGATCACCCCGCAGCCCAGGCCTACCGACTCGCCGATGGCCCACAGGCCACCGGCCGAGGCGCGGGTCGCGTTGCCAGGGCGCTTGGCGTCGATCAGGGCGATCTTCAGGTGTTTGCGCTTGGACAGTTGATAGGCGCACGAGGCCCCGATCACACCGCCACCGGCGATGACCACGTCATAGTCCTTAATCATGGGAAATAGCCTCCATGCCGACGTTCTGAAACGCTGAAAACGGAATTGGATCGATGGGGAAACGCGGCCGCAGCCAGCCCACGTCGGCACGCCCGGTGGCCTCGCGCAAGCGGTCGCTGCAGTAGCCGACGCACATCCGCCCCTGGCAATCGCCCATGCTTACGCGGGTGCGCATCTTCAGGCTGGCCATGTCCTGCACGCCTTGCTCCAGCGCCCGGTCGATATCGGCGCGGGTGGCGTGCTCGCAGCGGCAGATCACCGTATCGGCGGCCGGCAAGGCGGTTTGCCCGGCGCCACGCCGGGTGTAGCGATCCACGGCGGCGCGAAAGCGAATGATCCGGTCCAGTTGTGCCTGGTAGCGTTCCCGATGCGCCAGGGCCGTGGACGGATCCAGCACGTTGCCTTGCATCAGGATCGACAGCGCCGCGATGCGTCCACTCAGCATGGCGGCTTCACCGCCGCGAATCCCGCCCATGTCGCCGGCCAGGTGAATGTGCGCTTCGCTGCTCTGTTGCCAGGCATCGGACACGGCCCGCAAATAGCCGTCGTCGCTGAAGCCGTGTTCCAGGCCCATCTGCTGGCTCAGTTGAGTCCGCGGGATAAACCCGTAGCCGACCGCCAGCGTCTGGGCTGGAATCTGTTCAGCGCGTTTGAGGTCGGGCTCCCAGGTACTGGAATACGGCGCGACGGTCACATGGCTCAATTCACCTGCGCCGTCAGCCTGCACCACGCCCCAGCCATAGCGCACGGGAATGCGATTGAGCTTGAGGTAAGCCAACATGCTCAAGCCGTCGAGAAACAGTTGCGGCTTGTTCAGCAACGCCAGGCTTTCCTTGGCGATCCGGCCGAACGCACAGGCCTCATACACACCCGCCACCGCCACTCCCGATGCGTGCAGCTGGCAAGCCACCAGAGGCAACAACGGACCGGTGCCAGCGATCACCACCGGGCTGGGCGGCTTGACCACACCGCTCTTGATCTGCAATTGCAGGCCGCCAAGCATCATCACGCCCGGCAGGGTCCAGCCAGGAAACGGCACGCTGCGTTCATGACAACCGGCCGCCAGGACCAGATGGGAATAGGCGACCTCGCCCAGGCGCTCGTCGGCATCGAGCAGCATCAGCGCCCGGAAGCCCTCGGCGCCGATGACCCGGCTGCTCAATCGCACGTCGATCAGGCCGGCGTGTTGCTGGAATTCACCGTGGAGCTTCTCCAAAGCTTCGCTGTAGCGCGGGCCCAGGTAATCCAGGCGCACGCCATCGCGCAGCGGCCCGCGATACACCACGCCACCCAGGCGCGGCGCTTCTTCGAGCAAGGTGCAGCGCACGCCGTGGGAGGCCAGTTCAATGGCCGCGGCCATGCCCGCCGGCCCACCGCCGACAATCACCGGAGCGAGGTTCATGGTGCCTCCGTTTCGATGATGCGGTTGATCCGGGTTTCGATCTGCATGCCGGGGCGTACCAGGGTCTGGCAGGCGCGGCGCTTGTGGCGACCGTCAATCTTGACCAGGCAGCATTGGCACACGCCCATGCCGCAGTACGCGCCGCTGATCTGGTCGTGATCGTTGCGGGCCACCTGGCGTTGCCCCAGGGCCTGGATGACGGTAAGGACGGTTTCACCGTGGGCAGCGCTGACAGTCTGCCCGTCCAGGCGCACCGTCATGTCGGCCTGTGCCAGCGGCTGGATATCGAATTTTCGGCGTAGAAGGTCTGAAGGTTGCATGATACTGCTCTTCCTTGAAGATTCTGTGGGGGCTCGGCTCCTTGCGGCACACCATCACCGGTTCGCATCAGTACCCTGCAGCGGCAGCGCGCCAAAACAGGGCTACAGACGCGACATGATAGTGCGCACGAAATTTATGTTAGGGATTATTTGTGACCAAGTGTTGATCCAGGCCAGCGAAACCGCCCGCCGGCTCATGAACTTTTTTTCAGAAAGCCGACAGGTATTCTTTGGCAGAATGCTGCGCAATAGCACCAACTTCCCCACACGGTACCGCCCATGAACCGCATCCTGACCATCGAAGACGACGCCGTGACCGCCCGTGAAATCGTCGCCGAGCTGACCCGCAACGGCCTGGACGTCGATTGGGTCGACAACGGCCGCGAAGGCCTGGAACGGGCGGTGAGCGGCGACTACGACCTGATCACCCTCGACCGCATGCTGCCCGAGCTCGACGGCCTGGTGATCGTCACCACGCTGCGCACCATGGGCGTGGCCACGCCGATCCTGATGATCAGCGCCCTCTCCGACGTGGACGAGCGGGTCCGGGGCCTGCGGGCCGGCGGCGACGATTACCTGACCAAGCCGTTCGCCACCGACGAAATGGCCGCCCGGGTCGAAGTGCTGCTGCGGCGCAACAATGGCACCCGCGAGCCGGAAACGGTGCTGCGGGTGGCCAACCTGGAGCTGAACCTGATCAGCCGCGAAGCCAGCCGCAACGGGCAACTGCTGAGCCTGCTGCCCACCGAATACAAGCTGCTCGAATTCCTGATGCGCAACAGCGGGCAGATCCTTTCGCGCATGATGATTTTCGAGGAAGTCTGGGGCTATCACTTCGACCCAGGCACCAACCTGATCGATGTCCACATCGGCCGCCTGCGCAAGAAAATCGACCCGCCGGGCCTGGAACCGCTGATTCGCACGGTACGGGGTTCCGGCTATGTCATTGCTGAACCCTGCTAAAGGCTGGCGCTCCTCCAGCAGCCGCCTGCTGGCGCTGTACAGTTCGCTGTTCGTGATCTGGAGCGCGATCCTGATGGGGGTGATGTATTACGAAGTGTTCGGCTACCTCGACAGCCTGGCCAAGCACTCCCTGATGCAACGCCAGCACCTGTTCGCCCGGATTCATGGCGATCAACTGGAAGACGCGCTCATGGCCAGCCTGACGCTGGACGAGCGCGGCGTTGACGCCTACGGGTTGTTCGATCCGCAACTGCGCCACTTGAGCGGGCCGATCATGCGCGTGCCCGCCGACCTGCCACTGGACGGCAAGATCCACATGCTCGGCGGTTGCGTCGACTCCGACGACCCGAGCGTGCCCTCCGACAGCTGTGACGCGGTGGCGACCCGGACCCAGGACGGCCGCAGGCTGGTACTGGCCCGGGACAATGGCTCGCTGTTCGCCGTGACCCGCATCATCTTGCATGCGCTGTTCTGGGGTGTATCGCTGACGATCCTGCCGGGTACCGCCGGCTGGCACCTGCTGCGCCGCCGACCGTTGCAGCGGATTCGCAAACTGCAGGCCAGTGCCGAAGCCATCGTTGCCGGCGACCTGACCCATCGCCTGCCGCTGTCGAGCCGGCGTGATGAATTGGACATGCTGGCGGCGATCGTCAATGCCATGCTCGAGCGAATCGAACGCTTGATGAATGAGGTCAAGGGCGTGTGCGATAACATCGCCCATGACCTGCGCACCCCATTGACGCGTCTGCGTGCCCAACTTTATCGCATTCAGCAGCAAGCACCGGACGGCTCGCCCGAGGCCATGCAAATGGACCAGGTAATCGCCGAAACCGACACCCTGATGGCGCGGTTTCGGGGGTTGCTGCGGATTTCCGAGCTGGAAGACCAGCAGCGGCGCTCGGGCTTCGTGCGCCTCGACCCGTTGCAGTTATTGCAGGAGTTGCATGACTTTTACCTGCCGCTGGCCGAGGAAGGCGAACTGACCTTCATCCTCGAGGTGCCTGACGCGCTGCCCCTGCTCAACGGCGATAGGGCCTTGCTGTTCGAGGCCGTGTCGAACCTGTTGAGCAATTCCATCAAGTTCACCCCGCCGGGAGGCACGGTGATCCTGCGTGGCGTCGATCAGGGCGACAGCACCCGCATCGAAGTGCTCGATTCGGGCCCGGGCATCCCCGAGGCAGAGCGCAAGGCCGTGTTCCGCCGTTTCTACCGCGCCGAGGGCAGCAGCCAGCACGGCGGATTCGGCCTGGGCCTGTCGATCGTCGCGGCGATCGTCAATCTGCATGGGTTCACGCTGGAGGTGGGCAGCAGCGAACACGGCGGCGCGCGCCTGGTGCTCGATTGCCGGGGGACGTTGTTGTAGGGAAATCGCACCTGTGTTGCTGCTGGGAACAACACCTGTACTGCTGTAAAGAACTGCACCTGTGGCGAGGGAGCTTGCTCCCGCTCGGCTGCGAAGCAGTCGTAGACAGGGCGCACGCGTCCGGCAGGTTTTGGGGTCGCTGCGCGACCCAGCGGGAGCAAGCTCCCTCGCCACAGGGTAGGGTGAGGTGCCTGGTCTTTATTTATGCCGGGTCACCGCGATGCAGCGGGATGTTTTCCAGCTCATAGCGCAGCTCGTCGATCAACTTGGCGATGCTCTCTTCCGAGCGCACGCTGTCGACACTCATGCCACTGACCACCAGGTCCACCTCACCGCTTTCACGGTGATACAAGCGCACGGTGAGGGTGCCGTCGCCATTGAGGCTGCATTCGCAGGCCAGCGGCGTAAAACTTTCTTCGAGGCGGGCGCGCAACGGAGCCAGATGGGTCATGCGATGCACCTCAGCCCCGGGGGCGCAAATGAACGGTGGACAGTGCCGACCTCCTGGTTCGCATGAACATCCTGCCGCTCTCATACTGGGTTCGCTTGCTGCACATTGTGGCGTATTCCTTACTGTTTCGTGGGGACGCGACATCACAGACGATGTCGCACCCTGACAGCCTAAGGAACCGCCCCTCCCTGCAAAACCTGAATTTGCACCAGCATGCCCGGTGCATTTGCACTGGCTATCATGGTGCCTTCATTCGCCACTCATTGGCAAACAACCCCCGCTCCCGGGCCCAGACAATCGCCTCGCTGCGGCTATGGACATCCAGTTTCGAATACAGCGTAGCCACGTGATTGCGCACGGTGTTGGGCGCCAGTTTCAAGCGCGCGGCGATTTCCTTGTCTGCCAGGCCTTCGCAAATCAGCCCCAGCACGTCTCGCTCGCGGGCCGTCAGCTCGGTGAATGACACACTGGGCACCTGGGCGTTGATGCTCTTCACGTTAGCTAATTTTTCGATCAGGGTCCGGCTGAACCAGGAAGCGTCTTTCATCACCTCTTCAATGGCCGCCACCAGCTCCAGTTCCGAGCGTTTGCGCTCGGTGATGTTCATCAGCACCAGCAGGTAGCAAGGCTTGTCCTGGATGAGCACGGTATCGGCGGCAACCTCACAGTCGATGAGTTCGCCGCCCTTCTTGTGCACCTTGACGTCGATGCTTGAGACAGCGGCAGTCTTTTCCAACCGGGCAAACAGCGCGGCGCTGGCGTCTTTGTCGAGAAAGCCGATTTCCTCCACGGTCTTGCCCAACAGCTCTTCGCTGGCGTAACCGGTGGTCTGGAGAAACGCCTCGTTGATTTCCAACAACTGTAGTTCGGCGCTGCACACCAGGGTAGGCACGGGCGACAGTCGGAACGACTTGGCAAAGCGCTCCTCGCTCTGGCGCAGCGCGGTTTCTGCCTTGCGTCGCGGCTCCATGTCCATGAAGGAAAACAGCATGCAGTCTTCATCGTGCAGGTCCAGCGGCTGGCCGGCGACGATCACCTGTTTGGTGGTGCCGTCGGGCAATTTCAACTCGGCCTGCATTTGCGGAATGGTCGCGCCCTGCCCCAGGCGCTCGATGGCCAGGTCGCGTTTTTCGGCGGCTTCGAGCACATCCAATTCATACACCGAACGCCCGATCACCTGCTCGCGGCTGTAGCCGGTCATCTCCAGGAACCCCGGATTGACCTTGATGTAGCGCAGGTCGCTGAGACGGCAGATCACCGCCGGCGCCGGGTTGGCCCCGAAGGTTTTCTCGAAGCGCTGTTCGGCGCTGGCCCACTCGGTGGCATCGCTTAAGATCAGCACGAGCAGTTCCGGTTCGCCGTTGCGGTCGGCCAGGACCATGCTGCGGATCCGATGCACCCAGGTGCGATCCGGGTCGGCCTGGGGCGTGACTTCCACCAGCACATCGCTGAACTCATCGCCACGGGCAACCCGGGCGATGGGATAATTGTCTTCGCTCAGCGGATGGTTGTTGCGGTAACGCAAATTGAACCGCTGGGCATATTGCTTGGCCGTGGTGCCCAGCTCACTGAGCTCCTTGACCCCGTGCATGGTCAAGGCCGCCGCGTTGGCCCAGGCAATGGTCTGGTCGACCTCGATCAACATCACCCCGTCGGACAGCCCGGCAATGATCTGCAGCAATTGACGACGGTTAGTATCGGTGGTCGGGACTTGCTGATTCATTGGGTCTCCATGTGGTCAGTAGGTTTCAAGCATGGATGCGTTGAAGGTTACGACCACATGGGGTTGCAATAGTGCATCGGCCCTTCAAGCCGCCATGCGCCCCTCGGCAATCGCCTGGGAGGCGGCCAGCATCGCTCGCAGCAACACCGCACAGCCGGCGGCGAGGTCGTCCGGGGCGGCGTTTTCGATTTCGTTGTGGCTGATGCCGCCTTCGCAGGGCACGAAGATCATCCCGGCCGGGCCCAGTTCGGCGAGGAAGATCGCGTCGTGACCGGCGCCGCTGACGATGTCCAGGTGGGACAGGCCCAGCCCTTGGGCCGCACTGCGTACGGCGTCGACGCAGCCTTTGTCGAAATACAGCGGCGGGAAGTCGGCGGTGGGTTTCAAATCGAAGGTCAGGCCGTGTTGCTGGCAGGTGTCTTCGATCACTTGCTTGACCTCGGCGATCATCGAATCCAGCCGCGCCGGTTCCAGGTGACGGAAATCCAGGGTCATGCGTACTTCGCCGGGGATGACATTGCGCGACCCCGGATAGGCTTGCAGGCAACCGACCGTGCCGCAGGCATGGGGTTGATGACCGAGGGCGGCGCGGTTGACGGCGCCGACGATGATCGAGGCGCCCACCAGGGCGTCCTTGCGCAGGTGCATCGGGGTCGGGCCGGCGTGGGCTTCGACGCCCCGCAACGTCAGGTCGAACCACTTCTGCCCCAGGGCGCCCATCACCACGCCGATGGTCTTGCCTTCGTCTTCGAGGATCGGCCCCTGTTCGATGTGCGCCTCGAAATACGCCCCCACCGGATGCCCACTGACCGGGCGCGAACCGGCATAGCCGATGGCATTGAGCGCCTGGCCCACGGTGATGCCTTCGGCGTCGACCTTGGCGAGGGTTTCTTCGAGGGTGAATTTTTCCGCGAACACACCGGAGCCCATCATGCACGGGGCGAAACGCGAGCCTTCTTCGTTGGTCCAGACCACCACTTCCAGCGGTGCTTCGGTTTCGATGTTCAGGTCATTGAGGGTGCGCAGCACCTCCAGCCCGGACAGCACGCCAAAGCAGCCGTCGAACTTGCCACCGGTGGGCTGGGTGTCGATGTGGCTGCCGGTCATCACCGGCGGCAGGTTCGGATTGCGCCCCGGGCGACGGGCGAAAATATTGCCCACCGCATCGATGCTGACGGTGCAGCCCGCCGCCTGGGTCCATTGCACGAACAGGTCGCGGGCCTGACGGTCGAGGTCGGTCAGGGCCAGCCGGCATACTCCGCCCTTGACCGTGGCACCGAGCTGGGCCAGGTCCATGAGCGATTGCCACAGGCGATCGCGGTTGATGTGCTGATGGGTGGATTGCAGAACGTCGATGGCTGCGTTCATGGGGATCTCCATTTTTTCAGGCATGTTTTTGGTGTACTTGAGGCCGCCATCGCGAGCAAGCTCGCTCCCACATTGGATCTGCATCCACCCAAATCCAGTGTGGGAGCGAGCCTGCTCGCGATGAGGCCCTCCTTCACACCGCTGTTTTGGCAACGGACGGGCTTGCTCGCATACTGCACAACCCGTAATAAATCACCCCGCCCAGCGCCGAGCCGGTGAACCAGCCGTAGCTGTAGAACCAACTGAACGCATCGCTGCCCAGGGACAGCAGCGTCAGCACCACCGGCACGCCGAAGGCGATGAAGCCGTTCCAGTTCCACGCCGGGTAAACGTCGTCGCGGTACAGCCCGGCCAGGTCCAGTTGCTGTTTCTTGATCAGGAAGTAATCCACCACCATGATCCCGGCAATCGGCCCCAGCAGGCTCGAATAACCCAGCAGCCAGTTGGAATAGACCGACTCCAGGCTGACCTCGGAGACGATCAGGCCAAGTTTTTTCAGCAGCTCGTGGGCCATCAGCGCCAACCCCACCAGCCCGGTCAACATCACGGCTTTAGTGCGGCCGATCAATTTCGGCGCCAGGTTCTGGAAGTCGTTGGTGGGCGAAACGATGTTGGCGGCGGTGTTGGTCGAAAGCGTGGCGACAATGATCAGCACCATCGCCAGGGCCACCCACACCGGGCTCTGGATGTGCCCGATCAAGGTCACCGGGTCGGAGACGGTCACCCCCACCAGTTTTTCCGAGGCGGCGGTCATGACCACGCCGAGGGAGGCAAACAGGAACATGGTCAATGGCAGGCCGATGATCTGCCCGACGATCTGGTCTTTCTGGCTCTTGGCATAACGGCTGAAGTCAGGAATGTTCAACGACAGCGTGGCCCAGAAACCGACCATGGCCGTCAGCCCGGCCAGGAAATAACTGGTCACCCCGGCGCCTTCCGGGCGTTTGGCCGGAACCGCCATCAGTTCAGTCAACGAGACATTGGGCAACGCCCACACCAGCAGCCCCGCCCCCACCAACACCAACAGTGGCGCCGACAAGGTTTCCAGCCACTTGATCGACTCGGCACCGCGTAGCACCACCCACAGGTTGATGACCCAGAACAGCATGAAGCCGATCACTTCGCCGGTGCCACCCAGGCTTTTCCAGCCTTCGAACACCGAGCCGAGAAACAGGTGGATCGCCAGCCCGCCGAACATCGTCTGGATGCCGAACCAGCCACACGCCACCAGGGCGCGAATCAGGCACGGCACGTTGGAGCCAATCACGCCGAAGGATGAGCGCAACAGCACCGGAAACGGGATGCCGTACTTGGTCCCGGCAAAGGCATTGAGGGTCAGGGGGATCAGCACGATGATGTTGGCAAACAGAATCGCCAGCAGCGCCTCGCCCACCGTCAAGCCGAAATAGGCGGTGAGCACACCGCCCAAGGTGTAGGTCGGCACGCAGATCGCCATGCCCACCCACAATGCGGTGATGTGCCATTTGTTCCAGGTTCGTTCGTGCACCTGGGTCGGCGCGATGTCGTGGTTATAACGGGGGCTGTCGAGGACGTCGCTGCCGGCTTCAAGCTCGTACAACCCGTCGCGCTCAGTCACTGTTGATCTGGTCATGTCCGCTCCACTGTTTTCATTATTTTTGCTCATCGACTGGCGATGGCCGGAGTACTTGCACGCGTGCTACCGACCACCCCGCCAGATCACGACGGCACTCAATAACCGTGCCGAATAAAGCGTCGAGCTGACCGGGCGATCGATATAACCGTCTCAAACATTTGATATCTAAAGATTTAAAGCCAATTAAAGCGACCTGATTCACTTTGTGCTCATCGACTTGAGGCTAGATGACCTGCACGTCCTGTCGAGCTCGAGGTTCAAAGTGGTGCACCCCGAATCGAGGCGAGGTGTCTGGAACGCACTTCAAGCGCTTTCAAGCCGCTGATTTACCATGACAAATCTCGCTCAAATAACGATCCTGTCAAGTGCGTCAAATTGGTGAGCAGGCTCACCAATTTGGTGATTTTTATATTTAATCCTTAAATATCAGATAGTTAATAAGCGCATAAGCTTATAAAAAATAATCTTGCTCATTTCAATAACTCCAGCTAGCGTCAAATCCTGACAGTCGTGACAAGAATACAAATCTGCACGACGTCGTCACTTAACAACCAAAAACATAAAGAACCGGCAACAGTCGGTCATGCCTTCGAGGAACTCGGAATGTCTCTGTTGATCCGTGGTGCCACCGTTATTACCCATGATGAAAGTTATCGCGCCGATGTGTTGTGTGCCGACGGCGTGATCAAGGCCATTGGTGAAAACCTGGATGTTCCGGCTGGCGTCGAAGTGCTCGATGGCAGTGGCCAATACTTGCTGCCCGGCGGCATCGACCCCCATACGCATATGCAGTTGCCGTTCATGGGCACGGTCGCCAGTGAAGACTTCTTCAGCGGCACGGCGGCGGGCCTGGCCGGGGGCACCACGTCGATCATCGACTTCGTGATTCCCAACCCCCAACAATCGCTGATGGAAGCCTTTCACCAATGGCGTGGCTGGGCCGAGAAAAGCGCCAGCGACTACGGTTTTCACGTGGCTATCACTTGGTGGAGCGAGCAGGTCCGCGAAGAAATGGCCGAGCTGGTCAACCATCATGGCGTGAACAGCTTCAAGCATTTCATGGCCTACAAGAACGCAATCATGGCCGCCGACGACACCTTGGTGGCGAGCTTCGAACGCTGCCTGGAACTGGGCGCGGTGCCCACCGTGCACGCGGAGAACGGCGAACTGGTCTATCACCTGCAACGCAAACTGCTGGCCCAGGGCATCACCGGGCCCGAAGCCCATCCGTTGTCGCGCCCTTCGCAAGTGGAAGGCGAAGCCGCGAGCCGCGCCATCCGCATCGCCGAAACCCTGGGCACGCCGCTGTACCTGGTGCACGTGTCCACCCAGGAAGCCCTCGACGAAATCACCTACGCCCGCAGTAAGGGCCAACCGGTCTACGGTGAAGTACTGGCCGGCCACCTGCTGCTGGACGACAGCGTCTATCGCGACCCGGACTGGCAGACCGCCGCCGGCTACGTGATGAGCCCACCCTTCCGCCCACGCGGGCATCAAGAGGCACTCTGGCACGGCTTGCAATCCGGCAACTTGCACACCACCGCCACCGACCACTGCTGTTTCTGCGCCGAACAGAAAGCCGCCGGCCGTGACGACTTCAGCAAGATCCCCAACGGCACCGCCGGCATCGAAGACCGCATGGCGGTGCTTTGGGACGAAGGGGTCAACAGCGGCAAATTGTCGATGCAGGACTTCGTCGCCCTCACCTCCACCAACACCGCAAAAATCTTCAACCTCTACCCACGCAAAGGGACGATCCGCGTCGGTGCCGATGCCGACCTGGTGCTCTGGGACCCGCAAGGCAGCCGCACGATCTCAGCCAAGACCCACCACCAGCAAGTGGACTTCAACATCTTCGAAGGCAAGACCGTGCGCGGCGTGCCCAGCCACACCATCAGCCAGGGCCGGCTGGTCTGGGCCGACGGCGACCTGCGGGCCGAACGCGGCGCGGGGCGCTACATCGAACGACCGGCGTATCCGGCGGTGTTCGATTTGCTGAGCAAGCGGGCTGAGTTGAATAAACCCACTGCTGTGAAACGCTGAAATCGAGGCCTTCGGCCTATCGCGAGCAAGCTCGCTCCCACACTGGGTTTTGGATGAACGCAAAATCCATGTGCACAGCAGATCCCCTGTGGGAGCGAGCTTGCTCGCGATGAGACCAGCCCGGACACCGAAAAACCACTGCCCCCCAGAGGCAGCACCTCAAACACCGTGAGGCCCCCTCCATGATCCAGCCCTTGAGCCACCTCCCCCATTCCCAGGAAGACCCGGCCACCCTCGCCGCTCGCTTCAGCGACCTGGCGCCGCCGCTCAACGCGCGCCAGGCGCACCTGGAAGCGTCCCGCTGCCTGTACTGCTACGACGCGCCGTGTGTGAACGCCTGTCCCAGCGAAATCGACATTCCTTCATTCATTCGCAACATCCACCAGGACAACGTCCAAGGCGCGGCGCAGACGATTCTGTCGGCCAACATCCTCGGCGGCAGTTGCGCCCGGGTCTGCCCCACCGAGGTCCTTTGCCAACAAGCCTGCGTGCGCAACAACGCCCAGGAATGCGCGCCGGTGTTGATCGGCTCGCTGCAGCGCTACGCGGTGGACAACGCCCACTTCAGCGAACACCCGTTCCAACGGGCCGCGGCCACCGGCAAGCGCATCGCCGTGGTCGGGGCCGGGCCGGCGGGCTTGTCGTGTGCCCATCGCAGCGCCATGCACGGCCATGAGGTGGTGATCTTCGAAGCCCGGGAAAAAGCCGGTGGCCTCAATGAATACGGCATCGCCAAGTACAAACTGGTGGACGATTACGCCCAACGTGAGCTGGATTTCCTGCTGGGCATCGGCGGCATCGAAATCCGCCTTGGCCAGACACTCGGCGAGAACCTGAGCCTGAGCGACCTGCACCAGCAGTTCGACGCGGTGTTTCTCGGCCTCGGCCTGGCCGCCAGCAAACAACTGGGCCTGGGCGACGAACAAGCGCCAGGGCTGTTGGCCGCCACCGACTACATTCGCGAACTGCGCCAGGCCGACGACCTCAGCCAGCTGCCCCTGGCCGACCGTTGCATCGTGCTCGGTGCCGGCAACACCGCCATCGACATGGCCGTGCAAATGGCGCGCCTCGGTGCCCGGGACGTCAGCCTGGTCTACCGTCGCGGCCTTGAGGACATGGGGGCCACCTTGCACGAGCAAGACATCGCCAAGGCCAATCAGGTGCGCCTGCTGACCTGGGCCCAACCGCAACAGGTGTTGCTCGATGACGCCGGGCATGTGCGCGGCATGCGCTTCTCTCGCACGCATCTGGAGAACGGCCGGCTGGTCATCGGCACCGACACCTTCGACCTGCCCGCCGACGCCATTTTCAAAGCCATCGGCCAAGCCTTCGACGACAACGCGCTGGTGGATCCGCTGGCCCGTGAACTCAAGCGCCAGGACGGACGGATCCTGGTGGACGAACACCTGCGCACCAGCATTCCTGGTGTCTACGCCGGCGGCGACTGCACCAGCCTGGACCAGGACCTCACCGTGCAGGCCGTGCAGCACGGCAAGCTCGCCGCCGAGGCGATCAACGCTCAATTGATGCTTAACGTGGAGGCTGCGTAAATGGCCGATCTGTCGATTGTCTTCGCCGGTATCAAAGCGCCCAATCCGTTCTGGTTGGCCTCCGCGCCGCCCACCGACAAGGCCTACAACGTGGTCCGCGCCTTCGAGGCCGGCTGGGGTGGCGTGGTCTGGAAAACCCTCGGTGAGGACCCAGCAGCCGTGAACGTGTCCTCGCGGTATTCGGCCCACTACGGTGCCAATCGCGAAGTGCTGGGCATCAATAACATCGAGCTGATCACCGACCGTTCCCTGGAGATCAACCTGCGGGAAATCACCCAGGTGAAGAAGGACTGGCCAGACCGGGCGTTGATCGTGTCGCTGATGGTGCCCTGCGTCGAAGAATCCTGGAAACGCATCCTGCCCTTGGTGGAAGCCACCGGCGCCGACGGCATCGAGCTGAACTTCGGCTGCCCCCACGGCATGCCGGAACGCGGCATGGGCGCGGCGGTCGGCCAGGTGCCGGAGTACGTCGAGCAAGTGACCCGCTGGTGCAAGACCTATTGTTCGCTGCCGGTGATCGTCAAGCTCACGCCGAACATCACCGACATCCGCGTTGCCGCCCGGGCGGCCCATCGCGGTGGTGCGGATGCGGTGTCGTTGATCAACACCATCAACTCCATCACCAGCGTCGACCTGGACCGCATGGTCGCCCTGCCCAGCGTCGGCAGCCAGAGCACCCATGGCGGATACTGTGGCTCGGCGGTCAAGCCCATCGCATTGAACATGGTCGCCGAAATCGCCCGCGACCCGCAGACCCAAGGCCTGCCGATCTGCGGCATCGGTGGCATCGGCAGTTGGCGCGATGCCGCCGAATTCATCGCCCTGGGCAGCGGCGCGGTGCAGGTCTGCACGGCGGCGATGCTGCATGGTTTTCGCATCGTCGAAGAGATGAAGGACGGCCTGTCGCGCTGGATGGACAGCCAGGGCCACGCCAACCTCCAGGCATTTTCCGGTCGCGCGGTGGGCAACACCACCGACTGGAAGTACCTGGACATCAACTACCAGGTCATCGCCAAGATCGATCAGCAGGCCTGCATCGGGTGCGGCCGCTGCCACATCGCCTGCGAAGACACCTCACACCAGGCCATCGCTAGCCTCAAGCAGGCTGACGGCACGCATAAATATGAAGTGATCGATGAAGAGTGCGTGGGCTGCAACCTGTGCCAGATCACCTGCCCGGTGCAGGACTGCATCGAGATGGTGACGGTGGACACCGGCAAGCCGTTCCTGGATTGGAACCATGATCCGCGTAATCCCTATCATGTCACTGTCTGAGGGTTAGGGTGCCTGGACTGGCGCCATCGCGAGCAAGCTCGCTCCCACAGGGGACCGGTTGTGAACACAAAATTTGTGTTCACCGCAAATCCAACGTGGGAGCGAGCTTGCTCGCGATGAGGCCATCCTCGTCACCACAAAACCTCAAGGCTCCAACCCAATCCCCCGCAAAATCACACTGGTCACCGTCTGCACCGCCCGCTCGAACTGCATGTCCGACAGCGGCTGGTGATCATTGAGGATATTGATCTGATGGTCGAAGTCGGCGTAGTGCTGGGTCGAGGCCCAGATCATGTAGAGCAGGCTTGAAGGCTCCACCGGCAAGATGCGTTTGTCCTCCACCCACTGGCGGATTTTCGCTTCCTTCATCTTGGCCCAGTCATAGAGGCTGGTGTCCAGCGCCTGGCCCAGCGTCGGGGCGCCGTGGATGATTTCGTTGGCCCAGACCTTCGAGCCGTAGGGCCGGCTGCGGGAGTGGTTCATCTTGGCGCGGATGTAGCTGCTGAGCACCACCCGCGGGTCGTCGAACATTTCGAAGCACAAGGCGTCCTGCTTCCACACCTCCAGCAGGTCGAACAGCACGGCGCTGTACAGTTCGCTCTTGGTGCTGAAGTAGTAATGCAGGTTGGAACGGGGCAATTGCACTTCGGCGGCGATGTCGGCCATGGCGGTGCTGCCGAAGCCTTTTTCGGCAAAGACCTTCTCGGCGGCCAACAGGATTTTCTCGACGTTACTGCGACGAATCTCGATCTTGTGATTGCCCATGAGGGCTCCCTGGCAACAGCGTTGATCAAGACTAGCATTCACCCACTTCTGAAAACACTGGGTATCCCTGTGGGAGCGAGCTTGCTCGCGATAGCGGTAGGTCAGTTACGTTG
>NZ_CAKKMI010000028.1:0-77000 GCF_918698105.1 Pseudomonas brassicacearum | reverse complement strand
GGCGGGTCGTCAGCCAACACTTCATTGAATGACACACCGCCATCGCGAGCAAGCTCGCTCCCACATTGGTTTTGCGGTGGCTTTAGATTCAAACCGGCTGCAACTTCTTCTCGAACACCGCCACACCTTCCAGGTCCCGCAGCACCACGCTCATCTCCCCGCTTGGCCCGTCGATGTTCACTTCACCAAAGAACTGATACCCGGCAAACGGCGAGGTGTTCTGGGCCGGGGGGGCTTTCTGGAACACCACTTCGGGGCCGAAGGTCTTGTCCAGGGCATTGGGCCCGAAGCTGCCGGCGTTCAAGGGCCCGGCGACGAACTCCCAGAACGGTTCGAAATCCTGGAACGCGGCGTGTTCGGGATGGTAATGATGGGCAGCACAATAATGGACGTCAGCGGTGAGCCAGACGTAGTTGCGCACCTGATGCTTGCGCAGGTAGCCGAGCAGTTCGGCGATCTCCAGTTCACGGCCCTGGGCCGCGCCCGGGTCACCGTTGGCGACCGCTTCCCAGCGCGGCACGCCGGGGCTGACCTCGCCATCCGGCACACCGAGGCCGATGGGCATGTCGGCGGCGATGACTTTCCACTGGGCCCGGGACTGCTTCAATTCGCGCTTGAGCCAGTTCAACTGCTCACGCCCCAGGAATGGTTTGGCCGCGCCGAGGTTGGCGTCGTTGGCTTCACGGTAGCTGCGCATGTCCAGCACGAACACATCCAGCAGCGGCCCGTAACCGAGCTTGCGGTAGATGCGTCCACCACCGTCGGCCTTCTGCCGGCGCATCGGCGCATATTCCAGCCAGGCCTGTCGCGCACGACCCACCAGGCTGTGGATATCCTTGGTCTGGTAGCGCTCGTCCAGTTGCTTGCCCGGCGACCAGTTGTTGACCACCTCATGGTCGTCCCACTGCCAGATCTGCGGCACTTCGGCGTTGAAGCGACGAACGTTTTCGTCCATCAGGTTGTAGCGATAGTTGCCGCGATACTCATCCAGGGTCTCGGCGACCTTGCTCTTGGCTTCGGTGGTGAGGTTGCGCCAGACGCGTCCACCCTCGGTGGTGATTTGCGCCGGCACCGGGCCGTCGGCGTAGATGGTGTCGCCGCTGTGGATAAAAAAGTCCGGCAGGCGCAGGCGCATGGCTTCGTAGATGCGCATGCCGCCGATGTCCGGGTTGATGCCGAAGCCCTGGCCGACGGTGTCGCCGCTCCAGACAAAACGGATGTTGCGCTTGAACTGCGGCACGCTGCGCAGGTGACCCAGCCAGGGTTCGCTGGCGACACCGCTCTGGGCGTCTTCGAAATGCACCCGGTAGAAAATCGCCTGGTCGCGGGGCAACCCGGTGAGTTCGACCCGGGCGGTGAAATCGCTGCGCGAATCGACCATGGGCGAGACGAAGCGGCGCGGATTGCTGAACTTGCTGCGGGTGTCCCACTCCACCACCATCCGCGCCGGACGGTCGCTGCGGCTCCAGATCATCGCCCGGTCACCCTGCAAGTCGCCCGACTGCACACCGTCGGTGAGCACCGGCCGATCCTTGACCGAAGCCATCACCGCCGGCGCCAGCCCCGGCAACAACAACCCCGCCCCCACGGCTTGCATCACACGGCGGCGGCCCAGGTCGAATTCGCTCATGGTGTTCTCCCTTAAATGGGGAAACTTAAGCATGGCTCTGTGAAGTGGGTGTGACAGGAGTTTTATGCCCCCCCAAAACCACTGTGGGAGCGAGCTTGCTCGCGATGGCAGGGTATCAGGCAACCTATTTGTCGACTGATACACCGCTATCGCGAGCAAGCTCGCTCCCACAAGGGGAGAACAGGGTTGGTCAGGCCTTGGCCGGCTCCAACGCCATCTCCACCACTTCCGGCCGCTTGAGCAGCGCATACGCCACCCCCGTCAGCAGGCTCCCCGCCACGATCGCCAACAGGTACAACAGCGCATGGTTGATGGCGTTGGGGATCAGCATCACGAACAAGCCGCCGTGGGGGGCCATGAGCTTGCAGCCGAAGTACATCGACAGCGCACCGGTCAGCGCGCCGCCGGCGATGCTGGCCGGGATCACCCGCAGCGGGTCCTTGGCGGCGAACGGAATCGCCCCTTCGGAGATGAAGCACAGCCCCAGCACCAGCGCCGCCTTACCGGCTTCGCGCTCGGTCTGGGCAAATTTGCGCCGGGCGATGAAGGTGGCGATGCCCAGGCCAATCGGCGGCACCATGCCGGCAGCCATGGTCGCGGCCATCGGTGCATAACTCTGGGAAGCCAGCAGCCCCACCGAAAACGCATAGGCAGCCTTGTTGATCGGGCCACCGAGGTCGACGCACATCATCGCCCCCAGCAACACGCCCAGCAGGATTGCATTGGTAGTGCCCATGCTGTCGAGGAAATGGGTCAGGGCTTCGAGCATGCCCGCCACCGGTTTGCCAACGATGTAGATCATCACCAGGCCGGTGATCAGGCTCGCCAACAGCGGAATGATGAGGATCGGCTTGAGCGCTTCCAGGCTCTGGGGCAGGCGCGCGTAGCGGTTGATCGCCTTGGCCGCGTAACCGGCCAGGAAACCGGCGATGATCCCGCCAATGAAGCCGGCGCCCAGGGTGCTCGCCAGCATCCCGCCAATCATCCCCGGCGCCAGGCCCGGACGGTCGGCGATGGAATAGGCGATGTAGCCAGCCAGCAGCGGCACCATCAATTTGAACGCGGTGTCGCCGCCGATCTGCATCAGCGCGGCCGCCAGCGTGCCGGGTTCCTTGAAGGCGGTGATGCCGAACACAAACGACAAGGCGATCAACAGACCACCGGCCACCACCATCGGCAGCATGAACGACACACCCGTCAGCAGGTGCTTGTAGACGCCGGTCTTCTCCGATTTGGCCGGGGCGCTAGCACCGCTCGACGCGCTTTCCTGGCGACCTTCGACCAGCGCTTTGTTCAGCGTCGCTTCGGCCTGTTTCAAGGCGACGCCCGTGCTGCAGCGGTAGATCTTCTTGCCGGCAAAACGCTCGGTGGCGACTTCGATGTCAGTCGCCAGCAGCACCACGTCCGCCTCGGCGATGGCCTCGGCGCTCAACGGATTGCGCGCACCGACCGAACCCTGGGTTTCCACTTGCAAGTCGTAGCCGAGCTTCTTCGCCGCCTGCTGCAATGCTTCGGCGGCCATGAAGGTATGGGCAACGCCTGTTGGGCATGCGGTGATGGCGACCAGGCGCGGCGCACGCTCGGTCGACACCGCGGGTACCTCCTCCACGACATCCGAGGCGAGAAAAACCTCGGCCTCTTCGGCGCCGCGACGCAGCACCGAATCGACGTCTTGCAGGGCCTGGGCCGGGGTGCTGCGGAACAGGCGTTTGCCGACGAACCGCGACATGTCCACCGGGCCGCTGGCAACCAGCAGGACCCATTCGGCCGCTTCAAGGGTCGCTGCCGACAACTGGCGTTCCGGATGGGCCGCGTCATGGACTTCGACACTGGTGCTCCAACCCTGGCGCTGCGCCGCGGCGTCCAGCAGGCGGGCGCACAACACACTGGTGACCATGCCGTTGGGGCAGGCCGTCACAATGGCTAGTTTCATTCTTGCTAACCCTCTTATTGTTCTGTCAGGGGGCGCACGCGCACGCCCTGTTCAAGCGACGCCAGCAACGCGGTGTCGTGGATGCCAAAACCGATCTGCGTGACCGCCATGGCGGCGATGGCCGTGGCGGTGCGCAGCGTCTGTTCCGGGGTGTCGGCGCTGAGCAGGCCGTGCAGCATGCCCGCCAGCAGCGAATCCCCGGCACCCACGGTGCTGGCGACGCTGACCTTGGGTGGCGAGGCATGCAACGCCGCACCGACACTGAACCAGTTCACGCCATCGGCGCCGTGGGAAATCACCACATGTTCGACGCCCTGGGCATGCAGGCGCTGCGCCGCTTGCGCCTGGGCCAATTCGCTCACCACCTCGCAACCCAGCGCGTCGGCCAGTTCCTCGGTGTTCGGCTTGATCAGCCACGGCCCCGCCGCCAGGGCGACGCGCAAGGCTTCGCCACTGGTGTCGAGGGCCACGTTCAGGCCGAGTGTTTTCAAGCGGGTGATCAAGGCCTGCAACCACTGCGGGCTGACGCCCCGAGGCAAGCTGCCCGCCACCACAACCACGTCGTGGCCCGGGGCGATTTGCTCAAGGCGCGCCAGCAAGGCCTGCTGTGCGGCTTCATCGACCACTGGGCCTGGCCCGTTGAGGTCAGTGATGCGTCCATCCTGCTCGGCCAGCTTGATATTGCTGCGGGTTTCGCCGGGGACACGGATAAAGGCGTCGACAAAACCACGCTGGGTAAACAGCGTCTCAAACACCTGGGCGTTGTCTTCGCCCAGAAAACCACTGACCGTCAGCGTATGACCGAGATCGGCCAACACCTGGGCCACGTTCACGCCCTTGCCGGCGGCGTGGGCGTGCATGGCGTCGCTGCGGTTGACCTGGCCCGGCTCCAGGCGCGCCAACTCCACCGTGAGGTCGAGCGCCGGGTTGAGGGTCAGGGTAAGAATCTTCGCCATTACAGCGCCTCCACTAATGCGCGCACATCATCGGCGCTGCCCACGGCCAAAGCCTCTTGGGCCAAGGTTTGTACTTGCGCCAGGCTCAATTCGCGGACCCGCGCCTTGACCTCGGCAATACTGCGGGCCGAGACACTCAGTTCGTCCACGCCCAAGCCCACCAGCACCGGCACCGCCAGCGGGTCGGCCGCCAGTTCGCCACACACACCGACCCATTTGCCATGGGCATGGGCGGCGCGCACGGTGATGTCGATCAGTTGCAGCACGGCCGGGTGCAAGCCATCGGCCTGGGCCGACAGGGTCGGGTGACCACGGTCGATCGCCAGGGTGTATTGCGTCAAGTCGTTGGTACCGACGCTGAAGAAGTCGACTTCCTTGGCGAGCACCGGCGCCAGCAACGCGGCGGACGGCACTTCGATCATGATCCCCAGTTGCAGGTCCGCAACGGGGATTTCCTGGCGCAGGCGCTCGGTCATGGCCCGGGCCTGGCGCCACTCGTCGACGCTGCCAACCATCGGGAACATGATCCGCAACGGACGGTTGTCCGCCGAGCGCAACAAGGCACGCAGTTGCGCTTCCATGACCTGCGGACGCTGCAAGGTCAGGCGAATGCCGCGCACGCCGAGGAACGGGTTTTCTTCTTTCGCGATCGGCCAGTACGGCAGCGGCTTGTCACCGCCCACATCGAGGGTGCGCACCACCAGCGGTCGACCGGCCAGGCCGTCGAGTACCTTGCGGTATTCGGCTTCCTGGGTCGCTTCGTCCGGGGCCTCGTTGTGGGCCATGAAAATCAGTTCGGTGCGCAACAGGCCAATGCCTTCGGCACCCTGCTCCACCGCGCTGGCGACACCGGCGCTTTCGCCAATGTTGGCGAACACTTCCACGGCATGGCCGTCACGGGTCTGCGCCGGTTCGTGGCGCTGCTGCGCGGCAACCTTGAGGCGCTGCTCGCGGGTGTCGCGTTCTTCCTTGGCGCGCTGCAAAGTGGCGGCGTCAGGGTCCACGTGCAGGCGACCGCGCTGGCCGTCCAGCAGCAAGGACGTGCCCGGCGCCAGCAGCAACACTGCCGCACCGGCGCCCACCAGTGCTGGAATACCCAAGGCTCGGGCAACGATGGCGCTGTGGGCAGTGGCGCCGCCACGGGCGGTGAGAATCCCCGCCACCCGCGTCGGGTCCAGGCGGGCCACGTCGGACGGACCGACTTCGTCCATCACCAGGATGTAGGGTTGATCGGGTTCGTTCGGGGTTTCGACGCCGCACAACTGCGCCAGCACACGACGGCCGACGTCGCGCAGATCGGCGGCACGTTCGGCCAGCAAGGCGTCCTGCAAGGCTTCCTGTTCTTTCGCGGCGGCTTCAACCACCCCCATCCACGCCGCTTGCGCACTCTCGCCCAGCTTCAAGCGGGTGTCGACCTCGTCGCTCAGCTCCGGGTCGTCGAGCATTTCCTGGTGGGTGATGAAGATCTCGCGAATGGCCTTGGCCTTGGCGCGTTGGATCAGGCCTTCGATATCACGACGTACCTGGTCCAAGGCGTTTTGCAGGCGCTCGCGCTCGATGGCCGCCGACTCACCGCGCAACGGGTAGTCAATGGCCTGCAGCACTTGGATGTGGGCCGGGCCGATGGCGATGCCCGGTGCGGCGGCGACGGCCTGGATCAGACTGCCGGATTCGGGCGCCAGCACGACGGCCGCCACTTCGGCTATCACGGTTTCGCGCGGTGCACTCGGCGGCGGCAGCGGTTCGACCTCTTCGCCCAGGCCTTCTTCAATGGCCGCCAGCAGTGCCGGCAACGCATCGGCGGCAATGCTCGGCTCGGCGATGAACTCCAAGACCTGGCCGCGACGGGCGCCCAGGCTCAGCAGCTTGCTCAAGCTCTTGGCCGACACGGCGCTGTCCTGGCCGTCGACGATGCGCACGCGGATCTCGCCTTCGAAACTTTTCGCCAACTGGGCGAGGATTTTCGCCGGGCGTGCATGCAGGCCATGGGCATTGGCCAGGCCGATGCGCGCGCTGGGCCAGTCGGCGGGCAATTCGCCGCCGAGCACTTCCAGCACCTTGCGGCTGCTGGTGGCGCGCCCCAATTCGTGACCGCGGCCTTCGATCAGCAAGGCGCAGAGCCTTTCCAGCAAGGCCTGGTGAGCCTCGCCGAGGCTGGCGAGGCAGAACAGACCGCTCAACGGTTGACCCAGGTAACGGATCGGTTTGTCCGGGGTGACGAATGCCAGGCCCGGACGCTTGACGGTCTGTTCGCTGTGCAGCCACCACAAGCCATCGCCCAGGGGCAGCGCATCGACTTGCTGCAACACCCCGGCAAAACCATTGCTCACGCAATCGGCCTGGCGCAGCAAGCGGGCGCCGCGCCATACCAGCTCTTCAAAATCGTCAGCCGACACACCGAGGCCGATCATCTGGGCATCCAGCGCCAGTTCCTGCGGCGCGCCTTGCAGCAGCTTCAGCAACGCTTCGGCGGAACCGGCACGGCGCAGGGCCTGGCCCAGGTCAGTCTCGCCGAGGGCGCGGGTCAGCAGTTGCAGCAGGCGCAGGTGTTCGTCGGACTTGGCCGCGATACCGATCGCCAGGTAGACGATTTGCCCATCGCCCCAATCCACGCCCTCGGGGAATTGCAGCAGGCGCACGCCGGTCGAATGAACCAGGTCGCGGGTCTGCGGGGTACCGTGGGGGATGGCAATACCTTGGCCAAGAAAGGTCGAGCCCTGGGCTTCGCGAGCCTGCAAGCCGGCGAGGTAACCCTCGGCCACCAAGCCATCGGCCACCAGTTTGTCGGCGAGCAGTTGCAGTGCAGCGTCTTTATCCATAGCCGTCTGAGCCATGGATATCTGCTCTAGAGTGAGCTCGAGCATGCTTTCTCCTTTTTGGCGTCCGGTTGGCGCCAGGTATTGTTTTGAATGAATCAGCTTAGCGTTGCAGGATGATTTTTGGCGTGATCACGGCAGAAGGGCCAAAAATCCTGCTAGCCTTGAAAATACGCTTGCTGAAACGTTTAATCTAGAAAGATTGGCACGTTACTCGATAATCTCTCATCCTTGAAGTGCAACTTGTCGTAAGTGTTTGGACGGTGACCGTCAGCTTGAATCGGGTAGGATGGCCCTTATCGTCGGGGCTAACTCGAAAAAACAAGGAAAACCGGGTTGAAACTCAGTGATATTGCCCAACTGGCCGGCGTGTCCGTGACCACCGCCAGTTACGTCATCAACGGCAAGGCCGAACAGCAACGCATCAGCAGCGCCACCGTCGAACGGGTGCGGGCGGTGGTCCTGGAGCACGGCTTCACGCCCAATCCCCAGGCCGCCGGGCTGCGCAGCCGCCACACCCGCACCCTGGGTTTTATCCTGCCAGACCTGGAGAACCCCAGTTACGCACGCATTGCCAAGCTGCTGGAACAAGGCGCACGGGCGCGGGGCTACCAGTTGCTGATCGCCAGTTCCGATGACGCCCCCGACAGTGAACGGCAACTGTTGCAGTTGTTCCGCGCCCGCCGCTGCGATGCGCTGATCGTCGCCAGTTGCCTGCCGGCCGGCGACGACAGTTACCTGCAGCTGCAGGCCAAGGGCATTCCGATCATCGCCATCGACCGGGTCATGGACCCTGCGCGGTTCTGCTCGGTGATCAGCGACGACCGCCAGGCCAGCCTGCAACTGACGCGCAGCCTGCTGCAGACCCACCCTCGGCAAATCGCACTGATCAGCGCTCGTCCCGAGTTGAGCATCAGCCAGGAACGGACCGCCGGTTTTCGCGAAGCACTGGCAGGGTTCGAAGGCCAGGTGCTGATCGAGCATGGCGAGTCGTTCAGCCGTGAATGCGGTCGCCAGTTGATGGAAGAAATGCTCGCGCGCCTGGGGCATCTGCCCGATGCGCTGATCACCACGTCCTACGTACTGCTGCAGGGGGTGTTCGACGCCCTCCACGATTTCCCGCTCAAGTCGCGGCCGTTGCGCCTGGGCACGTTTGGTGACACGCAGTTGCTGGATTTCCTGCCGCTACCGGTCAATGCCATGTCCCAGCAGCACCAACTGATCGCCGAAAAAGCCTTGGAGCTGGCCCTGGCAGCCATCGAAAACGATGACTACCAGCCAGGCGTGCAAGCCATCGCGCGGACGTTCAAGCAGCGTATTCACCAAGGCTGAAGCTTCTTCAGGATTGATGCATGGAGTTGATCGATACCCACACCCACCTGGATTTTCCAGATTTTGACGCGGACCGCCCGGCACTGCTGGCCGAAAGCCGCGCCTTGGGCGTGCGGCAAATGGTGGTACTGGGTGTGTACCGGGACAACTGGCAGCGGGTCTGGGACCTGGTGCAAAGCGACCCGGACCTGCACGCCGCGCTGGGCCTGCACCCGGTGTATCTCGATCAGCACCGACCCGACGACGTGGCGCTACTGCGCGAGTGGCTGAGCCGCCTGGCCGGACACCGGCAATTGTGTGCCGTGGGGGAAATCGGCCTGGATTACTACATCCCCACTCTAGACCGCGAACGCCAGCAGGCGCTGTTCGAAGCACAACTGCAACTGGCGGTGGAGTTCGAGCTGCCGGCGCTGATCCACGTGCGCCGCAGCCATGCCGACGTGATCGCGACCCTCAAGCGCACGGGGCCCAAACGCGCAGGGATCATCCACGCCTTCGCCGGCAGTTTTGAAGAGGCCCGCGAGTACATCAAGCTCGGCTTCAAGCTTGGCCTGGGCGGCGCCGCGACCTGGCCCCAGGCCTTGCGCATGCACCGGGTGCTGGCAAAACTGCCGCTGGACGCGGTGGTGCTGGAAACCGATGCCCCGGACATGGCCCCGGCGATGTTCCCCGGCCAACGGAACAGCCCGGCGCATTTGCCGGCGATTTGTGAGGCGTTGGCGGGGATCATGGCGATCAGCCCCGAGCAACTGGCCGAGGCCAGCACGGCCAACGCGCGCCAACTGTTCAACTGGTGATCCCTTGTGGGAGCGAGCTTGCTCGCGATAGCGCCCCATCAGTCGACAAATAGGTTGCCTGACACTCCGCTATCGCGAGCAAGCTCGCTCCCACATTGGATCGGTGGTGGGCCCTGGGAATCACACCCGAAACGCATTGATCAACTGCTTGAGCTGCACCACCTGGGCGGACAGTTCGCGGCTGGCGTCTTCGGTCTGGTGGGCACCTTCGGCGGTGCGTTCGCCGGCGCGGTTGATCTCGACGATGTTCTGGTCGATGTCATGGGCCACCGCCGTCTGCTGCTCTACCGCGGCGGCGATCTGCTGGTTCTGGTCGACGATCATGCCGACGGCGCCCAGGATATTCTCCAGGGCCTGCTGGACCTTTTCCGATTGGCCGACCGTGCCACTGGCCATCTCATGGCTGGTGCCCATCGCCTTGACCGCGGCGCCGACACCACCATGCAGACGGGTGATCATCGCTTCGATTTCTTCGGTCGATTGCTGGGTGCGCTTGGCCAGGGTCCGCACTTCATCGGCCACCACCGCAAAGCCGCGCCCCTGCTCACCGGCCCGGGCTGCTTCGATGGCGGCATTGAGGGCCAGCAGGTTGGTCTGCTCGGCGATGCTCTTGATCACATCCAGCACGCGACTGATGGCCTGGCTGTCGGTCGCCAGTTGATTGATCACCTGCACGGACTGATCGATCTCACTGGCCAAGCGGGCGATGCTGCCCTGCTGGGACTCCACCAGCCCGCGCCCACTGAGGGTTTCGTCGTTCACGCTGTGGGCACTGCTCACGGCGGCGGCGGCACTGCGGGCCACTTCCTGGGCCGTGGCCGACATCTGGTTCATCGCCGTGGCCACCAACTCGATCTGGCTGCGCTGCCCAGCGACGGCCTGGTTGCTGCGGGCCGATACCGTTTCCACCTGCCCGGCCTGGCGTTCGACTTCAGCAACGGTGCGGCCGACCTGTTCGATCAGGTCATGGATCTTCGCCACCGTGCCGTTGAACACTTCACCCAACTCACCCAGCTCATCTTGGCTGCGGGCGACGAAATTGACCGTCATGTCCCCCGCGGCGACCTTGTCCATCATCTGGCCGAGGTCTTGGAGCGTGGTGCGGGTAGATGCGTAGAAGCCGGCATACAGATAAAAAATCAGCAGGAACACCAGCACCAGCGCCACGGCTTGCAGCACCATGTGGCTGCGGTTCTGTTCCAGGCGCTGCTGCAACTGGACACCAAGGAAACCCTGGGTCGCTTCGTTCAGCCGGTAGGTCTGCTCCATCAGGCCGCTGACGTGCTCATAAAACGCCGGCCATGGCGCATCGAGCGTGTCGGCCATCACCACCTGCTCTTCAATCAGTTCACTGGCCTTCTTGAGAGTGCTCTTGCTGCCATTGGCCTGATCGGCAAGGGCTTGCCCGGCAGCGTTGCTGGAACCCAAGGCATCCTGCAGTTTCACGTCATATTCACCCTGGAGCTTTTCAATCTGCGCCAGCAACTCGTCGAAGCGGGTGCTCGACGCCGAATTGAGAAACCCCAGCCCCAACGAGGACGCGCCCAGCGCCCGGCCTTCGCCGAGGATCTGAGTGACCTTGGGGGTCGTGCCGATGATCAACTCGCTGAGCTGGCGGATGTCGCTCTGGTTGTCGCGGCTCAGCCCCGCCTGGCTGGCGATGATCTGGCTGAACATCTGGGCGCTGTTGAGCAACTTGCCGATCAGCGCACTTTTGCTCTGCAGGGAGCTTTCGGCCTGCTGGGCCTTGAAAGCTCCGATCATCTCGTCGCGCTTGGCCTCGAAGGCACTGATCTGTTCAGGCTCGATGGCCACGGGGGTCATGCCTTGCAGCCGCGCGAGGACCTGTTGTTCCAGGCTGCCGATCTTAGCTTCGACATCACCGGCCTTGCCGGACTGGCCCAGGCTGGCGTTGATCTGCACCAGGTTATTGAGGGTTTCCAGGTCCCGGCGCAGGACCAGGCTGCTGCCCAGCAGATCGAGGCTTTGCAGCTCCACTTGCGTGCCCTGGAATTCCCGATAGGAATCGCGCACCAGAAAGAAGTTGGTCACCAGCATGGGCAACAGGAACAGCACGCTGATCAGGCTGAACTTCATGCCGAAGCTCAGGCGGTTCATCAGCGCGACGGCGGGCCAGAGCAAACTCTTCACAAGGAAGTCTCCCGGTAGTGTTCTTATTGTTATGAGCTCGCGCACGGAGACAGCAGAAAGCCACTATTCAGGCGCTGTCCCTGTATAGCCTAAATCGGCGGGGAGATTTGTAACTTAAGGTTAACGAGAGAGATTCACCACGGCAGCAGCGTGGCGAGGGAGCTTGCTCCCGCTGGCCTGCGAAGCAGGCCCCCGGGGGTTCTTCAGGGAGATCGCGTTGCCCGGGTTTGCGGCTGCTGTGCAGCCGAGCGGGAGCAAGCTCCCTCGCCACAAAAGCGCCCAGCCACAGCCATACTGATGTTGATCAGGCCAACACCGTCCACAACGCAAACCCGGCATACCAGAGCACTGCCGCACGCAGCAGCAGTTCCCAGAGGCGGTCCAGGCTGTTGATGCCGTCCGGTCCGGCGACGGGCCTGGGGATCTCGCCGGCTACCAGGCCGACTTTGTCGATGAGGGCGGCGGCGCTGATGTTCCAGTTCAACAGCTCATGCAGCATGACCCGGCTGACCGCGACGAAATTGCCCACCAGGGCGAAGCTCGCCGCCAGCAATCGCACCGGCACCCAGTCGAAGGCATGGCGCATTTGCGCGGCCCGCTCGGCCACGCCGGGGTTCTGGCTGTGCTCGGCGGCCAGCGCCAGCAGTCGATAACTCAGGGCGGCGACCGGGCCCAACACGAAGTACCAGAAAATCACCGCGAAAAAGCTCTGGTAGGCCTGCCACAACAAATGCCCCTGGACCCGCTCCAGCAACTGCTCACCGTCATTGGCTTCGATGTCCAGGTCGCGCTTGGCCACGTGGGCCGCCGCTTGCAGGTCTTCCCGACGCCAGGCGTCGCGAAACGGCCCGAGGCCAGCCAGCAGGTCACCGCGTCCGAGGCTGTAAATCACCACCAGCAAATGCACCGGCAACGCCAACAGACCGTAGGCCACCGGCTCCAGCACCCACAACAGCAACGCCAGCAGCGCCACAGGCAGCAGGACCAAAATCGTCAGCACCAGCCAGGGCCGGTTGACCCAACGAGGGCTCGCCTCGAGCTTGTTCAGCTCGTGCAGCCAACCGCCGTCGCGCTGCACCCGCTGGCGCAAGGCCGAGAACTTCTCGATCCAGACGGCCAACAGCAACACCAGAAAACTCATTGTCCTTCCCCTTCTGTCAGGGCCGCGCGATAGCGCACCCAGTCGAATGCCGGTCCCGGATCGGTCTTGCGCCCCGGTGCGATGTCGCTGTGCCCGCAGATCCGCTGCACAGTGATCGCCCTGAACGCCGCTTGCAACTGCCGGGTCAGGTCCACCAATGCGGCATATTGCGCGTCGGTGAACGGCAGATCATCCGTGCCCTCGAGCTCGATGCCCAGGGAAAAATCATTACAGGTCTCACGCCCCTCGAAACACGAGACCCCCGCATGCCACGCGCGATCCAGACAAGAGACAAACTGGGTCACGGCGCCGTCACGCTCGATCAGAAAATGCGCAGAGACGCGCAGGTCGGCGATCCCGACAAAGTAGGGATGTTCCGTGACATCCAGACGATTCTGGAAGAATTCCTGCACCTTGCCCGTGGCGAACTGTGCCGGAGGCAGGCTGATGTTGTGGATCACCAGCAGGGAGATTTCGCCTTCGGGGCGCGCATTGAAGTTGGGCGATGGGCAATGACGCACCCCCTCGCACCAACCGCTCGCGGAGTCCAACTGCATACAGGTTCCTTCGATGACGACGGTGAATGCCGCCAGTATGCCGTGATCGGACCGGGCTGCGCGATCACTTGCCGCGATTGAGCTGGCGCAGATTGCCCAGCACCGACTCCAGCGCGCGGTCGAACAACAGGGTGTCGTCCAACAGCCGCACCGCGCCCCGGCGAAACTCCAGGGCCAGGCTGGTGCGGCTGTGCTCCAGCACCTTGAGGCCGGTGCGATTGACGAAGACATATTTGCCGGTGGCCTCGATGATCGCCGCCAGCTTGCAACGCAGGGTGTTGTCATCGTCTTCCTGGAACTCGACCCAGCTCCCCAGGTGCAACTGTTCGACCTGCAACAGGCCCACGTCATCGGCCGGCAAATGCACCGCCACGTTCTCCCCCGCCGACTTTTGCGGGGGGCGCAGGACGATTTTTTCCAGCACCTCGACCATGACCGGTGAAGTGAACGACTGGGCCTGTTCCGTCGCTTGGCCCATGCGCTCGAGCGCCTGCACATGCAGGGCTTCCAGCTCACTGAAAAACTCGCTGGTGGCGAACGGGTCGAACGCCGAGCGACTCAAGCCGTCACGCAGGGCCTTGAGCAGTTCGGGCACCATCGCCAGCAAACGCAGGCCTGCATCGGGTTCGTCGTGAGGCTGGACGCTCCAGATCAATTGCTCCAGGGTCAAGACGTCGGCCTGCCACTCGGCAGAATACTTGCCGTGCTTGAAGCAGGTCAGCAGCAACACCTGGCTCCAGGCGTGTTGCACGAACTCCACCACGGCTTGCGGCAACACTTTGCCCAACATCACCTGGTTCAGCGCCCCTTCGACGCGCTGGCGCGCCAGTTCGGCCTTGGCTCGGCCCTCTTCGGCATCGCGGATGCGTTGTTCGAGCAGCTCACTGCGGCGCCGCTCATCACTGGTGAAGGCCAGGAAGTCGGCCAGCAGTTCGGAGAAAATCGCCGGGTCATCGACAAAATCATTCAACAAGCGCTGCACCACCTGCTCAATGCGCAGGTAGAGGCTGTCGCGCTGATGATCGTCACATTCGCCCCAGCCCATGGCCGCGGTCGCGATTTCGTTCAGCAGTCGCCGGGCCGGATGATTGCCACGGCTGAAGAAACTCTTGTCCTGCACCGCAACCTTGAGCATCGGGATTTGCAGGCGGCCGATCAGGGCCTTGAAGGAGTCTGGGAGGTTGTGATCGTCGAGGATGAATTCGAACATCATCGAGATCAGGTTGATCACGTCTTCATCGGCGCCTTCGACCACGCGAGACTTGCCACTCCTGACGCTGACCCGGGTCAACAGCTGTTCGAGCTGGCTACGCAAATCGAACTCGTCGTGAACGGTAGGCGCCGGCACGTATTGCTGCAAGTGAGAGAGCAGCCGCAGCAGGTCACGGGTAGAAATCGGCTGGGGCGGCACGCTGGGCTCCAGGGTCGGCGCTACAGTGCCACGTACCTGCATCAGCAGTTTCTGCAAGGCGGCGAACACTTCCTGGACGCTGTCATCGACCTCGGCATCGCTGGGCTTGGCAGCCGTCTCGGCGTTGGGCCTGGGGTTGTCCTCGGTGCGATCCGACGCCCGGCGCGCCAACGTAACCTTGAGCTCCGGCAGGATACCTGTGGCGGCCAGCAACTGGTTGGCCTCGGTATAGAGTTGGTCGCAATCGCTGAGCACATAACGCTCGAACAGCTTGAGCAGGATCAGCTTGACCTTGATGCCCACGCCCAGGTTGCGCCCGGCCTGCAGGAATTTCTCGCACAGCAATGCCGGACTCAGGGGATTGTGCTGATTGGCCAGCGGGCGGGCCAACAGCACGCCGAGCCGGGCGGTCAGTTGTTCCAGCGACACGCCATCGCGCCGAAGCACCCGAGTGACCATCGCCTCGACCGCCAGTTGTCGCTCCAGCTCGTCCTGGGACCGCTGGATTTGGCTGTCTGGCGCCAGGTTCGGCGCCAGGCTGGCGTGGGTCTGGTCGTATTGGGCGAGGTTGACGAAGGTCTCGAAAAACTGCTCGATAAATTCACGTTCGATGCTTTTGCGCTTCAGGCGCAGGTCCCGCATGGCCTCGAAGTACAGGTTCTGCTCGACATCGTCGCGCGCCCGGTCGGCCATTTCAAACAAGGTGTCGTCGGCGTTATCGAACAGCCCTTGCAAGCCCAGGCGCAACTGCTGGGCGGCCTTGTCGCGAACCTGAAGCAGAATCACAGGCAGGCGGGCGAGCGGCGAGGGATTCGCCTGATCGGTAGCGACCTTGTGCAAAGGCACTACATTCCCGTCGTTGTGCATCCTGGCCTCCTGAAACGGCTTTCTGCGGCTCTTGACGTCAAAGCTATGACGTCAATCGAAAGGCGGATTATCGGGTAAAACAACCCCGTCGCACCAGCACACTCTGTGATCGATCTCGAAATACGGCGCAATAAGTGACCCGGGAAATAAGGAAATGTTGCGAGGACGCGACCAAATGCAGGTTTCGACACCCTATAATCAGGCCACTTTGTTTGTGGAGCCCGTTATGCCGAATCTACGTCTCGCCGATCTGACCGCCGAAATCGAAGCCAACGTGCGCCGTGCGTTGCATGAAGACATCGGCAGCGGCGACATCACCGCGCAACTGATCCCCGCCGAACGCCTGGCCAAGGCCACCATCATCACCCGCGACGCGGCGATCATCAGTGGCACGGCCTGGGTCGACGCCGTATTCCGGCAACTGGACTCGCGTGTCGCGGTGCATTGGCAAGTCGCCGACGGCGACCGGGTCATACCCGATCAAGCGCTGTTCCATCTGGAAGGCCCAGCCCGCTCGCTGCTGACCGGCGAACGCAGCGCACTGAACTTCCTGCAAATGCTTTCCGGCGTAGCGACGCGAGCCCGTTACCTGGCCGACTTTGTCGCCGGTACCCAGGTCAAGCTGCTGGACACCCGCAAGACCCTGCCCGGACTGCGCCTGGCCCAGAAGTACGCGGTCACCTGCGGTGGCTGCCATAACCACCGCATCGGCCTGTACGATGCCTTCCTGATCAAGGAAAACCACATCGCCGCTTGCGGCGGGATCGCCCAGGCCATCGCTGCCGCCCACAAGATCGCACCGGGCAAACCGGTGGAGGTCGAAGTGGAAAGCCTGGCGGAATTGAAAGAAGCGCTGTCAGCCAACGCCGACATCATCATGCTCGACGAACTGAGCCTGGACGACATGCGTGAAGCCGTACGCCTCAATGGCGGCAAGGCGAAGCTGGAGGCCAGCGGCGGGATCAACGAAAGCACGTTGCGCCCGATTGCCGAGACCGGGGTGGACTACATCTCGATCGGCGCGATGACCAAGGATGTGAAGGCAGTGGATCTGTCGATGCGCTTGAGCCTCTGACAACAAAAAACGCCAGCCTTGAAAGGCTGGCGTTTTTTTCAGACCACCAGATTGTTCATCTCGCAGTACTCATCCCATTCCACACCCAGCACCTCGGCCGCTTCCTTGTGCAATGCAAGGCGCTGCGTCTCGAATTCTTCAGGTGTGCTGGTGTACTTGAGCGTCAACTCCCAAGGCTGCAGGCCCTGGGCTTCGGCCTCGTCCTCGAACGCCCATTGGATCTGGTCCTTTTGATCGTCGGCTGACAAGTCCTTGATCTCTTCCAGCAACTGGGGCGCATCCAACACGTACTTCTTCAGCGCTTCTTCGTGCCTGGCTTCCTGGGTCAATTCTTTAACAGTCATGGCGTTCTCGTTGATCTGGGGAATGGAAGATGGATCTGGATCATCAAGGATCTCTCTGACGCAAATAACCGTGTGAAGCCCGGTTTATCTGGCCTTCAGAACCATTCGGGGATCATCTGAAAACTGCTGGGCGATGCTCATGCAGGCAATGAATATAGGACGTTTTGCCGACGATTTACACGGTTCTTTACATCTATCTCACAAAAAAACCATGCGCATGAGAAACCAGGGGAGCTTGGGAACATCTGTCAAAATAACCAGTCGTAGCCATGTGCCATACCGGCACTTCACAAGGAACCCCAGTGATGCGCAGCTTTTCGAAACGTTCGTTGACCCGGCTTGCTACCGCGACCTTGCTGCTCGGCAGCCTGACCTTGACCGGCGTTGCCCAAGCAGCTGTTGAAGTCTCCTCCGATGGGCCGTCTTCCGACGACGCCATTCCTGCCCTTCGTTATGACCGATTTGATAAGTACGTACTCGTCAAGACCAACGTCAGCGTCAGCGCCTTGGAAAACCTGCCAAAAACCGTGAAGAACAACGCCGAGGAACTGGAAAGCCAGAAACGCATCCTCAGCGAGCAAGCCCGGCAGATCGAAGAACTCAAGCGCAACAGTGGCTCCAGTTCCACCTCCAGCAGCAAGGAAATTGACGAGCTCAAACGCACCCTCAAGGAACAGGAACGCGACCTGAACGATCTGGGCAAGCAAGTGGAAGAACTCAAGCGCAATAGCGGCTCCAGTTCGAGTTCGAGCAACAGCGAGATTTCGTCCCTGAAACGGGAGCTCAGCGATCAGGATCGCGAGATGGATCAGCTCAAACGCACGGTCGAGGAGCTGAGCAGGAAAGTGAAATAACGAGGGGGATGGTGCCCGAGACAGGAATCGAACCTGCGACCTTCGCGTTACGAGTGCGCTGCTCTACCGACTGAGCTACACGGGCGGTGGCTAAACCTAGCATCGTCCCCTGTGGCCAGGCAACCCGCGAGACAGGGATTTTCACCACACAGCAAAACGCCCCGAACCAGTCGGGGCGTTTGCTTGTTCAGCGGTCAGGCGAAGGGGTGATTAAACGCCCGATGCCTTGGCAGCTGCGACGTCCTTGATGGACAGCTTGATACGGCCGCGGTTGTCCACGTCCAGTACCAGCACTTCCACTTCCTGGCCTTCCTTGAGGATGTCGGTCACTTTCTCGACGCGAGCATCGCTCAGCATGGAGATGTGAACCAGACCGTCCTTGCCCGGCAGGATGTTGACGAACGCGCCGAAGTCGACGATGCGCTCAACCTTGCCGACGTAGATCTTGCCGATCTCGGCTTCTGCGGTGATACCCAGGACGCGCTGGCGTGCTGCTTCTGCCGCTTCCTTGGTTTCGCCGAAGATCTTGATCGAACCGTCGTCTTCGATGTCGATCGAAGCCTTGGTTTCTTCGCAGATCGCACGGATGGTCGCGCCACCTTTACCGATGACATCACGGATTTTGTCGGTGTCGATTTTCATCGCGATCATGGTCGGAGCGTTTTCCGACAGTTCGGTACGGGACTGACCGATGATCTGGTTCATCTGACCGAGGATGTTCAGGCGCGCTTCCAGGGCCTGGCCCAGGGCGATTTCCATGATCTCTTCGGTGATGCCCTTGATCTTGATGTCCATCTGCAGTGCGGTGACGCCTTTGGCGGTACCGGCCACTTTGAAGTCCATGTCGCCCAGGTGGTCTTCGTCACCCAGGATGTCGGTCAGGACGGCGAACTTCTCGCCCTCCTTGACCAGACCCATGGCGATACCGGCAACTGGCGCCTTCATCGGCACACCGGCGTCCATCAGGGCCAGGGAAGCGCCGCAGACCGAAGCCATCGAGCTCGAACCGTTGGACTCGGTGATTTCCGATACCACGCGGATGGTGTACGGGAACACGTCAGCGGCAGGCAGCATGGCCTGGACCGAACGACGGGCCAGACGGCCGTGACCGATTTCGCGGCGACCGGCGCCACCCATGCGACCACACTCGCCCACCGAGAACGGAGGGAAGTTGTAGTGCAGCATGAACGGGTCTTTCTTTTCGCCTTCCAGGGTGTCCAGCAGCTGCGCGTCACGGGCGGTGCCCAGTGTTGCAACGACCAGCGCCTGGGTTTCGCCACGGGTGAACAGTGCCGAACCGTGGGTCTTTGGCAGAACGCCGACTTCGATGTTCAGCGGACGTACGGTACGGGTGTCGCGACCGTCGATACGCGGCTTGCCGTTGACGATGTTTTCGCGAACGGTGCGGTATTCGATTTCACCGAAAGCGGCTTTGACGTCGCTGGCCGATGGCTGGCCTTCTTCGCCGGACAGCTTGGCAACAACCTGGTCCTTCAGCTCGCCCAGGCGTGCATAACGGTCGGCCTTGACGGTGATGGTGTAGGCCTGGGAGATCGCTTCGCCGAACTCGGCACGGATCGCGCCCAGCAGCTCGGTGGCTTCGGCTTGCGGAGCCCAGGTCCAGGTTGGCTTGGCGGCTTCGGCGGCCAGTTCCTTGACGGCGTTGATCACCACCTGGAACTCGTCGTGGGCGAACAGCACGGCGCCCAGCATCTGGTCTTCGGTCAGTTCCTTGGCTTCGGATTCAACCATCAGCACGGCTTCAGAGGTACCGGCCACGACCATGTCCAGGCTCGAGGCTTTCAGTTGCTCGTAGGTTGGGTTCAGCAGGTAGCCGGTGCTTTCGTGGAACGCGACGCGGGCAGCGCCGATCGGGCCATCGAAAGGAATGCCGGAGATCGCCAGGGCAGCCGAGGTACCGATCATCGCAGCGATGTCCGGATCGGTTTTCTTGCTGGTGGACACGACGGTGCAGACAACCTGCACTTCGTTCATGAAGCCTTCTGGGAACAGTGGACGGATCGGACGGTCGATCAGTCGGGAAGTCAGGGTTTCTTTCTCGGAAGGACGGCCTTCGCGCTTGAAGAAACCGCCAGGGATCTTACCGGCAGCGTAAGTCTTTTCCTGGTAGTGAACAGACAGAGGGAAGAAGCCCTTGCCTGGATCGGCTTGCTTGGCACCGACAACGGTCACCAATACGCTGACGTCGTCGTCAACGGTGACCAGCACTGCGCCGGAGGCCTGACGGGCGATGCGGCCAGTCTCGAGGGTAACGGTCGACTGACCGAATTGGAATTTTTTGATTACCGGGTTCACGGTGTCCTACCTTCTTTGTGGCTCTTGGGGAACTTGTCTTCTTGCGAAATTCTTGGGCAGTGACGGGAATCGGCCCGACGTCTGTCCAGGGTAAAACGTGTATCCAGATAAAACTTGAGGCTGGGAGCCTGCCATGCGCCAGCGGGAAACCCACTGACGTACGACAGACCACCAACCTCTAGCGCAATCGCTGATTAGCGACGCAGACCCAGGCGAGCGATCAGAGCGCTGTAACGGCTCACGTCCTTGCCTTTCAGGTAGTCCAGCAGCTTACGACGCTGGTTTACCATGCGGATCAGACCACGACGGGAGTGGTGATCTTTACCGTTGGCCTTGAAGTGACCTTGCAGTTTGTTGATGTTGTGGGTCAGCAGTGCAACTTGCACTTCTGGCGAACCAGTGTCACCAACAGCTTGCTGGTAGTCAGCTACGATTTGAGCTTTTTCTTGAACGTCGAGAGCCATGAGGCAATCCTTTTAGTCAGGAAACTGTTTCAAGGAAACAGCTTCAACAGGCCAGGGACAAATCCCTGTATCTATAAATGAGTAGTGACCGTGCCTGTTAACAGCCACACTCGCCAGCCTGCTGTTACACAGGCTGGTTCCGGTCATTCCGACCGAATCAGTCGACGCGGCGCAATACGCCCGTCTTCGCTCACTTCACCGATACCGATGAAGCGACCATTGTGATCCTGTACCCGGACCATGCCGAATTTCGGCGCATCCGGGGCGCGTACCGGCTGGCCGTTGAGCCAGTAGAACGCGCTGTGTTCCGAGAACTGCAACAGCGGCCAATCCAGCAACCCGCTGTCCGATGGCATCAGGAAACGATCGACCGCTTCGTTGCCGCCTTCGGCATGTACCGCTTCAAGCTCTTCCAGCGTGACCGTCTGGGCCAACGTGAAAGGCCCGGCCTGGGTCCGTCGCAATTCTGCCACGTACGCGCCACAGCCGAGCTGTTCACCGATATCCTCCACCAGGGTGCGGATATAGGTGCCTTTGCTGCAGTCCACTGCCAGCCGCGCAGTATTACCGTCAAAGGCCAGCAATTCCAAGCGCGCAATAGTAACAGAACGCGGTTCACGCTCCACTACTTCGCCTGCACGGGCCAGTTTATACAACGGCTGGCCATCACGCTTCAGAGCCGAGTACATCGGCGGTATCTGGCTGATTTGCCCGCGAAATTTCGGCAACACCGCTTCGATATCCGCCTGACCAACGGTCACCGGGCGTTCCAGCAAGACCTCACCTTCGGCATCCGCCGTGGTGGTGGTCTTGCCCAGTTGCGCCAGGGTCTCATAGCCCTTGTCGGAATCGAGCAGGTACTGGGAAAACTTGGTCGCCTCGCCAAAGCACAACGGCAACACGCCGGTGGCCAGCGGATCGAGGCTACCGGTATGCCCGGCCTTTTCAGCATTGAGCAGCCAGCGAACCTTCTGCAACGCCGCGTTGGAGGTGAACCCCAGCGGCTTGTCGAGCAGGATGATACCGCTGACGTTACGACGGATACGTTTGACCTGAGCCACCGATTACTCCTTGGTGTCTTCGGGTTCAGCCGCAGCCGGGTGCTGGCTGTCTTCAGCCACGGCGCGTTCGATCAGGGCCGACAGATGCGCACCCCGCACGACGCTTTCGTCGTAGTGGAAGTGCAACTGTGGGACGCTGCGCAGCTTCATCTCGCGGGCCAGCTGCATACGCAGGAAGCCGGCGGCCGAGTTGAGCACCTTGATGCTCTGGGCAATTTCTTCGGCGCTGTCCTGGCCCATCACGGTGATGAAAATCTTGGCATGACCGACGTCACGGCTGACTTCCACTGCGGTAATGGTGACCAGGCCGACGCGCGGGTCTTTGACTTCGCGACGGATCAGCTGGGCCAGCTCACGCTGCATCTGATCGCCGATTCGTTGGGTACGGCTGTATTCTTTTGCCATGTCTTGTTACCTGTTACTGCCCCACGGTGAAACCCGCAAGGTCTGAAAGCGGCAAACGCCCGGCCTGGCAAAAGCCAGACCGGGCGTTGCGTTTAGAGTCCGCCAACCAGGTAGCGCATGTTGATGCGGCTACCCGGCTCGGCTCTTGAAGTGCGCGAGTTAGAGGCTGCGAGCAACCTGGACCTTCTCGAAGACTTCGATCTTGTCGCCGACCTTGACGTCGTTGTAGCTCTTGACGCCAATACCGCATTCCATACCGGCACGTACTTCGGAAGCGTCATCCTTGAAGCGGCGCAGGGATTCCAGCTCGCCTTCGAAGATCACGATGTCTTCACGCAGTACACGGATCGGACGGTTACGGTGGACAACACCCTCGATCACCATGCAACCGGCAATGGCACCAAACTTCGGCGAACGGAACACGTCGCGAACTTCGGCCACACCCAGGATGTTCTCCCGGACGTCACTGCCCAGCATACCGGTCAATGCTTTCTTGACGTCTTCGATAATGTCGTAGATCACGTTGTAGTAACGCATATCCAGGCCTTCCTGCTCGACGATCTTGCGAGCGCCGGCATCGGCACGCACGTTGAAGCCGAACAGTACAGCGTTGGAGGCCAGTGCCAGGTTGGCGTCGGATTCGGTGATACCACCGACACCGCCACCGACCACACGCACTTGCACTTCGTCGTTACCCAGGCCGTTCAAGGCGCCGTTCAACGCTTCCAGCGAACCACGGACGTCGGATTTGAGGACGATGTTGAGCGTCTTCTTCTCTTCCTGACCCATGTTCTCGAAGATGTTTTCCAGCTTGCCAGCGTGAGCACGAGCCAGTTTGACTTCACGGAACTTGCCTTGACGGAACAGAGCCACTTCACGGGCTTTCTTCTCGTCAGCCACAACGCTCATCTCGTCGCCAGCGTCCGGGGTGCCGTCCAGGCCGAGGATCTCGACCGGGATAGCCGGACCAGCTTCCTTGATGGACTTGCCGTTCTCGTCGAGCATGGCGCGCACGCGGCCGTAGTTCGAGCCGACCAGCACCATGTCGCCTTGGCGCAGGGTACCGTCTTGAACCAGGACGGTCGCAACCGGGCCACGGCCCTTGTCGAGGCGCGATTCAACAACCACACCACGGCCAGGAGCCGAAGGCGTAGCGGTCAATTCCAGGACCTCGGCTTGCAACAGAACGGCTTCGAGCAGTTCGTCAACGCCGGTACCCATCTTCGCCGAGACCGGTACGAATGGAGTGTCGCCACCCCACTCTTCGGAAGTCACGCCGTGAACCGACAGTTCGCTACGGATGCGATCGAGATCGGCGCCCGGCTTGTCGATCTTGTTCACCGCAACCACCAGCGGCACGCCAGCTGCCTTGGCATGCTGAACGGCTTCGATGGTTTGCGGCATCACGCCGTCGTCCGCTGCAACCACCAGGATCACGATGTCGGTCGCCTTGGCACCACGGGCACGCATTGCGGTAAACGCGGCGTGACCCGGGGTGTCGAGGAACGTCACCATGCCGCGGTCGGTTTCAACGTGGTAGGCGCCGATGTGCTGGGTAATACCGCCAGCCTCACCTGCCGCAACCTTCGCACGACGAATATAGTCGAGCAGGGACGTTTTACCGTGGTCGACGTGGCCCATTACGGTCACGACCGGTGCACGGGAAACCGCCTCACCTTCAAACTTCAGGGACTCGGCCAGGGAATCTTCCAGGGCGGTGTCGCTGACCAGGGTCACTTTGTGGCCCAGCTCTTCAGCAACCAGTTGGGCAGTTTCCTGGTCCAGTACCTGGTTGATGGTGGCTGGCGTACCCAGCTTGAACATGAACTTGATGATTTCAGCAGCCTTGACCGACATCTGCTGGGCCAGATCGCCCACAGTGATGGTCTCGCCGATCTTCACTTCACGCACGACAGGGCCGGTAGGGCTCTGGAAACCGTGGGCGTTGCGTTTCTTCAGCTTGGCCTTGCCGCGACCGCCACGACGGAAGCCATCGCTTTCTTCGTCGGTGGTACGTGGCGCAACGCGTGGCGCTGGTGCCTTTTCCTTGACCGAAGCACGATGAGGTGCGTTCTTGCGCTCGCCATCGCCACTGCCACGACGGTTGTCGTCGGCACGTGGTTTGTCCGGACGACGCTGTTCGTCGCGCTTGCGGGTATCGGCTGGAGCAGGCGCCGCAGCCACGACTGGAGCGGCTTCGCGCACAGGTTCGGCTACCGGGGCAACAGCCTCGACGGCTTCTGCCGGAGCGGCTTGCGCAGCAGCAGGCTGGCGACGCGCTTCTTCTTCGGCGCGACGCTTGGCTTCTTCTTCAGCCTTCTGACGAGCAGCATTTTCTACTGCGCGACGTTCTTCCAGTTCGCGTTTGCGCTCGGCTTCGATTTCTTCCGGGCTGCGCTGTACGAAGACTTTCTTCTTGCGTACTTCAACGCTGATGCTTTTGCTACCGGCAACACGCAGGGTGCTGGTGGTTTTACGCTGCAGAGTGATCTTGCGCGGTTCTTCCACTTTCGCCTTGTGACTGCTCTTCAGGTGAGTCAGCAGGGACTGCTTCTCACTGTCGGTCACATGTTCCTCGGCGGCGGTGTGCGGCAGACCTGCCTCACGCATCTGCTGCAACAGGCGCTCTACCGGTGTTTTGACCTCATCGGCCAGTTGTTTCACCGTGACTTGCGTCATGCACTTCTCTCCTCAGGCCGCGCCTAATTACTCGAACCAGTGGGCTCGGGCGGCCATGATCAACTTGCCGGCACGATCATCGTCAATGCCGTCGATGTCGAGCAGATCGTCAATAGACTGCTCGGCCAGGTCTTCGCGGGTAATTACGCCGCGCACCGCCAGTTCCATCGCCAAATCCTTGTCCATGCCCTCAAGCGAGAGCAGGTCTTCGGCCGGATGGGCGTCTGCCAGCTTTTCCTCAGTAGCGATGGCTTTGGTCAACAAACGATCCTTGGCCCGAGCGCGAAGCTCGTTGACGATCTCCTCGTCAAAGCCGTCGATGTTGAGCATTTCCTCCACCGGTACGTAGGCAATCTCTTCCAGGCTGGTAAAGCCTTCATCCACCAGCACCTGTGCCAGCTCTTCATCGACTTCAAGCTCTTCGATGAAGTTGCGCAGGATGTCGCCGGTTTCAGCTTGCTGTTTAGCCTGGATGTCCGATTCGGTCATCACGTTCAGGGTCCAGCCAGTCAATTGGCTGGCCAGACGCACGTTCTGACCACCGCGACCGATGGCCTGAGCCAGATTGTCTGCGCCAACGGCGATGTCCATGGCGTGGGCATCTTCGTCGACGATAATTGCCGCCACTTCAGCAGGCGACATGGCATTGATCACGAACTGAGCAGGGTTGTCGTCCCACAGGACGATGTCCACACGCTCGCCGCCCAACTCGCCGGATACGGCCTGGACACGCGAACCACGCATGCCGATGCAGGCACCTTGCGGGTCGATGCGCTTGTCCTTGGAGCGGACCGCGATCTTGGCACGCGAACCCGGATCACGGGAGGCGGCCATTACTTCGATCAGGCCTTCAGCAATTTCCGGCACTTCGATGCGGAACAACTCGATCAGCATTTCCGGCGCGGTACGCGACAGGATCAGCTGCGGGCCGCGGTTCTCGGTGCGGATTTCCTTGAGCAGCGCACGCAAACGCACGCCGACCCGGAAAGTTTCGCGAGAGATGATGTCTTCGCGAGCCAGCAACGCTTCGGCGTTGTTGCCCAGGTCGACGATCACGTTGTCCCGGGTCACTTTTTTCACGGTGCCGGAGATGATTTCCCCCAGGCGCTCGCGATAAGCGTCGACGACTTGCGCGCGCTCGGCTTCGCGAACTTTCTGCACAATAACCTGCTTGGCAGTCTGTGCAGCGATGCGACCGAACTCAATGGATTCGATTTTTTCTTCTACTACATCACCGACCTTGGCGCCCGGGTGCGTTTCTGCAACCTTGCTCGGCCAGGTTTCGATAGCCGGATCATCCAGGTCGGCTTCCTCGACGACCGTCCAGCGACGGAAAGTCTCGTAGGCACCGGTGTGGCGATTGATTTCCACACGCAAATCAACTTCGTCTTCAAACCGCTTCTTGGTAGCAGTGGCCAGAGCCAGCTCCAGCGCTTCAAAAATAACGTTAGCCGGTACGCCCTTTTCATTGGATACCGACTCAACAACCAGCAGTACTTCTTTGCTCATCGTACGCCTCGCCTTTCGCAAGCCATTGGATCCGCGGGATCCGCAGTATCTGGCACGTATCAGTCAAAACTGGGAATAATGTTGGCCTTGTCGATCATATCGATCGGCAACAGGAACTCATGGTCATCTACCTGCACCACGACGTCCTGCTCTTCTACACCGCGCAGAAGGCCTTGGAAGTTGCGTCGACCTTCGAAAGGCGAGCGCAGCTTGATCTTCACTTGTTCACCGGCAAACGAAGCAAACTGTTCAAGGGTGAACAGAGGGCGTTCCATGCCAGGCGAGGAAACTTCAAGGGTGTATTCGGAGGTGATTGGATCTTCGACATCCAGTACACCGCTGATCTGACGGCTGACGATGGCGCAATCATCCACCAACACGCCGCCTTCCTTATCGATATAAACGCGCAACAGTGAGTGGCGACCTTGAGCCGAGAACTCAATACCCCAGCATTCATAGCCAAGGGCCACGACCACCGGGGCCAACAAGGCCTGCAACTGTTCTAGCTTGCTCGACACCTGAACCCCCTCGTGCATGTTTGTGCATGCTGTGCAAATAAAAAAAAATGGGCGAATCGCCCATCCCTGAAACGCCGTCGAACAGCGGCGTTATAAAGTGTCCAGCTAACAAAAAGCCCCTTGGAAGGGGCCCCTGAAACTGGTTGCGGGAGCCGGATTTGAACCGACGACCTTCGGGTTATGAGCCCGACGAGCTACCAGACTGCTCCATCCCGCGACAAAGCTGGGGCGGAAGTATACGACCGATCCCTTACAGGGTCAATGTAACCCTTCCACCTACAAGAAAGCCCGCAATCGCGGGCTCTCCTGATAATTGGTACCGAGAAGGGGACTCGAACCCCTACACCCTATGGGCACAACCACCTCAAGGTTGCGTGTCTACCAATTCCACCACCTCGGCAATACAGCGTTTGAAACCTTCTTACTTCTGCTCTTGAGCTGGAGGTACGTCAGTCGCCGGGTTGGCCGACTTTTGCTCTTGAAGCACCGGGACATCATCAGAAGCCGGTTGTTGCTTTGGCGCTTCCAGTACCGCTGGGTTTGGCAAACCTACTTGAGTCAGCTCATGAGCTTTCTCTTTAGCAAAGTAACCTAACCCTAAGCTGGTCATGAAGAAACCGGCGGCAAGTATAGCAGTAAATTTACTAAGAAAGGTAGAGGAACCTTGGCTTCCGAACACAGTATTTGAAGCACCTGCACCGAAAGACGCACCAGCATCCGCACCTTTACCCTGCTGCAGCAATACGAGAGCAACTACGCCCAGTGCACCCAGCAGATGAAAAACGACTACGACTGTTTCCAGCATTTTTTCAGTTTCCCGCGGCGCGACAAATCGCACCGAACTCATCTGCATTCAGGGACGCTCCACCAATGAGCCCCCCATCGATATCCGGCATGCCGAACAGTTCGACCGCATTGGCCGCCTTCACGCTGCCGCCGTATAGAAGCCGCACACCTCGTGCCACTTCAGAATTCTCTGCCGCCAACTGTGCGCGGATGGCTGCGTGCACATCCTGCGCCTGTTGCGGCGAAGCAGTCAGTCCGGTGCCAATGGCCCAGACCGGCTCGTAAGCAATGACTGCCTTTGCAAAAGCACCGACACCCAGGTCTTCGATGATGCTGCCCAGCTGACGCCCGACAACTTCAAGGGTCTTGCCGGCCTCACGTTGCTCAAGGGTTTCCCCTACGCACAACACCGGAATCAGACCGCAGGCCTGGGCCGCAGCAAACTTGCGGATCAGGGTCTTGTCCTGCTCGCCCATGATCTGGCGGCGCTCGGAGTGCCCGACCAAAACCAGGGAGCAACCTGCATCCACCAACTGACTCGGCGCAATCTCGCCGGTCAGCGCACCTTGCATGGATTCCACCGCAGAATTCTGCGCACCGACCGAAATCGATTTGCCTTTCAAGCCATCAACCACTTGGTTGATATACAGGCAAGGCGGGAATACCGCGACATCAACACCGCTTGGCAAGGCCAGATGACGAAGGCCATTGATCAGCTCAGCGACGCTGGCGCGGGTACCGTGCATCTTCCAGTTACCAGCTACCATAGGGCGACGCATGCTGTACCTCGTCGGTCAAAGTGGGCGCAGATGTTACCCAACCGTTCCATGGCTGGCAAGCCGAATTCAGGCAGAAACTTCAGTAACCAGTTTTGCCAGCTCTTCGGCATAACCGCGAACTTGCGCTTCATCCTCTCCTTCAACCATGACGCGCACCAAAGGCTCGGTGCCGGACTTGCGCAACAACACGCGCCCACGCCCCGCCATCGCTTGCGTCACACGCTCACTGGCCTGCTTGACCTGTGCATGTTCGAGAGGATTTACACCGCCACCAAAACGCACATTGATCAACACTTGCGGGCATTTACGCAACGCCTGGCGCGACTGTGCAAGCCCTTCGTTACGCGCCTTGAGCGCCATCAACACTTGCAGGGCCGCGATGATCGCATCCCCGGTGGTGGTATGGTCAAAGCACACGATGTGGCCGGAGTTCTCACCCCCGATCACCCAGTTGCGCTCCAGCAGTTCCGAGATCACGTAGCGGTCACCCACATTGGCCCGCACGAACGGGATATCCAGGTCCGCCAGGGCCAGTTCAAGCCCGAGGTTGCTCATCAACGTACCGACCACGCCGCCCTGCAGCTTGCCGCGCCCATGCAGGTCACGAGCGATAATGAACAGCAACTCGTCACCGTCGACAACCGTGCCGGTGTGATCGACCATCAGGACCCGATCACCGTCGCCATCGAAGGCGATGCCGAGATCCGCCTGCTCAGCCAGCACCGCAGCCTGCAACGCCTCGGTATGGGTGGAGCCACAGTTATGGTTGATGTTCAGGCCATTAGGCTGGGCGGAAAGCACTACCACCTCGGCACCCAGCTCGCGAAATACGCTCGGCGCAACTTTATAGGTTGCCCCATGGGCGCAATCGACGACGATTTTCAGGCCGGAAAAACTGGTACCGGTCGGCACACTGCCTTTGCAGAACTCGATGTAGCGACCCGACGCATCGTTGATCCGCGACACTTTGCCGATCTTGCTCGACTCAACCACAGTCATCGGCGTGTCCAGCAGCTCTTCGATCATCAGCTCGATATCATCCGGGAGCTTGGTACCCTGGCCGGAGAAGAACTTGATGCCGTTGTCATCATGAGGGTTATGCGAAGCACTGATCACGATGCCTGCCTGGGCCTGGAACGTACGCGTCAGGTAGGCAATGGCTGGCGTCGGCATCGGGCCCAGCAGCATCACATCGGCGCCCGCCGATGTCAGGCCGGCTTCGAGTGCCGATTCGAACATGTAGCCGGAAATTCGCGTGTCCTTGCCGACCAGCACCTTGCAAGCGCCCATTTTGCGGAACGCCATGCCGGCCGCCCAACCGAGCTTGAGCATGAAATCAGGGGTAATAGGGTATTCGCCGACCCGACCACGAATACCGTCGGTGCCAAAGTATTTCTTGCTCATAAGTGCTCCGTCATTCTTATTCGGCTGAATCCACAGCTGCGATCATCCGCACGACATCCATCGTTTCGGCTACATCGTGCACGCGCAATATGCGTGCACCTTTGGTAAGGGCCAAGGCCGCAAGGGCGAGACCGCCATACAGGCGCTCACCCACCGGGCGGCCCAGGGCATTGCCTATCATGCTCTTTCGCGAAACCCCAACCAACAGGGGCCGACCCAAGGCATGCAAGGCTTCCATATGCTTGAACAGGCTCAGGTTGTGAGCCAGGGTCTTGGCAAAGCCGAACCCGGGGTCAAGAATGATCCGCTCGGCGGGAATGCCCGCGGCGGCACACTGGTCCAGGCGCCCTACCAGGAATTCACCCACCTCCCTGGTCACATCATCATAGCGCGGGTCATCCTGCATGGTCCCCGGCTCGCCGAGCATATGCATCAGGCACACCGGCAGCCCGGTGGCCGCCGCAGCGTCCAGGGCACCATCGCGCTGCAAGGACCGAACATCATTGATCAGGCCCGCCCCCAGTCGCGCAGTCTCACGCATGACCGCAGGCGTGGACGTATCAACCGAGATAATGACATCAAGTTCGCGATGGATACGCTCGACAATCGGCGCCACTCGCTCCAGTTCTTCGGTAGGCGAGACCGCACGTGCGCCTGGCCGGGTCGATTCGCCCCCCACATCGATCAGCGTTGCGCCCGCGGCCACCATGGCCTCGGCATGCCGCAGCGCAGCATCGAGCTGGCTGAATCGACCACCATCGGAAAAGGAATCAGGCGTGACATTGAGAATGCCCATGACATGCGCATGGGCCAAATCAAGAACCCGGTTGCCGCAAGGCAACCGGGTCGAGGACTGAACAGAAGTCATTTCAAGCCTTAGACATCAGCGGCCGGACCGCCAATCGGTGTTTCCGGGCGCTCACCCTGTACAGCCGGAGGTGTCCCGGAGGTGCCCGTACCACCCGACCAGTCACGAGGCTCGCGCGGCACGCGACCCGCCATGATGTCGTCGATCTGCTCGGCATCGATGGTTTCGTACTTCATCAGGGCATCGGCCATGGCATCGAGCTTGTCACGGTTGTCCGTGAGAATCTGCCGGGCTGTGCCGTAGCACTGGTCGATGATGCTGCGCACTTCGGAATCGATCAGCTTGGCCGTTTCGCCGGAGAAGCTTGCATGCTGGCCACCGCCGCCACGACCGAGGAATACTTCGCCCTCTTCTTCGGCATACATCAGTGGCCCCAGCTTCTCGGACAGGCCCCACTTGGTGACCATATTCCGGGCGATCTGACTGGCCCGCATGATGTCGTTGGACGCGCCAGTGGTCACACCGTCGAAGCCCAGCGTCATCTCTTCAGCGATACGGCCGCCGTACAACGAACAGATCTGGCTGATCAATGCACGCTTGGACAGACTGTAGCGATCCTCTTCCGGCAGGAACATGGTCACGCCCAGGGCCCGACCGCGCGGAATGATCGAGACCTTGTAGACCGGATCATGCTCGGGCACGACACGACCGACGATCGCGTGACCCGCCTCGTGATACGCAGTGTTCTGCTTTTCTTTCTCCGACATGACCATGGATTTGCGCTCTGCGCCCATCATGATCTTGTCCTTGGCCAGCTCGAATTCCTTCATTTCCACGACGCGCTTGCCGGTACGAGCAGCGAACAGCGACGCTTCGTTGACCAGGTTCGCAAGGTCGGCACCGGAAAAGCCCGGCGTACCACGCGCGATGACTGCCGGGGCGACGTCGTCACCCATTGGCACCTTGCGCATATGAACCTTGAGGATCTGCTCACGGCCGCGGATATCCGGCAGCCCTACCACGACCTGGCGGTCGAAACGACCTGGACGCAACAGCGCGGGGTCGAGCACGTCGGGACGGTTGGTGGCGGCGATCACGATGATGCCGTCGTTCATTTCGAAACCGTCCATCTCGACCAGCAACTGGTTGAGGGTCTGTTCACGCTCGTCGTGACCGCCACCCATGCCGGCGCCACGATGGCGACCGACGGCGTCGATTTCGTCGATGAAGATGATGCATGGCGCGTGTTTCTTGGCCTGCTCGAACATGTCGCGAACACGACTGGCGCCCACGCCGACGAACATCTCGACGAAGTCGGAACCGGAAATCGTGAAGAACGGCACCTTGGCTTCACCGGCAATCGCCTTGGCCAGCAAGGTTTTACCGGTACCTGGCGGGCCTACCATCAATACACCGCGCGGGATACGGCCGCCCAGGCGCTGGAACTTGCCCGGATCACGCAGGAACTCGACCAGCTCGCCCACTTCTTCCTTGGCTTCGTCGCAACCCGCGACGTCGGCCAGGGTGGTTTTCACCTGGTCTTCGGAAAGCAGCCGGGCCTTGCTCTTGCCAAAGCTCATCGGCCCGCCCTTGCCTCCACCGCCCCCCTGCATCTGGCGCATGAAGAACATGAACACGGCGATGATCACCAGGATCGGGAAGCTGGCGACCAGGAGCTGGGTCCAGATGCTTTGCTGCTCAGGCTGCTTGCCCTCGACCACGACATGGTTGTCCACCAGGTCGCCGATCAGGCCATTGTCCTGGATTGCCGGACGAATGGTCTTGAAACTGTCGCCATCGGTGCGCTTACCGGTAATCACATAGCCATCAACGGCTACGCGCTCGACCTTGCCATCCTTGACCTGCTGGATGAAGTCGGAATAGTTGAGGGTCTGCGGCTCATTAGGGCTGGAGAAGTTGTTCATCACGGTCACAAGGACAGCGGCGATGATCAACCACAGGATCAGATTCTTTGCCATATCGTTCAATTAACTACCCTCTGAAGCAAGCTCCGCTACTGGCGCGCGCTTCGCATGATATTCACCGGCCTAACTTACTACATTACCTACGACTCTGGCAGGCGCCGTCTGTAACCCTTTGTGAAACACTTTCTACACAATATTCGCTAATGCTCACGGGACGAAATACGAAAAACCTATCGCCCCGGTCGAAAAACCTCTTATTCCTCACTGCGACCACGGAAACCACGGCCCAGCAGGTACTGCTCACGGGAGCGATCACGCGAAGATTTCGGCTTGCGCGTCGTGACCTTCTCGAACTGCTTGCGCACGCTCTTGTGGTATTCGTCGAAGCCTTCACCCTGGAAGACCTTGATCAAAAAATCACCACCTGGTTTCAACACCCGAGTCGCAAGATCCAGTGCCAACTCGCACAGGAACATCGATCGCGGCATATCAACAGATGCCAATCCACTCATATTGGGGGCCATATCGGAAATCACAAGGTCCACCTCGTTTTTTCCAACCGCTTCAAGGATCTGCGCCAGTACGGCGTCCTCGGTAAAGTCGCCCTGAATGAAGGTCACATCCGGGATGCTGTCCATTTCCAGGATATCGGAAGCGATCAGCGTGCCTTGCCCACCAATCAGACGACTGGTCACTTGGGACCAGCCACCCGGGGCGGCGCCCAAGTCGATCACGCTCATGCCTGGACGGATCAAACGGTCCCTTTCCTGAATCTCCAGCAGCTTGTAGCTGGCACGGGAACGATACCCGTCTTTTTGCGCCATTTTCACGAATGGGTCGTTGAAATGCTCTTGCAGCCATTTAAGACTTGTCTTGGAACGGGCCACGGGCCACCTCAAAAATAAAACGGGTCGTGATTAAGTGGGCGGTCCCGGACTTGCTCGGGTAAACTGGCCGCCGCTTTTTACAAGATCAGACGCAGGGGTCAGATTATGCCGCTCACTCAAGAGCAGAAGAAACAATACAAATCCATTGGCCACCATCTGAAACCGGTTTTGACTGTGGCTGACAACGGCTTGACTGAAGGTGTACTCGCCGAGCTGGAACGCGCCTTGAGCGATCACGAGCTGATCAAGATCAAGCTCAACATCCTCGACCGCGAAGCCCGCCTGGCTGCCGTTGCCGAACTTTGCAAGACCGGCAAGGCCGACCTGGTGCAGGTCATCGGCAAGATGGCGCTGATTTATCGCAAGAACTTCAGCGTCAACAAGCAACTGTCGAACGTTCACCGCTTCAAGTGATGTCAAAGGGTCAAGGGTGTGCCTCGCACACCCTGCCGCTCCACCCGGGAACCGGTTGCAACACCAGCACCAATCCGGAAAAACCCAGCACCAGGTAACTGAATGCCTGCCACTGGCTCGCATCCGGCCAGCCGAGACGCACCGCAAAGAACATCCCGCACGCGTACAGCGACATGAGCAACAATTGCCCACGAATGTCACGCCATAGACTGGCAAGGCCCTCGGCCTGAACCAGCACTAAAGCCTGAAACAACACGCACGCTGCGGAAAAACCCACCAGCAGCGCCGTCAGCATGCCTGCGATTTCATCGATGAGCAGCGGTGCCAGTCCGACTCGCCCCAGCACCGGCAGTAAACCGACGTGCAACAACCAGACGCCGCCCACCCACAACATCTGGGTGAGCTGCCAGATCATGGCGCCCGCTCGCAGCGGGCGCCTTCGTTCAGATGTGACGGACTTCGACAATCTCATACTCAATGACACCACCAGGCGTCTTCACCACCACCACATCGCCCTCTTCCTTGGCAATCAAGGCGCGAGCGATGGGCGAACCAACGGAGATCTTGCCGAGCTTGATATCTGCCTCATCCTCACCAACGATCTGGTAAGTGACGCTTTCATCGGTCTCGACGTTGGCGATTTCCACAGTAGTGCCAAAGATCACCTTGCCGGTGTGCGGAATCGTCGTGACATCGATGATCACCGCATTCTGCATGCGCCCTTCGATATCACGGACACGCGCCTCGACCATCCCCTGCTCCTCTCGGGCAGCGTGGTATTCGGCGTTTTCCTTGAGATCGCCCAGCTCACGCGCTTCACCAATCGCCTGGCTCAAGCGCGGGCGCTCGACCTTGGTCAGGAAAGCGTGTTCTTCTTCCAGGGCCTTCGCGCCCTGAACAGTCATCGGGTACTTGGTTATGCTCATGCCTTCAATCCTGCATGTAGATCCTGCAAGCGACGCACGGTCTTCTCGGGACCGAACTTGAGCGCTTCGCAGATCGCTTCGCCCGCAGCAATGGTCGTGGTGCAGTAGATCTTGTGCTGCAGCGCATTGCGACGAATGGAGTAGGAATCGGCGATCGACTGACGACCTTCGGTGGTGTTGATGATCAGCGTGACTTCGTCATTCTTGATCATGTCGACCACGTGCGGACGCCCTTCGGTCACCTTGTTCACGCGGCGCACTTTCAGGCCTGCCGCTTCGATCAGCTTGGCAGTACCGGCAGTGGCGACCACTTCGAAGCCCAAGTTGATCAGATCACGGGCTACGCCTGCAACCAGTGGCTTGTCGTCATCACGCACGCTGATGAACGCCGTGCCGCCGGTCGGCAACACTTCGCTGGCGCCCATCTGGGCCTTGGCGAAGGCTTCACCGAAGGTATCGCCCACACCCATCACTTCACCGGTGGACTTCATCTCAGGGCCGAGGATCGGGTCGACGCCAGGGAACTTGGCGAACGGGAACACCGCCTCTTTCACGCTGTAGAAGTTCGGAATGATTTCCTTGGTGAAATTCAGTTCCTTCAGGGTTTTGCCAGCCATGACCCGGGCAGCGATCATCGCCAGGGAAACACCGATGCACTTGGAGACGAACGGTACGGTCCGGGAAGCGCGCGGGTTGACTTCGATGACGTAGATGTCTTCGCCCTGCAGGGCCAGCTGGACGTTCATCAGGCCGATAACGCCCAGTTCCAGGGCCATTTTCTTGACCTGCTCGCGCATCTCGTCCTGGATGTGCGCCGGCAGCGAGTAAGGCGGCAGCGAGCAAGCGGAGTCACCGGAGTGAACGCCCGCTTGTTCGATGTGCTGCATGATCGCGCCAATCACCACGTCCTTGCCGTCGCTGACCGCGTCCACGTCCATTTCGATGGCGCAGTTGAGGAAGTGATCCAGCAGCACCGGGCTGTCGTTGGAGACCTGGACCGCTTCACGCAGGTAGCGCTTGAGCTCGTCTTCTTGGTAGACGATTTCCATCGCACGGCCGCCCAGTACATAGGACGGACGCACCACCAGCGGGTAACCGATCTTGGCGGCGGCACGAATCGCTTCGTCTTCGCTGCGCACGGTGGCGTTTGGCGGCTGGCGCAGGTTCAGGCGCTCGACCATCTGCTGGAAGCGCTCACGGTCTTCGGCGCGGTCGATCGCATCCGGGCTGGTGCCGATGATCGGTACGCCGGCGGCTTCAAGGGCACGCGCCAGTTTCAGCGGAGTCTGGCCGCCGTACTGGACGATCACGCCTTTGGGCTTCTCGACGCGGACGATTTCCAGCACGTCTTCCAGGGTCACTGGCTCGAAATACAGGCGATCGGAGGTGTCGTAGTCGGTGGACACGGTTTCCGGGTTGCAGTTGACCATGATGGTCTCGTAACCGTCGTCGCGCAGGGCCAGTGCCGCGTGTACGCAGCAGTAGTCGAACTCGATGCCCTGGCCGATCCGGTTAGGACCGCCACCCAGGATCATGATCTTGTCGCGAGTCGATGGTGCGGCTTCGCACTCTTCTTCGTACGTGGAGTACAGGTAGGCGGTGTCGGTGGCGAACTCGGCGGCACAGGTGTCGACGCGCTTGTAGACCGGGAACACTTCCAGCTTGTGGCGATGCGCGCGCAGGCTCTTCTCGGTCACACCCAGCAGCTTGGCTAGGCGCATGTCGGAGAAGCCTTTGCGCTTGAGGCGGAACATGGTGTCGCGGTCGATGCTGGACATGCCCAGGGTCTTGACCTTCTCTTCTTCCTTGATCAGATCTTCGATCTGCACCAGGAACCAAGGGTCGATCATGTTCATGCCGAAGATCTGCTCGACGGTCATGCCGGCACGGAAGGCATCGGCCACGTACCAGATACGCTCGGCGCCCGGCACGGTCAGCTCGCGCTTGAGCACGCTCATGCTTTCCGGGTCGGCCAGGTCCAGCTTCGGATCGAGACCGCAGACGCCCACTTCCAGGCCGCGAAGGGCTTTCTGCAGGGACTCCTGGAAGGTCCGGCCGATGGCCATGACTTCACCGACCGACTTCATTTGAGTGGTCAGACGGGCATCGGCCTTGGCGAACTTCTCGAAGGCAAAGCGTGGCAGCTTGGTGACGACGTAGTCGATGGACGGCTCGAAGGACGCCGGGGTCTTGCCGCCGGTGATGTCGTTCGACAGCTCGTCCAGGGTGTAGCCCACGGCCAGCTTGGCAGCGACCTTGGCAATCGGGAAACCGGTGGCCTTGGAAGCCAGGGCCGACGAACGGGATACCCGCGGGTTCATCTCGATGACCACCATGCGACCGGTGTTCGGGCAGATGCCGAACTGGACGTTGGAGCCGCCGGTTTCCACACCGATCTCACGCAGGACCGCCAGGGAGGCGTTACGCAGGATCTGGTATTCCTTGTCGGTCAGGGTCTGGGCGGGTGCGACGGTGATCGAGTCACCGGTGTGCACGCCCATCGGGTCGAAGTTTTCGATGGAGCAGACGATGATGCAGTTGTCCTTTTTGTCGCGGACAACTTCCATTTCATATTCTTTCCAGCCGATCAGGGATTCGTCGATCAGCAGTTCCTTGGTCGGCGACAAGTCGAGACCACGGTCGCAGATTTCTTCGAACTCTTCACGGTTGTAGGCGATGCCGCCACCGGTGCCGCCCATGGTGAAGGACGGACGGATGATGCACGGGAAGCCGAGGCGTTCCAGGACGGCGTTTGCCTCTTCCATGCTGTGGGCGATGCCCGAGCGTGGGCAGTCCAGGCCGATGGATTTCATCGCCTTGTCGAAGCGCGAACGGTCTTCGGCCTTGTCGATGGTGTCGGCGTTGGCACCGATCATTTCCACGCCGAACTTCTCCAGGACGCCTTCGCGCTCCAGGTCCAGCGCGCAGTTCAGCGCGGTCTGGCCGCCCATGGTCGGCAGCAGCGCGTCCGGACGCTCCTTCTCGATGATCTTGGCAACGGTCTGCCACTTGATCGGCTCGATGTAGGTGGCGTCGGCCATGGCCGGGTCGGTCATGATGGTGGCCGGGTTGGAGTTCACCAGGATGACGCGGTAGCCCTCTTCGCGCAGGGCTTTACAGGCCTGGGCGCCGGAGTAGTCGAATTCGCAGGCCTGGCCGATCACGATCGGGCCAGCGCCGAGAATCAGGATGCTTTTTATGTCTGTACGTTTTGGCATGGGTTTGTCACTCAAATCCGCAGGTCAGTCGGCTAGGCCGTCGAACAATCTTTGAAGCGCCCGAAGGGGCCACCGCGCTCGGGGCCGCCCTCGGGCTTCTCGCGGTCAGCGTCGCTTGGCCATCTCGTTGATGAAGCGATCGAACAGCGGAGCCACATCGTTCGGGCCCGGGCTGGCTTCAGGGTGGCCCTGGAAGCTGAACGCGCTCTTGTCGGTACGCTCGATACCTTGCAGCGTGCCGTCGAACAGCGACTTGTGAATCGCGCGCACGTTGGCCGGCAGGGTGGCTTCGTCCACCGCAAAACCGTGGTTCTGGCTGGTGATCATTACCACGCCGGTATCCAGGTCCTGCACGGGGTGGTTGGCACCGTGGTGGCCGTGGCCCATCTTCAAGGTCTTGGCGCCCGAAGCGAGGGCCAACAGCTGGTGACCCAGGCAGATGCCGAATACCGGGATCTCGGTTTCCAGCACGTCCTTGATCGCCTGGATCGCGTAGTCGCAAGGCTCAGGGTCACCCGGGCCGTTGGACAGGAACACGCCGTCGGGCTTGAGGGCCAGGACGTCGGCAGCCGGGGTTTGGGCCGGCACCACGGTGACGCGGCAACCACGCTCGACCAGCATGCGCAGGATGTTCAACTTGACGCCGTAGTCGTAGGCCACCACGTGGTAAGGCAGCTCGGAAGCCTCGATCGTCGCGTGACTGTCGGTCTTCAGGTCCCAGACCGTGGAGCGCCACTCGTACTGTTTCTTGGTGCTGACGACTTTCGCCAGGTCCATGCCCTTGAGGCCTGGGAAGCCCTGGGCAGCGGCGATGGCGGCTTCTTCGCAAATGTTGTCGCCGGCCATGATGCAGCCGTTTTGCGCGCCTTTTTCCCGAAGGATGCGGGTCAGGCGACGGGTGTCGATACCGGCGATCGCCACGACGTTGTTGGCTTTCAGGTAATCGGACAGGGACATCGTGCTACGCCAGTTGCTCGCTACCAGCGGCAAGTCACGGATGACCAGGCCGGCGGACCAGACACGATCAGACTCGGCATCTTCCGGCGTGGTGCCGGTGTTGCCGATGTGCGGGTAAGTCAGGGTAACGATTTGTTGGGCGTAGGAAGGATCGGTAAGAATTTCCTGATAGCCGGTCATTGCGGTGTTAAACACCACCTCACCAACGGTCTGACCGTCGGCTCCAATGGCTTCGCCGCGAAAAATGCTGCCATCAGCAAGGGCGAGTATGGCTGGCTTAGTCAAGAAGACCTCCCGTAAATAAAGCCTGAAAGGGCGATCGCAGGTTGTAAAAAAGCGGAGTGACGTATGGACACGTCACCCCGCTTCTTCACTGAATTATTCTGCGCGCTTTTAGTGGACACACTAAAGCTGTAGCTTACAGAAAAAGGCTTTTTTGGTCCACCGCTAATGAGCCTTAAAGGCAGGGGAATGCGACAGGCCGTCGCGAAGCGGTGTAATACGGGGCTCAGTATAACCCGAACCCCGCACTGAAGGGCATCAACGCAGGTCGAGAACGTCCTGCATGTCGTACAAACCAGGCTCGCGGCCATCCAACCACAGCGCGGCACGTACAGCACCCTTGGCGAACGTCATCCGGCTCGACGCCTTGTGGGTGATCTCCAGGCGCTCGCCTTCAGTGGCGAACAGCACGGTGTGGTCGCCCACCACATCACCGCCGCGCACCGTGGCAAAACCGATGGTGCTGCGCTCACGCGCACCGGTGTGCCCCTGGCGCCCATACACGGCCACTTCCTGCAGATCGCGACCCAGTGCATCGGCAATCACCTCACCCATGCGCAAGGCGGTTCCCGAAGGCGCGTCGATCTTGTGCCGGTGATGCGCCTCGATGATTTCGATATCCGCATCGTCACCCAAGACCCTGGCCGCCATGTCCAGCAGCTTCAACGACAGGTTCACGCCCACGCTGAAGTTCGCGGCGAACACGATCGCAATGTCCTTGCCCGCATCGGCCAGCAACTGCTTTTGCGCAGCGTCCAGCCCCGTCGTGCCGATCACCATGGCCTTGCCGTGCTTGCGGCAGATCGCGAGGTTTTTCAGCATCACTTCGGGCAAGGTGAAATCGATCAGCACATCGAACTCGTCGAGCACTTTCTCCAGGCCGCCGGACATCGGCACACCGATACGCCCCAGCGAGGCCAACTCGCCCGCATCCGCGCCTACCAGCGTGCTGTCGGGCCGAACGATGGCCGCCGTCAGGCCGGAGAGCGGCGAGCGTTGCTGCACCGCCTCTACCAGCGCCTTGCCCATGCGCCCCGCAGCGCCCATCACAGCTATACGTCGCATGCGAACTCCTTACAGGTCGCCGAAGAAGCGCTTCACGCCTTCGAACCAACCGGTGGTTTTCGGGGAGTGGCTGTTGTCATCCGCCAGCGAGTTGCGGAACTCTTCCAACAGTTCACGCTGACGCCGACCCAGGTTGACCGGAGTCTCCACCGCCACGCGGCACATCAGGTCACCCGCACCACCGCCACGCACTGGCGCGACGCCTTTGCCACGAATCCGGAACTGCTTGCCGGTCTGCGTGCCCTCGGGGATTTTCAGCTTGACGCGACCGTCGAGGGTCGGGATCTCAAGCTCGCCACCCAAGGCCGCATCGACGAAGCTGATCGGCACTTCGCAGAACAGATGCTTGCCGTCGCGCTGGAAAATCGCATGCTCGCGCACGTTGATAACCACATACAGGTCGCCGGTCGGGCCGCCCTGGGCACCCGCCTCGCCTTCGCCGGACAGGCGAATGCGGTCACCGGTGTCGACACCCGCCGGCACTTTGACCGACAGCGTCTTGTATTCTTCGACACGCCCTTCGCCGTGGCAAGAGTCGCACGGATCGGAAATGATCTTGCCTTGGCCATGGCAACGCGGGCAGGTCTGCTGCACCGAGAAGAAGCCCTGCTGCATGCGGACCTGGCCGATGCCGCCGCAGGTTGGGCATGTCACGGGCGAGGAGCCTTTCTTGGCACCCGAACCATCGCATGGCTTGCAATTGACCAGCGTTGGAACGCGGATATTGACGGTAGTCCCGCGCACCGCCTCTTCCAGGTTCAACTCCAGGGTGTAGCGCAGGTCGCTGCCACGCTGGGCGCCGCCACGGGCACCGCCGCGACCGCCACCGAAGAAATCGCTGAACACATCACCGAAAATATCGGAGAAGTTCTGGCCGCCGAAACCGGCACCGCCGCCACCCATGCTTGGGTCGACGCCGGCATGACCGTACTGGTCGTAAGCCGCGCGCTTGCTCGAATCGGACAGCACTTCGTAGGCCTCGTTGGCCTCCTTGAACATCTCTTCCGACGCTTTGTCACCGGGATTACGGTCCGGGTGGTGCTTCATCGCCAGGCGACGATAGGCCTTTTTCAGGTCTGCCTCGCTGGCCCCCCGCTCGACACCCAATACTTCGTAAAAGTCACGCTTTGCCATTAGTCTTTGCACTCTTATAGGACGTCCGGCAAACCTCTCCTGAACCTTGCCAAACTCGTTGAGCCCCAATACAGGCCCGGACCCAACTCACGTCGATTCAACGATCCTGGTCTTTAAATATTTCAGCCAGGGACCCGGCCAAAACGCGGTGTATGTCGTTCGGAAAGCAGGAGCATTCCCGATCACACCGCCAGCATCCGAGCGTTGTCGCATGCTGTAAAAATTCATTGGCTCCAGACACGCCAACGCGGGAGCAAGCTCCCGCGCGGCGACATCCTACCAGCCACCGCACAAATGCAGTCAACCGGCCGACCAACAAGCGATTACTTGTGGTCTTTCACTTCTTCGAACTCGGCGTCAACGACGTCGTCGGCTTTCTCGGCCGATTCGCCCTGCGCAGCCGCGCCTTCTGCAGGCTGAGCCTGTTCGGCGTACATCTTCTGAGCCACTGGCGCGGAGACCTTGGACAGCTCCTCGATCTTCGCCTCGATGGCCGCCTTGTCGTCGCCTTTGACGGCAGCTTCCAGGGCAACCACGGCCGCTTCGATGGCGGTTTTCTCTTCCGCGGTCACTTTTTCGCCAGCATCAGCGATCATTTTGCGAGTCGAGTGCACCAAGGCATCGCCCTGGTTGCGAGCGCTGGCCAGCTCTTCGAACTTGCGGTCTTCCTCGGCATTGACTTCAGCATCGCGAACCATCTGCTGAATTTCTTCCTCGGACAGACCGGAGTTGGCCTTGATCACGATCGACTGGGTCTTGCCGGTGGCCTTGTCTTTCGCGCCGACGTGCAGGATGCCGTTGGCGTCGATGTCGAAGGTCACTTCGATTTGTGGCACGCCACGTGGTGCTGGTGGAATCTCGGCCAGGTCGAACTTGCCCAGGGACTTGTTCTGTGCGGCTTGCTTACGCTCACCTTGCAGTACGTGAATAGTCACTGCGCCCTGGTTGTCATCGGCCGTCGAGAACACTTGCGATTTCTTGGTAGGAATCGTGGTGTTTTTCTCGATCAGCGCGGTCATTACGCCGCCCATGGTTTCGATACCCAGGGTCAGCGGGCTGACGTCGAGCAGCAGAACGTCTTTCACGTCACCAGCCAATACCGCGCCCTGGATAGCAGCACCCATGGCAACAGCTTCGTCAGGGTTGACGTCTTTACGTGCTTCTTTACCGAAGAAATCGGTGACCAGCTTCTGAACCAGTGGCATACGGGTCTGACCGCCCACCAGGATCACGTCGTTGATCGAACCAACGTCGATACCGGCGTCTTTCATGGCGATGCGGCAAGGTTCGATGGTGCGCTGAACCAGGTCTTCCACCAGCGCTTCGAGCTTGGCGCGGGAGATTTTCACGTTCAAGTGCTTAGGACCGGTGGCGTCTGCAGTGATGTACGGCAGGTTCACGTCGGTCGACTGGCTCGAGGACAGTTCGATCTTGGCTTTTTCAGCGGCTTCTTTCAGGCGCTGCATGGCCAGCGGGTCACCCTTGAGGTTCATGCCGCTTTCTTTCTTGAACTCATCGACGAGATAGTCGATCAGGCGGATGTCGAAGTCTTCACCACCGAGGAACGTGTCACCGTTGGTTGCCAGCACTTCGAACTGGTGCTCGCCGTCAACTTCAGCGATCTCGATCACGGAAACGTCGAAGGTACCGCCACCCAGGTCATAAACGATCACGGTGTGATCGCCCTTGGCCTTGTCCATACCGTAGGCCAGAGCGGCCGCAGTCGGTTCGTTGATGATACGTTTTACGTCCAGGCCCGCGATGCGGCCGGCGTCTTTGGTCGCCTGGCGCTGGCTGTCGTTGAAATAGGCAGGAACAGTAATGACCGCCTCAGTCACCGCTTCGCCGAGGTAGTCTTCGGCGGTTTTCTTCATTTTCTTGAGGATTTCAGCCGAGATCTGTGGCGGCGCCATTTTCTGGCCGTTCACTTCAACCCAGGCGTCGCCGTTGTCAGCCTTGGCGATCTTGTAAGGCACCATCTTGATGTCTTTCTGGACGACTTCTTCGTCGAACTTGCGACCGATCAGACGCTTCACCGCGTACAGGGTGTTATGCGGATTGGTCACTGCCTGACGCTTGGCCGACTGGCCAACCAGAATCTCGCCATCATTGGCGTAAGCGATGATCGACGGCGTGGTACGCGCGCCTTCAGCGTTTTCGATGACTTTGGCCTTGCCGTTTTCCAGCACGGAGACGCACGAGTTGGTGGTCCCCAGGTCGATACCGATAATCTTGCCCATGTTAACTCTCCCGGAACTTGGATTTTGTTGCCGCAGCAGTGGTGGCTAACTGCGGTAGCACTTAAACGCTTGACTTATAGATGGGGCCGCTACGACCGATTTCAAGCCTGCTCATCAATAGAAGGCGAAACCGGCGCTGGCGTCTTGCTGACCACGACCATGGCCGGGCGCAGCAGGCGACCATTGAGCAGGTAGCCCTTCTGGAAAACCTTCAGCACGCTGTTTGGCTCGACGTCGGCACTTTCCTGCATCGCCATGGCCTGGTGATGCTCGGCGTTGAAGGGTTCGCCGTGCGGATCAAGGGTTTCGAGCTGATAACGCTTGAGGGTGTCCTGGAACATCTTCAGCGTCAGCTCGATGCCTTCACGCATCGGACGGATGTTCTCGTCATCCGGGTTGGACAGCTCCAGGCCACGCTCCAGGCTGTCGATGATCGGCAGCAGGTCGCCGGCGAAACGCTCCAGGGCGAATTTATGAGCCTTCTCTACATCTTGCTCGGCGCGACGGCGGACATTCTGCAGGTCGGCTGCTACACGCAACGCCTGATCCTGCGCACCGGCCAGTTGCTCCTCGAGCACTTGTACACGCGCCGCCAGGTCTTCACCGGAATCCTGGGAAGCCTGATTGGCGTCTAGATTTTGCGTGTCCTGCGTCTGTTCGTCAGCCATAGATTTCTCCTCTCAACTTCGTCCGCGAGCTCAACTCGCGCTTCTGCCCGGTATATGGGGTCGGGTTTTGCAGCTTCAAGGGCCATCCGACGAATTAACCTTACAAAAAACAGCTGCATAACCATTCCCCCCAGCGCTAAGAAAATCCTTTATCCAAGCAAATCGAGCTAAGCGAGGGCATTGTCAGGCCGAAACAAAACACTGTATAAATAACCAGACCTAAAGCCTGGGAGCGGCCTTATGCTGGTGCACCTGTCCGTACACAACTACGCCATCGTCGAACACCTCGACCTCGAACTCGATCGAGGCATGAGTGTGATCACCGGTGAAACCGGCGCAGGCAAGTCGATCATGCTCGATGCCCTGGGCCTGACGCTGGGCGACCGCGCCGACAGTGGCGTGGTACGCCCCGGAGCGGACAAGGCCGACATCCTGGCGACCTTCGACCTGGTCGACATTCCCGAGGCCAGCGCCTGGCTGGCCGAACGCGACCTGGACACCGACGGCCTGTGCATCCTGCGCCGCGTCATCACCGCCGAAGGCCGCTCCCGAGGCTACATCAACGGCACGCCCTGCCCCCTGGGCGACCTCAAGGCCCTCGGCGAGCTGCTGATCGACATTCACAGCCAGCATGAACACCAATCCCTGCTCAAGACCGACACCCATCGCCGCTTGCTGGATGAATACGCCGGCGCCACCGACCTGGCCCGACAGGTCCAACTGGCGGCCCAACGCTGGCGCCAGACCCGCCAGGAACTGGATCGACTCTCCAATTCCGGCGACGAACAACGTGCCCGTCACCAGTTATTGAGCTACCAGCTCGAAGAACTCGAGAACCTGGCCCTGGGTGAAAATGAACTGGAAGAACTGGAGCAGGAACACAAGAACCTGACCAACGCCGAAACCCTGCTGAGTATTTGCCGGCAAGTGGTCGAACAATGCAGCGAGAGCGATTCAGGCAATGTGCTCAATGCACTGACCGCGAGCTTGAATCGACTCTCCAGCGTGAACAATTCGGTGGGCGCCCTGAACGAGGCGACCAACCTGCTGACCAGCGCGCAGATCCAGGTCGAAGAAGCCGTCGGTGAGCTGAACCGGTTCCTCGATCATTTCGATGCCGACCCGGCTCGCCTGCAGTACCTGGAAGAGCGTCTGGACACCATCTATACACTGGCGCGCAAGCATCGCATCCAACCGACCGATGTTGCCGAACTCCAGCAGCGCCTGCTGGAAGAACTGGAAACCCTGAACGCCAACGATGAATCCATCGAACGCCTCGGGGATGAACTGGCCTCTTATGCCCGTCATTATCAGGAGAAGGCCAAGGAACTCAGTGAACTGCGGCAGCACGCCGCAACAGGGCTGGCCAGCGCCGTGGAGCAGGAAATCCAGCGCTTGGGCATGCCCGGCGGGCGCTTCACCATCGAATTGCGCCCCAACGCCGGCGACGAGCTCCAACCCAATGGCCTGGAGCAAGTGGAACTGCTGGTCAGTGCCAACCCCGGGCAACCGCTCAAGGCCCTGGCCAAAGTCGCGTCCGGCGGTGAACTGTCACGGATCAGCCTGGCCATCCAGGTCATCACCGCGCAGACCTCTCGTGTACCGACGCTGGTATTCGACGAAGTGGACGTGGGCATCGGTGGCCCAACCGCGGAAATTGTCGGCCAATTGCTGCGCCGGCTGGGGGAGCGTGGCCAGGTGCTGACGGTGACTCACCTGCCCCAGGTCGCCGCCCAGGGACACCAGCACCTATTTGTGCACAAGGTACGCGGCGAGGATGCCACTCGTACTGCCGTGTCCAAGCTCAACAAAAACGAGCGCGTGGAAGAAGTGGCCCGGATGCTCGGAGGCATCGACCTGACCAAGGAGTCGCTGGCCCACGCGAAAAAAATGGTCGTCACCGTAAAAACCTGACAAAAGCCGCATAGCAAGAAGGCGACCCTAGGGTCGCCTTCTTTCGTTTGGGAGCTGTGGGCTCACACAACGAGCTTACTTCCTCTTGCGTACATGCAAGACGAGATGGTGATCGATCAGCTCGAAGCCATACTTTTCAGCAATTTCTTTTTGCAGTGCTTCGATTTCCGGACTGATGAACTCAATGACCTCACGGGTATCCACGTCCACCATGTGATCGTGGTGCTCCCCGTCAGCCAATTCAAAGACCGCATGACCGCCATCGAAATTATGACGAGCCACAAGACCCGCAGCCTCGAACTGAGTCAGGACACGGTAAACCGTGGCCAGACCAACGTCCTCGCCAGCCTCCATAAGCGCCTTGTAGACGTCTTCGGCACTCATATGACGCTGCTCGGCGGAATCGAGCATTTGTAGAATCTTGACCCGTGGCAGGGTCACTTTGAGGCCGGCTTTGCGTAGTTCGCTATTTTCAACCATGGTCAGCTTTCTCGCGATGCTGCTTCGCAGCTTCTCTTAATGCGGGTATGATCGGCGTTTACGTTGTCCCAGCCAAGATAGTGGAAGTCGCCCACCGATGCAAAACACCAAGCTCTTGCTAACCAGTTTCACCTTTGTGGGACTGCTCGCACTCGCCGGTTGTTCATTCCCCGGGGTTTACAAAATCGACATCCAGCAGGGCAATGTCGTCACGCAGGACATGATAGACCAGTTGCGCCCGGGAATGACCCGCCGGCAAGTACGGTTTATCATGGGTAACCCCCTGCTGACCGACACGTTCCATGCCGATCGCTGGGATTACCTGTACAGCTTGCAGCCAGGCGGCGGTGAGCGCCAACAGGAACGCATCAGCGTTATCTTTAGCCCCAATGACCAACTCGTCAGCCTGTCAGGCGATTTCATGCCGGGCGTGAGCCGTGACGAAGCCATCCTGGGCAAGGATAGCGACACCACCGTTACCGACCCGGCCCAGAATGCCGAAAAGCCGAAACCGGAGAAACCGGTCAAGCCAGGTTCGTTGCTGGACCAGATCCAGAAGGACGTGGACCAGGTCGAGACCGTACCCGTCCCGACGCCAGAGCCCCTGGATACCTCGCCGCAATAAATCGCGACATAAAAAAACCCGGCGTGCCGGGTTTTTTATTGCCTGTGATTCAAGCCAGGTCATGGCTCCGATTGGCGCGCCTGGGCAGCCTTGGCCGCGCGCAGTCGCCGAATCTCTTTCGGATCGGCCAGCAACGGGCGATAAATCTCCAGTCGATCAGCCGCCTGCACCACCTGGCGCTCTGGATCGGCGACCAGCTTGCCAAAAATCCCCACCGGGCAAGTCGCCAGATCCAGCTCTGGAAACACATCGGCAATGCCCGAAGCCACCAGCGCGGCGCGAACACTGACGCCTTCCTGCACGACGCAGGTGCGCAGGATTTGACGCTCCGCCGAGGCATACACCACTTCTATCTCAATCAACGCTTGAGCTCTGCATTCTGCTTGGCCCGCTGGCAGAACGCGTCGACCAGGGTATTGGCGGCCTGATTGAACAGCGGCCCCAGCGTCGCTCGCACCAGAGGGCCGGCGTAGTCGAACGACAGGTCCAGGCTGATCTTGCAGGCCTTTTCACCCAGAGGCTTGAACACCCAGACACCGTGGAGCTGGTTGAAAGGCCCTTCTTCCAGGTTCATCTCGATGGACTGTCCCGGCACCAACGTATTGCGCGTGACGAAGCGTTGGCTCAAACCGCTCTTGGCAATGTTGAGGCTGGCGCGCATGTGGGTTTCAGAACTCTCCAGCACCTCGGCCGACGAGCACCACGGCAAGAACTGCGGGTAGCTCGCCACGTCGTTGACCAGGTCGTACAGCGCCTGCGCCGGGTAGGGCAGCAAGGCCGAGCGTTGAATATGTGTCGTCATGTGAGCGTCACTTCCACAGCTGGGCGGCAAACACTACAAGAATGCCAATGGGCGCCACGTAGCGCATCAAGAACAGGCTCAAACCAAACAATACCGGGCTGCGCAGCGACAACTCATCACGCACCGCTTCACGTCCCATGATCCACCCTGCAAACACTACGAAACACAAACCACCCAATGGCAGCATGATCCGTGAGGTGAAGAAATCAATCACGCCGAAGAAATCCAGCCCTCCGGTTGCGCCCCACTGGTAGAGATGGAACAGCCCGTCTTCGTTCACGAAAAACTTCGCCTGCTTCCATATATTGAAGGAAAACACCGTCCCCAAACCGACAAACCAGCAGGTAAAGGCTAGCCAAAAGGTCACCCAGGCACGACTGAGCCGGGTCCGTTCAACCAGGTAAGCCACCATGGGCTCCAACAGGGAGATGGCCGAACTCCAGGCTGCGATGGCCACCAGAAGGAAAAACACCACGCCCATCACCTGGCCGAACGCCATGTTGCCAAATGCAAAAGGCAGGCTGACAAACATCAGCCCCGGCCCCTCACTGGGGTTCAGGCCGGCGGCGAACACAATCGGAAACAATGCCAACCCCGCCAACAGCGACACGAAGGTATCCAACAGCGCGACGCCGACAACGGTCCGGGTCAGGGAGGCATTCTTGGGCATGTAGGCGCCATAGATCATGATCGAGCCGACCCCGACGCTCAGGGAGAAAAACGCATGCCCCATGGCCGGCAGCAAGCCATCCAGGACTTTCTCCGGCTGGAAGTCGAACATGAAATGCACGCCTGCCATGAAATGCCCGGTAGTCATGCTGTAGCCCAGCAGCACCAGGATCATCACGAACAGCAACGGCATCATGATCCGCAGGCTGCGCTCAAGCCCGGCGACCACGCCCCGGGCAATCACCACCGCTGAAAGCACCATGAAAATCGTGTGCCAGAGGGTCAGCCTCCAAGGATCGGCAATCACATTGCCGAAGTAGGCGCCCACCTGATCAGGCGTCACACCCTGAAAATCCCCACGCCCCATGTCGATGATGTAGTCCAGGGACCAGCCGCCGACCACGCTATAGAAAGACAGGATCAACAGCGCCGTGATCATTCCGGCGAAGGCACCCCACGACCATTTGGGCGAGTGCCCCGCCGTCACGGCCAACACTTTCAAGGCATTGGCCGGGCTTTGCCGGGCCCGACGACCGATCAGGGTTTCGGCCAACATCACCGGCGCGCCGATCAGTGCAATGCACGCCAGGAACATCAGTACGAAGGCACCGCCACCGTAGACGCCAACCATGTAAGGGAATTTCCAGATACTGCCCAGTCCCACCGCGGAGCCGGTTGCAGCGAATATAAAGACCCACCGGCTAGCCCAACTGCCGTGGACAGAAACCTTGTCTGTCGACATCGTGATCACGCCCAAGCGTTAAAAAAGAGGCCGCATTGTCCGGGATTCACTCAACGTGCTCAAGCACGCAGCTTCACCGTAGCCGACACGCACGCAACTGCCTATAATGCCGCCCCTATGGCTAAACAGAAGAAACACCCCACAGGGACCATCGCGCAAAACAAAAAGGCGCGACACGATTACTTCATCGAACAGCGTTTCGAGGCTGGCATGGTCCTGGCCGGCTGGGAAGTAAAGAGCTTGCGTGCCGGCAAGGCACAACTGGTCGACAGCTACGTGCTGCTCAAGGACGGCGAGGCCTGGCTGCTGGGCAGCCATATCACGCCGCTGACCACCGCCAGCACCCACGTGATTGCCGACCCGACGCGTTCGCGCAAACTGCTGCTCAACAGACGCGAGCTGGAAAAGCTCTTCGCCTCCGTTCAGCAGAAGGGCTACGCCTGCGTCTGCACGTCGTTGTACTGGAGCAAGCATTTGATCAAGTGCGAGATTGCCCTGGGCAAGGGCAAGAAGGAGTACGACAAGCGCGATACCGAGCGCGAACGTGATGCCGGCCGCGAGCTGCAGCGCGCGGTGCGCAACAAGGGCAAGGAAGACTAGCCCGGGATCGACTGTGGGAGCCGAGCTTGCTCGCGATGACGATGACACATGCGACATTGATGTGTCAGACAGGCCGCCATCGCGAGCAGGCTCGCCCCCACAGGGTTCGTGCGCTACTTGCCTTTACGCCGCTCCGCCCGCGCCACGCGCTGCACTTCCTGACGCACCTCCTCCAGAACCTCCTGCACATACAAGATATGCCGGCTGGACACTTCCCGCGCCTGTTCCGCGTGCCCGCCCATGATGGCCTGGTACAACTCCCGGTGCTGGCTGATCAGCATGTCGCGGGTTTCACTGCGCTGCTTGTACATGCCGCCGATGTTGGTCACCACGTTGCGCTTGAGCAGGTCGAACAAGCCGCGGATGGTGTGCAGCAACACCGCGTTATGACTGGCCTCGGCGATCGCCAGGTGAAACCGGGCATCCGCCGCGCCCTCCTCCGCCCGGCTCACCTCGTCGTGGCGCGAGTAACAGTCCTGCAGCTCGTCGAAGGCCGCCGTCAGCCGCTCGCGATCTACATCCGTGGCCCGCTGCGCCGCGTAATAAGCACAGGACGCTTCCAAGGTGTGACGGAACTCCAGCAAGTCACGCTGCGCTTCGGGATTGCTTTCCAGAAGCTGCAGCAGCGGATCACTGAACGTCGAGCCCAGCGACTCCACCACATAGTTGCCGCCGCCCTGGCGACTGACCAACAAGCCTTTGGCCGCCAGTTTCTGGATTGCCTCGCGCAACGAAGGGCGTGACACACCGAACTGTTCGGCCAGGGTCCGTTCGGCCGGCAGCCGCTCACCGGACTTGAGCGTGCCCTCAAGGATCATGCCTTCAAGCCGCTCGACAATATCGTCAGACAAACGGCGCTGACGAATCTGATCAAACCCCATAACTCAATTCTCCACGATCCCGACGGCTCGCCGGGCTCTCTATTCTGGCCCATCCGGGTCTTGTCTACACCCATCAAAAGCCGTTTGCACCACCGGATCAGATGCCCTCTGCACCGCTCATTCGACGAAAGTTTCAGGGCGGCAAATTGACACATGACAGCCAAGGCTTTTACCCTAGCCAACAGCGATTGTAAATTGGTATTACCAATTAACCAAGACCGCTGGCAGTGCCTGACCAACAACAATTAGGGGCCCACCCATTATGCAAACCTGGCAACAGCTCTACAGTCCGCTCGGCAGCCTCGGCTTGTCCGCACTCGCGGCCGTTATTCCCATCGTATTTTTCTTCCTGGCCCTGGCGGTGTTTCGCCTCAAGGGGCATGTGGCCGGCAGCATCACCTTGGCGCTGGCGATTGCCGTGGCAATTTTCGCGTTCAATATGCCCGCTGACATGGCCTTTGCTGCCGCCGGCTATGGCTTTGCCTACGGCCTGTGGCCCATCGCCTGGATCATCGTCGCCGCCGTCTTCCTCTACAAACTGACGGTCAAGAGCGGCCAGTTCGAGGTGATTCGCAGTTCGGTGCTGTCGATTACCGATGACCAACGCCTGCAAGTGCTGTTGATCGGCTTTTGCTTCGGCGCATTCCTGGAAGGTGCCGCCGGTTTCGGTGCTCCGGTGGCGATCACTGCCGCCCTGCTGGTCGGCCTGGGCTTCAACCCCCTGTACGCCGCCGGCCTGTGCCTGATCGCCAACACCGCTCCGGTCGCGTTCGGCGCGCTGGGCATTCCGATCATCGTGGCCGGTCAGGTCACCGGGATCGACGCCTTCAAGATTGGCGCCATGACCGGTCGCCAGCTGCCACTGCTGTCGTTGTTCGTACCGTTCTGGCTGGTGTTCATGATGGACGGCCTGCGCGGCGTGCGGGAAACCTGGCCAGCAGCACTGGTGGCAGGCCTGAGCTTCGCCATCACCCAGTACTTCACCTCCAACTTCATTGGCCCGGAACTGCCGGACATCACCTCCGCCCTGGCCAGCCTGATTTCCCTGACGCTGTTCCTGAAAGTCTGGCAGCCCAAGCGCACCGCTGGCGCCCAGATTGCCGGCGCCACCTCCAGCGCAACGGTCACCGCCAGCGTCGGCGGTTTCGGCCAACCGCGCAGCACCGTGGCTTCGCCCTACAGCCTGGGGGAAATCATCAAGGCCTGGTCGCCGTTCCTGATCCTGACCGTATTGGTGACGATCTGGACCCTCAAGCCGTTCAAGGCGATGTTCGCCGCTGGCGGCTCGATGTATGGCTGGGTGTTCAACTTCGCCATCCCGCACCTGGACCAGATGGTGATCAAGGTCGCGCCCATCGTGATCAACCCCACTGCCATTCCGGCCGTGTTCAAGCTTGATCCGATCTCCGCCACCGGCACGGCGATTTTCTTCTCCGCATTGATCTCGATGCTGGTGCTGAAGATCAACATCAAAACTGGTCTTACCACTTTTAAAGAGACCCTTTTCGAGCTGCGCTGGCCGATCCTGTCCATCGGCATGGTGCTGGCATTCGCCTTCGTCACCAACTACTCGGGCATGTCGTCGACCATGGCCCTGGTGCTGGCCGGCACGGGCGCGGCGTTCCCGTTCTTCTCGCCGTTCCTGGGTTGGCTGGGGGTGTTCCTGACCGGTTCCGATACGTCGTCCAATGCGCTGTTCAGCTCGCTGCAAGCCACCACCGCGCACCAGATCGGCGTCAACGACACCTTGCTCGTCGCGGCCAACACCAGCGGCGGCGTGACCGGCAAAATGATCTCGCCACAATCGATCGCAGTGGCCTGCGCCGCGACCGGCCTGGTGGGCAAGGAATCGGATCTGTTCCGTTTCACCCTCAAACACAGCCTATTCTTTGCAACGATTGTCGGCCTGATCACGTTGGCCCAGGCCTACTGGTTTACCGGCATGCTGGTTCATTAAGTCCTACACGCAACACTGAAAAAACCGACGCCGAACCGTGATTCGGCGTCTGCTATTCACCACCGGGTCTGCAAGGCTGCTGAAAGATTTCTTGTCTATATTCAGCAGCCTCAGCAGACGGATAACCGGGACCACCCGGAGACACGCCTGATGAGCGAGCTTTTTTACAACGCCGTGCCGAACGCGACCCGTGTCGCCCCGCCATTGCCCGAGCCTCGGCAGTACCCCAGCGAGAAACCGCAAAGGGTCTACCTGTTCGGCACGTGCGTGGTGGACCTGTTCTATCCCGAAGCCGGGATGGATGCGATTCATCTGCTGGAGCGCGAAGGAATCCGGGTGGACTACCCGCAAGGGCAAAGTTGCTGCGGCCAACCGGCCTACACCTCGGGCTACACCGAGCAGGCGCGGACGGTGGCGCGGGCGCAGTTGGCCTTGTTTGCCGAAAACTATCCGGTGGTGGTGCCCTCGGGCTCCTGCGCCGGCATGCTGCGCGAGCATTACGCCGACCTGTTCAAGGACGAGCCCGAGACGCTCAAACAGGTCCAGGCCCTGGCGGCCCGGACCTATGAACTGGCCGAATTCCTGCTGTTTGTCTGCAAGGTGCAGTTGAACGACAGCGGCGAGCCGGTGAAAGTCGCGCTGCACACGTCCTGCTCGGCACGGCGTGAAATGAACACCCACCTGCACGGCCGCGCGTTGTTGGCGCAGTTGCGCAATGTGGAACGAGTCGACCACAGCCACGAAAGCGAATGCTGTGGTTTTGGTGGGACGTTCAGCGTTCGCATGCCGGATATTTCCGGCGCGATGGTGGCCGACAAGACCCGAGCGCTGAAGGAATCCGGCGCGCACAAGGTCATCAGTGCCGATTGTGGCTGCCTGATGAACATCAATGGCGCACTGGAAAAACAGCAGGAGACGCTGCGCGGCCAGCACCTGGCGAGCTTCCTCTGGCAGCGTAGCGGAGGTGTCGCATGAGCACGCCGACGCTGATTCCGACCGTTGAGGTGCAGGAAGATTTTCGCGCCCGCGCCCACAAGGCCCTGGACGACACGCAACTGCGAAACAACTTTCGCACAGCGATGGATTCACTGATGACCAAGCGGGCAGCGTCCTTCAGCGATGCCCACGAAAGAGAACACCTGCGTGTGCTGGGCAATGCCGTCCGCGCCCGTGCGTTATCGAAGTTGCCCGACCTGCTCGAGCAACTTGAAAGCAACCTGACCCGCAACGGTGTGCATGTGCACTGGGCGGAAACGGTGGACGAAGCCAATGGCATCGTCCTCTCGATCATCCGCGCTCACGAGGCGCGGCAAGTGATCAAGGGCAAATCGATGGTCAGCGAAGAGATGGAGATGAACCATTTCCTCGAGGCTCGGGACATTGAATGTCTTGAGTCCGACATGGGGGAATACATCGTCCAGCTCGACCACGAGAAGCCTTCACACATCATTATGCCGGCGATCCACAAGAATGCCGGTCAGGTCGCGTCCTTGTTCCACGACAAACTCGGCGTGGAGTACACCAAGGACGTTGACCAACTCATTCAGATCGGTCGCAAGGTATTGCGGCAGAAATTCTTCGAGGCCGATATCGGTGTCTCCGGCGTCAACTTCGCCGTCGCTGAAACCGGCACGCTGCTGCTGGTGGAAAACGAAGGCAACGGGCGGATGTCCACCACCGTGCCGCCGGTGCACATTGCCGTGACCGGCATCGAAAAAGTCGTCGAGAACCTGCGCGACGTCGTGCCGCTGCTGTCGCTGCTGACCCGCTCGGCCCTGGGCCAGCCGATCACCACCTACGTCAACATGATCTCCGGCCCGCGCAAGGCTGAGGAACTGGACGGCCCCCAGGAAGTCCACCTGGTCCTGCTCGACAACGGTCGCAGCCAGGCGTTTGCCGACAGCGAACTGCGCCAGACGCTGAACTGCATTCGCTGCGGCGCCTGTATGAATCATTGCCCGGTCTATACCCGAATCGGCGGCCATGCCTACGGCGAGGTTTACCCGGGACCTATCGGAAAAATCATCACGCCGCACATGGTCGGCCTGGCCAAAGTGCCGGACCACCCCAGCGCGTCTTCGCTGTGCGGCGCCTGCGGTGAAGTGTGTCCGGTGAAGATTCCGATCCCGGCCTTGCTGCGGCGGCTACGGGAAGAAAACGTCAAGGCGCCGGACAGCCCCCATCAGGTGATGCGCGGCCAGGGCAGCAAATACTCGCCCAAGGAACGCTTCATCTGGAATGCCTGGGCTCGGCTCAACAGTTCGCCACGGTTGTATCGGCTGTTCGGGTTCCTCGCCACGCGCCTGCGCGCCCTGACGCCCAACAACGTCGGCCCATGGACCCAGAACCACAGCGCCCCCAAACCCGCCGCCCGCTCATTGCATGACCTGGCCCGCGAACACCTGAACCAGGGAGACCGCCGATGAGCGCCAAGGACAATATCCTCGCCAAGCTGCGTAAAAGCCTAACCGGCGCCACGCCCGTTGCCGACAACTTCGACGTCGAGCTGGTGACGCAGACCTACCGCTATGCGCCCGAAGAACGTATCGCGCAATTGCGCAAGCTGATGGAGGCGGTGCACACCGAAATCCACCTGACGTCCGACGAAGGCTGGCCGGCCCTGCTCGCGCAATTGCTGCGCGACCGTCAATTGCCGAGCCTGCTCATCGCCCCGACCACCGCACACGGGGAAAAAATCACACAGTTCTGGGCGAACAATCCGGACCTACCAACCCTCAAGGCCTACGACCGCCCGGTAGAAGAGTGGAAGGCCGAGTTGTTCAACGACACCCCCGCCAGCCTGACCGGAACCCTTGGCGCCATCGCCGCCACCGGTAGCCTGATTCTCTGGCCAACCCGGGAAGAGCCGCGACTGATGAGCCTGGTGCCACCGGTGCATTTCGCCCTGCTCAAGGCCAGCGAAATCCGTGACAACTTCTATGAAGTGCAGCAGGAATTCAAATGGGCCCAAGGCATGCCCACCAACGCCCTGCTGGTATCGGGCCCGTCGAAAACCGCCGACATCGAACAAGTCCTGGCCTACGGCGCCCATGGTCCGAAGGATCTGGTGGTCTTGATTCTGGAGGACCAATGACCCTTCCAGCTCCTTTCCTACACGACGTCCAACAACTGATCCCGCAGAAACGCCGTTTCGACGATCCGCTGTCGACTTTGGCCTTCGGTACCGACGCCAGTTTCTATCGGCTGATTCCGAAACTGGTGGTGCGCGTCGAATCCGAAGATGAAGTGATTGCCCTGCTGAAACTGGCCCAGCGCGACCAGGTTCCGGTCACGTTCCGCGCCGCTGGCACCAGCCTGTCCGGGCAAGCCATCAGCGACTCGGTGCTGATTGTGCTGGGGGATAACTGGAACGGGCGCGAAATTCGCGATCAAGGTACGCAGATTCGTTTGCAGCCCGGCGTGATCGGCGCCCAGGCCAACGCCTGGCTGGCGCCGTTCGGGCGCAAGATCGGCCCAGATCCGGCGTCGATCAACGCCTGCAAAATCGGCGGCATCGTCGCCAACAATGCCAGCGGCATGTGCTGCGGTACCGCGCAGAACACCTATCACACCCTGGCCGGCATCCGTTTGGTACTGGCCGACGGCACGCGCCTGGATACCGAAGACGACAGCAGCGTTGCGGCTTTTCGTACAAGCCATGGCGAACTGCTGGAACGCCTGGCAACTCTGGGCCGCGAGACCCGCGCCAACACTGAACTGGCTGCGCGAATCCGGCATAAATACCGTCTGAAAAATACCACCGGCCTGTCACTCAATGCCCTGGTGGACTTCGATGAGCCTGTGGATATCTTGAGCCACCTGCTGGTCGGCTCCGAAGGCACCCTCGGCTTCATCAGTGCGGTGACCTACAACACCGTCATCGACCACCCGAACAAAGCCTCGGCCCTGATCGTCTTCCCCGATGTGGAAACCTGCTGCAACGCCGTCACCGTGCTGAAAAGCCAGCCCGTCTCGGCCGTGGAGCTGCTGGACCGCCGCAGCCTGCGCTCGGTGCAGGACAAACCGGGCATGCCGGATTTCGTACAGCATTTGTCGATCAATGCCTGCGCCTTGCTCATCGAATCCCGCGCTGCCTCTTCATCTTTACTGCAAGAGCAACTGGCCCGGATCATGGCCTCGCTGGCCGGCTTCCGAGTTGAAAAACAGGTCGACTTTACCGAGGACCCACGGGAAAACGCCCGGCTCTGGGCGATCCGCAAAGACACCTTTCCAGCCGTCGGTGCGGTACGCAAGACCGGGACCACGGTGATCATCGAAGACGTGACCTTTCCGGTGGAGCAACTGGCCATTGGTGTGAACCGCCTGATCGAGCTGTTCGACAAACATCACTACGACGAAGCGATCCTTTTCGGACACGCGCTGGAAGGCAATCTGCACTTTGTCTTCACCCAAGGCTTCAACAACCCTGAAGAAGTCGCACGCTACCAGGCGTTCATGGACGACGTGGCGCAGTTGGTGGCGGTGGAATTCGGCGGCTCGCTCAAAGCCGAACACGGCACCGGGCGCAACATGGCGCCGTTCGTCGAGCTGGAATGGGGCAGTGACGCCTATCAGTTGATGTGGCAGCTCAAGCGCCTGCTCGATCCCAACGGCATTCTCAACCCGGACGTGGTGCTCAGCGAAGACCCGCAGATCCACCTCAAGCACCTCAAACCGCTGCCGGCCGCCGATGAGATTGTGGATAAGTGCATCGAGTGCGGTTTCTGCGAGCCGGTGTGTCCGTCCAAGGACCTGACCTTGAGCCCGCGCCAGCGCATCGTGATCTGGCGGGATATCCAAGCGAAAAAACGCGCCGGCACGGACACCACCGAACTGGAACGTGCCTACCAATATCAGGGCATCGATACCTGCGCCGCCACGGGCCTGTGTGCACAACGTTGCCCGGTAGGCATCAATACCGGCGAACTGGTGAAAAAATTGCGCAGCCGTGACGCGACGAAGACGAAAACCGCCAGCTGGATTGAAGGAAATTTCGCCACCACATTGCAAGGCGCCCGCTTCGCCCTGCACGTCGCCAAAGGTGCACGCATGCTGCTGGGCGCGCCCCGCCTGGCGAAACTGTCGGCCTCATTGACGCGCCTGTCCAAGGGCCAGGTGCCACAGTGGACCAACGCCATGCCCCAGCCGGAAAAAGCCATCCGGTTCAGTCCCGCCGTGTCGGACGAACGGCCGAGAGTCGTGTACCTGGCGGCGTGCGTGTCGCGGGTCATGGGCCCGGCGGCAGCGGATAAAGAGCAGATGTCGTTGTACGAAAAAACCCAACGGCTGCTGGAAAAAGCCGGTTATCAGGTGGTTTTTCCAGACAATGTGGACAGCCTCTGCTGCGGCCAACCCTTTGCTTCCAAAGGCTACACCGAACAGGCCGAGCACAAGCGCCAGGAACTGATCGGCGCCCTGCTGCACGCCAGTCGCGGCGGGCTCGACCCTATCTACTGTGACACCAGCCCCTGCACATTGCGGCTGGTCCAGGACCTCGGCGACGTGCGCCTGGACCTGTATGACCCGGTGCGCTTCATCCGTACCCACTTGATGGATCGGCTCGACTTCATTCCCCAGGAGGCTCCCATCGCGGTGCACGTCACGTGCAGCACGCAGCACCTTGGCGAAAGCCAGGCGCTGATCGACCTGGCGCGCAAGTGCAGTAAACACGTGGTCATCCCGGAAGGCATCCATTGTTGCGGTTTCGCCGGCGACAAGGGCTTCTCCACGCCAGAGCTGAACGCCCACTCGTTGCGCTCACTGAAGGACGCGGTACAGCATTGCAGCGAAGGGATTTCCACCAGCCGCACCTGTGAGATCGGTCTTACCCAACACGGCGCAATTGACTACCACGGGCTGGTGTATCTGGTAGACCGTGTCACCCGCCCCAAACCCGTCAACGGTGAAGACCTAGCCACGGGGCTCGAAGAAAAATCGAATTCCTGCGCGTCGCTGTAGTCACTTGGATAGGCCCAGCTCCGCTGGGTCCTCCCTTATGCTCGGCCCTGTCTGTGACCCTACGGCCAGCACCGAGACCAGACGTTAAAGGAGATTCACATGAAGCACACCGCACTTGCTGGCTTGTTCATTTCCGCTGCGATGTTGGCCTCTCCGGTGTTTGCAAATGACCAGGCAGACCTTTGCCAAGTCAACCTGCAAAAAATCAAGGACGCCAAGGTCAGCAGCGAGCAAATGAGTGAAAGCATGAAATCTGACATCGATGCCACTGTCCAACAGGCCACCGCTGCCAAGGCCAAAGGTACCGAGCAAGGCACGAAGGAATGCATCTCGCTGACCACCCAAGCTCTTCAGAAAGTGCAGAACAACACCAAAGGCGATCAGCAGTAATGTCGCGTCCGGCCAACCTTCGGGTTGGCCTCTGACGCGGATTGGCGTACACTGCAAATGCCTGCCGCTCCTCCAGCTTCACGGAGCGACAGGTTCGGGGCCGTTTAGGATTCGACGCCGGTTGCGAAACTTTAGGTGCATGCCGAGTTGGTAACAGAACTCGTAAATCCACTGTTGCAACTTCCTATAGTTGCCAATGACGAAACCTACGGGGAATACGCTCTCGCTGCGTAAGCAGCCTTAGCCCTTCCCTTCTGGTACCTTCGGGTCCAGCAATCATCAGGGGATGTCTGTAAACCCAAAGTGATTGTCATATAGAACAGAATCGCCGTGCAGTACGTTGTGGACGAAGCGGCTAAAACTTACACAACTCGCCCAAAGCACCCTGCCCGTCGGGTCGCTGAGGGTTAACTTAATAGACACGGCTAAGCATGTAGTACCGACAGCGGAGTACTGGCGGACGGGGGTTCAAATCCCCCCGGCTCCACCATTTGATCATCTAAAGACGTCCACGGACGTCTTTTTTTGTGCCTGAAATCCAGTAAATACGGGGGTTTCAGGGCCACGGGAGGCTTTCCAGGCTTTTTGAGTTCCAGGCAGTTTGGTATTCCCAATGGTATTCCCGGCTCCCCGGCGCTAATCTTGGGAATACCAAAAGGTGTCATGGAGTACTTCTCATGTGCGCTCAAACCACCCGCCTCTCCGACCGCCAACTCAAGGCGGTCAAACCGAAAGACAAGGATTACGTCCTCACGGATGGCGACGGGCTCCAACTGCGAGTCAGGGTCAATCGCTCGATGCAGTGGAATTTCAACTACCGGCATCCCGTCACCAAAAATCGAATCAACATGGCACTCGGCTCTTATCCCGAGGTTTCTCTTGCGCAAGCGAGGAAGAAAACCGTTGAGGCCAGAGAGCTGCTTGCACAGGGCATCGATCCAAAAGCTCAGCGCAATGAGCTACAGGAAGCCAAACGAGCGGAAACGGAACACACCTTCGAGAACGTGGCCACCGCCTGGTTCGAGCTGAAGAAGGACTCCGTCACGCCGGCGTATGCCGAAGACATTTGGCGCTCCCTCACACTGCATGTTTTTCCGAGCATGAAATCAACGCCTCTCTCCGAAGTCAGCGCCCCAATGGTCATCAAGCTCCTTCGTCCGATTGAGGCCAAAGGTAGCCTCGAGACAGTTAAGCGAGTGAGCCAGCGCCTTAACGAGATCATGACCTACGGGGTCAATTCCGGAATGATTTTTGCCAACCCTCTCAGCGGCATTCGAGCGGTGTTCAAGAAACCTAAGAAAGAGAACATGGCAGCGCTACCACCAGATGAGCTTCCGGAGCTCATGATGGAAATCGCGAACGCCAGCATAAAGCGGACAACCCGCTGCCTGATCGAATGGCAGCTACACACTATGACCCGCCCTGCCGAAGCGGCGAGTACCCGATGGGAAGACATAGACTTCGAAAAACGCATCTGGACCATCCCTCCGGAGCGAATGAAAAAGCGTCGTCCGCACACAATCCCGCTGACCGAACATGCACTCTCGTTATTGGAGACGCTTAAGCCCCATAGCGGCCACAGGGAATATGTGTTCCCGTCAGATAGAAATCCGCGCACCCACGCGAATAGCCAGACAGCCAACATGGCATTGAAACGAATGGGCTTTCAGGACCGCTTAGTCAGCCACGGCATGCGCTCCATGGCCAGCACAATTTTGAATGAGCATGGATGGGATCCGGAGCTAATCGAAGTCGCGCTGGCGCATGTCGATAAAGACGAAGTTCGAAGCGCCTACAACCGGGCGGATTACATCGAACGCCGGCGTCCGATGATGGCCTGGTGGAGTGAACATATCCAGAAGGCAGCCACCGGCAGCCTGTCGGCATCCGCCATCAATCAAACCAGGGACCGTAACGTCGTGCCGATACGCTGAGCAGGCGACAATTCGTGCCGTGCAGCAGGGCGACTGAAGTGGCGACTGTCGCTAAATCAGCCGCATGCCTGCGCTTCTTCGGGCAAGCCCCTAAGTATGGGAAGGCTCCGCATTCCCATACTTAGGGGCTCACGCTTAAAGATCTATCAGACAACCACGAGTTGCGCCTTTCTGCGGCGGATCAGCCCTGCTGTTAACTGATAGTAATAGATGGTCGCTGGTGCTGAGCTACGCAGGTAGTGCTCAAAAAACCACCTGGCGTGCTTTTTCTTCCAGGACCAAGGGGTCGCACAACTCCAACGTTCACGAATCGCCTCGTGCATCCTTTCTGCCTGCCTGATATGCCGCTGCCGCGTGGCATGCGCACCTTTGAGCACGGGGCTCAGAAACAACGCCATATCGAACTCGGACTTCATCGACGACCTCCGATGTAGGCACTCACCACGTCGATGCGGTTATGCCCCAACTCGTGGCTGATCTGCTGACGTGCACGCTGATCGAGTGCTCGATCCTCTCGTTGACCACGACCGCCATTGATGGGCGCGGAGAAGCCGGTCAGTTGTTCATAGCGCTCACAGGCGTAAGCCGCCCGCAGTTCATGAAAGCCTTTCAATCCATGCTCATGCATGATGTCCCGCGCCGGTCGTACGATTGTCTGTAAGAAATCTTTGTAGCTTTCATCAGGTGTTAGCAGATTCCGACTGCCCTTGGGTGAGGCCTCGCTGGCCCTGTCGAGGGCGCCACGAACTTGATCCGTGACCGCAATCCAACGCGGTGCCGATGCGCCTGATCGACCGCCTTTGGTGCCGTCCTGGATATTGATCTTGCCCAGTTGCCGAGCCTCAAGTTGCAGCCGGGGCAAGTCCGCCAAGATCGCTTCACGCAGGCGCATGCCGGTCTCCCGAGCGAGGAGCACAATGGCACTCACCCTCAGTTGCTGTCGCTCTGACAGCGCTTGCGCAATCAGCCTGACCTTCACACGGTCTTGGCCTTGTGGCGCCTCACTACGCACGCTTGAGCGTTGCAAGCCAAGCGCCTTGCTTGGACTCGGGATTTTGACGTATTGATCACCGCGCAGCGCAGCCATCGTTCGGTTCACGCTGGACAGTCGGTTCTGCGCGGTAGCGATGCCGACGTTGCCCTGATCAACCTGCTCCCGCACGTGGACGGCGTACCGCATTAGGACTTCGCGGTCGATCTGTCGCGCATCATTGAGCCTCGGCCCTTCCTCGGATAGACACCAACGCACGAAAGCCTGCCAGCGATCACTATGGGCTTTGACGGTAGCAAAATGGCCGTCGCCAAACAGGTCTTTCAGTGCTTGCGGTCCGGCATAGCTGAGCTGGCGACCGAAGCCGAAATTGCGCCCTGCTCGCTTACCGACCCGAGCCATTTTTCTGTTCCTGATCGGCTGCTGCGAGATCATGCAAAAAAGCTCGCCAGTGCGCACTTACGATCGCGAACTGAGCCCAATCAGTCGGGCGAAAACACAGCGTGTTGTCGGTGACGTAAAGATGCGCGCCCTGCTCTTCCAACCATTGGATAATGGAGGTCGTCGAGGTGATAGTTCTATGGAGGGTGGCGACACCGGCGACACCGGCGACAACCCCTGCCTTGCCTGCCTTTGAGCGTGGCGACAAAGTGGCGACAGTACCGGCGACAAATCGCCCTTTCGGCTCCTTTTCGCGTTGAGCCAGATGGTTGCGCAGCGCTTCATCAAGATTGAACATGGCGCACCTCGAAGGTGTGGCCGTCGGAGATCAACCACTGATGATCAATCAACTCGACCAGCAGCTTTGCGGCATGACGACTGCTCTTGCGGGCAAAGCGGGGACCGTTGCGATTCAGATCTCGAATACTGAAGCGCTTCCAATCCTTGACCTGCAGCCAGCGCAACAGCCGGTCCGCCTCTTCCTTTACCCTGCACACCGGCTCCTGCTCGGTCAGGCGCTGGATCTCGGTGAGGTAGTAGCCAACTAAGGCCGAGGCCCGCTGGATATGGTCGACCTCCACGACACTGCTCTCCTCCACAACGGCCAAAATGCCGGCGACGCGCAAAAGGTTGTCGGCGGCCTTCGAACCGCTGGGCCGCACGCTGGCCAGCTCGCCAAACTCACCCAGTTGAGCTTCGATAGCATCATGCAAATCAATCCAGCGACGACGCGCGAGCGGACTGAGGCTCAGCTTTGACAGTTGCAAGGCTCCGTCAGCGGAAAGTGACCAAGGCTGATAAAACAGAGCCGAAAGGCGGTGATGATATCGCTTGAGGACAGCGTCTTTGGACAAGTCGACAGCCTGGTAGCTACGTTGCCCGGCTAGACTGGTGGGCCAGGTCATCAAGCAGCGCCCTAGAATGCCTTGCCCCTGCAGCAACGGGTCACTGAGTAACTGCATGGCCAAATACGGTTGCAGCATCAGGTGCAGGCTCAAGCGTCGGTCATAGGCTCGCAAGCTTTCACCAACCATGGAACGCGCGCGATCTATCGGGCTGCCATCCCAGAGTGACGACAAGGTCGTGACCGCTTTCAAACGGTTATCCCGACTCATGGTGCTGCTGCCGAGGAATTGTCCACCCTCATCACAGAACAGACCCATGCTAGGCAGGTCATGACAGAGCCCCTTGATCAGGGCCTCGATAGTCGGGTCCGTGGTGATCAGTCTAGGGGCTGAGGGCTCCGCTTCGAGCGACATTCCGTTTGCGGGCTCAGGATCGCCAGGCTTGATACGCTGCGCCTGTCGCTGTGCGGCACGGTACCGGGCAAGTTGTTCGCGATAGTGCTGCCACTGTTCACGCTCCCATTGCCGTGCCGGCAGCAATGCACATCGGTCTGCGGCGGTCTTGCGATCACCTGACGCGGCCACCGTGATCAGGTACAGCGACAGGGGGTAATTTCTCCCGTCATGCTGTAAGCCCGCATGACCTTGAGTGGCCAGCGCCGAGGCACCCAACACTGATTGCGCGGCCAGTGCCTGGGGCACGCCGATGACCTCGGCCATTCGCTCTACCGCAGGCCCAAGAATCCCACCCAGTGCCTGCACCGGATAAGGCTGGGCCACGGGATTCGACTCAATCAGCGGTCGAGGTGGTTGCGGTAGTTCAAGCTTCGGATCTAACTGCTGCATGGGCCCTCTCCTCGTTCATTGCTGGTTGTCCTCACGTAGTCCCGCCACGGAAGTTGAGTGTTATCAGGGATCAAGGCCCCTGCAGCCTGTGAGGTGTTCACTGACGTGGAACGAACGGCTCCTTACGACCGGGAGCAAGGGCATGACCCCATGAATCTGACCTCCTTAGACGCATCCGAAGATGCGGGCGGGTGGAGGCTGTGCCGACTGACGAGTTCGACACCTGGAGATCCTGAGCGGGAGAAGGCAACAACATCGACACCTGGGGCATGCCTGACTGTCAGTCAGGTGCAGTCTTTCCATAGGCTGCGGCACCGGCGCCTGTGTCGTTGCGGATTGCGACGAATCGGATTTGTCTGGCCGACTGTCACGAGGGGGAATGCCGCAAAGCCTTGTACGAGTTGGGCTGCAGCAGCGGTAGGAGCGTCCGTCTCTTTCCGGAAGAAAGAGACGGGCGCAGTCTGGCGCAGCGAAGTGCGTCGAGAGGTCAGGTTGCTGCAGCGCAGCGAGGAGGGTCTATCGTCTGCCGCAGTGGACAGATAAGTCGAGTAGGCATCCTTCACTCTTGGGGAGTGACCGTGCGAGCCGCCGGACGCTAATCGCACTTCGGGAGAACCACCACACAAGTGGCGTAGCCTTAAAGGTTCTGACTACCTGGGCAGGTGCTGTCAACGACAGCGATCCGTGCGCCAATTTTTATACCCACTCGAAAAGGCGGTCAAGCGTCGCGACCAAGGCGTGAAAAAATTGGCGACTGTCGCCACTTTTGTCGCCATGCTCCAGGTCACGTTCTATGTGTGTTGTCGCCGCTGTCGCCGCTGTCGCCAACTCTCGAGCATAGCCCCACGACAACCCCCGTTCTGACGCTCTGGCACTACGCGATACTCGATAGAGATCACGGGCAATTAATGACGGATAAACAACGGCGTGGCGCTAATCATATTTGAAATGGAAGGGTGGGACGAGGTGGCTTCAAAAAAGAGCGGGTGAACCCTCCGATCGGCGCGATCAAAGATCGCTGGATCGGAGGGTTTGGCGGGAAAAGCAAAGTCTCAAACGTCAAATACAGCCTCAAGCATCGAAACTTATTGGTCGGGATGCCGCGACTTCACGAAGGTTGATCAGCGCCTGCTGCAAACGCAGCAGAAAACCGGCCTCGAACGCTTCCTGAAAATCACCTGGACGATGACGTTTTCGATTCTGCGACAGCGCCCACCATAATGGTAATGATGAGCCTTCAAGCCAGGTCTCAGCACACCGAACGCCATCCTTAATCGCCGGAGCGAACTCATCACCCCAGGGGGTTTGAATCGCGGGCGAACCTTCTACGGACGGAACAGAGACGTACTCACCGATCTGTTGATGAACGCGCTGAGCCGGGATGCCAGTCAAATATCGAAAGGCCTTGTCGAAAAGCACTGCCGCGTCATCCAGCAGTTCTACAGCCAGCTCAACGTCCTGCGGAAAATGAAGCAGAATACTCTGCGCTCCATTTAGCCGAAGCGTGGCGGCCTGCCGTAGTTTAACTGCGGCATCTTCAGGGGTAAGCGATGCAGTATCGATGGTGTTGGGTTTGGGAAGGCCGATTAGAAGCGAGAGATCAAACATCACGGAATCCTCCGAGATAGTTTGAAGTACAAAACAAACGGCCGGGGTGGCGCACGAGCTTAAAAGGGGGACAGGGCATTTTCCTTATCTCCTCGGACAGTTAAGGAACCGTCCACCCAGCCGTTCTGACACGAAATGGGTGGCGGACCGTACGGGGGTCAGAAACCGGCGTCCGAGGGAACCGGCCAGGCCGAAGCCTGCCCCGCACGGACCGCCATAGAAAAGCGGCAGCTAAGCCTCTGTAAGCACTTAATTGCTGGCTATGGCGCCATGCGCCTCGAACAATTCAGGTTCTGACACCCGGTCACGGGACTGACCGCGACGGACAAAGCGTAAATGTGAAGCAGCGACAACACAAGCATGCAGTATCAATAAGATATGCGTCCGAACGAAGGCTGCCGGTCAGAAGCTGATGCCCGCAGGTATCTGGCGGCCTTCTATCACCTCAGATCTGACCCAACGACGATTTACCGCCGAGTCCGGCCACACTGATAGAATCGATCAGGCTGTACATAACACCCTTCTGAGAAATGATATGAATATAGAGTTGACGGAAGAAGAGATGCGCCGGGCGCTATTCAGTGAGTCTAAGTCGCCGGCACCGGCACCGGCAATTAACTCACACGTGCAAGACACCGTTCCGGATGTCGTGACCGTGCAACCGGTAAAGGCAGCGAAGAAAAAGAAAGCTTCAAAAGCCTTTACGCCCAGGCTGAGAGTCACGCTGCGGGTGGGAAATGAGTTTGAAGACAAAATGCACGAGGAAGTACATGAGGTCGATACGCTGAGCACCCTAGTTGCGGAGCAAGAAGCTAAAATGACGGCTAGAAAAAAATTCAAGTTTGTGGAGGTTATTTCGGTCAAGTCGATGTAAGCGGCCATTCTAATTTGGCATTGAATCGCTTGCTGTTACCGCGAGTCGCCCAACCGGCAAGTTCGTGTCGCTTGATCACTTAAACCTCAGTTACGGTGATGCTATCACTAGTTTTACAGTACCGTATGATTCGCAGTATAGTCCCTAACTGAACGTTCCCCCGATGCCGAGAATACCGATAGGCATAAACCGGCCAAAAGCGGCCGGTCGCCCCTAAAAATAAATCGTCCCCTTTTAATCTTTCAGTTCTTTGTAGACGCATAACGAGGCATTATTCTCTATTTAGTGCCTTGTTGTGCTAATTCGTTGAGTCGTCTCGCGGTTCACATTAAGCATGGCAGGCCCAGCTCTTTCAGAAACACATTGTGTTTGTCCCGTGCCGCTTGAATGGTTTCTTCTAATGTAGCCAGTTTGTCATTCACAGCTTGTAGGTTAATGTCTGTCTCTGCGTTCGCGGTAGTGATGTAGCGGGAAATATTCAGGTTGTAGCCGTTCTTTTCAATCTCCCCCATCTCCACCCTACGAGCATAGCGGGGCTCCTCTTTACGGAACTGGTAAGTATCGATGATCTTGGCGATGTTCTCATCGGTCAGTTGGTTCTGGCGCTTACCTTTGATGAAGTGTTCAGCGCCGTTGATAAACAACACGTCGTCCGGTTGCTTGCACTTCTTGAGCACAAGAATGCAGACAGGGATGCCTGTGGAATAAAACAGGTTAGATGGCAAGCCGATCACGGTATCGATGTGGCCGTCTTTTAGCAGTTTGGTGCGGATGCGCTCTTCAGCACCGCCACGGAATAACACACCGTGGGGCAGGATGATGGCCATCACGCCTTCGTCTTTCAAAAAGTGAAAGCCATGCAGCAGAAAGGCAAAGTCGGCAGCCGATTTAGGTGCTAGTCCGTGGTTTTTGAAGCGCACGTCATCGGCCAGAGCTTCCGTGGGGTCCCAGCGGTAGCTGAAGGGCGGGTTAGCGACAATGGCATCAAACGTGGGTTTTTTAGCAGGGTTTAGCTCGCGTAAAATGCCCCAGTCGTTGCTCAAAGTGTCGCCATGGTAAATCGCGAACTCGGTGTCCTTCACCCCGTGCAGCAGCATGTTCATGCGGGCCAAGTTATAGGTGGTAATGTTCTTTTCCTGGCCATAAATCTTGCCAATGCCATGCTGCCCCATGCGCTTGCGCACGTTAAGCAGCAGCGAGCCGGAACCGCAGGCGAAGTCCAACACACTTTCCAAGCGCTTTTTGGGCCCGGTTTTGGGGTTTTGGCTGTCAAGGGTGACTATGGCGGAAAGGATGTCGGAAATTTGTTGGGGGGTGTAGAACTCGCCCGCCTTCTTGCCTGAACCAGCGGCAAACTGGCCGATCAGGTATTCGTAAGCATCGCCCAGTGCATCACTATCTGTGGAAAAGTCTGCTAGGCCCTCGGCGATCTTTTGGATGATGGTGCAGAGCTTAGTGTTGCGGTCCGTATAGCTCCTGCCCAGCTTGGGGGACCCCAGATCGATTTCCGAGAAAAGGCCTTGGAAGGTGCTCTCAAAGGACTCGGTTTCGATGTATTTAAAGCCCGCTTGCAGCGTAGTGAGCAGATCATCGTCCTGAGTGCGTGCCATATTGGCGATGCTGTTCCATAGATGTGCCGGCTCTATGACGTAATGCACTTTGCGGCGCATCTGCTTCTCGAAGGCAGGGATGTCCGCCTTGTTCTCCTCATACCAGACTTGAAGAGGAGTCGCAGCCCCCGTTTTTAGCAAGGCGTCAGTGGGCAACTCTGGATAGTCTTTTCCAAGTTCCTTCTTCGCCGCTATTTCATAGTTGTCGGAGAGGTAACGAAGGAAAAGGAAGGACAGCATATAGTCGCGAAAATCATCCGCATCCATAGCTCCGCGCAATTGATCGGCAATGGCCCATAGGGTTTTTCCGAGTTTCTTTTGGTTTTCGGTCATAGTGATTAATTCGTTTCGCTGGAAAATAGCGCTTCGTTAAAAGGGTAAGTGGCAATAAAGTTTCTGAAGATTTTTTGGAAGTGCTCTTTGTTTTCGCCCATCATTTCCCTCGGCTCGTATATCGAATAATCGCCATGACTCATTAGATCAATGATTCTTTTGTGTAAAGTTTTATCTTGGTCATCATTCTCAATTTTGATGCAGTCATCCCAGCTATTCAAGTCGAAAAAATTCGCTGTTTGCTCCATTACGCGGCGCAGCATGTTGAAGTGGTGCGTATATATGGCACCTGTGGCAATTGACTCATTAAGTTCAGCCAGTGTCGCAAGGTGGTGTAGAAATGGCTTGCTAGTTGTGTCCTCAAGGATATAGTTTTCTGGTGCCGCCCCCTTTTTGACAAAGTGACGATAGGCCTTCTTCTTCAGTTCGTTGCTTAGGACGTTAAAAAAGAGAACATGGTGCGATGAAATAACTGTTCTAGGCATCTTGTCTGTTTTGGTTAACAATTGCGCCAGATGATTGGCAACGGTTATTGCGTTATGCTCGTCGAGAGAGGAGATTGGATCGTCGATATAAATGTACTTTACCCAGCTATAAGATTCTGTGTCATCCAGCACTAACTGAACAACGGCGAGAAAGAAGCACCAGATGAAGATATTTTCTTCACCTCGGGAAATTTTAATATGAGTTTCCATCTTGTTGCGTTCTTCTAGAGGGTTGGTTGCGTTCTCATCGAAGTTTGGATTAAGTATTTTTCGAGAAAAGACAACTTCCCAATTTTCGGTGTCAATTCGGAAGTCGAAGTCCGCATAGCGAGCAAGAAACGGGCGAATTCGCGTTTCCATCTCCAGCTCCCACAGTGCGGTGATGAACCGCGAGTTGCGGTTTATTTTAAGCTTCCGCTCTCGGTCTTCCTCAAGGTCATTATCCCAGTAAAACAGGTCCTCGGTGAATGCGTTGAAATAAAGTGTGTCAGGCTCGCCATCAATCTTGCCAAGGTCTTTGAATGTTGTAGAAAGACGTGTTTTTCCAGTGCCATTAAAAGCGTAGAGAATAACAATTTTTTTAGTATTCAATGCATCTCGTAAGTGGAGTGCTAAATTCGTTAAATTAGCAAAAGAAGAAGGCATCAGACGTCGATCTCTGCAAATAATGGGAAGAGCTGCTGCATCAAGCCCATTTTGTGGGCCTTTATGGCTTCAAGCTTAAGACTTTGGGTAACGATCAGGTCACCAAGTGATGACAGGCAGGCAGAGATCTTTCGTTGCTCCAGATCGGACGGCACCAGAATTGGCAGTTTTTTTAAGATACTTCCAGTTATTAGTGGCTGACCCGAACCGAAGATGAGTCTGTTTATATTGATGCTTTCCAGGTAGTAAAAGATAAAATCAATATTGATTGAAGGTTTTAGGCTGACCACAATAGTATTGTCAGTTACGCCAAACGAACCTTTTGCTTTGGTTAATAGACCAGCATTTGCTCCAACTCTGGCGATTAGTATTCGTTCGCCGCTAAAGCTTGGGCTTGTCGTTTTTCCGATGATACTAGTCGATCCGTAAAGATCAAAAGCTCCTTCAGGATTGAGCTTATCTCGACCCGATGAAATACTGATGCAAAGACTATCGAGTTTATTTACGATCCATGATTCTCGGAAGCCGGAAAAGCGCAGATTAGGTTGGGTTTCGCCTTCGCGTGGGAAAAGCTTCTGCAGCAGCCCTTCTTTATGGGTCTTGAGCACGTCCACTTTGCTGCGTTGAGCGACTATCAATGCGTCCAGTGAATTCAGACAATCAGCGATTTTTTGTTGTTCGTCTGGTGACGACACAGGCAAAGGCATTGCCATAAAGTCGTTGCTTGATATGGCCATCCTATCGTGGCGTGCACCAGTGCTAGATGCCTGCCGCATATAGGTGTGCCAGCCGGTAGTCTTGAAAAAATGTTCGTAAAAATCGTTCCTATCGTCTTTGAATTTAAAGACTGTATACAGCGGCGACATCACTCCTGTGCCAATTTTGTTCTTTGATATGGGGCCTACTGGCGCTGTTGACGATATGCGAGGGTTGTAGACGTAGCAGCCCAGCCCAACAACAAAATAGCCCTCAAGTTTTCCTTGCGTAGCGATGTCCTTATCAAAAAAATCTCTCTGATCTACTACACCAAATTCAGCAGAATTGGTTAGCACACGATCAATTTTTTCGTCTCGATTTTTCTGTTTAGCACGAATCGCCAAGCGATTTAGAGGGATAAACTTCCAGCCCTCTGCCTGCCGAAACTCCGGAAACCGCAGTTTCGGCACGAGCGTGGGGGTGCTGTCTTCCATCGAACTGGTTGTATTTGTCTTACTGCTCATACGCGCTAAGTCCTGATATTTCGCGGCCTTGGGCGCGTTTAATAAGTAGGTCGTGGAGTTCTTTCATCAACGCCAGCTCTGCTTGGGCGCGTGCTTTCCAGCCGAGGTCGAGCGGGGCCATCAGGTCACTTAGCTGGTCACCGTCGAAGATCATGCGTTGCAGAATTCCATCCACAAAACCTTGTAAGGCTGCCGGGGCCAGGTTGTGTTTGTTTGCGATAGCAGCGAGTTCGGCGGTGTCTTTGTGTTGCTTGAAGCGGCTATAGCCGTCGCGGATAGCGGTTTCGCTCAGCCCCTCACCGGCCTTAAGAGTAGCGATATAGGCGGCAATGTCCTCGCGCTCGTTGATAAACTTGGCATCAGCCTGAATCAGGCCAATCAGCTGTTCGCGGCTCATTTTCTGCTTGCTGGGCTCTTGCTGCGAGAAGCGTGACATCAGCCCCACGATGTAGTCGTAGTCAATAACGGTGGAGGCGAAGAGCACGAACTCGAAATCGAGCTGGTCAACTGCATTGGCTTTGCCATCTTTGTCTTTGCTGTGCTTATCTTGCTGAGCCTTGAGGCGCTGGGCTGTTTCCAAATAAGCACCGCGAAAGCCAAGCAGGTTTTCCTTGGGCAGGATGTGCTCAATGGCAGCGGCGTTGTCTTCAGTGAGGTCGGTATATTGGTCAAGCTGGGTTTTGAGACGCTGCACTTCCTTGAAGTGGCTAATAAAAGCAGCGCGGGCATCGTCTCCTTTTAGGTTATTCACGGCCTCCGGTGCGCAGGCCACGCCCTGCGATTGCATAAAGTCATCAAGCTTTTGCACGGCAGCCTGTAGTTTTTCAATAACTGCGGGGGCCTTGTCAACTAGCCAGATTTCGCGGGCCTGTTTGCCGGATTGTTCGCCGGAGAACCGGGTAATCGCGATATCTACAGCATCTTGCTGCTGGCGGAAGTCAAGAATGTTGCCATAGGGCTTGGTGCTGTTAAGTACGCGGTTGGTACGCGAGAACGCCTGGATCAAACCGTGGTACTTGAGTTTTTTGTCCACGTAGAGCGTGTTCAAGTATTTGGAATCGAAGCCAGTGAGCAGCATGTCAACCACAATGGTGATGTCGATTTTCTGCGTATGTGGGTGGTCAGCATTGGGCCACTGTTGGTCTTTGATGCGCTTTTGCACGTCTTGGTAATAGAGGTCGAACTCGCTGATGCTGTGGTTGCTGCCATAACGGGCGTTGTAGCTACCCAGGATGGCTTTGAGCGCTGCTTTTTTGCTTTCTGGGTCTTCTTCGTTGTCCTGCTTTTCTTGCGGCAGGTCTTCCTGAATCTGCTTTACGTCCGCATTGCCTTCAGCTGGCGGCGAGAATACACAGGCGATATTCAGCAGCGGGTAGTCAGGTTCGGCCAGTTGTTTGGCATGTTGCAACTCGGCAAACAGGCTATGGTATTCGATGGCGTCGTTGATGCTGGCCGTAGCCAAAATGGCATTGAAACGACGCTGGGAGGTGGCCATGTCGTGCTTAGCGAGGATGGCTTCGATTACGGCTCGCTTGGCCAAACCTTCCCCAGGCTTGGGCATTTTTTTGCCCTCTGGTTTAAAGTAATCGATATGGAAGCGGAGCACGTTGGCATCTTCAATAGCGTGGGTGATGGTGTAAGCGTGCAACTGCTTCTGAAAAAGCTCTTCTGTGGTTTGGTAATAGGCCTGCTGGTCTTCCACTTTTACGCGTGAGGCGTTTTCTTCGAAGATGGGCGTGCCGGTAAAGCCAAAGAGCTGGGCTTTGGGGAAGAACTCCTTGATGGCTTTGTGGTTCTCGCCAAACTGGGAGCGATGGCATTCATCGAAGATGAACACAATGCGTTTGTCGCGCAGTGGGGCCAACTGCTCTTTGTAGGTGAGCTGGTCGTTCCGTTTGCGCTGCTTGTTACGTCTACTGTTTTCATCCAAAGCGAGGCCGAGCTTCTGGATGGTGGTGACGATAACTTTGTCAGCGTAGTCCTCGGACAGCAGCCGGCGCACCAGCGCAGCAGTGTTGGTGTTTTCTTCGACGCAGCCTTCCTGGAACTTGTTGAATTCTTCACGGGTCTGGCGGTCGAGGTCTTTGCGGTCCACCACAAAGAGACATTTCTCGATCTCTGGGGTGTCCTTGAGCAAGGTAGAGGCTTTGAAGGACGTGAGCGTTTTGCCGCTGCCGGTGGTGTGCCAGATATAGCCATTGCCGCAGTTTTGCTGGATGCACTCGACGATGGCTTTGACTGCATAGACTTGGTACGGGCGCATCATCATGAGCTTTTGCTCGCTGGCAATGAGCACCATGTAGCGGCTAAGTGTTTGGCCAAGCGTACATTTGACGAGGAAGGTCTCGGCGAAGCTGTCGAGGTAGGTGATCTTTTTATTTGCCTCGTCAGCAAACTGATATATGGGCAAGAAGCGCTCATCAGCGTTAAACGAGAAATGACGGGCGCTATTATTGGCGAAGTAGTAGGTGTTGTCGCGGTTGCTGACGATGAATAATTGCAGGAAGCACAGCAGCGTTTTGGTGTAGCCGTTGCCGGGGTCGTTTTTGTATTCGACGATCTGCTCCATGGCGCGCCGCGGGTTGATACCCAGCGTTTTGAGTTCCACTTGAACGCACGGAACACCATTGATAAGGATTAGGACGTCGAAGCGGTGGTGGCTGTTGTCGGTGTTGATGCGTAGCTGGTTAACCACCTCAAAGGTGTTTTTGCACCAGTCTTTGATGTTGACCAGTGTGTAGTTCAGAGGAGTGCCGTCTTCGCGGGTGAACGCATTACGCTCGCGCAAGGTGCGCGCCGCCGCAAACACATCAGGGGTGACGATCTCGTCGAGCAGGCGTGCGAATTCGCCATCAGTGAGGCGAACGCGGTTGAGTGCCTCGAATTTATCGCGAAAGTTGCGCTCCAGTGAGGTGCGGTCTCTGATATCTGGGCGGTAGGTGTATTTGAGCTCAACTAGCTTGTCGATAAAGCCTTGTTCGATTCTTTGCTCACTCATTGATGGTGCTCTGCGATCTTCATATGGCCCGTAGTAAAACATGACTATTGTGATTCGCCACATGTTAGCTGGAAAGGGCCTGCGTTCGTAGTTCGTAGGATCATTTGAGCTGCGTGATACCCATCATTGTTTTTGCTGTGCCGCGATCGCTGCCGATGGGTATCGCTTCGCTCAACACATCCTAGGGCGCACGTTTAGCCCAAGCCTCGCTCCGTCCAGACTCGCGCTACGCTGTGATGCAGTATCCCGTGGCGCTCGGGCAGGGCTGTGCGGTCTTTGTCGTAGCCGTCGATCAGCCCTACCGCGGGAATGTCGCTGCCCAGGCAGCGGTTAGGCACGGCTTCGTCGCGGACGACTACCGTCCACTTCTGGCCGATTTCTGCCTGTCGTCACCGGCAGCTATACGCAGTTAACTGCCAACCATGGTTACGAAGTGTGCTGGTCAACTGCGATGCAATCGATGGTCAGATCGAATGCAAACGGGTGGCCAATTTCGCACGGCATTCCAGGTGGTATTCCAAGTGGTATTCCAGCCAAAAATAATAATCGATCTTAATTTTATAAATCAATAGCTTACTTAGCGAATTCAAATTACCCCGGCCCACCAACACAAAACCCCTGAAATCAAAATTTCAGGGGTTTTTCTTTGGCATCGAAAAAGCTCGATGCCACACGGCGGGACTCCGATCATTTCAGCAGAAGGTTTGTGTTTGGAGTTTGATTTACGTCGCTGGAAAAGCACTGACGATGCAAAAAGGAAGCTGCACAATATGGACTCATGGAAGGTGCTGGCTATCGGCTTGATGGCCTCGATCAGTATGGAAAGCGCGGCCCGTCAAATCGACAACCCGGTGGAAAGAGCGCTCTCGGTTGCTACGTTGTCGCCTTTACTGCTCATCGGAGGGACGACAGCACTGACATCCCACATTCCCGAATTCTTCAAATCGGCCAAGACTGATGCTCTTGCATTCATTGGTTCTGACGGTGAGATTCGTGGTGCGCAGTTCGAGCAGGCGGTCTTGTATTATCGTGCGACCTACAGCCCGCCCCTGATGTCGGACAGGCAGCTGGCTTTGGCCATTGCGATTTGCGAATGAGAAAAAAGGCATTTGGCGGTGATCGCCGATGCCTTTTCCTGTACCGAATCCGATTGGTTGTTTAGGGCACTGCCCATCAGCGCGTTAGATTCCCGGACCTGTCACGTAGGCTGGCAACCTGGCCAAGCGGTCCCAACCGTTTGCATCGATCCCCGCGCAGTTGGGCAACCACAGTGTTTGCAGCGGCAGTTGCTCCAACACCGGCACCACGGCCGACGTGATCCGCGATTCCCCTGGATCAGCGCCGAGTGTCAGGTCCCGCAGCGGCATGCCCGCGAGATGGGCCACCCCGGCGTCAGTCAGCCAAGGGCTGTCATACAGACCCAGGCGCTGCAGGGGCAGGTCCCGCAAACAAGCCAGGTCGGCATCGCGCAGGTTCAAGCCGCTTATTTCAAGCTCCTCCAATGGCAATCCCAACTCGACGAGCTTGCGCAAGACCTTACCGTCGACGCCCTGGCAAAAGCTCAAATTGAGCCGCTTCAGCGGCAGGCCAGCCAGTTGTTTCAGCTCCTTCCACGTGATGTCGTTCAAGCACAGGTCCAGGGACTCCAACGCCAACCCGCGCAGATCACTCAACGTACTGGCGCAGACACCTTGCACGTCGGAGAGCCCCAATCGCTTGAGCGGAAACTCGTGCAGCACATCGAGCCGCTCGATCACCTGCCGTAGGCACTTGAGGTCCAAGTCCGCGAGCGGCATTCCCTCCAGCACTTCAAGATCGTCTTCGCAGATGAACGCAGAGTGCAGCGCAAGCTTTTCCAGGGGCAGACCCCGAATCGCCTGCAACACGCTCTCGCTTGCATAACAGTCATCCAGACTCAGCGAGCGCAATCCCGTCAGGTCGCGAAGCCAGGAAGGATCGTCGAGGATCGCGCCGCTGCCACTGAGCGACAACTGCTCAAGGGGATGACTTGCCAAGTGCGCCATGCCACGAGACGTCAGCTCGCCCACGCGTTGCAAGGTCAGGGAGCGCAGCTTGAGGTGTGACAGTGCTTTAAGACCGTCGTCGGTCATCTCATCGCAACGGTTCAACGACAGTTCCTGCAACGGGCTGCCACTCAGTTGGTGGAGGAAACGGTCGTCGAAGTCCTCGCCGTAGGTTTGCAACTTCAGCCGACGCAAGCGTGCGGGCGACGGGAGGCAATTGGCGTTATCGTCGCGGGAAAAATTACTGACCTCCAAGGTTTCGAGGGCATTGGCGGGCAAACGTTGCCACATCTGCGGGCCGCAGATAAACCTCGGGCTGTTGAGCACCAGCGTGCGCAAGGGCAGCCCGGTTAGGGCGTCACACCACTGCGGCTCGGCGTTGTTCAACTCCAAATGGTCGACCGGCAGGCCACGCAGTTGCGACAGCAAAGGGCCGGGGCGGTTTGTATGGGGCGTGGTGTTCAGTTGAGCCATCAGCACGTTGGCAGCCGGATCGCACAGGCCTGCCGCGATGCGCAAACCTTCCAGTGATGCCTCACCGGTATCGAGCAGATCGCGATAGAGCGATGCGCGTGCGGTGGTGTCATCGGGGTTGGCGGTGAGTTGGGTGATTAGAGCGGTGCGGTTGGGGGTTGGCACGATCTAGGAGTCTGCGAAAGGGATTGAAGGGGAATATGAGCGTTAGGGAAGCATAAAAAGGAGTCTTGCTGAAGAGGTTGTCAGGGCTGGGTAGCGCCATATCGCTTTCACCCTGTGGCGAGGGAGCTTGCTCCCGCTCGGTTGCGCAGCGACCGCAAAATCTCGGGGCCGCTGCGCAGC